>CAJSZT010000046.1:0-47891 GCA_910573785.1 Lachnospiraceae bacterium | reverse complement strand
GGCTGGTTCCTGTTTTCCATTTCCCATTCGGGTTTCACTCCTTTCGTTATATGATTTTCATCAGTATAACAGGAATTGCAGGGAAATGCACTACGCCATCTTTTGAGGCACTTACACATAAACCTTCTATTTTCTCACCTCAGTTCTCATCCTTCCCATCTGTTCCGGATAAAACATTAAAAAACAAATAGTTCAATAAATAATGATCTCAGTATAGCAAAGTTTTGTGAGCTTTACCAGACGCCATCTTTTGAAGCGCTTACTATAAAGACACAAGTTCCCTGGAAAGGGTCCAGTTTGAACTGCATGCTGACTATGGAGACCAGTCCTGAGATCTGTTTGCGGAAATCGGTGGCACCGCATGCCAGAAATATGTGGCTGGCATCTTCCGCCAAACGCCTCATCATAGTTGCTTCATCACCCGGAGTAACTTCAACAGTGTATCTGTCTGGAAGTCTTCCGGTATGAATAACTTCATCCCCTGACAGTAGATCATGAATCTTCCGTCAAATGCAGGAGAGGAATGCTGTGGACAGGATGACCTCACAGGACGGGATACCTCTGCGAATGCGATGGCTGGTTCCTGTTTTCCATTTCCCATTCGGGTTTCACTCCTTTCGTTATATGATGTCTATCAGTATAGCAGGAATGGATGGGAAATGCACTACGCCATCTTTTGAGGCGCTTACAGGAAATGCACTACGCCATCTTTTGAGGCACTTACGTATCAAAATAGAAGGAAAAACACCGATAATCCAACAGGAAAAATTGCTTGCGCTGAAGTGCCTTGTCAAAAAACAGCTGGAACAGCTTGCGGAAAAAGATGTGATCATTGAAAAACAAAACAGCCAGCTTGAGAAACAGCGGATTCAGATTGAAAACATAATTCAGGCGCTCCTTCACGCTCGTAAAAAGTTGTTTGGCCCATCTACACAAGCAACGAAACAGATTGAGGGCCAGCTTTTCCTTTTTGAAAAAGCGCAGAGACTGGCAGAAGAACTCGGTATAGAACAGAAAAAGATCACTGTCACTCCCTATACCCGGAGTCCGGGCAGAGATGCTTGCTGGCCTGCCAAAGGAGATTGAGGAATACATCATCTCCGAAGGGGAAACCTTTAGCAAATGCAACGGGAAATTGAAGGTGGTCGGACAAAGAATCGTCAGGACAGAAGTGGAGTTTGAGTCTGCAAAACTAAAAGTGAAACAGATCGTCCAGTAGGTGTCAAAGTGTACAGTATGTAGTACAGAAGGGGCAGAGAATCCAAACTGCTATTTTCAGAAACCGACAATACCCACACCGTCATTACCGCATTCCTTGTCCACTCCCTCCCTGATTGCCCAGGTGATGTACCAGAATTTATGATGGGGCTTCCTTTCATACGTCAGGAACGGGACTGATCCTGCCGAGGAATAACATGGCAAACTGGGTCATCCGGTGCAACCAGGAATGGCTGGAGGCTGTTTATTGGCGAATCCCTAATTATTTAAGATGATTATATCTGGAAAGTATACTACTACAAAAATTACGTTGTCGGGAGTACTGGATCGTAGATCCAAAACGACGAATGGTAACAGTCAACTATTTCGAGGGAGAACTTATCAATGTGGGATATAACTTCGATGTCACCATCAAGGTAAGCATCTATGACAATTTATTTATTAACTTTTCAGATATTGCCAATTTACTAAGGATTTAGTCATAAAGAAAAGAAGTATAATTCGTTGCATGCCTTTTCTTTATGCTCGGTTCATGTGTGAATTTTCAGCACTTATAGAAAAATCGTCATTTTTATCATCGTCCATACCTTCTCTAACGTTTCCTTCTATCAGTGTATTTTCAATAATTCATTACGTATAAACTCTTCAACATCTGCCCAGATTCTTTCTTTATTATATAAATAACTTTTTCCAGTCCCATTGTACCCCAATCCATATTTTGTCCTAAAATCATATTTAAGCGGTTCGCTACTTATATAATTTTTAAAAGCTTTACCATAAATATCATAATACAAATCTTTCGTTAAAATTGGTTCTGTTGCCAGATTCAATATAGAAATATTGAATCTCATAACTTTTTTTATATCTCCCCATAACCATGCAAGATTATAATATTGATATTGGCTTCGGCTATCTGTATAAGATAATGCGTTAAAAGATGATTTCCAAAAAAAATCCCTTAAGTACTTTTTATTTCCCTTATCTGAATTCAAATGATAGAAACCATCATCCTGATATAAATAGAATTCTTTCATATCAGGTCTCTCTCTGATAAGTTTCTCGAATGTTTCGCTTGATAACATTTCAGGTATTATATGAATGAGATCATAAATAAAATTTTTCCTTAATCCTCTTCCATAAACTGCTGGAAGCCTAACGATATGATAATCTTTTATATTTTCTTTTACCCAATTTTCAAGATACAATCTATGATTTCCATATGCACCAAATTTAGATTCTATGGGCATATAATCCTCATCTTTACCAAATTGATCCAATACATCAACTGTAGAAATTAATACCAATTTTTTTGGCATGATTTTTTTTATATTCTCAATTGCTGAATCAATCACTCCTTTGTCCTTATCAGGATATTTATTTGCCATAAATTTTGTCCCTGTGACACCAGCATACACCAATATATCTGGCTTCTTTCCATATGCATGTCCTATATTTATACGATGATACATGGAGGTAAAGTCAGAATTTAATGCTAAATTACCTCCTACAACCCCAGTATTCCCCACAAGCATCACTGATTTATTCATCACCACCACTGCTTTCTTTTATCATCTTCATCTTAAGTATATATATCTGTTTCAAGTAATTGACTGTAACTGCCTTTACGTCAACTTTTGTATGTTCTTCGTATATCCAGGTTACCGGAAGTTCGATTATTCTAGTTTTCCTCCTTTCCGCACGCAATAGCATCTCAATAATTAAAAACCATCCTGTTTCATCACTAGATTCTTTTAACAGGCTTTCAGCAACATCTTGTTTGAAAAATTTAAATCCACAGATTGCATCTGTAGCCTTCATATCAAAAATACACTTTAGCAACAGAACAAGGATGTATCCTATGAAATTCCTTCCCCAACTCCTCCCAATCAATTCAGATTTTCGATTATAACGAGAAGCATTCACTATATCAGCTCTATCTTCCTTAAATATCTGTATCATTTTGCTAATAGCAGACATATCCGTTGACATATCAATATCCATATATCCAATTATATCACAATTATTGTGAGTAACAGCTTCCCTAAAAGCAACTCCAACCCCTTTTATCTCAATTCTTTTATAAAAGATTTCTGGATATCTTTTACTATATTCTTTCGCAATCTCACCGGTTTTATCTGTAGACCCATTATCAACAATGGTTATGATAAATGGAATATCTACATTTTTATCAAGATAACTCAACAACTTTTTTATTCCCGCCTCAAATCTCAACTCTTCATTCAAAACCGGAAGGACAAAATTAATTTCCATATTCTCCCTCTTTAAAACAAGGTTACAGTCTCTCAACCGATGATACTATATATTGCTGCTTCCTGAATAGCAGACTTAAAATCACCTCAATATATTTAAAATGTATCGTCATTAAAATAAATACAACAAGAAATCCAAGGCATATCATTCCCATCATTGGAGCCCATCCTTCAACCGGCTTATTCTTGCCAATATAAACTATAATTACATAGATTCCAAATCCGAGCATTACTAATGAAAGCATAATAGAAAAAAACATCGAAATACGATATGCAACATTTGTGAACAAAACAATTGCATCGCTTGCTGTTTCCCACTTTGCACTATCAGGCCTCTTCGTTTCCCTACAAGGAACAGGATTATATTCAATCCTTGCTATATTTAATCCACACGCCGAATAAACGGCCTTCCTATATGGACTTATTTTGCTAAATTCCTCTGCCCTGTTAACCGCTTTCCTTGACATTACGCGAAATCTATCGCTTTCTAATTCATAAGACAAATTTGAGCAGCTATTAAACACCTTATAAAATATTCTGGATTCTATTGGATCTTTCTGTTTTAAAGACCTTGCAGTTACAACATCATATCCAGAAAGTATTTTCTGATATGCTTCTGTTACTACAGATACATCATAATCTTTATATGTCGTATCAAATTCAAATATATAATCTCCAATGGCAAAGTCTCGACCAGCAGTCATACAGATTTCCAGTCCTTTTTTTCCTCTCCCAGCCATTCTCATGATTGTAAGAGCTTTACAGTTAGTTTCTTCTTTCGCTTGATAAATCTGGCTCTCTATAACATTATTATTCATGTAGTCATCTACACAAATAATTTCAAAATTTTTGTATCTATTTTCAAATAATGATATCAGACTTCTCAAAAAATTATGAATATCTATTGATAACTCGTCTACATATACCACAGCAGATATAAAATTTATTTCTTTTTCTTTGATCATTTTAAGACCTCATCTAAGTCGAAAACTGTATTTATTTTTCCAGACAAAACACTAACAAATTTCGGCGTTTCGTTTTCAACCCGTATAACAGTCGGTCTGGAATCATCATTTTCTGCTTTTTTCAATACTGGTTTCATAGAAAAAAGCGACTCTTTATAATCAAACACATATTCATCTTTTAAATACTTATGAGCCAGTGCCGACATATAAGACCATGCACTATCTGGCTTTGAATTACAATGGTTACAATTACCTAATTGTAATGCACTGCAGTATCCTGGGACACATCTTTTTTGGCATTCAAATACAGGCATTTTATTATAACTTGTCTCATGCGGTGTAAAAGAAACACTTGTCAACGAATGAAATCCAGTTTTCCCAAATGGCATGATAGAAAAAAAAGGACCATCCATAACTGTAATACCTAATTTTTTTAATTTTTCACCTGTATTGCATAAGATAATCTCGCATAATTCATATTTGAGTTTATATGGCTGGTAGTCTAAATATCTGAGTATTTGATTGACTGAAGCATATGTTGTATTGAGTAGAAACTCTGTTTTATATCGTGTGCCTTCATTAAGTGTTATGGTATATTTTCTATTCTGCTGCCGTATATCTTTTATCCGCACGTTGTACTTCAAAGTTATTGACTTACAATCATAAATTTGTGTCAAGAGTTTCTGCTTTAACAATTGAGCATCATACGTATACTCCCGCGTTTCAAAAGCACTTTCGCATTGAGAGTTTTTAAAGAATCTCTCTACTGGTATTTCCTGGCATATAATATTTGCCGCCTGGCAAAATTTTTTAAACTGTTTTGCATTTGTATAAGAACATTTCGATGACACCGCATATATTTGCTCAAAATCATCTAAAATACACTCTTTATAATCCTGATAAAATCTATCAAAATATGATGCCGATTTTAATGCTGTCGCTATAGAGCGTGGATAATGATACCCCATATGCAGTCTTGCCTGATTGATATAAGTTGCTCTTTTAAATGGCTCATCATCATATTCTAAAACAAGAACACTCTCACCGTTTTCTCCACATTTAATTGCAGAGTATAAACCATAGAAACCCGCTCCTATAATAACTTTATCAAATGACACGCCTTCCGCTTCATTAAAATTTTCACAACTCCTTTTCAACTCTATTCATACCCTTCTAATATCTCTACCGCATGCTTGCTTTCAGCTGGAAAATATGCGAATTCTGCTATTGAACTCACCTTATCGTAAAAAGAAGCTTTGTCAGTCATTTCTAACCATTTTAATGCCAAACAACGGCGTCGTCCAATCTTACAGTTATACATGATAATACCATCCAGATCATGATGCTTCAAATCATAATCATTCATTAAATAGCACATCTGCTGATAATCTGACAAGTCCCTATCTAACATATGCAGATTTTCATATCCATACATAATTAATCTTGTCTGATCTCCATATGCTATGGAAGCATCTCCATTTAATGTATAAAATCTTGTAGAATTTGATGCTAAATTATCATTGCTAATAAAAAGAATATTCTGCTCATTTTTTATGAATTGGTTTTCTTTTAATTTTTCAATCAAAGCCACCTGATAATATGCATCAATTTGATAATTCAGATAGTGAGAATTACATGCTCCTATTCCAAACAAAATCACACACACACATATTCCCAAATAAATTTTGCTCTCTCTAAACAAAATTCTGAATCCATAAAATATTAAAATTGACATTCCTATTGGCAGTAAAAGAGAATACCTCCCTTCTACCCCTACGATCCATATATATTCAGACTGTGAAACTACAACATATGGAAACAATCCAAGAATAACCGCCAAAAGTCCAATTCCTAATGCAATTATATCTTGTTGCGCATCACCATATATTTTTTTCAGACGCTTCTTTCGATATACCTTCTGACAAATTAGATATACAATAAATCCCCCCCCTAGTATAAATAGCACATTTACATTTGATATATAAAAAAAGGGAGAAAAGAACTCTAAAAAGGTATTTTTTATCGAATTGTATATCGTTTTAGGCATTAATTTTATTGCATTGACCAACTTCGCAATCGACACTTCATTATACCCAGAATAAATCCCATAGGCTGGAAACAGATATTGTTTCCCACACCAGAAAATAAATGGCAATAAAATAAAGTCGATATTCTTAAACATTCTTTGGATTACTTCTGGGAAATTTCCAAATGATCTCCATTCACAAGCAAAAATATATATCAGTGGAAGAAGATAAAATACCAACATAGAATTCGTAATAAATGATCCTCCAAAAAGGATAAGTGAAAGCACTTTAAATCTAAGAGTATTTCCTTCCTTTTGGTTCTTACATATTACTAAAAAATAAAATCCTAAGAGAAATAAGAGAAGAGAAACTGTAAATGGAAGATCGACCATACAAATACGAGCATCATTGACAGGAATCACCGTATACAAGCAGCTAATAATAAGACATTCTCCTCTGCTTAACCCTTTCTGAAAAAAAGTTATTTTTCTTAATAATAAATATATAATAACACTGGTAATCATATAGCATAAGAAAACCACCCATCTATATCCATTGTTAGGTAAATTCCAAAACGCAACCGGAATATAAACCAAAGAAGGTCTTCCAGATTGGATAAAATGTCTCCATAAACGATTTATATCATGATAATAGTATAACCAATCATCCCAAAATGTCCCTGTCAAAATAAGTATATATCCTTGAGATAAAAGGTTTACAAGGAATAATACAAAACATATCTTTAACTGAACTAATTTTTCTTTTGCTATCCACAATTCATTTCTTTTTTTCTGATGCAAATGTTTATTGTAATTTTCCAACTTATATTTAAACTGATTTAATAAATTCATTTTTATATTATTTTGGAGAATCCTTATTCAGATGTAAGCGCTTCAAAAGATGGCGTCTAGTAAATCTCACATAGATTTGTTATACTGAGATCATTATTTATTGAAACGTTTGTTTTTTCTTTATCCTGAGCAGATGGGAAGAATGAGAAATGAGGTGAGGAAATAGAAGGTTTATGTCTGCATAGTTGTTGTAAATGATAGAAAAACGGACCCATCGACTTTTGTCGATCGAGGTCCGGTTCTTGGCTATTTAGCAACACTTTTTATCGTACGCTCCAGCCGGCATTGCTCCGGCAGTGACTTGGACCAGGGCAGGTATTCATCCAGAATCTGCGGATGCTCTAAATAGCCGCTGTTCGGGATCTCTGCCAGAAGATATTTCAGGTACTCAAACACATTCAGCTGATTGGCTCTGGCACTCTCTACCAGAGTATAGAGGATCGCATTCGCCTTGGCCCCTTTCGGAGTATCCGCAAAGAGCCATGCCCGCCTTGCTGTGGCAAATGGCCGGATCGTTGCTTCACATAGGTTGTTTGAGATCGGCAGGCGTCCATCTTCCAGAAAGGTTTCCAGATATTTTTTCTGGTTTTGGGCATAGACCAGGGCCTTCGTAAGCTTCTCATTTGTGGTGGCTAATGCCGAGGTTTTTTCAACCCACGACCAAAAGGCGTCCAGGATGGGCCGTGACGCCTCCTGACGCTTTTGCTTCTTTTCCTCATAGGAAAGGTCTTTGATCTCTTGCTCTACCTTGAACAGGAGATTGATAAATTCCCGTCCTTCGGCTCCTTTGGATCCGGATAACTCCTTTCCATTGTTATCCAAAGGGATGCTCTCTATAAAATATCTACGGACATGAGCCCAGCAAAGTGAGCGTATGATGCGCTCCACTTTCTCATATCCACTGTAAGCATCCGTTACCAGATATCCATGGAAGTTCTCCAGCAGTTCTTTCGCGGTATCCCCGTTCCGGGTTTGGGAATAGTAAAAGAACGCTGCCTGGATCTCCTCGCACGCGGCACTGCGTATGACCCAGATGAAGGATTCACTGCCGGCCTTCTTGCCTACTTCTTTATTGCACTGGATCCTGGTCTCATCCATGTGGAGCACGCCGCATGCTGCCAGCTTTTCAAGGATCCGCCAGTAAAGAGGCTCCAGCCATTCCTGACAGCACCGGATGACCCAGTTTGCCATGACATTCCTTGGCAGGACCAGCCCCAGCCGGTACCAGTCCCTTTCCTGCCGGGCGAAAGGGCTCCCCATCACGAACTTTTGGTACATCACCTGGGCGATCAGGGATGGAGTGGACAGGGAATGGGGCAATGGCGGAATCGGGACTGCCGCTTTCTGGAAATGGCAATTGGGATTGTCTGCCCCATCCGTACCGCATACCGTACATTTCGCTACCTGCTGTACAATCTGCCGGACTTTCAGTTTTGCGGGTTCAAACTCCACTTCTGTCCTGACGATCCGCTTTCCAATCACTTTGAGTTCCCCGCCGCATTTGCTGCAGGTCTCCCCTTCCGGAATGGTATATTCTTCGACTTCTGTTTGCAGGCCGGCAAGCATTTCAGCCCGGACACCTGGTTTGCGTGGTGTCCGGGTATAGGGCTTAACCTCGATCTTTTTTTGCTCCACACCAAGCTGTTCCGCCAGCTTTTGCGCTTCTTCAAAAAGAAAAAGCTGCCCCTCGACCTGCTTCGTTGCTTCCGTAGAAGCTCCGAACATTTTTTTACGCGCCTGGAGAAGCGCCTGAATCATATTTTCAATCTGGATGCGCTGCTTTTCAAGCTGAGCCCCCTGTTTCTCGATCTGGTCATTCTGTTTTTCAATGACCGTGTCTTTTTCCGCGATCTCTTTCTGCTGTTTTTCAATAAGATGGCGTAATGCGGCCAGCTCCTCCTGGGGTGTCATTGTTGGTATGTTCCCTTCCTGTTTTCTCTTGTTTGATTATAACATTTTTCGGAAAATTTTACCACCTCCAACACATATAAAAAAGCGCAAAAAACGCCGAATTTTCAAGGATTTTCGTAGATTTTACCGTCAACTTTACGAAGCTAAAAACATGAATTTTCCAAGGTCCTTTTTACCGGATGGTGTGCTTTTTCCTGTTCGATTTTTAACCCCTGCAGCAGCCATTCTACCTGTTGGAAAGAGATCTGCTTCACTTCATTAGGGGTACGGGGCCACTGGAATTTCATTCCATCCAATAGTTTTTTTGTAGCAAGAAGAAAACCGTTTTTGTCATATCTCAGGACCTTGATCGAATCCCTTTTCTTATTACAGAATATAAAGACACAGGTTCCCTGGAAAGGATCCAGCTTGAACTGCATGCTGACTATGGAGACAAGTCCTGAGATCTGCTTGCGAAAATCGGTGGCACCGCATGCCAGAAATATGTGGCTGGCATCTTCCGCCAAACGCCTCATCATAGCTGCTTCATCACCCGAAGTAACTTCAACAGTGTATCTGTCTGGAAGTCTTCCGGTATGAATAGCTTCATCCCCTGACAGTAGATCATGAACCTTCCATCAAATGCGGGAGAGGAATGCTGTGGACAGGATGACCTCACAGGACGGGATACCTCTGCGAATGCAATGGCTGGTTCCTGTTTTCCATTTCCCATTCGGGTTTCACTCCTTTCGTTATATGATTTTCATCAGTATAACAGGAATTGCAGGGAAATGCACTACGCCATCTTTTGAGGCACTTACTATTCAGATTTTATAGTATTCCCTATACCACTCGGAAAAAGCACTCATCATCCGAAAGAACAAGGTAAGGGGGGTGGGCATGTGCCTACTGACCAATAGGAGATTGATCTTATGTAAAACTAAAATTTTTAAAATCGATCTATACTAGATTTATTAATGTTTACATACTCCTCAATTTCTCGGTTCATTTCCCTATCTATCATACTATAATCATTTTTCTTTTTACAAATTATTAAAGTCCTTGTAAATATTACTGTTTCTTCAATCATTTTTTCTATATTCCATAAAGGTTTCCAATCAAATGTATATTTTAATTTACTACAGTCTAATTTCAAACACCCTGCTTCATGTGGCGCATTCTTTTCTGCCTTATTCTGCCATGTAATTTTCGGCAAAAATTCGAAGTCACTCTCATATTCTTTAGTAAACATAAACTCATTCCACTTATTACAGAACTTTTCCACCAACTTTCCCGTAGTAACACAGTTACAATCATCGGGACCAACATTATAATATCCACTCAATTTTTCATCATTGTACTGCCCAGCAGCAATCATTAGATATGCAAATAATGGTTCTAATACATGCTGATATGGCCTTATGCTGTAAGGATTACGAACTGTGATGATTGCTTTTTTACTTTCTTTTTCATCTATAAGTGCATAAAATAAAGCTCTTACACAATCGGGAATAATACGATCATTAGAAAAGTCACCACCGCCAATCACATTTCCAGCACGAGCAGTACTTATTCCTATATTATTAGTATCCCCTTTTTCAGAAAAAAATGATTCTTTATATGAATGTGTAACCAGTTCGCTACATGACTTGGAATTCGAATACGGGTCGTATCCATCGAGTGGTTCGTTTTCGCGATATCCCCATTCCCATTCATTATTTTTGTAAACCTTATCAGTCGTAACATTCAAGAATGACTTTATTCCGTCCCAACCACCACCTATTTCATTCAATCCTCCTTTGGACTTTGGAATGGCGGAAAGTCGTACACACTCACAGACATTTACCGTCCCCATTACATTAATCGAATATGTATCTACAGGATTGCAGTATGAATCTCTAACTATTGGTTGTGCGGCTAAATGAAAAAGAATGTCTGGTTTTGTCTCTGCGACTGTCCTTTTCAACAATTCAAGATTTCTTACATCTCCAGTCACCTGTATAAAATGAGGATTTTTATCAAGAGAAATAAGGTTAAATAAAGAAGGATCTGTCGGCGATGCAAGACTATAACCTATTACTTCTGCCCCAGCTTTAAGTAGAATCTTTGTCAGCCATAAACCCTTAAATCCTGTATGTCCTGTCACAAGGACTCTTTTATTATGATAAAATTCTAGTAATTCTTTATAGTTCATTCCCCTCATATATTATCTATCCCTTTGCTTGTACTCTTTAAAACTCATTAAATTCATATCCTTATCACTAATTATCATCTTATTTTTTCCACCAATTCTATCAAATGGCCAGTCGATTCCTATTTCTGGATCGTTAAACATGATTCCAGAATCTCCATTTCCATAAAATTCTTCGGCGCATTTATAGCTAACAATTGAGTCTTCTAATACCAGATATCCATGTCCAAAAAATTCCGGCACAAGTAATTCATTCATATTATCCGCACTCAAATCCAAGCCCATCCATTGTCCAAAAGTGTCCGAATCAAATCTCAAATCGACAATTACATCATACACATGACCACTCACACAGCGTACAAGTTTGGCTTGCTGTTTTCCAAGTTGAAAATGAATAGCACGAATAACACCTTTTTTAGATATTGTATAAAAAACTTCCTGCAACTTATGATTTATACCATGTTCTTTAAATACAGTTGCATTATAATCTTTCAGCAGACCTCCCCGTTCATCAGATGCAAAAAACGGTTTTATCAGATAGGCCCCCTTTAATGCTAACTCTTGAAATTCAAATTTCTGTGTCATAATCCTCTTCCACTATTTTTCTATCTATTTGTTATTATAGCTAAATTCTGTTTCTTTTAACCAGTTCACAGTCCATTGAATTCCTTTTTCAAATTCAATTTCCGGCATAAAGCCAGTATCCTTTGCTATTTTTTGACTATTATATGCTTCTAGCGGCAAAGAAGTTCCATTAAACGGAATGTCTCCCAAGTATAGTTTTATAGATGGATTTATCGTATCTCGTATGATTCGTATATATTCTTTTAACTTTCTCGGTTTATTACTCCCTAAATAATAGGCCGTATTGGACTGTCCTTTATCCGCCGCATAAAATATTGCCCTTACTGTGTCTGTTACATACATGAAGTCGTAAATTTGTTCCCCTGAAGTAAAAGAAGCCCTTTCCCCACTTAACATCATGCGACTTGCCATCAGCACAAAATTATTTGTCGTACTACCAACTGCATAAGTATTAGTTAGATAGCACCATACATGTTCAATACCAAGTCGTGTACATTCTACTTTGGTCATAAAATGAGTTGTCATTTTTGCGATACCATAGAAACTCACTGCATTTGGAGTTGCCCCATCCAACGCATGATAGTTTAATACATCTTTCTCAGCAAGTGTCCCAGCCCCTATGAAACGTTTTATTCCCATCCTCGCAATCACATCGACCGTACACAACGCATACATGACATTTTTCATCTGTATCTCATAGCAAGCTCTTTCCGCTCCAAACGATCCCTGCCATGCAAGGTAAAAACAAGTATCAATATCTCTGTCCGGAATTATATCAGGAAGTTTTTCTATCTCATTCATGTTGCAATAAATAATACGAGTATTAAATACCCCTTCTATCCTGCTAATATCTGAGTTGCGATTACGGACTATAGCAATTATTTCTACATTTCTCTTAGACAATTCCTTTATGAGTTCTGCTCCTATAAAGCCATTTGCTCCAGTCACTATTACTTTTTTCAAAAAGCATCCTCCCTCTTTTATAATTCGCTATCCCATACTTTCCACGGCGCAGATCCCAAAGACCATTTTTTTTCTAAACTTTGCTTCTCACGAAGAGTATCCATGCATTGCCAAAATCCTTTATGTATATAGCCAATCAGTTGTTTTTGTAAAACCAATGTGTTAATTGGTTCTTGCTCGAAGACAGTTTGATCATCTTTTATATAATCAAATACCTGTGGTTCAAAGACCATAAAACCTATATTAATCAAATCACCATCAAAATCAGATTTCTCTCTAAATGCTGTAATAACTCCATCATTACACGCCTCAATAACCCCTTTATTCTGCGCATAGCTGTACATAGATATTGTTCCGATCTTCCTATGTTCCCTATGAAATTTTAACAATTCTGCTATATTTATATCTCCAACAGCATCTCCATAGGTCAACATAAAACTTTCATTACCAACAAATTTCTGGATCCTTTTTATCCGTCCTCCTGTCATTGTGTCAAGTCCAGTATCAACAATTGTAATTTTCCATGGCTCGATATGTTTATCATGAATGATTATATCGTTATTTCCTGATGTAAAATCGAATGTAATATCAGACGTATGCAAAAAGTAATCAGCAAACCACTCTTTGATTATATGTTGTTTATATCCCGCACAAATAATAAACTCATTGAATCCATAATAACTATATTCTTTCATAATATGCCAAAGTATTGGCATTCCACCAATTTCTATCATGGGCTTCGGTTTAAATTCCGATTCCTCCGAGATCCTTGTACCGAATCCACCGGCCAATATGACCGTTTTCATCCGATCACCTCTTTCCGATATAATTTTTGTATATCCAAGTTATGGTTGTAATAATACAACACTGATTGCATCCTAAATAAGATCCACTTAAATTTGTTAACTTGAGGTACATTCATATTCTTCTCTTTCAACATAAGTGCTATATCTTCCGGATATGCCATATAAACCGTAGCACAAATTTCACGCTTATATCGTTTTATGAAGTTGTCATCTACATGATTTTTCAACATAAATTGATAATACTCACCTGAGCGATATTTGTGAAAATCCCATTTAACACTATTTTTTAAGGAAGCATTAATTGATATCCTGTACATTCCACAAGGATAATCAAGTATATATACTGCATATTTATTATTTAATCGAAGAAAAAATTCCAAATCCCAAGAATAAGGTATTTTATCATTAAAACCACCAATATTATCAAATGTTTCCTTTTTTATAATTGTTCCACAAGAAGGGGAAAAATAGCAGTTAGTATTTGATTTTAATATATCTTTAAGAGTTATTTTCTTTATACGTTTTCGATATATACTCGGAATAAAATAGACTCTTCTCAGTATATCTCTTAAAGATATTTTATAATAATCTGCTGTTTTTTTTTCAAAAAAAATATACCTTCCTGTCACAATACAATCCACATCCTGGCAGAGTGCATAGCAGTCAAAAACATTTAAATAATCATCCATCAACAAATCATCATCCTGCAGAAATGCAATGTACTTTCCTTGAGCCAGAGAAACACATTTATTCGAGTTGCAAACCATTCCTATATTTTTTTTATTGCGATATATGTATATATTATCCAAATTCCCATATCGAGTTACTAAATGTTCAAGAGAATCTTCCGGGTCATTCGATACAATAACTATTTCATATTTACACTTATGTTTTTTTTGATTTAATGCACTATCAATAGCCGCAAGCAAGAAGTCTGATCGTTTATATGTTGGAATCAAAATGGAGAGATCAGGAATTATCGAATTTGGGGTTCTTCCCTTGATTATATCATAATCTATCATTATTTTATCTTACCTCACTATTACACCATGATGTTTTTCTCCTAAATACTTTCTATCGCCCATTTTATCATCTCATTCATTCCACTCTGAAAATCTATATTGGGAGTCCATTCCAAACTTTTTTTAATTTTACTGTAATTTCCATAAATACCGAATTGGTCTCCCGGTGTTCCCTCTAAATACTCAACGCTCACATCATATGGAAGTTGTTTGCAAATTTCTTCTACAACTTCCCCAACCATAGTTGCTTTTCCTGTACATACATTAAAAACATCATATCCATCACTTCTTTCTAAACACTTAATAAAAGCATCTACTACATCGTCAATATATACGAAATCTCTAAATCTGTTTTTATTCCCTTTTACGATAATCTTATGGTCTTTAATTGCCATCGCTAAATAAATGCTGGCCATACCTTGTTTTAGGTTTTTCATATTTTGTCCTATTCCATAGGTATTAAATAATCTTAATGCGGTGCAAGTAATTCCAAATTGCTTTGAGTATATTCTCATATAGTTTTCGCTCGCAATTTTTCCAACCGCATAAAAACTTTTCGGTATTAGTTCCGTATTTTCATTACATTCAGGAGGATTATGATCCCCATAAACTGACATAGTACTTGCATATATAAATTTTTCACATCCAAATCTACATGCATAATTTAGCAACATTATAGTTGACTGCCCATTCGTCTGAAGATCATATACAGGATCTTCAAAACTAATCTCTCCCGAACTTTGGCCTGCGATGTGAATTATAGCATCAAATTTTTCACCTTCTAATTCATCAATAATTTTAGGATCTGCTGTGCTCCCTTTTATAAATTTAACTTTTTGTGGGATATGCTCTTCATACCCCGTTGACAAATTATCAATCGTGACAACTGTATGTCCCATAGTGATTAACCTTTCTGCCACAGCTGCCCCAATAAATCCCGCTGCACCAGTCACAAGATAATTCATTTAAATGTCCTCCTTAGATAAAAGTAGTATCTCCTCAGAATACACTTAGTCTTCCTTCATATCAATTGTTATCTTAGATATTCTTTTCCATTAGTTATTTCGTCCAATATACTCTTGAATAAAAATATTCCAAAATCTAAATTTTTGCTCATCGTATTCACATTTACCTTTAATAATTAGCTTTCTTAATTCATCATACTTTTCGTTGTCAATTGCAAGTAATGATTGTTTTATATCCTCAGAACTATGAATTTTTTTTATATTCAAATAATCCGCAAGAATATCAATATATTTGCCTGCTTCTTTATACTGTTTAATTGATCTATTCTTAACTAAAAGAATAGGTTTCATAGCCATTATTGCATATGAAAAGGCATTTGAATATTGAGCTAATACGAATTTAGCGCCCTTAACAAGTTCTGCTGTAATTCCATACTCTATTTTAAATCCATCAAAAAGGTATTCTTTACCTCGATAATCCGCACTTGGATGGGCTGCTATTATCACTTCTACATAAAATATATTTTCTATTTTTCGAAAAATCTCTCTAAGTTCAGAATAATATGAATCAACATTTAATATTTTTTTTCCTCTCATATCACGATGAAAAGGTAAATATTGATCTAAAAAAACACAATACTTTTTACTTTTACGGTAAATATCATGTAAAAGAAAATTCTCATAATTTAACGACCATATATATATACGTTGTGTCTTTATTGAGCATTTTCCTCTTTCAATCAAATAGTTTTCATTAAGTGTTCCTCCAAATATCATAAAGGATGCTGGTTTATATTTAAATAATTTTCTAGTATAACGATGATATATACCGTTTTTAATATAATACCAACTAATCACTCTTTTTTCTCTACTTTTATTTTTTATTTTCATTATACTAAAGTCTGATTGTGCAGAATGTAGGTATCCATATTCAATATTATACTTTGTAAGTAATTTATATACATAACGTACCTCATAGTAATCACTGAATTGAAGAAAAAACAGAGAATAATTATGCATAGAAAAATAATCATCTGCGTCTTTTCTATTCTCTATCTTTACACATTCGAATCTTGTATCACAAATAGGATTATCTGGAGTCAATTCATATTCAATTGGCATCAGTAACTCTCCCATATCTAAAATAATAACCTTAATCTGATATAGAAGAAGTTCTTCTAATGAAAATCTTTTTATATGCAATTGTGTAGGTTTTACTGCAAATACAATTATAAATTCTTTTGCTATATCTCTTTCTCTCACTGTCTTTGTTTTTAACATATTATCATCCAAATCATTTATATAATCCATTATTTAGCTTACTATAAATGAGCAAATTTAGAAAATTGCACAATAAACTTATGCCACTAAAGCCAGAACATCCTCAAAACACATGGCTTCACCACATCCAGTACAGGCAATCAAATGTGCCAGTGACATCAGCAGCCAGTACCTCCTGATCCCTTTCGATGAGCGAATCTGGTACCTGTCAAACGCCAGTTTGTCCTTTGACTGGCGGAAGAACAGCTCCACCGGCCACCGTTCAACATATTTGTCCAAGATCTCCTGGGTACTCAGAGAAACATCCGTGCTGATGAAAGCCCGCAGGGCTTTGGGAACATGGAATGCATCTTTTGGATAACTGATTAGAACCACTGCATCTTCAATGCCGTTGAGGTTCCCTTCATACCGATAGACATAATAACTCCGACTGCCAACGGTCACGAGGCTGACAGCGGCATCTGTCTTCCGCAAATGGAGGGCAAACTCATTGATCCTCTGCTTTATACCGCAGGGGTACAGTACCCGGTTCGTTTTCAGCGCGCCAATCGTATAGAAGCCCTTTTTGACAAAAGCATCCATGATGCCACCGCATGTATACCAGCTGTCGCAAAGGAAATAAGAGACCACTGGCGGTATGGGTAGCTCACTGGCAATCTCCTGTACGATTTTCACCTTTGACAGGGACTTGTCGTACATGACGATAGCATAATTGAGGACAATGCCATTGCAGGAGAGCATGACGGCCACAGCCTGATGCCCATAGTCCTGCTTCCCTTTGAGATGGGACTGGTGGAAATACGCATCTTCAATCGGATGCAGAGCCCGTGACGAAGGCTTTGTCTTAGATGAGATGGTGTCATCCACAATGCAGAACACAGGCTTCCCGGAGCGCTGGGCTTCCTTATAGATGACCTGGATGACAATGGTTTTAATCAGGTCTTCCAGTCTGGCATCGTCCCATTTCCCCTTATTGAGGAAGTGAGCAACGGTGGTGCGGTGGCAAGGGCTATACTTTTCAAAATCAATGGTCTTTCCGTGATAACCAAGAGAAAAGACGGATATCAGTATTGCCATGATATGTTTCATGGTTGTCTGGGGAAAAACCTGGCATAAACTTAATTTTTTAAAGCAGTTGTAAAGAAACTCTGAATGGTATATACTGTTTTCTATAAGACATCATCCTTTGTAGGTTTATTGTTTTCTTAGCAGATACAGTATACACCCACAGAGACGTGATGTCTTTAGTTTTTAGCAATTTGAAGTGACTTTGGTAAAATTTCAAATTTGCTCATTTATAGTAGCTTATCAAATTTCGGCTTTTTATATTTCATCGAAAAATATATTTTCCATCTTCTTATATAGTTATTCCCATATCAGGTTTATAAATTTGCAATGCTTTTCTACCAATTACCAAATCCCATTCATGTGCCATCAGTCCGCTATTATTTCGTTTAACACATATGTTATTTTCCGAAAATTTTTCTCCAATTTCAATATAACTTTTTGCAACAATCCGTTTTTTTACTACTCTTATAGTCTTCTTTTCTGATAAACTTATCTTTTTTATACCATCTCCTTTAGCACATTCAATATTTCTAATCTGTTGAACCATCCTTTTAAACGTCATTGGTTCCATACTTGCCAAGTGATCTGGACCTTCCATTCTCCTGTCAAGAGTAAAATGTTTTTCAATTACTTGCGCTCCCATGGCCACTGCTGCTATAGGCACCTCTATCCCTATCGTATGATCCGAATATCCTACTGGAACATGAAATGCATTTTTTAACGTTAGCATTGCATTTAAATTAACTTCTTCTATGGGACATGGATAATTTGTCGTGCAATGAAGTATTGTGATGTTTCCTGCCCCTCCTTCCCGCAATGTTCTAATTGAAATATCAACATCTGCTAACGAACTCATTCCAGTACTAAGTATTATAGGTATTTTTTTACTTCCTATATAACGAAGATAAGAAACATTTCCTATATCGCTAGATGCTACTTTAATAAAAGGAATATCTAAGGTAACCAAAAAATCAAGACTATCTTCCTCATCTGCTGTTGAGGCAAAAATAATTCCAATATCATCACAATATTTTTTTATTCTTTTAAACTCTTCATATGTCAATTCAAGTTTTTTTAGCATATCAAACTGTGATTCCATTTTTCCTGTATTTGCAATCTGGTACTCTGCCTGCTTTACATTATGTGTTATGATTTTTTCGGTTTTCCATGTCTGAAATTTCACTACATCTGCCCCAGCATCTTTTGCGGCCTTACACAACTCAAACGCTAAATCTATATTTCCATTATGATTTACCCCAGCCTCCGCAATTATCAGGCATCCCTTTCTTTTCAACATATTATTTACCTCTTACTATATCAAACTTTTTGTGCCTGCACAGCATATTGCTGTACCCAATTTCCTCTATCTGAGTATAGAATTGTATCTATAAATAAAACTCTAAACCCAATACTTTCCAATATTTCTCTTATGCTATCCTCTTCAAAAAAATGTGAAACACCTCTTCTGCAAAGTGGGCCGTCAGTAATATCTGTAAATGTATCCTCTTCCAACTTTTTCCCATGTCCATATCCATAAGTCCGTTTTCCAAAACAGACAGTCAATAATTTGCCGTTTTTCTTTAGTACTCGATAGATATTTCTATACATTTTCTCAATATTTTGCAAAATATTAGCATAGATACAAACATTGTCTATCACTGCATCGAAAAAATTTTCGTCATATCCAATATTCAAACCATCCGATACAGAAAAATTGGCCAATAAATTCTCCTCAGTCAACTTTCTTTCAGCATTTTTTACAGCGTAATGTGATCCATCAAATGCATACGTATCAAAACCTTCCCTTGCTAAAAACCATGTATGACTTCCACATCCACATCCAAAATCTAGTATTTTTATATTTTTCCTATTTTTTTTGTAATAATTTCTTGCAACAAACCGAATAACATGTTCTGCAGGATACCCCCCCCATATTTGAGTTTTATGTATGTCCTCCCATATTTTGTCCATAGATGAGTCCATTTTCTTACCTCCCTAATTCAGATAAAGTGAAAAATGACACAAGAACTTAAACTATTCTTGGTTAAAATTATTATAAACTATCTAAAATCTATATTTTAATAGTCTATTTCCAAATATAGGTACTTTTTCTGGATTCTTTTGCTCCCATCTTTCACATATTTCTTTATAAAGATTGTTATTAAATACGCATTTTCCTATGCAAAAGTTTTTCTCATTTCCACTAAAAGATTTCTTAAACCTAAAAAGAGAATCATCTGGCGATGATCCAGTTCCTCCTCCCAGGTGAAATTCTTTAATTCCCTGCCTTTTTAACTCAATTATAGATTTCCAAAGCAATAAATTATTAAGTCCAAGACTCGAATATTTCCTATCGCTTCCGGCAAGGTGATAATGTCCATAATAATCTGAATACATAAATAATGCTGCACTCACAAGATGTCCTTCATGCCTAACTGTTCCAAGGAATGCATATCTATCCAAGTTTTTACAAAACTTTTGATAATATGAATCAGGAAATAAATAAAATTCATCTGCAGATAGTCTTTTCATTGTTGTATTGTATAAAATTTCAAATTCTTTTATAGACTCAAAATTATATTCTGCTTTGAAAACCAAATTATTTTTTTCTGCCTTTCGAATCATATTCCGATTTTTAGAGGTTATTTGCCTCTCCCAAATTATATTTTCTGGAAAATGTATATTTACTGCTATCGTTTTTCTATCAGAAACAACATCTATAACTTCGTAGCAATACTCCGAGTTTTTTAATAATGGATGAAATCTTATAAATCCACATATGTATTTTTCTCTTTCGAAACAAAGATACATTTCCTTAAGTGCAGTATTAATCCATTTCCGATTTTCAACATTAGATATAGGACCTCCATATCCATAAGCTGTTTCAAAATCAAAATATCCGTTAATTTCATTTCTAATAAATGGCATTAAAAGCAATTTTTCTCCATCTTCACACACCACACACCATGTACTACTCTCCTCTGCTTCATATAAATTGACATATTCTTCTGTGTAATAAATATCTTTTCTATCTTTAGGAAATAAACTAAGATAGCCATTCCAATGTTTAACTATTTTAGATCTCATTCGTTAATATCTCCAAAGTTATATTCATTTCTTCTAACAACACCAAGAGGTATTGCGTACCTTCCACCGATAATCTTCCTTTCATTCTCCATTTTATACAATATTTTTCTTTAATATATTAATAATTCTCTCTGATGTATGTCCATCCCCCCAATAATCAATATCGTTCACGTCTATTTTTTGTAATATTGCTTTTTGAATAGCATTTTTTATCGAATTATATTCTGCATCACACTGAATAATGTTACCACATAAATATCTTCCCTTCTGCCTCTTCCCTATATTAACAACAGGTATTTTGAGCATTGGCGCTTCAATTATTCCACTGCTAGAATTCCCTGCCACAAAAACGACCTGTTTCATCAGACTCAAATATCGCAGATTTCCTAACGACGGAATTACAATAAATTCCTTTGTCTTACTCTCCGTTATCATTTCGAGATAGTTATTTATAAACTGTCCACCATAATCCGCATTGGAGTAGGTCACCACAGCCTGAAATCCCGATAGTTCAGTTATAGCTCGAACACATGCTTTTATAGCATTCAAATTATACTCCAGACTTTCCATCGTCTCCGCATGATAAGTAAGTAATATCCATTTAGAATCTATACGAAGTTGAAGATTTTCCGCTAATTCTTTTCGTGATAACAACTTTTCTCTATTAAAAGCATCCAGTCCTGGCTCTCCTACTGCCCAAATACAATCATTTGAACCCTTCATACGGCAAATGTTATCCGCACTTTCATACGTTCCCGGAAAATGATAGGAAGCAAGCATAGTTATCGCATTCCGTACTCCATTATCAATTGCGCCTTTCGTAACATCTCCTCCTGATAAATGTATTATGGGTATACGCATCACAAATGCAGTGTTACATATAGGAAGCAATTCATATCGATCACCTAAAACAACTAAATAATCTGGATTTAATTTTTCAAAAACTGGTGCCAGCTTCTCTGCCATTCTTCCCATAGATGCTGCAATAGATACCATCGTTGAAATATCTAATTGTGCATCTACTATATAGTCTATGACAAAACCGTCTTCTATTATTTGATCAACTGTATGCCCTTGTTCCAGTAGTAAGTGCGCACCGATTACCACAAGTTGTAATTGTAACTCTTCTTCCTCCTGAATTCCACGCATAAGCCACTTTAAAAGTCCATATTCAGATCGTGCTGCTGTAACAAAACATATTTTTTTCATTCAATCCTCATTTCTTTCAAGTACAATTCTGCGATTTTAAAATCAAATTCTGTGTCAATGTCAATTGAACGTTCCGGTGGCATAATAAATGCATAACATCCATTAAGTAACATTTCCTCATTGGGCTTTTGTAGTATTTTTCTTTTTATTAGATATATAGCACCATTTTCACGATAATATTGTGGAAGGCATTGGCGAGGTAAACTATCATATTGAGTATTAAAAAAATCATCCATTAAACAATCCTCTGGTAACGTATTCGCCCACAGAGGTGAATGCTCCATCACAGTAACTGATTGAACTGCATTGGCTTTCCTATTGTAAAATAGTTCAATGCTTCCTTTAATATCATCAATCGTACGTAAAGGTGACGTAGCTTGAAGTAGCATTATTTCATCAAAAAAATCTCCTTTTTCTTCAAAGTGATATATTACTTCTCTTACAACATCCCATGAACTAGATGTATCTGTAGATGTCTTGTCAGAACGCAAAAAAGATGCTTCCGCTCCATATTTTATTGAAATTTTTGCATATTGATATGAATCAGTAGAAACAAATACTTTGTCAAATTGTTGACTTTTCAACGCACATTCTATGGAATAAGCTACCAATGGCTTACCATTGAGTATTCTTATATTTTTATTAATAAGACCTTTTGAACCACTTCTAATTGGAATAATTGCAATCCTGCTCATTTACTGTATCTTCCCATCATTTATTCTTTCTTCCATTTTTTTCAACTCTTCAAACTCACCCATATCTAAAAAAGAATTCTCACTAATTGGATACATTCCAACCCTCTTTCCATTTTCTATCATCCTATCTGCTAAATCTGTCATATGAAATACCTTATCTTCAGGTATCCATTTCAGAAATTCTGGTTTTAAAACATACATTCCTGTATTAATAAAGTACGAAATTTGAGGTTTTTCTTCCATAGACGATATAATTCCATTCTCATGTGTATGCAAAACACCATATGGTATTAAAGAGTTTTTTAAAGAAGAAATAATTGTCATATCATTATTGGATGCCATATGATATTTCAACATTTTCTCATAATCTGCTTCAATTAATGTATCACAATTCGTAATAATAACTGGACACTCAAACTTTTCCTTAATCAACCGTATGCTACCAGCCGTACCCAAAGGCTTTTCTTCCTCGATATAGAATATTTGATATGGAAGTTGCTGATCCGCAAAATAAGATTTAATCATCTCTTTCTTGTAATTTACAGTCACGTAAAATGATTTTGCACCAAATTCATTAAAACGGTTCAATATTCGCTCAAGAATCGGAATATCTCCAATTGGAATCAACGGTTTGGGCAGTATCTTAGTATATGGATACAATCGACTTCCCTTACCCCCGGCCATAACAATTACTGGTATATGTATCAGAGCCTCGCTATTTAGTCCATGTTTCACCGTCTTTTGCATTGTGCTAAATATTATATCTGTTACAATCATTTTTTCATCAACAACAGGAACCGATCTTATTTCTTCTTTCATCATAAAGCTGTCTGCATTTAAAATTTCTGTCTCCTTTATATATCTAGGATTTTTAAACGCAAATTGGCTTACATTGGCCGACAAATCAGCAGTTTTTAATATCCACCTTCTGATATCCCCATCTGTAATACTTCCAATTAGCACTCCTTCTTGATCTGTTACATACAAAATCCCTTTCGAATTTTCATCAATCAGCTTCATCGCGTCAATTAATGAAAAATCAGAGGGGCAAATATACTTTTTTATTTTGAATTTATCCATTTGCTGTTTTCCTCAACACTTTTTCTATTTCCCTGCTTACAATCTGCACATCGTCCGCTGAAAGATTTGTACTACAAGGAATATTTAAGATACATCTACTATAATATTCTGCCTTTTCCACATTATAGGTTGGATATGTTTTGTAAGGTTTTTGTTCATGAATCAGTCCCCATATTGCCCTTGTCTGTATCCCACACTTTTCTAACTCTGTAATAATCCAACGCACAGACGCATGAACACGCGTCTTATCGATTTCTAATGAATAAAACCACATATTGCTATCTGTACCTTTACGGAATGGCAAAAGTCTACATAAATTACATTGATCTAACTTTTCTTTATATAATTTATAGTTTCTATGTTTTATCTCTATAAACTCTTGAAGCTTCTCCATTTGTGCCACACCTAGCGCCGCCTGTAGGTTTGTCATGCGATAATTGTATCCCACCTCATTATGTAAATAATAATGAGGGTCATCTTTTGCCTGAGTAGATAAATACCGCAAATGATCCACAACCATTGGATCATTTGCAGTTATTGCTCCGCCACCTCCTGTTGTAATAATCTTATTACCGTTGAAGCTATATGCTCCAAAGTGGCCTATCGTCCCTGCATAACAGTCCTGATATTTTCCCGTAGTATACTTTGTTCCAAGTGCCTCCGTCGCATCTTCTATAACCTTTATATTGTATTTTTCGGCAATATGCATAATAGCTTCCATATCTGCCATATTCCCAAATACATGTACTACAACAATTGCTTTTACCTGCCTGCCACAATAAATGAGTTTTCTTTCTTCAAATGTACATTCATTTTCACAAAACTCCTGTAATTTTACAGGATCCATGCATAAACTATCATCACAATCCATAAATACTGGTTCAGCAAATTGATAAAGAACAGGATTGACCGCCGCAATGAATGTCAATGTCGGCACGATAACTATATCTCCCGGTTGAATCCCGCATTCAATCAGAGATAAATGCAAAGCAGATGTCCCACTTTGGCAGACAGCCACATTTGTCGCTCCTGTAAAATCCGCAAGTCTCTTCTCCAGTTCTGTAACATATGCGCCACCGGTAGAAACCCATGTTTCCTTTATTGCCTCTGTTGCATACTTTACTTCATTTCCTACCATATTCGGTAGTGACAAATAAATAAATCTACTCATTATATTTATTTTTCCTTATTATACTATTTGATCCAAATGAAAAAGCGGCTTACATTTTGCCGTCCAATGACTTTCCAGTTTCAATATGTTCAAAATTCGGAAGATATGATTTTATAATCTCCACAATTGTTTCCTTTGTTGTATCAGATTGTCCAAAAGCTAAATCCAATTTTTTAATCAATCTCTCCACAGATTCTTTATTTGGTTTTTCTTTGTCTGTAATAACGCCAAGAGATGAATATCTATCGTAATCCACGTTTTCTGATATTGTATAAAATTCCTCATACTGCTTTTCTCCTGATGTATTCGAAATAGAAAAATGTACCGGATATTGGAGATTTCCCTTTTTCAAGTCTGAAGCCTTTCTGATTGCCTCATCATCGTTGTCACATTCTAAAACAGTATATCCATGTTCCTTTATCAATTCCGTTGCTATTAAATCAAATGTCATCATCTGCTCTTTATCTAGCTTTGGAAAAAATATCTCTCTATTCTCACCAAGAATACAAGACAGCATGCATATCTGACCACTTTCTTCTAGGCTTACAAAATAACGTTTCACATCTGATGGTGCTGACAATGGTTGTAGTTTCTGCATTCGCTCCAAAAAACCTGCTGGAAGAGATCCATTTGAAAATGCAACATTTGCAAATCTCGCCGTTTTTACTGGAAATATATCAGAATAGCTAAATATCAAATCTTCCATTATACGCTTAGATGCGCCCATAATATTCACAGGGTTTGTTGCCTTATCAGTCGATACGCAAAAATAAACTTTCGGAGGATATTCACTAAGAAGATCCAATAAACTTTTGGCATTAATCAAATTGTTACGCAAAAGTGCCTCTACAGAATAGATATCTTTTTCTGACCGCACATGCTTATGCGCAGAGAAGTTTGCCACAATATCAAACCCACCATACGCCCTGAACATACGTTTAAACATTGGAGATGCGTAATCCATTGGATATGTTATATACTCGTTTGGAATATTTACTTCTTCCGTTGATCGCAAGTCCCTGGTTAATTCAGTCAATGCATTCTCATTTATATCCACAACCGTCAACGATTTAGGTTGAAATGAAAGCATGGCCTTAATGAATGAAGATCCAATACTCCCTGCTCCGCCAATGACAAGCATACTCTTATTGTTTATTGCAGCCAATTTAGTACTATTAATATATATATCATCCGCAAACATACTCTTATCACGTTTTATAACAACTCTCGATATAAATTTTTCTAACTCAAACACTTTTACATCTCCTGGTTCAAATTTTATAAACTCTATAAATCTGTTACATCACTTTTTATTTAAATCTTTATATATTTAGGTGTAGTCAAAAATCTTATCTCAACATTTTCTTTTAATCCTTTTAGTACCTCCTCCATGCCTGAATTAGTTTTTTCTATCCATTCTTTTGTTATGTCTGTCCTTAGATTTTGATCTATATAGTTTTTGGATGCATCATATTCATAGCCATCTAAACCTGCCAGTAAAATTTCTTTGCATCCTAAATTAACCATTAATTTAATGAGCATTAACCCAGCATTATCCATCACCGCTTCATTTGAGTTCAACAATTCTTTATAATCTGTTTTTAAATACGAATCCATTGAAGGTATGTTGGAAGTAATGATACATTTACTCAACTTATCTTTTGGCAATTCCCTAAAACGTCGTATATTGCTAAGAAAAATATAATCTGTATTAATTTCTAAATAGTCAAAATTAATACTAATGGTAATAACATTTTCTTTTATAGCGTTAATAAGTTTATCCTTTTCTTCATTGCAGCTCTTTCCAGGCGCAATCATAAGAATCGTATTATTCCGTACGCGTTCCTGTAATTCTTCCAAATGGGCATTTTCTGCATTACCTGAAGCTAGATATTGAACATATAGGTTCTCAATATATTCTTTATCATAGCTAACACGCTTGTCATCGTCTAGCATAGAAAATATATCATCCATATTCTCCATTGTAAGCGTTTTTTTCGAATCCAAATATCCTGCATAATTGGGGTGTGTATTATATTTTGCAGATAAATAATTAGGAAGTGAGTAACCCCAATAATCTCTTTGATAAAATTGAGTTAAAATCTCATCAATAATATTTAGCAAAGGTTTTAATCTATAATTAGTGTCGTAGTTATCATTCAAATATTCTACAAATAATTCTGTATTAAGATTTCCAGCACCTCTCCCCATTCCATATACAGAAGAGTCAATTATCAATTTATGCCTTGAACCGGTCCCGAGTAATGTCTGTGCATTCGAATAGGCAAGCTGCATATTATTATGTGAATGAAATCCAATAGAAATATCCTCCATCAAATTGTGCTCAACCAAATAGAAAAGACGAATAAGATCTTTCTGTTTCATCACTCCAAAACTATCAACGATATAAAATGCATGTGGACTTAATTCATTGCTCATCCGAATTAATGATAGAAACTCTTCATCTGAATAATTTAAGGAAACCATTGGTTGCAAATAAAGTTTATATCCTTTTGATTTTATCTGTTTTCCAACATTTAATGCTTCAACAATATTTTTTTTATGAAATGCAATCCTTATGCCTGCTATTGATGTGCCATCATATTCAGGAATAGTCTCCACATTATATTCTCCATAATTCATCATACAGACAAACTCTGTTTTTTTAGAATCTGGAAGAATTTTCTTTATCTCTTCTAATGTATTGAATTGTGTAACATTAGGATGATGTTTTACTCTCTCCGTCAAAAAACCACATTCTATAATGTCAATATCTGCATCGCACAATCCACTTGTGACTTTCTTTATATTTTCAAATCCAAATTCCCATTTGTTACAGTAACCACCATCTCGCAATGTACAATCGAGTATTTTCATTTTGCCTTCAAAATCCTCCGTACTTTCTCTAAATCATTTGGTGTATCGACAGCAACAGTATCAGATTCAACTTCGATATACTGTACCTTATAGCCATTTTCAATAAATCTTAATATTTCTATATCTTCGATAGATTCTGCTTTTGCTTTTCCATATTTCATTCCATAATCACAAAAAAACCACAATGCTTCTGGCTTAAATCCATAAACACATACTTGTTTATAATAATCAAAATCTAAACAGCCCTTAGGATATGGTGCTGCTGCTCTAGTCAAATAAATTCCTACATTTTCCTTATTAGTAATAACTTTTGGCACCGTATAATTAATAACATCCACAGGGTTCTTGATTTTTGTCATTAAATTGGAAATCTGAAGATTAGAATCATTAAAAAAAGGCGTTATTGCAGCCTTAATTGTATCTGACTCTAAAAGCGGTTCATCCCCCTGGATATTCACAATCAAATCCGCTGAAACCTTTCTTGCCACCTCGCCGACACGATCTGTTCCTGTCTTATGAAGATCAGAAGTCATAATAGCATTAATATGCAATTCGTTACAAGCATCCATAATTTTATTGCTGTCCGTTGCAACATAAACCTCATCAAAATCTTCAACTTTTTTACATTGCTGATATACCCACCAAATCATGGGTTTACCACAAATATCCGCAAGCGGTTTACCTGGGAAACGAGATGACTCATATCTTGCTGGAATAACACCAATTATTTTCATTATATCTGCTCCTTATTTAAAAAATTTAACATTGTTTCCTTATTATTTTTTGTAAATGTTTTCTCGCGTAATTCTGCCAATTGTGACGCAGTCATACGTTTTAACTCCTTTCTCTCCATTATATATCTTCGAATATCATCTTTATCATAAGCAATATTTTTGACAAACTCATATTCCTCTGGCAAACATGAAAAATCCAACCGCCCAGGTGGAATATAAATCACTGTAAACACTCCGCTTAAAAGAACCTCCAAGGCAGCTGTCGTCTCGCTTAATATTACTATACTCTTACTTTCTATTGTTTCTTCCATATTTCCGAATACAAAGCTTTTATCATATTTAGCATATTTCACTTCCGTAATACCATAATCTCTTAGTTTATAATTAGCATTGGATGGGTGATTTTTTAAAGATATCTTTAGATTATCTATTTCCACTATCGCATCAAAACATGCTATTAGCATCTGTCGTGCTGATTCTAAAGTATATGGCAATATCAAAGCAATATCATTTTGGATGATTTTTTGCTGAAAAGTAATATTAAAAATACTTTGATAACGAAAGGAGGGAGCTTTAATACAATCAACATCATCTACAAATTGTGATATAGATTTTTTCCAGTCAGATCCCTGTATGGCAAAATACTTTGGAACACATTTTTCACGAAGCTGTACTTTTGAAGGATAAAGCGCCAAATTATTTTCTGGACATGGTGATATTACATATGCAAAAGTAGGAATTTCATCATAACTATTTCGTAATTCCCATATTGCCATATTAGAACTTGGTTGTCCCTCATACCAGTCAATAATCCCTTTGATTTTTTGATTACTTTTTTTCAAGAATCTTAATAACGCTCTCCCTTTCAAAATACCATACATCGCATTAATATTTGACGCACCTCTAGCAATCGAATCTTTTACTAATTCTGTAACATCAATTCCAGATATCTCACATTGCTCGATTTTCAAATTTTTACAATAATGAACATATTCATTGATGGCTTTAAAATCTTCTGGCTGAATAAATGATTCAAAAGCAAATACATTTTTTAATCGGTTTGTATTATATGATAATATTTCTCCTTCTTTTATCTTATTAAATTCATGCTGTGCAAAATAGATGAAGTTTTCTTGTGAGAAGTCACTAATTCCAGTAAAATATCTATCTTTATATGTCTCTTGATTAAACTGTGATGGAATAAAGTAACTACAAAGTACATATACTCCATCACTACTGCTTTTAACTTGTATATCTTTCTTATCCTGCTTATTTTTTATACATAATATTTTTCTTTTCATCAGCAAAACACAGCGTTTCGTATATATCCATTGGAGCTTCCGCTTCAATTTTTCCCTTTTTCCTTCTGACAATATAATGTTTGTTCCTGCATACCCTCCATTCCTTTTTATAGATCTCTGTATAGACATCTTAGGAACAATAATAGATTCCGGGTGATTTCTTTCAATCTCCTCTATTGCCAGCATTTGAAGACATATATCATAAAAGCAACTATCCGTAAATGTATTTCTACTCGAAAATGGTGTACTCCACCACATTTTTTCATCTGCATGAAGAGAAGATAGCTGATCAACCAAATTAGTGTAATCCCGTTTTACTTCTTGTGCGATTTCATTCAGACGTTTTGTTTGTTTTGGATTTAAATTAACAAAATCAACTTTATTTTTCATAATCTCTATGACTTCCTTGTCATCAATTCTTTTATATGTTTTCGTGAGAGCCCGACAAAACCAGGACATAACCATATTATTCCGGCAATTACGATTGTATATAGACTTCCACTTATTAATATTTTATACATTAATCCTGGTAACGAGTTCGTATTCCATATACTATTAAGCCCCAAATTCAAAAAATACGCCAAAACACCACATATCAGAATTGGTGCAATTTGTATAGATTCATTTTTAATAAAAGACATGCCCGAAAGGTAAGAAATTACTGCAATAGAAATCGTTACACTTATAATATTAGGAATCAAATATACCAAAGCAATCCCTATAGCCCCCAGTCCATTATTCCATATTGGATTTGGGATTTGAAAAAGCAAAACACATCCAACCGATGCCATCTGTCCGATCACTCCGGTAATAGCGTGGATTCTTGTCTGTTCTGTAGCCAAAAAAAATGAGCCACATATCTGCCCCCATGCCTGATAAATTGTATAAAACATAATAAAGAGCGTGGCCATTTCAGCTCCTCGGTATTTATCCCCATAGATAATAGGCAATATCCAATCTGTAGAAAAACCAATAAAAAGTGTAAAATAGCATGTAAGCCACATTACTATTTTTAATGCTTGCTCAAATCGATGTTTTAACTGCTTTGTATCTTTAACCAGTACTGCAAATTCACGTCTTGATAAATCCGCATAAGGGGTGAATACATATCCCACGAGAGAATTTAGCTGCCATGCAGCTCCAAACATTGCCTGCTCAGTTACCCCAGACCATTTCATTAATGCCCAATTCATAAAAATAACAAGGATTTGAGAAATAATTCCTGATAAGACCAAAGGTTTACAAAAAATATAATACTCTTTAAGATAGAACCTATATCCTCGATCAATTACTACCGGAAATTGGCGGTGCTGCTCAGCGTATATCTTTTTCAGCATGATCAGAACAATTAATAATGTTACCAACAGTTGCGACCCATAAAAGAACAACAAATTCAATGTTCCTAAAAAATATCCTGCTAAAACAATGATACATAAAACTACCTTTGATGCTATTTGCATTACAGCAGGATATCTTGAAATTGTCATTGCGTCAAAAATTCCTATACAATCACCCAACAATCTGGTCACAATTGCAACTTCCATACTCATAAGAACAATTATTAAAGTTTGATGCGCAAAAGTTTCCTTCAACGGTCCTAAAGAATACAAAAATATTACACCTATATTTAGCACCATTGATAGAAACAGCCAAAATTTCAAATAAAATATTACTATTCCAATTTCTTCATTACGTTTAGAAAACTTGGATACCATCGCATTTGTAGTTGATAAATTAGTAATTGCAATAATGGAAGTAAACATGTTTAAATTATACGAGTAAAATCCATATTCTTCTAAACTAAATGTTCGTGGAAGTAGTAACTGTACCACTAAATTCAGTATAACAATAATTATTGAACTCGATAATTTTATAATATAGCGCTTTGTAAATTTATCTTGTTTCATCTTATTGTCTGTTTTATCCTTAATTAAAATATATTATTAACTTCATAATTACACTCTTATTTTTTATGTTTCCATCTATGGAGCATGGCATATATTGGGTATGGTATTGTCCCAAGTATGAGAGGGCGTAATGCAAATATGAGATATATTATTGGAAGGTGAAGCTTTTTAACTGCCTCTACAATCACATATGCTTCATTCATTCGATATTTAAATTTTCTTCTATAAAAAGCGCTTCTGTCATCTCGCATTTGATATAGCGGATCTTTTATATTAATCCCCTTAAATCCAGCGGCATACATCTTAACCCATAAATGATAATCCTCTACACGTAAGACTCTTTCATCTTCACTATATCCATTAACCTTCTTTAAAGCCTTTGCTTTCATCATACTTGGCGCATGGAAGAAGGGGGTTTCATATAGGAAATCTATTAATTTCGGCATTGTTGGACGTGATGCTCTCCCCCAAATACCCTTCTCATCAAATTGAAGCATATCCGAACTTACAATTGAAAACTCTGGATTTTCTGTCAAAATCCTCAATTCTTTTTCAAATCGTTCATGAGAACACAGATCATCTCCATCCATTCGAGCTATATATGTTCCTCTTGATACTTCCAGACATTTATTTAAAGCATTCGCTAACCCTCTATTTGTATCATTTCTAATTACATGAATCTTCATAGGGTTCTTTTCTGCCAATTCACAAGCTTTAGCATATGTACCATCTTTTGAGCCATCATCACACATGATTATTTCAAAATCATTTACTGTTTGATTCAATATACAATTCACAGCATCTGTCAATGTCGTTTCACAGTTATATATTCCCATAATTACAGAAATCAATGGATTATCGTCTTCTTTTATTTTTTGCATTGTTTAACAGCCTTTTTCGATCTGCCAGTAAGTATTCAAAGAATCTTTTTTGATCAAACCTTTCCTTTGCAAATTTTATCCCTGCCTTACTTAATTTTTCTTTGAGTTCTGGATTAAAGTAAAGCGTATATATTGCTTTAACAAGATTTTTCCAATCTCTAGGTGGTATAACAAGTCCTGTTTTTTGATTAATCATTGCATCTCTGGGGCCTGGAATATCAGTAACAATTACTGGAAGCCCCATAGCTTCAGCTTCAACTATAACAAGACCAAATCCTTCCCTATAACTTGGAAGTACAAAACAATCCATTATTGCGAAATATTCTTCTATACGGTCAACCCAACCTACATAATGTATATTTCGACATGTTTTGGACCAATTAAAAAGAGCCTCATCCAACTGAGGCTTTGGATCGACATTACCAACTATTAAAAGGTGAATATCCTTTTTCCTTTTATATATGGTTTTAAATGCTGCCAATAATTCATTAATTCCTTTATCCCTCGTAATTCTTCCTACAAAACCGACAATAAATGCATCTTCTGAGATGTTCAAATCAGCCCTTATATTTTTTGATAGTTCACCTTTCTTCTCGCAATCAAATTTCTCTAAATCAACACCACAAGCACTTCCATTCCAAATTACATTTCCTACGTACTTCGGATATAAGTCATATTCATGTGCAAATTTAAGATTCCCTATACTATCAGGTTCAATCCATGTTGACAAAGAACAGACAAGTTTTTCTTCTAACCATAATGTTTTTCTAAATAGTCCACAATATGCACTGAATACTATTCCCCATTGGCAATATAATCTGACTGGTGTTTTTGTCAATTTACCAGCAACTGAAGCATACAGTGAGGCATTTGGAGTCGAATACTGAATCAAATCAAATTTTTCTTTTCTAAAATAATCTACAAACTGAACTATAGATTTTATACCAGAAATCTTGATTCCGCGTTTCATAGGTATCGCATGATAATGGATGTAGTCTGGTAAATCATCTTTAATTTTCGAATCGTCGTCACTAATGAATGTAATATCCCACCCTGCCTCCTGATACATATACTTTGCTGCCTCTAGCAGAAAAGTTCTCAAATTATTTGGAGTTGTTGTAATAAAACATAATTTGTAATTCATTTACCATATTCCTCATTTATTTTCTTTATTCCATAAGAATGGCAGATATATTTTGTAATATCCACATACTCTCTTGCCCATATATAAGTCATAAATGCCAGAGACAATAAAGGCTCTCCCATATTCCCAATAAAAAAACAAATGAAATATAACAAATATACTTTTAATTTCTTATACTTTAATTCGCACATATATTTCTTAAATTTACTTATCCAAGGGAATAGCAGAACAAATGTCCCAAATATCCCCATTTGGTAAGCCCATGATATGATTCCATTATTATTATTTTTATCCCAACCACCAATTTTAACAAATTGCTCTGAATTATAATAACCAGTTCCTAATAACAAATTATGCGATAAAGTTTTTAAACCAATTACAATATCATGCATTCTCGAAGAAAAAGATTCCCCTGTATAATTTGCTTTTCTTGCTAAGATAATACAACATCCATCAACTATAACGAATGAAAAAATTGCTATTAAAACCCATTTTTGCCTTTTTAATATATGAATATATTTGTAACATAAACTTAAAATTATAAAAAGTAACGACAAATATCCTGTTGTCGAAAATGTACAAATCATACATATAAACAGAAATGTAATTTTTAATTTGCTTTCCTTACGCATATGGATCGCATAAAATAATGCGAAAGATAAATAAACAGCATTTACCCCTGGCTCCGTAAACAGGGATCCAAAGCGTAATAAAGATACTTTTCCAATTTTTATTAAAGCAATTCCATTCAATACCTTTTTCATAAAATCGCTATAAGGATAAAGAATATATGCGTTTTGTATATCCCTTGGAGTTATTAAAAACCCAATATCTCTATATAATAGAATATTTACTACAATATACCAAAAAAAAGCTATAATAGTAATCACCAAAAATAGATTATATAACTTTTGTTCAAAATCTAAACCATGTCGTTTTGAAAGGATTGATAGACAGCAAAAACCCATAAAAATAAATCCTTTATATAACAGGTTTATATTTTGCGAATTTGAGCCTATATAAAAAGCTATAAATCCCAAAACAGCCAAACCAATCATAAATACTTTTCTTTTATTCTTCAAAAGAGCCAGAAATATAAAGCTACCTAATATTACAATGAACACAGTCCGTGATAAAATAAAGAACTCCCTAGTTTCCTGTCTTGCCTGATATTCTGTACTTGATAAATATATCACTAATAGAGCACATAAATATAAAAAAGGGGTATATAGAAATTCAACTTTTCTAATATAAATTTTCATAATCTCCTAAATACAACTTCAAAAATACAAAATTATTTTCGGGTCACTGTAAAGACTTTTTCAAATCAACTATATGATAATCTAGTCCATTATAATTACTTAACTTCTGGTCAAATATACAATTTCCAAACGCCTTATTTACGATTCTACTTAACTTTCCCGGAACATGGGAAGCCAACCATACTGCCGGTTTGAGTAACTTAGTAATCTTTATAGGGCAATGCATTGCTTCTGCTATAGTCCGAACCATGAAGCTTGTTTTTGTATATGTACTATTCTGAGGAAAATAAATACCATTCTCACCTGACAAGATTAGTAAACTTACGAATTCACATAAATTATCAATATGTATCATAGAACGACGATTATCAACATCAGGAAATACAAGTAACCATTTTGCCAATTTTACAAGAGTTGAATAGTTGCCTTTTGCCCCTTTTCCATAAACCATTGGTAATCGTAGTACTGCGACCGCAAACTCTTTACTATTTAATTCTCGTATTCCTTTATCTGCCTGCCACTTAGAATCACCATAGAAATTTACAGGCGTGGGAATCGTATACTCATCAATAATTCGTTCTTTACCATATGGTGCACTATCTCCATATATAATCATAGATGATATAAAAAGAAATTGTCTAACTCCGGCGGCTTTTGCGACTTTTGCTGTTTCAATAGCTAAGTCTCTATTGATAGAATAATACTTGTCTATAATAGATTGATCCACATTTCCTATATCTGCATGTGCAATTCCTGCAACATGAAAAACAGTATCATAAGGTTTGAAATCAAATAATCGCCAATTTCCATCAACCATGTCTACTGTATCGATTGTAAGAGACGGGTAATATAGAGTAGCATAATTCTTGAAAGCCTCCCCTATATAAGAACCTGCACCGGTAATAAGAACCCTTTTGGTGGCATTAGTATTTATGCTGAACGTCTTTTGAAAAGCATATTCCTCAAATCCGACCTCCGACTCTTTTGGAATTATTCGATGTATTTGTCCGGTTCCGCCTTCAACTACGCCATCATGACGAAGTATACTCAATACTGTTCCAAAAAAACAAAAAGCATCCTGAACGAATGCTTTTGTTCCACCAATATTCAATACTTTTACATAATCGCCATCATACTTAGCTTTCAAAGGAATCTCCAGTTCATCTCTACCATTAATTTGAGCTAAACCTGTTAAACCTGGCAAAACATTATTGGCACCATATTTATCGCGCTCTTCAATCAAATCCTCTTGATTCCACAATGCTGGTCGCGGGCCAATAATACTCATCTTCCCCCGGAATATATCCCAAATCTGAGGGAGTTCATCTAAACTTGTCTGCCGTAAAATTTTTCCTACCTTAGTTATATATTGTTCCGGATTTTTAAGCAGATGTGTCGGTACGTCATTCGGTGTATCCATATACATACTACGAAATTTATGAATAAAAAAATAATGCTTGTCCTTTCCAACTCGTTTTTGTGTGAAAAATATAGGACCTGGATCTTCGATATAAATAGCTAATGATATAATACCGTATACTGGACTTAAAATAATTAATCCCAAAAAGGATAACAGGCTATCTAATAGCGGTTTCACTGCTTTAATATATCCTCGGATTTCCACATATTTTTGATTCTTAATTAGCGCCTGCTCACTCCCATCATCTATGTATGGATTATCATCATCAATATTCATAGGTTCTGTATTCTTCTGAGCTACTGCTTTTAGTATCTTATATCCACTAAGCAACAGTATTCCTGATATAACTAAATGGCATGGTATACGAATCTCCTCATTTAATTTTATTTTTATATAATCTTTCCTATTTTTCATTTCTAAATATAATATCCTTGCCTTGGATATTTTTATTTTTTCCTTCCCCATTTTAAAATTTGATGTTTAGGCATATACTCAATTTTACTATTTTAGAGTATGCTTCGCCATTCCAGAATCATATCTACGATTCTGAATCTTCTTTACCGCTCTATCCATTACTTTCAGCACAGCGTGCGAAACGTCAAATGCTTTTAGTAATTTCTTCTAAAATAATGAAAGCAGGAATTTCTCCAACAGATTTAACAAATCTAAGGTTTACTGAATTTAACTTCCTATTGCATGATACCTACTGTCTACCTATTCTTACCTGTTTCAGCGTATTTTGTTGAAGAGAATTTCTTGATATTACCTTCTCTCCACAACCCCCAGCCCCAACGTCACTTCCACGGTCTGCCCCAGCAACGATACTTCCATCACGACCAGCCTCTTATGCCGAAGAATTTTCTTCACATTCCCTTCAAAATCCTTCAGCGGCCCCGAAGTCACCACCAACTTATCCCCTTCGATATACCCTTCCGAGTACTTCACCACATGCTCATCCCCGCCCAGCCTCCTGAGATACTCTTCCTCTTCCTTCTGGATCGGCGTCATCTCATCTCCAGTTCTCAGCACCTTGGTCATCGCATAGATCCGATTCAGACGCTTATAAAAGTCCTCAATCTTCTCCGTCTCAATAAATACATACCCCGGAAACAGCCTTGACGTGATCAGCGTCCTCTCCCCACGGATCTTGGTCCACCGTTCCGCCAGCGGAACGAACACATCCTCCCCCTCGTCCGCCACTCTTTCCCTGCACTGCTGTGCAATCTCCAGTTCCTTGCCGGTGTAGACCTGTATGACATACCACATATCAGCTCTTCTCCGTGATTTCCAGGCCCACGCCTACCAGCTTCTCCTGATCATCAATCCTCATACTGAGAAACCCCTTGCGCTTATGCCTGTCAATCTTCTTGATCCTGGATTCCATCCCAGTCAGAACTCCGGACCTCACTTTCAGAGTTCCCTTTTCAATGACCCCGTAGGACATCCCAATCTCATTCTTTCCGTTGGTCAGCCGGATCAGAAGCTCCTCCTCTTCCGGGCGGATCGGGCAGAAACTGCTGCCGGTTCCAAGCAGCCTGGTAAATTCTGTCATCCGGTCCAGAGCTTTTGAAACTGGTTCCGGGTCGTTTGTTATGAGAAACATATATCCCGGCAGAAGGCGCTCCCGCTCCTCATGCCACTGGCCCAGATATTTCTTCTTTTTTATATAATACAGAATCTTGCAGTCCTCATAGGAATCCACCGGAAGCATTTTCTCCACCCGTTGCCGCATGGGCTCTTCCTGGCCTGTTTTCGTCTGTATCACATACCACATTTCTACCAGCTCCTTTGTCCACAGCTGCTTTTGGGAAATATATCGTTGACCTTCACGTTGCTTCATACCTTGCTGCAAACATCCGATCAGACTGTACGCAACGATTTATCCCCCTTTTTCCCTGCCCCTCCGGCGCGTTGCCGACATTGGAAAAAGCCCACAAATCCAGCATTTCCAGTGCTTCCGGGTGGGGAATAAACCATGGTTTATTCCCCAAAAGGTCTTGAAAAAATATTTTCGATGTGCTAATATTATTTTCGATGATTTGCAGAAAATCGTGTTTGATTTTTGCTGTTTTTCAGCAAATTGATAGAATATTTTGCAATTTATCACGGATTTTTTTGATATTTAGACATGACAAAAAATGGGGAATAAACCATGGTTTATTCCCCNTTTGTGGGCTTTTTCCAATGCGGACGGTTCCACGCCAAACTTTTTGAACAGATCCACATTGATCTGACGCAGCGCACCCTGCATACTGGCGCCGATTTCGTCCATACGCTGCCGCATGGTTGGCTCCGATGGGATATGGCGCATATGAAAAGCATTGCAGAAAAACTCAGGGTCATCATCGGTTTCATGGATGGATTCGAAGTCAGCGTTCCCACAGAGTATACCGATAAGCATGGCCTTTAGTACATCACTGTTCTTATATTCCTTGGATGGCGAAGAATATTTGTCAATTTTCGTGTCAAAATCAACAGCTTTTAACATCTGTCCTGGAATCAGCAGACCGCCATAGGGTGTAATCCTGGAATTGCTGAATGTATACTTTATGGTGTTATATGCAAACATAACATGTTCTTTCATGCTCATTTTAGTTGGCCTCCGTGTGTATAAGATGATGATATCATTATACACCGAAAGCGGAAAAAAGCCAATAATTATCCACCTATTCGGTGAGCACCATATCTTAGCCGATATATATCAAGATATTGAATTTTAGAAGCATGCCAAAGTATTACTTTAAACGAAGTTCACGGATTCAGGTACTATTTTATTTTCGCTCGCCGCGAACGAACACTTGCTAGAATCCGGGATAGGTGATAAAATGTCAAAAGAACAAAGAAAACATATGGAGAGTGAAAACGTGAAAACATTTCTGAAGCTTATTACAATGGAGATGGAAGAAGCATTCCGGGCAGCGGGATACGACGAAGCTTACGCAAAGGTAAGCCTGTCGAACCGGCCGGACTTATGCGAATATCAGTGCAACGGAGCGTTGGCAGCGGCCAAGGCCTACAAAAAAGCGCCCATCATGATCGCGAAGGATGTGACGGTACACCTGCAGGAGAGCGCGGTTTTTTCCTATGCGGAGGCGGTGAATCCCGGATTTATCAATCTGAAGGCCGCTCCCGGGTTTACGGCGGAGTTTTTGAATGAGATGGCAGGAGCCGAGAACCTGGGCGTGGAGAAGGAAACGGAGCCGAAGACGGTCATGATCGACTACGGCGGACCCAACGTGGCCAAGCCCCTTCATGTAGGGCATCTGCGTTCCGCGATCATCGGCGAGAGCGTGAAGCGGATCGTCCGTTTTAAGGGCAATCAGGTGATCGGAGACATCCACCTGGGAGACTGGGGATATCAGATGGGGCTGATCATCACGGAGCTGGAAAAACGGAAACCGGAGCTTCCTTATTTTCAGGAGGATTACGAGGGAGAATATCCGGAGGAGGCGCCGTTTACCATCGGGGAGCTGGAGGAGATCTACCCGACAGCCAGCGCTTATGCCAAGGAGAATGAGGAATACCGGGAGAAGGCCCTGCAGGCTACCTTCCTCCTGCAGAGCGGCCGCCGGGGCTACCGGGCGGTCTGGCAGCACATTATGAATGTGTCCGTGGCGGATCTGAAGAAGAATTACAACGTTCTGAACGTGGATTTTGACCTCTGGAAGGGCGAGGCGGATGTGCAGAAGTATATCCCGGATATGGTCCATATGTTAAAGGAAAAGGGATTTGCGCACTATGACGAGGGCGCTCTGGTGGTGGATGTGGCAGAGGAAGACGACAACAAGGCCGTGCCGCCCTGCATGATCCTGAAGTCGGACGGGGCTGCCCTGTATGATACGACGGATCTGGCGACCCTGATCGAACGGGAGAGCCTTTATCAGCCGGACCAGATCATTTATGTGGTGGACAAGCGGCAGGAGCTGCATTTTGTACAGGTATTCCGCTGCGCGAAGAAGACGGGGATCGTGCGCCCGGAGGTGGACCTGAAATACCTGGGCTTCGGCACCATGAACGGGAAGGACGGAAAGCCCTTTAAGACCCGGGAGGGCGGCGTGATGCGCCTGGAAAACCTGCTCCGTGAGATCACGGAAGAGATGAGGAAGAAGATCATGGACAACCGGACCGTGACCGGGGAGGAAGCGGAAGCGACCGCCCGGACGGTGGGCCTTGCGGCTGTGAAGTACGGGGATCTGTCCAACCAGGCATCCAAGGATTATATCTTCGATGTGGACCGTTTTACCTCCTTTGAGGGAAATACAGGGCCTTATATCCTGTATACCATCGTCCGGATCAAGTCCATCCTGAATAAATATCAGGAAAACGGCGGTTCCATGGACGCACTTCGGATCCGGGAGCCGGGGAGCGACTGTGAGAAGGCGCTGATGCTGGAGACGGCGAAGTTCAACGAAGTCATCGATACCGTTTATGAAGAGATCGCGCCCCACAAGCTTTGTGCTTACATCTATGATGTGGCGAACGCGTTTAACAAATTTTACCATGAGACTCGGATCCTGGCGGAAGAGAACGAGGAAAAGAAGGCGGGCTATCTCGCGCTTCTCAGGCTGACCAAAGAGGTGCTGGAGGTCTGCGTTGACCTTCTGGGATTCGAAGCGCCGGAAAGGATGTAAATATCTGTGGATCAGGCACGCTATTGATCTTGTCTGCCTGGTTTTACGGTTTCAAAGAGAAAGGAAATGACAGAAAAGCTATTTTACGAAGACAGCCATATGCGGACGTTTACGGCGGTTGTGCTGGAATGCGGCCCGGTTGGAGAAGGTGCTCCGGAAGCCTCCGCTCAGGCGGCAGATACCCGGGAGAGAGAACGAGATCCGGAAGCGTCTGGCAGGACCGGGGAGATTCCGGAAGAAAAGCGATATCAGATTGTGCTCGACCGGACCGCGTTTTTTCCGGAAGGGGGAGGACAGTACGCAGATACCGGGCAGCTTCAGGCGGATTCGGAAGTTGTCCGAGTGTTGGATGTGCAGGAGCGTGACGGAAAAATTTCCCACATCACGGACCGGCCGGTTCCTGCCGGGAGCACGGTGTCCGGGCAGATCGACTGGGCGGAGCGTTTTATGAAGATGCAGCAGCATACCGGGGAGCATATTGTTTCCGGGCTGGTGCATGCCCGCTTTGGATACGACAATGTGGGGTTTCACCTGGGCAGTACAGACTGCACCATGGACTTTAATGGGGAGATCACCCGGGAAGAGCTGCATGAGATCGAGCTTCGGGCAAATGAAGCAGCAGCAGCCAATCTGGATATCCAGGTTTCTTATCCTTCCGGGGAGGAGTTGGCCGGACTGGAATATCGCAGCAAGATCGAGATCGAAGGGCGGGTCCGCATTGTGACGATTCCGGGCTTTGATGTCTGCGCCTGCTGTGCTCCCCATGTGAAAAAAACGGGGGAGATCGGAGTGATCAAGCTGACCCACGTGCAGCGGTACAAGGGCGGCGTCCGTGTCACCATGCTCTGCGGGTTCCGCGCCCTGGCGGATTATGACAGAAAATCCGAGTCTGTCAGGCGGATTTCCGCTTCGCTCTGTGCAAAGGAGGACGAGGTGGCGGAGGCTGTGGAGCATTTGAAGGAGGAATGCGCCCGGTTAAAGGCCAGGCTGGCGGAGCAGCAAAAGGAAATGCTGCGGCTCAAGGCCAGGGAAAGCGACGGAGAGGAAGGGGCGGTGTGCCTGTTCGAGTCCGGGCTGGAGGGAGAGAGCCCCAGGCTTCTCATGAACCTGGTGATGGAAAGAGGGCATGAATTATGCGCCGTATTCTGCGGAAATGATGTGGAGGGCTACCGTTATGTGATCGGCAGCGTAAGCCTGGATCTGCGGAAGCTGGTAAAGGAACTGAATGCCGCGTTTTCCGGCAGAGGCGGAGGAAAGCCGGAGATGGTGCAGGGTTCCCTGAAAGGAACCGAGTCGGAACTGAGGGCGTGGATGCAGATGCATGGAGCTGCGGAAAAATAGCCCATACAGGCTGTGCGGCGCCGAACTGCCTGTGGAGTGCAATCTGCAGTGATGCAGGAGAAAGTGAGGAGAAGAAAAGATGAATAAAGCTCCGGGAAAAAACAGATTTTGGTATCTGTTCGGGCCATTTCTGATCTATTGGGGAGTTGAATTTGTGGGGGCCATGATCGCGTCACTGGTGCTGGTCATCGTCTCGGTGCCCGAGGTGATACAATCTGTGACATGGACAGATTCCATGACTAATGAAGAATTTACGCAGGCGGCGGTCCAGATGCAGACGGCGCTGATGGATATGGTGGCCCGCTACCAGGTGCAGATGCTTGCGGCAGCGGCGCTTTTGACGATTCCTGTGCTGTCGGCGCTGTACCGCAGGGACAGGAAGCAGGAGGCGCTGCAACACCTTCCGGTCAATAAAAAAGCGCCTTTGTCTCAGTACATTTGGACGCTGCTGCTGGGGATTGTTGTGTGTATCGGCGGAAATGTGCTGATCGTCATGACAAACCTGGCATTTGTAAGCGAGAGCTACCAGAATACGTCGGCGGTATTTTACGCTCCGGGTTTTGCGGTGCAGGTGGTCTGCCTGGGACTGATCATGCCTGTTTCCGAGGAGCTTTTGTTCCGCGGGCTGCTGTTCAAACGGTGCCGGGCGCTGATGGGATTTCTTCCCGCGGCTTTGAGTATCTCCATCCTGTTCGGCTTCAGCCACGGGAACCTGGTGCAGTTTCTCTATGCCATGGGACTGGGAATGCTGCTTGCCTATGTGTGTGAAAAATATGGTTCTCTGAAAGCCCCGATCCTGCTCCATGTGACGGCCAATCTGACTTCTCTTATCATTACGGAGACAGGGCTTCTGGACTGGCTGTGCACTGCTTTTCTGCGGCTGGCGGTTGCCGTGGTAGCCTGTGCGTTTTTGGGCGCTGTGATGTTTGTGCTGATCCAGAGGATCGACGAGAAGCCGGAAGGAACGGATCAGACGGGGGACTCCGGGAATACTCCGCTGACCAGAGATATGTTCCGTTGATGGGAGTTATGTTCTGCTGCTCCGGTGGGAGGTTCTTTGGATCACCCAACCGTGCAGACGGCAATTTTCAGGTACAATAAAGAGACGCAGTCAAATGTCAGACTGCGTCTTTTTTGACGTTAGGAACTGCCGATAAATAACCTATGCATACCATGCGGGATAAATATTCATCTGCAAAGAAGAAAACTGCAGGCGCAGTGGGCTGCGTCAAAATTTTCCAACTGTACGGTTGGATGCTCTAAAGAGCCTCCAACCGACTCATCCATTCGCAAAAACCGTGCTAACGCACTCTTACGTCTGCTAACGCAGCCGCTTTTTGCTCATTCATGAGTAGGTTGCTAATCCATAATCTCAGTTTTATTGCAATAAATTGCATAAAACTGAGATTCCGGATTGCAACCGTACAGTTGGAAAATTTTCTGATGCAGCGGATGAATAATGAGACAAGTCAGATGCATAGGTTATTTATCAACAGTTCCTCAGCATGTCATGCTCCCGCGAAGCAGAAAACCGTATGGATATGTGATTTCGCTGTATTTTTTTACCGCAGAGCGTTCCGTGCGGAATCTGGAACGCCAATCCGAAACGTATCAAGACATACCGGCGGTTCCAGCTCTTCCCGCGCCACATACAGGGACATATCGTCCCGCGTTTTCAGGGTCCATTTTACCAGCGTGATGCGGCGGCTTTTGATCTCAATACAGGTGATACAGCTCGGATGGACGCAGCTTCCGGTATTGAAATAGGGCGAATCCGCACTTCCTGTCATAGGGCGGTGGGTGTGCCCTGTGATGAGCAGCTTCTGTTCCTGGGAGGCCCATTCGGCAAGCCGCGTTTCTGTCTTATGCTTCTTCGTATAATTGCGGGCCGCGCTGGTCGGATCAGATACGCCCACGGCCTCTAACGGCTTCCAGAAGTACCGCACCAGAAAGCCTGAGAGGGGCGCAAGCGTACTGTTCAGGAAATCCGCCTGATGCCCGTGAGTCAGATAGATCTCCTTTTGGGAAATGGTATCGTGCAGGATGAGGCCGGATAGAAAACGGAAATCCGGCAGCAGCAAAGCGGAGCAGTGGCGGCGGCAGTAGCGAAGATTTTTTTTACAGTGGTCATGATTTCCATAAAGCATATAAAGCCGTTCCCGGCAGCAAAATTCTTTGAGCAGGCAGAATACGTCATCGTGGATATCTATGATCCGGGCGAGGGAACGGTTTTCCCACAGCTCGTCGCCGTCTCCAAGCTCCAGATACGTATATCCTTTTTGAAAATAGTGCTGAAGCGCCGCAAGGTACAGGTGCTGATTCTTTAGAAAATTGTCATTGGAATTGCCCACCCCCCGGTGGCAGTCGCTGAACAGGACCAAACGGGAGCCGCAGTCCAGCGGAAGCACCGGGGCATCCCGGAACGCGTTGGAGAGCCTCTGATACCATCCCATCAGCGGCAGCTCCGGCGGTCGGAATTATATTTTTTCCAGATCCGCTTTTGTTTTTTAAACTTGCGCGGGCAGATGGTCCTGCGGAACGCGAAGGGCAGATAATAGTACAGGTACAGCAGCCGGTCCGCGGTGGTGGAGAAGGGGCAGGTGAATCTGAGGTAGATCCTGCAGAGCAGCCGATCTTTCCACAGCACAAATCTTTGCCGCCATTCGGGGGACAGGAGGGATTCGGGAGATTTCGGGACGGAGAAGATAAAATGCAGGGTGGTTCCGTCCAGTTCGATCTCATCCCATCCGTATCCCAGTTCCGTCAGGCTGGTGAGAAAGGAGCCGCACATATCCATATCCGGGAACGTGATCGTATATTCCGCAGTCATTTCAGAAGGCGGAATGCACCGTCCCACAAGAAATCCGGTGAGCCACCAGTGGATATGCGAAAGGCAGAACAGCTGTCTGCGGCAGTCATGGACCAGCCGGATGCGCATGGGGAGCATTTCGTTTTCCTCCGCTGCCTGGAAGATCGTCTGTCCGCGGAGCACAGGCGGGATGATCGTATCGGCGTGATAGATCCCCATCTCAGCGCCCGCGGTGATCCCGTACTGTCCCTTCCAGAACTGGATCAGCCAGGTTTTTTTCTGATAATTAAAATAAACCGGCTCCGTGTCCAGAACCATGCTCATGGACGGCGCCGCCAGATCGTACAGCTTCCCATATCCGAAGTCCTTCTGCCAGGCATCGGTCCTGGTGGAAAAGAGATCCTGCCGGTGGTCATAACAGAAGCCGAAGGGCTCGGCAAGCTCATTGAGGAGACGGCATTTTTCGGCCAGGCTCATGCAGCGGACCCGGCAGATGATCTTCCTTTTTCTGCAGTGGTTGAGAATGAGAAAAAGGATCGCGATCAGGATGAAAATAGATAAAAGTTTATACATAGGCTTAATTCCTGATTGGGTGATTGGTTTGATATAGTATATGTGGGGGCGGGGGAAGTGGTGTGAGAGGAGATTCGCGGAACCGGTGGTGAATTGTATGGATACAGTACTGAGGATCTGCGGAGACGGACCGGTGGTTTGTAAGGAAGATCTCTCATGTCAGATTTTATGATTTCCAAATATAAAAATAACGATTTTGTGGTAAAACAGGAAAATAAAAATGACGATTTTGGCAGAATCAGAGAAAATACAGGATTTACCAACAGGCGGAATCCTCGTAAATTCTTATGTTTTATCGTAAATGGGGAAAAAACCATGGTTTATTCCCCAAAAGGTCTTGAAAAAATATTTTCGATGTGCTAATATTATTTTCGATGATTTGCAGAAAATCGTGTTTGATTTTTGCTGTTTTTCAGCAAATTGATAGAATATTTTGCAATTTATCACGGATTTTTTTGATATTTAGACATGACAAAAAATGGGGAATAAACCATGGTTTATTCCCCACCCGGAAGCACTGGAAATGCTGGATTTGTGGGCTTTTTCCAATGTCGGCAACGCGCCGGAGGGGCAGGGAAAAAGGGGGATAAATCGTTGCGTACAGTCTGATCGGATGTTTGCAGCAAGGTATGAAGCAACGTGAAGGTCAACGATATATTTCCCAAAAGCAGCTGTGGACAAAGGAGCTGGTAGAAATGTGGTATGTGATACAGACGAAAACNCCTCCTCTTCCGGGCGGATCGGGCAGAAACTGCTGCCGGTTCCAAGCAGCCTGGTAAATTCTGTCATCCGGTCCAGAGCTTTTGAAACTGGTTCCGGGTCGTTTGTTATGAGAAACATATATCCCGGCAGAAGGCGCTCCCGCTCCTCATGCCACTGGCCCAGATATTTCTTCTTTTTTATATAATACAGAATCTTGCAGTCCTCATAGGAATCCACCGGAAGCATTTTCTCCACCCGTTGCCGCATGGGCTCTTCCTGGCCTGTTTTCGTCTGTATCACATACCACATTTCTACCAGCTCCTTTGTCCACAGCTGCTTTTGGGAAATATATCGTTGACCTTCACGTTGCTTCATACCTTGCTGCAAACATCCGATCAGACTGTACGCAACGATTTATCCCCCTTTTTCCCTGCCCCTCCGGCGCGTTGCCGACATTGGAAAAAGCCCACAAATCCAGCATTTCCAGTGCTTCCGGGTGGGGAATAAACCATGGTTTATTCCCCATTTTTTGTCATGTCTAAATATCAAAAAAATCCGTGATAAATTGCAAAATATTCTATCAATTTGCTGAAAAACAGCAAAAATCAAACACGATTTTCTGCAAATCATCGAAAATAATATTAGCACATCGAAAATATTTTTTCAAGACCTTTTGGGGATGCTGTTTTTCAGCAAATTGATAGAATATTTTGCAATTTATCACGGATTTTTTTGATATTTAGACATGACAAAAAGGAAAAAGGGGTTTTTTTTTTATTCCCCACCCGGAAGCACTGGAAATGCTGGATTTGTGGGCTTTTTCCAATGTCGGCAACGCGCCGGAGGGGCAGGGAAAAAGGGGGATAAATCGTTGCGTACAGTCTGATCGGATGTTTGCAGCAAGGTATGAAGCAACGTGAAGGTCAACGATATATTTCCCAAAAGCAGCTGTGGACAAAGGAGCT
>CAJSZT010000045.1:0-49303 GCA_910573785.1 Lachnospiraceae bacterium | reverse complement strand
CCATTGAAGGTAAACGTAAAAAGCTTGTAACAACACCGACCAAACGTCAACGGGAGATTATTGAGTTATACCAGGTCACCGTATGACCTGTGTATAATTCAACGGGATTTTAGGGTACAGTCAAAGGAAGTCATGGAGCGCAATATCCACGCCTATGACGAAGAGGTGAAATGGCAGTTGGCAGAGCCGGGGGCATTGATGAGCGCAAAGAATTATCGGGATAAAAAGGCACTTCCGCTTGTGGAGAAATTGAAAGAGGTAGTAAAAAATCTGACTATCAAATGCATACAGCTTACGGAGCAAAGCAAGAAGCTGACTGCCAAAGTAGACGGACAACAAAAGCAGATTAGCCGTTTGACGGATAAGGTCATGGAGCAGAACGATACCATAGACCGATTGCAGGAAAAAGCGTCTGATTTGGGGTGTTTGGAGCATTATTTAGGCAGAGAACAGGTGCAGTTGATAGTAGAGCGGTCGAAGGCATTAAAGCAGGCAGAACGAGCAAAGAAACGTCCGAAACGTGCCTTTGAAATGAGCCGATAGGAAAGGGGATTGATAGGATATGACGGATATGGAAAAGAAAGTAATGATACGGTTATGTGCTAAAATTGTGGCAGATACAGACCTTTATGAAACGGACAAAGAAGTGCAAAATCTGATAGACTGGGTATGCTTATCGGAGCAGATAAAAGAAAACAATAATGCAATCCGCAATTTGACCGGGGAGTATAAAAAGATAGAGCCGGATTGCCGGGAGGGAGTGCGGGCGCAGTTGGAGCGAATGAAAGAACTCTGCAAAGAGCGCAATAATCTGTACGAGAAGCAGAATGACTTGAAAGGGCAGAAACAGAAGATAGAGAGAGTATTGGAGCGATAAAAAATGTGGGGCGTGGCGGTTGCTGTGCCCTGTATTTTATAGTGGCAGATACAGAGAGAAAGTGCTATAATCGAAAGCATGATTAAAGATATGGGAGATGAAACGGCGTGGAAATAAATGTGGAGGATAATTTTAAACTATTATTTGATAAAAATAATAATACGGCATACAAAGCATTACAGATATTGCAAAAAGAATGTGAGAAATCGGACAAGGTATATTGTTATATGGATAAGTTAGCCGATATGATTGACAATGATAATTCTTACATTCGAACAAGAGTGCTTACGCTGATTGCCTACAACGCTAAATGGGATAAAGATAATAAAATTGATGAAATCATAGACGAATATTTGAAGCATATAGAAGATATTAAGCCGATAACGGCAAGACAGTGTATAAAATTACTGCCTATGATTGCAAAGAATAAGCCGGAATTAAAGTGTGATATTGTTGCCGCACTGCAAAAAGCAGATACATCTATTTATACAGACAGTATGCAACCATTGGTTTATAAGGATATTCAAAATTCTTTGGCAGAGATAGAGAAACTATGAGTTTATTGAGATTTAAAGGAGTGTGGAGTAATGGATAATTGGTTTACAATAGATAAAATTGATGCAAATACATATATTATTAGTGAATACCGACATTGGGAGGAAACGCATTGTTATCTGCTGAATGGAAATACCCGAAGCCTGTTGATTGATACGGGGCTTGGCATTTCCAATATCTATGAGGAAGTGCTGAAGTTTACTGATAAGCCAATTACAGCAGTAGCAACACATATTCATTGGGATCATATTGGAGGGCATAAGTATTTCAAGGATTTTTATGCTCATGCTGATGAATTGGATTGGCTGAATGGTAAATTCCCTTTATCAATTGAAACGATAAGAGAGATGGTCGTAGACCGCTGTGATTTACCGGAAGGTTTTTGCGTGAAAGATTATGAATTCTTTCAGGGTATACCGACAAAAGTGCTGACAGACCATGATATTATTGATATTGGCGGCAGGGAAATTGAAGTGCTGCATACTCCCGGACACTCTCCGGGGCATTTGTGTTTTTTGGAAAAAAGCAGGGGATATTTATTTACAGGTGATTTGGTATATAAAGATATTCTGTTTGCTTATTATCCGTCTACTGACCCAGAGGCATACCTCGATTCTTTGGAAAAAGTTGCGGCATTGCCTGTAAAGGAAGTATTTCCTGCACACCATTCACTGGATATAAAGCCGGAAATCTTAATCCGTATGCAGGAAGCGTTTAGAAATCTCAAGGTGGACGGGAAACTTCATCATGGAAGTGGGACATTTGATTATGGGGATTGGGGAGTATGGTTATAGGAAATAGGCTGTGGCAAAGATAATGTTCCTTTTGGGGATGATTGACACATGGTGCTAGCACCATGTAAGTTAGAGCAGATAAGGAAAATGATAATATGGCAGTTTGCAGTTATAGGCGGATTGCTATATTTTTGTAGAAAAATGGGCGTTTATGTGGTAATATATAGGGGCAAAGATAAAAACACAACGCAAGACAATCTTGCAGAACTGGTAGGTAGTCCAGTCGCACCGATTTGGTGTAAGTAGCCCTCCCTCCTTAGGGTCGTCCGTTCTTTGTTCATTACAACCATTTTAAGGAGGAATTGTCGTGGACAAAGTATCAGGAAAATTGACAGTATTTTTTGAAGAACCGTTTTGGGTGGGAGTGTTTGAACGTGTATCAGATGGAAAGCTATCTGTGTCTAAGGTTACATTTGGGGCAGAACCAAAAGACTATGAGGTATATGATTTTGTTCTGAAAAATTACTATCGGTTACGATTTAGTCCGGCTGTGGCAACAGATGTAAAAGAAGCTGGTCGCAATCCTAAACGGGTACAACGTGAAGTGCAGAAACAGGTACAGAATATCGGGATAGGTACAAAATCGCAACAGGCTTTGAAATTGCAGAAGGAGCAGTTGAAAACTAAACGTAAGATTGTGAGCCGAGAACGGCGGGAAGCAGAGAAACAGCGGCAGTTTGAACTGAAACGGCAAAAAAGAAAGGAAAAGCATAAGGGAAAATAGAACTTAATTGAGATTAATGCAAAATAAAAACATATTTAAAAATTGGTATATATAAAATCATACTATTTAAGAAGGAAGTTATTTAGATGAAGAATACAGAAGGAGTTGTTGAAGAAGTACACTTGTATACTAATAAGATGGAAGCTGGCATTAAAGTATTGATTTGGATAGTGTCATGGGCGGGAGGAATTTTTGCCCTGTCAGGGATTCAAGATAAAACTATGTTAGGTAGTGCATACTTGTTTTATTCATTATCACTGTTAATGGAATTTGTTCCTAGGATAAACGCTAAAATTCAGTTTTGGAATAAGCTTAGACACTCAATCTTTTGTTTTTTGATTGGCGTAGTTTGTGTAATATCTATCATGATATTGTCAGGGGCACCATTATCGGATGATTATTATCAAGTATTGTCATGGTTAGCACGTGGTATTATTGCGTACATGGCAATTGATACATTCATTTTGTGGATTAAGAATGAAAACGTAGTCCGTATAAATGAGAAAATTGAAGAAGAAGTAAGTGATGCAGAGATGAAATTTGAAAAAAAATTATTGACTGGAAATTTAGGAAATATATCAGAGGGAGCAAAGATAGATGAGTAAAATATTGGCTTTATTAAGTGGAAAAGGTGGAAGTGGTAAAACAACATTGGCACTCAGCATTGCTTCTATGATGTCGAATTGTGGGATTAAAGTCTTGCTAGTTGATTGTGATTTAAGCACTAATGGAGCGACTTATTTTTATGAGAATAGATTAGCAGAGCAAAATGGTATAATAGTTTCTTTCTATGAATTACTATTCAATACAAATAATGTGAAAAATGAACATTTAATAAGAATTAATGAGTTTATGGACTTTATGCCATCAATTTTGCAGATTACAAAGAAAAATACAAACTCATATACATACAATGAAAAAGATGTTGGAATATTAGATAGGTTTAAGGAAGATTTCGTTACTAAGTATGATGTGATTTTGTTTGACTGTCAAGCAGGTTATACAGATATACTGAAATTAGTGTTACCAATAGTAGATATTAATTTGTTTGTGATGGAAGCAGATGCAATTAGTTCATCTGCAATTAGAAGTTTATATCTAAAAATTGGTGATTATTTAAATGAAAAAAAAGTATATCAAGTATTTAATAAAGCTACAGATGAGGAATATGAAATATATTCCAAATTGTCTGGAGGAACAGTGTTTACAAATATAGAAACCGTAATGTTTGACTGGAAAATACGAAAGGCTTTTTCGATAGCAGAAATTCCAGATATGGAAAATACTAGTGCTAGTTATGGAGTACAAATATATAATATATCTAAAATACTTTTTAAAGAACAGGATATTCAAAATAAACTACACAAGTATGAAGTGGTTATAGAATTAAATAAAAATTTAGAAGAAGAAAAAAGCTTAAAACAAAAAATAGAGTTGTTAAAGTCAGACAGACCTTATTCAAAAAATAAAATAATTAGAGTAATGTTTGCGGGATTGGCTGGTGTTATGGTTACAATGTTAGCCACGATGTTTTATGAGATGGTAAATCAAAGAGTTTTATCGAATTATACAAATACATCGGTTTTATTATTATTAGTCCTTATTCTAATGGTAATTCCAGTATCCGGAATGTTTATATCTGTAATGGATATGTCAAAAGAACGAAGAAATCGATATAAGGAAGTATATACATATTATAGGAGATTGGATATTATTGAAAAAAATAAGCAGAAATTAGAAGAAAAATATAAAGTATATAAAGATGAAGGAAAATCGTAGCATATATTCGGATACCTTTACTTATCTTGATTTAGTGGAGTTAGTAAATATAGAATGGCTCTATTTTGGCTCTAAAAATTTTCACTGGCACAAATACAAGAGCGGTTTTTAAAGAATATGGATAATAAATGCTTGAAAAATGATGAAAAAACAGTCAGTTCAAGCTATCTGCCGAGGAGTTCGAATAAACAAAAATACTTAGTAAATCCAGTGCTTATGCGGGTTTTCGGGCTTTGGAAAGGTCTTTTGATAACAAATTGATAACAGTCGTTTGAGTGCGATTATTCTTACTGTCAAGTGGTTTGTTGGTGGGAGAATGATTTGCAAGCGGTTTAGATGACTGAAATAAATCCATATTATAACGCCCTTAGCTGTGGGTAGGAACTCATGGCTAAGGGCGTTTTTTGTCGTGCTTGTCAATCGTTTTTCAGTTTGTCCTTGAACGCTTTGGCTAAGGTATCGCTCAATTCTTTAGAGGAGACTTTCGCCCAATGCTGCGTGGTATCAAACTTTGGATAATTATACCGCCACTGGTCGTAATCTTCCCTGCTGATTTCCTCGGCAGAGAGCTTGTCTGCCTGCTCTTTCCAAGCAGAGAGCATTTTCAGCAGTTCGGCGGCATCCTTGCTTTTGTCTTTGTTGACTTTTAAGCAGATTTCACCGTCTGATTCACTGACGGTAAGACCGTAAATGTCCTCAAGGGTAAATAAGGTGTGCATAAGTCCGATTTGACTGTCAATGTCGGGTATGTCAAGAGCCTGCGGCACAACGTCAAGAGCCTGCGCCAGTGCAGCCGTCAAGTCTGCCTTTGGCTTGCGTGAGCCAGTTTCGTACTGCGCCAGACGCACATCCGCTGATTTTTCGGGAAATCCGACAAGCATACCGAGGTATTTTTGCGTCATGCCCCGCATGATGCGGAAAAAATGTATTCTTTCGCCAATCGCCATAATGTTTCACTCCTTGTGCTTATGTTTATAAGGAGTATAGCATATATGCTTAGAGAAAGTCAAGCATAAGCGAAACAAAAAAGTTTAATATTTTCTTGCAAACCTATTGACAGTAGCAAAAAAGTTTAGTATTATGAATTAAGCAAAAACGCTTAACAAGAAAGGAGAGGTTATATGGACAACAAATTTATCCGTGTGGACGAGGTGGCGCAGGAGCTTTCTGTGTCAAAGCCTTACGCCTACAAGCTCATCAAGAAACTGAATGACGAGCTGAAGGAGCAGGGGTTTATTACGATTGCAGGGAGAGTAAACCGCCAGTATTTCCAAGAAAGGTTTTACGGGTCGGGAGAAAACCAGGGAAAGGGGGTGGAATAAATGCCAGTATTTAAAAACGAGGGCAACGGCACATGGTATGTGATGGCAAGGTATGTGAATTGGAAGGGCGAACGTAAACAGAAGTGCAAGCGTGGGTTTGCCACAAAGCGGGAGGCACAGGAATGGGAGCGGAAATTCCAGTTGCAAAATTCCGCTGACCTTGACATGGACTTTGAAGCCTTTACAGAGCTTTATGCGAATGATGTCAAGAACCGACTGAAAGAGAACACTTGGCTGACAAAGGAGCATATCATTCGGACGAAGATTCTCCCGTATTTTGGAAAGATGAAAATTAGCGGGATTGGCACAAAGGAAATCATTGCATGGCAGAATGAGCTGCTTGCCTACCGTGATGAAAAACGCAATCCCTATTCGCAGACGTATCTGAAAACAGTCCACAATCAGCTTTCAGCGATATTCAACCATGCAGTACGGTATTATGACCTCCGCTCCAATCCTGCGGCAAAGGCGGGCAATATGGGGAGCGAGGAACACAAAGAAATGCTGTTCTGGACGAAAGAGGAATATAAGAGGTTTGCGGATGAAATGATGGACAAGCCAGTTTCCTATTATGCGTTCCAGATGCTTTACTGGTGCGGAATCCGAGAGGGAGAATTATTAGCTTTAACCGCCGCTGATTTCAATTTTGATAAGGAAACGGTCACGATTAACAAATCCTACCAACGCCTGCACGGGGAGGACGTGATTACCTCTCCGAAAACAAAAAAGAGCAACCGCACAATCAAGATGCCAAAGTTTCTCTGTGAGGAGATGCAGGAATATATCAGTATGCTGTACGGTTTAAAGAAGAAAGACCGCATTTTCACGGTAACAAAGAGTTATCTCCATCACGAGATGGACAGGGGCGCAAAAGCCGCAGGCGTAAAACGTATACGGATTCACGATTTGCGGCATAGCCACATCAGTTTATTGATTGACATGGGATTCTCGGCGGTGGCAATTGCTGACAGAGTAGGGCATGAGAGCATTGAAATCACTTACCGTTACGCTCATTTGTTTCCGTCAAAACAGACAGAAATGGCAGACAGGCTTGACGATTTAGGGAAGGGGGATTTTTGATATGTCGGCAAAGAATTTAGACAACTGCAATCGTTGGAGGAACAAGACCGTCGCCTTTCGGGTATCCCCCGAAGAAAATGAGCGGATTGACAAAGCGGTGCGGCTTTCGGGGCTTACCAAGCAGGACTATATTACAAGGCGGCTCTTATGCCAAGACGTGGTTGTGCAGGGCAATCCGAGGGTGTATAAGGCACTCCGCAATGAGCTTTCCGCCGTCCTTGCAGAATTGCAGAGGATTGAAGCGGGCGGGAGCGTAAATGAAGAACTGCTTGACACAATCGAACTGATTGCTGTTATTCTCGGCGGTCTGAAAGGAGAAAGTGAAGATGGCGAATAAAAAAGAAACGGCTGTCCCGAATGTATCTGTTGGCGCAGATACGGAGCAACCGCCTAATGTAAACAATAACAGTATAACCAATTACCCGCCGAAAAACAATAGCGAAGCTCTTGAAACTGTATCTATGGCTGAATTGTATGATTCTGTATATCCGAGCAAGCCGCCTTTGATTGACGGTCTGCTCTACCCTGGCACTTATCTTTTCGCAGGCGCGCCAAAAGTCGGCAAGAGCTTTCTTATAGCGCAGATTGCGTACCATACCAGTATGGGAGTGCCGCTGTGGGAATATCCCGTCCGAAAAGGAACGGTCTTGTACCTTGCCCTTGAAGATGATTACCGCCGCCTGCAGGAAAGGCTGTACCGTATGTTTGGCACGGACGGGGCAGACAATTTATTCTTTTCTGTTTCGGCGGGTAATCTTGGCAATGGTTTGGATGAACAGTTGCAGGAATTTATGAAACAGCATACCGATACAAGGCTGATTATCATTGACACCCTCCAAAAGGTGCGTGAAGTCGGCGGGGACAATTACAGTTATGCAAATGATTATGAGGTTATTACAAGGCTGAAACAGTTTGCAGACAGCTATGGCATCTGTATCTTGATTGTCCATCATACCAGAAAGCAGGGTTCTGATGATAAGTTCGATATGATTTCGGGAACTACTGGCTTGCTCGGTGCGGCTGACGGTGCATTCCTGCTGCAGAAAGAAAAACGCATCGGCAACGCCGCCACGCTTGAAGTGTCGGGCAGAGACCAACAAGAGCAGAAACTCTATCTTCTCCGCAATCCCGAAACATTGTTATGGGATTTTCAAAAGGCAGAAACAGAACTTTGGAAAGAGCCGCCAGAGCCTTTACTTGAGGAAATAGATAAAAGAATTACTGTCGATTGCCCCTTGTGGAAGGGGACGGCGACGGAGCTTGCGGCTTGGCTGGAAACAGAGTTACAGCCGAACAGCCTTGCACGGAAACTGAATGTCCTGTCGGGACGTTTACTCAACGAATACGGCATCTTCTATAAACGTGAACGGTGTCACGAGGGGCGTATGATAAAGCTGTACCGTGGGGAGCGTGACGATATGTGACGGTGTGACGGTATTTTTAGGAGTGGGGTGCGGTACGGAAATAACCGTCACATCGACGCAAACCGTCACGGATAAAGTTTTTGCGGGGTGCAGGGGGCTTTTTACAAAAAGCCGCCCTGTCTCGTCTGCCGACTCGGTCGGTTCGCAGCTTGTGTGCCACTGGCACACGCTCACCCCTCGGAGAGCGCAAAACCTGCTTGCAGGTTGCATTTTTGTTGGCGAAGCCGACAAAAGTGCTTTTGCGTTACTTTCGGTTACTTTCGGGAAAGTAACAAAGCCTACCAGCCGAAAAGAAAGGGCGTGATTTTATAAGACGGACGATTAGCGCAATGGTGGGGAAAGGCTCGGTCAGTCATAACAGCCGAAAATTTAAAGCTGAAAATGTAGATGGAGAGCGTTCACATCTTAATGTAGACTATTGCAACGAGAGCATCAAAAAAGTGTATCATAAGCTATTTGATGAAGCATTACGGAGATATAACCAGAAACAGACAAGGGCAGACCGACGCATTGCTGATTATTACGAGAAGATACGGAACTCAAAGCAGGAAAAGCCGTTCCATGAACTGATTTTGCAGATTGGCGATAAGGAAAATATGGGTGCAGGAAGTGAGAACGGACAGCTTGCAAGGCAGATTTTAGATGAATATTATCATGGATTTCAAGAGCGAAACCCGAACCTTTATGTATTTTCCGCTCATATCCATATGGATGAAGCAACGCCGCATCTGCACATTGACTTTGTTCCGTTCACGACAGGCAGCAAGCGTGGGCTTGATACAAGGGTATCATTGAAACAGGCGTTAGCGGCACAGGGATTCAAAGGCGGCTCCCGTGGCGATACGGAGTGGTCACAATGGGTATTTTCCGAAAAAGAACAGCTTGCCGCCGTAATGGAACGGTACGGAATTCAGTGGGAGCAGAAAGGCACGCATGAAAAACATTTGTCTGTCCTTGATTATAAAAAGCAGGAGCGGGAAAAAGAAGTTATTCAGCTTGAGGAGCAGATTTCGGAGAAAAAAGAGGAATTCCAAGTATTGTCGGACAGGGTGGAGAATTACGACAAAGGAATGGAAAACCTAAAAACTCTGGAACAGGCGCTTGACACTTCGCCAGAATACCAGTTGCCAGAGCCGCAGGGGTTGATGTCGGCGAAGTCGTATAAGAATAAAGTGGCAGAACCTTTGGTGCAAAAGCTGAAATCGCTTGTTAAAACGGCACTTATAAGGTGCTTTGAAGCATGGGACAGCTACTATCGGCTGAATGTCACAAACAGCAATCTCCACCGTGAGAATGAGAGGTTAAGGAAAACCAATGAGAAACTGGCAGGGGAAAATGAAAACCTCCGTGTAGAAAACAAAGATTATAAGCTGCTCCGTAAGACATTTGGGAGTAAGCAGATAGACAGCCTTTTAGAGCAGGCAAAAGCAGCACAAAAATCAAAACAGCGTGAAAAACGCTTTAAAAACAGCAAAGAAGAAAGGTAGGAAACACTATGGAAAATAGGATTTATGACGAAAATAACGGTCTCTGGTATGCAAGGCAAGACGACTATTACCTCCCAGAGCTTGCATTACCTCCCGAAGAAGAAAAGCTGATTGGTATTTGGGGACAGCGGCATTTACGGTATCTTAAAGAGCATAAACAGTTCGTTTATCTCAATCTGCTGACAAGCGGCAGGCTGAATGAATACCTTGCAAGCATAGATGAACAGGCAGAGGATATGTTTTTTCGGCTGGTAAAGGAGTATGCCGGCAAGCATGGAGTAACGGAGCAATTAAAGGCAGAAAACCAGCTTTTATGGGTTCAAAAAATGAATAATATTCGGGTTTGTGTGAGGGAAGTTGTGGAGAGCGAGTTTATCTATTCGTAGTGATAAGCGGCACTCCTGCAATATGTGGGAGTGCCGTTCAATTAAGCAAAAATAGTTCGGGGAATTGAAAAATCTTACAAATTCGTGTATACTTAAAATAATTAGAATGAGAAATTAGAATTTGCGAGGAAAAAGTAATGATACTAAAATATAGAAACGCAACTCCAAATGATATTGAAGAAATATACAGTATAATTCGCACTGCTATAGATGCTATGGAGCGAGATAATATTTTTCAATGGGATGATTTGTATCCTACTAAAGAAGATTTTCAGGAAGATGTTGATAAAAGTCAACTCTATGTTGGTTCAGTGAATGGTCAAATAGCGGTTGTATATACCTTAAACCAAAAATGTGATAAAGAATATGAAAACGGCAAGTGGAAATATAAAGATAAGCCATTTTATATCGTACATAGACTTTGTGTGAATCCGACTTTTCAGAATAGAGGAATTGCTAAATCTACGCTATTATATATTGAAAAGCAATTAACGGAAATGGGTATTCATGTTATTCGATTAGATGTATTCTCTAATAATCCATTTGCATTAAGGCTATATAATTCTTTAGGTTATTCGGAAGTTGGCTATGCTGACTGGCGAAAAGGAAAATTCTTTTTGATGGAAAAGTGTTTTTAGCTACAAGTTACGTTTTTTCATACTGGAAAACCGGGAATTATGGAGGAAAAGAAAATGGCATTTAAGTTAGATGGCGTTGTACCTTGGGGCAGAAATATGGAAGAATACAAATTGATGTTCCGTTTAGATGATAATGATATGTCAAAAAAAATTGCAGGGTTTGGCGATGGTCCAGCCTGTTTTAATTATGAGATGACTGAAAGAAATGGAAGTGTTATTTCGTTTGATTTGATATATCAGTTTTCGAAAGAAGATATAGAAAAACGTATTGGGGAAGTCCGAACTACAATAATGCAGCAAATGCGGGAAAATATGGATAACTATGTGTGGAAGAACATTAAAAGTTTAGAAGAACTTGAAAGTACCCGTATGTCTGCTATGAGAAAATTTTTGTCTGATTATGAGAAGGGAAAAGCAGAGAGACGTTATGTATTCCATGAACTGCCTGATAAATTACCCTATGGAGCAGATTACTTTGATATTGGGTTGAGTTCTCACTTCCTGCTAATGTATACATCATTAGGATATAATTTTCATATAGCATCAATGACAGAAATGCTTAGAGTATGCAAAGAAATTAGAATTTTCCCGATTGTAGATTTGGATGCAAATAAGACAGACTTAATTAAAAACGTAATAGATTACTTCCAAAGGGATTATAATGTGGAAATTGTTAAGACAGAATATGAGTTCCAAAAGGGAGATAATAAATTATTGATTATAAGAAATAGAGATGTGATTTAGGAATAATGAGGTTTTAAAAAGATATGGATTATAAAATTCGGGAAATTAGAAAAAATGAATATCCAATATTATCTGATTTTTTGTATGAAGCAATTTTTATTCCAGAGGGCATGGATAAGCCGCTAAAATCTATTATCAAACAGCCAGAGTTACAAGCATATATTAAAGATTTTGGAAAAGCAGACGATTGGTGCTTGGTTGTGGAAACAAAAGAGCAGATTGTGGGTGCAGTATGGGTGCGTATTATGAACGATTACGGGCATATTGATGACAAAACGCCCTCATTTGCCATATCACTGTATGAGGAATACAGAAATTTGGGTATTGGTACAGCACTTATGGGAGCTATGTTGCAACTTCTAAAAGTGAAAGGATATAAGCAGACATCTCTATCTGTGCAGAAAGCGAATTATGCAGTCAAAATGTATAGAAAAGCAGGATTTGAAGTGGTTGACGAGAACAAAGAAGAATACATAATGATTTGCAAATTATGATAAAGTAGTGGTTTTTGACTATTGCATTTCTTAACAAAATCGCTTATAATCTAAGCCATAGCATATAGCTATTATCCGCAGTTACAGAGTTGGTGTTATCAACACCGATAACAAAATGATAACATTAGCTCATATAGGCAGGATAATATGGACATATCAAATAATCAAAAGATTTACATACTCGACAGAGAATAAATCCTAAGCAAAATTAGTTAGGAAAAGTCGAGTTCGAATAGTCGCTACAAGTCTGGGAAGCCTTATAAACAGGGCGTTCCCGGGCTTTTCTTTTTGCGCTGCTACTATTTTGCTACTAAACGCAACTACTCTGTTTCGCATCGCTTTATTATAAGTTTGAATTTTTCCAAACAGTGTCTAGAAGATCAGATTACTTTTCTTTGTGGCATAGGGATAACTTTTCCCTGTGCGATTTCTTTTGGCAGCGGTGCTGGTCCGTATGGAAGTTCTGCATTGGCGTATGCTGCATCCGAAGTAGCTGAACTGTCAGCCGTGCCATCATCATAGGAAATTCCCATAGTTTCAAGTAACGGATTACTTGTCGGCGACTTCGGTGTCGGTGTAACACTAACGGTTGCTGCAAGCTGTTCCAGATTGCTGACAAGTTCCTGCTGTTTGTGCGGAAACAGATGCGAGTAAGTATTCAGTGTTGTGGATACCTTTTCGTGTCCCAGTCTGTCAGCGAGGATAAGTGCATCACAGCCCTGATTGATAAGCAAAGGGTGTACTAATAAATCTTTGGTATTTACACATACATTTTAATACAGTATAATAGTTCATAAGGAGGCGTTCCACAGTAATGGAGCGATTTGAAATATGGACATTAATACCAATGAAGCTTATAACAATACAATAGCAAATGCCGAGCACGAACTAATCGAAGCAGTTAAGAACTACTCAAAAGCTTTTCTCCAGTCTTCCTCTCAGAAAGGCGGAGTACCAACCATTAACCAGATCGAAGATATCTGGACTAAATTAGACGCAGAAACCAGAGAAATATTTGTGAGAATGATTTCCGGTTCCATTAATTCCATTGAAGAAAGCAGTCTTATATCGTCAAAAAAAGAGAATACCTGACGAAAGGGGTGGTTCTAAAAAACAACGGTAACTTAAGCCGAAAGCTTATCGGTATATTTGGCGAGGTTACTTACTTGCGTGCGGCTCTGATCCCGGCTGACCATGACAGTGCTGACAGGCTGTTTGCAGAGGAAGGGATAAAAAGCATATTCCCGCTTGACTGCGCTCTCGGAGTCGATGTGTTGCCATTTAAAATATCCTGTCGGATGATGTGCGCAATTGCCAAAGAAGCCGTATGTGCAAGGTCTTACTCGGATGCCAGCATCAATATTAATGAAAAATATCATGTTTCTTTGAGTTCTGTCCAAGTCGAAAAGGTTACTGACTATGTAGGGGCCTATGTATTCCAAGAACAAATGCGTTTATCCAGGGAAGCGGAAAGGCTATCCCACCACAAGGTGGATGGCAGGCTTCGGCGCAGGAGGAAAAATGACATCTTATATCTGGAAGTAGACGGTGCCATGGTTCATGTCAGGGACAAAAAGGGTGGTGACGGTTGGATGGAGAGCAAGCATGCCATGGCTTTCCATTCCTCGGATGTCCATTACTATAAGTCCAAAGACGGCAGCGAAACAAACCACCGGATCCTAAACAGGGAATTTGTCGGATACATCGGGGCGGCATCAGACTTTAAATACCACTTCCTTTCCCTTGCCAAGCGTAATCAATGCGATTTATGTAGCGAAGTAGTTGTCATCAGTGATGGTGCATCATGGATCCATTCTATCGTGGAAGAATTTCTTCCAAAAGCGACCCATATCCTCGACCTGTTCCATGCAAAGGAGAATGCCGGTAAATTTGCACAGGCTGTCATGCGTGGCAAGCTCCAAAAGAAAACTTTCGCAGATAAATTATGTAGCCTTATAGAGGACGGAGACGTTGATGGTCTCCTGAAAACGCTTGAGCCGTATAAAGACAAAGAACTTCCACCAGGGATATTGAATTTTTACACCTATGTGTCTAACCATAAGGACTGCATGAATTATCCAGCATATAAACAAAAAGGGTACTTTGTCGGAAGCGGTGCTATCGAAAGCGGGAATATCCGGCTCATGCAAAACAGAATGAAGCTGCAGGGCATGAGATGGAAACTGGTCAGCGGCCAGGGAATGCTGTCGCTTAAGGCAAAATATGAATCCAACAAGTGGGGTGATGTAGTCTCCCTTATGCAAAAACATTGTTATGGAGAATGAAATTACAGGTTTTCATGCGGCTCAGAGGTTTATAGAGCCGCAAAATCACCAAAGATTTGTTAGTACACCCTAAGCAAACTGGCATGCGAGTGGCGGATGTCATGAATCCGTATCCGCTTAATGCCGGTTTTCTTACAGCCCCGCTCCATCTCATGGGAGAGAAAGTGCTTGGTAGCCGGGAACAGTCTTTCGTTAGGGGCAAGCATATATCTGGTATTGATAAAGTTTTGCAGCTCCTGGCACAGAAAATCGGGGATTGGAACTTTCCGCCTGCTTTTCTTTGTCTTAGGCGGGGTGGTGATATCTGTTCCATTCAGACGCTGATAGGTTTTGTTGATATCAATCTGTTTTGCCGCAAGATTGATATCGGCAGCGGTAAGCGCCAGCAGTTCTCCTTCGCGCATTCCTGTCCAGTAGAGTACCTGAAAGCAGATATAGGAAAGCGGCTTGTCCCTGACGCCCTCACGAAATGCGGTATACTCATCATAGGTCCAATAATCCATTTCCTCAGCTTTTGCCTGTCCCATACTTCCAGCCTGACCACAGGGATTCGTATTTAAATCGTAGAAGCGTTTTGCGTAGTTGATGATGCAGGTAAGCTGATTGTTGATGGTCTTTAGATAAGTTTTGGAATAACCATTTGGGGAATTCATCAGCTGATTCTGCCATCTGCGTACATCCGAAGCCTTAATCTCATTGATTGGCTTGCTGCCAAAGAATGGGAGAATGTGTGTCTCGTAAATATGCTTCTTGGTCAGAATGGTTGACTGCTTGAGCCTTGCAGCCATATCTTCCATATAAAGTTCGTAGAGATTCTGGAAAGTCATATCCGGGTTAGCGGACTGTTTTTCAAGAAAATCCCTTTCGTATGTCAGGGCTTCCTTTTTGGTGGCGAAACCCCGTTTCCACTTCTGTCGGTTGCTGCCCTGCCAGTCCGTATAATAGAACTTGCAGAACCATTTACCAGTCTTATTATCTTTGTAAGCCGGCATAAACATCATCTCCTTTGCTGAATTGTAATAATCTTCAGAGCGATATGCAAAATCTCCTGTATGCTGTATTGCTCTGAAATTGAACCACAAAACTGTGGTATGCACTGCACCTGTTCAGAAAATTGAAATTTTCGGTGCATTTATCCAAAGGCTATGATATAATCTACTTGTCTAGGGTGATTACAAAGCCTTATGGGCAAAATCACTTATAAAATTTCGGCATCATTCCTTTTACAGAAGGTGGGTGCCGATTTTTTTCTTATATTTTGTTATTTGTTATTGTCCGGTTCTTCACGGGTGGAAACAATCTGAATAGTAGAATAATCTACTTTCTTTTGTTTTCCCTTTGCTTTTCTGCTTTTAGCTCTCTGTGAGATGAAATCAGAAAAGTAACTGTCGGAATAATATTCTAAAGTTTCCCTTTTCCATGTTTCAAACTGTTCCTGATTGATGGAGCCGCTTTGCAGGGCGGCAAGTTTATTCATCCAGTTTTCCATAAAGAGACAGAAGTCCGCATTATAGGTTCCGTTTCCTTTGCCATCAACCATAAGGGCGGAAGTCCAGTCAGGACTTTCCGGCGGTTTGGCACAGGTAAGCTGGAATGCAATATCTTTAATCTCTGTTATGGTAAATAAAGCGTTGATAACATCTGACAGGGTATGGAAACGACAGGCTGGAAATTCATTCTCTGAGGATACAATCCCTATCTCGTCTGTCTTGGCTTCCAAAAGCTCTTGCCATGGAATTTCCAGTTCATCTGCCACAAGTTTGATTAAATCTATTTTCATGGTAATTTCACCGGATTCATATTTCTGAATAGTACGCTCTGATTTTCCTAACCTTTCGGCAAATTCTTTTTGCGTAATCTTTAACTGTCTGCGGCGTTTCTTGATTGCATTACCGATCTCATCGGCAGTATACATGGCAAAACGCTGATCATCTGATAAAGCCATGATTTCACCTTCCTTATATCAATATTCATAATAGTTTATTTGATTCGGATTTTGCGTAAAAAATCAAAATACGCACTAAAAATCAAATGATTTATAATAGAAATAGCAAGAATAACTTAAACAAAAAAGTTGAGATTTTCCTGCAAACCACTTGACTTAACGGAATTTATTTAGCATCACATCAACAAGACTTAAACAAAAACAGTTAAATATTGAAGAAGAGGGTATCTGAATGACAGAGAAATCATTTATGACGGTGGAGGAAGTGGCAGCGGAACTGCGTGTGTCAAAGTCAAAAGCCTATCAGATTGTAAGGGAACTGAACGCAGAAATGCAGAAACAGGGCTATCTGACGGTGGCAGGACGTGTGAACGCTACATTTTTTCATAAAAAGGTATGTTACAGCGAATAGAAAGGAGATGATGAAATGGCTGTATACAAGGACAACGCTACGGGGACGTGGCGGGTTATCTACCGCTTTACCAATTGGAAAGGGGAGAGGAAACAGACACAAAAGAGAGGTTTTGCAACCAAAAGGGAAGCGCAGGCGTGGCAGCATGAAAGTTTTTTCAAGTCACTTGCACATGGACGAGCAGACGCCGCACATTCACATTGATTTTGTTCCATTTATCCGTGACAGCAGGCGTGGACTTGATACGAGAGTTTCCCTCAAAGGCGGCACAAGGGGAATGACGGAATGGAATGAATGGATTGAAGCGGAGAAGCAGGAACTTTCTAAAGTCATGGGGCGGCATGGCGTACAGTGGAAACGGTTAGGTACACATAACAAGCATTTGTCCGTACTCGATTTTGAGAAGCAGGAACGACAGAAAGAGGTTGCGGAACTGGAACAGACAATCTCCGGCAGTAAAGAGGAATTATCCGATATTCTTCATCAGCAGATAGCGGCAGGACAGGAAACGGAGCAGATACGGAAAGAGGGCGAAGCGATCCGGCAGGAAGTATCGGAACTTACCGCAACAAACCATCTGTTAAAAGAGCAGACGGAAACATTGGCAGAGGATAAGGAAAAACTGTTATCCGAAAATGAAAAGTTGGAGAAACAGCAGAAAAAGTTACAGCAGGAAATCAATAAAATGGTACAGTCAAAGGAAGTCATGGAGCGCAACATACACGCCTATGATGAAGATGTGAAATGGCAGTTGGCAGAGCCGGGGGCATTGATGAGCGCAAAGAATTATCGGGATAAAAAGGCACTTCCGCTTGTAGAGAAATTGAAAGAGGTCATTAAAAATCTGACTATCAAGTGTGTACAGCTTACGGAGCAAAGCAAGAAGCTGACCGCAAAAGTGGACGGACAGCAGAAACAGATTAGCCGCTTGACGGACAAGGTTATGGAGCAGAGCAACACCATAGACCGATTGCAGGAAAAAGTGTCTGATTTGGGGCGTTTGGAGCGCTATTTAGGCAGAGAACAGGTACGTCGATAGTGGAACGGTCAAAGGCATTAGAACAGGCAGAAAGGGCAAAGAAACGTGCCTTTGAAATAAGTCGATAGGAAAGGAGATTGATAGGATATGACGGATATGGAAAAGAAAGTTATGTTGCGGCTGAGTGCTAAAATTGTGGCAGATACAGACCTTTATGAAACGGACAAGGAAGTACAAAATTTGATAGACTGGGTATGCCTGTCGGAGCAGATAAAGGAAAACAACAATACAATCCGCAATCTGACCGGGGAATATAAGAAGATAGAGCCGGATTGCCGGGAGGGAGTGCGGGCGCAGTTAGAGCGCATGAAAGAACTCTGCAAAGAGCGGAATAATCTGTATGAGAAACAGAGCGATTTGAAAGGGCAGAAACAGCAGTTAGAGAGGGCATTGGAGAGATAAAAAGTGCCGGGGATTGACAGCAGTAGAAAGTCATTCCCCGGCGTTTCTTATGTCAAATTTGTAGCCGACACCTAACACGGTTTTGATGTAAGTCGGGTTCTTGCTGTTCGGCTCTATCTTCTTCCGCAGATTGCAAATCACGGTAGAAACGCTTGACTGACAGCTATCACTGTCCATGTTCCAAACAGCTTCAAAAATTTGTGCCCTTGTGACGACAATTCCGGGATTAGAAGCAAGGAGTACAAGAGTACGGTATTCAAGGCGGGTAAGGTTTATGTCCTCCCCGTCTTGAAGTATCCGGCGTTGGCACTGTCTGATTTCAAGTCCCGGAAAGGATAAGACAGGAGCAGGAGCAATTTGCATAGGTTCAATCTGTATATAGTCTGCGATTGCCGATATAATTTTGTCGGTTACTGTTTCTTCTTGTTCATTAAGTGTCAGCACTAAAATTTTTCCAATATGTCATCACCTTCTTCTCAGAAATTGTTCATCATAATCATTGTCAGCTTGTTTGTAATGTCAAGAGGCATTATCTTTGAGCAGAAAATGAGAAATTTGTTATACAGTCCCGGAATGATTAAGCGTTTTCCTTTTATTATTTTAGGATAAGCTATTTTAACAACTTGTTCGGGTTTCATCACGGCAAATTTAAAAAGCAAGGTTTGTTCTATATTTGCTTTTCGTGCAAAATCGGTTTCTGTTGCTCCGGGACAAAGCAAAGTGATTTTTATTCCTGTATGTCTGTATTCTCCATAAAGGGCATTTGAAAAAGACATAATATATGCTTTTGTTGCGGAATAAACTGCATCAGAGGGAGAGGGAATGAAAGAACCTGTTGAACCGACATTCAGTATGTACCCGTAATTATTCTTTTCCATAGTTGTCAAAATACGTTTTGTAAGTTGCGTAACAAAACGTATGTGCAAGTCAATCATTTTTATTTCCTTGCTAATATCTGTTTTGGTAAATAAGCCACACTCATTGAAGCCCGCATTATTGATTAGGAAATCAACAGGTATATTCCAGTTGTATATTTGCTTCATAATCAAATCTACGGCATCTTCTTTTGACAAATCATATGCAATAAAATTTACAGTTACATGATACTGACTTTGTAAATATAATTGCTGCTGTTCCAGTTTTTGCCTATCTCGTGATACAAGTATGATATTATTTCCCATGCTTGCAAATTTTTCGGCAAACGCTTTTCCAATCCCGCTTGTTGTCCCTGTAATTAAAACATTTTCCATTCCTTTTCCCTGCCTGTGCTTTAAATTATCCTATCATTGCTTATTATGTGTCTGCATATACTCTGCCTTTACCTTGTCAATGGTTTTTCCACCAATGCCAAAATTTTTGTCGGGCATTTCTTTTATGGTTGTTACAAAAAATTCTTGTGGTATTTTCATAATGTCAGATGATATTTCTGTTAATCGTTTAATCAGTTCCTCCTTTTGCATATCAGATAAAACACCGCTTTCTACTGTGATATAAGGCATTTTCCATTTCCTCCTGTTTTTTCTCTTTAATTTTCTCCATGATTAAATAACTTCCATTCCTCGCTATAGGACATATTTTTAAAGGAAGAATCCTCTAAAAGTTTTTTATAGAATGACAACTTTTTTTGTGTCAATTCAAATGCATTCTGTAAATTAGTCATTTGCTTTTTAATATCCTCCATGTGATTTTGTACCATAGCAAAACGCTGCTCAAGGGTTTCACCTCCCAGTAATAACAGTGCAACATATTCTTTAATGGAATGAATGGGTATATTTGCCATACGCATACACTGTATCATTTTAATCCATTCAATGTCCTCGTCTGTATATTGCCTGTATTTTTGGCTGTTTCTAGCTATTTGGGGCAGTAATTTTTCCTTTTCGTAATATCTCAAAGTTGCTGTTGATAATCCTGTCATTTGGGCTGTTTCCTTCGCTGAATACATATTAATCTGCCTTTCTTCTTAATCATAAACTATGAAGTGCGCTTTAAGTCAACAAGAAAATTATATCATAACAGAAAAAAAGATATTAGGAATTGGTGGCGGTTTATATTATTTTTCTGTTTTTAATGCTATGCTTTTTCCATTTAGCTATAACTCCTTGATCATCATTAAAAATACATTTACCATTTTTATAGCATTTGCAACAACCAACACAATATTTCAAATTCAAGTCTGCAACATTAAAAAATTGAATTTCTACATTAGGGTAAGTTTCTAATTTTTGATATATTTCATGCAGTATCAATGCCGTTGCGCTGTTTTTTCTGTGACTTCCGTTTATTATTATAATTTTCATGTTCGTTTGCCCCTTTCTTTGGTTTTGATTTGGATTTGACACCTAAATTTTACCATAGATTGAGGTCTTTTTCCATTCACTCAATAAGTGAAAAGCAATATTCAATTAAAATACAGTAACCATGCGGGTTTCAGCAGTTGATGCCGTTATTCCGTGAATAATTCAGGTTTAGGCTTTTTTGTAAAATTTTTGTTGCCAGAAAATTGTATACAAAATGATTGACACCAAATACGACACCACATATAATGTAAATAGGAGGTATTCAGAATGTCAAAGTCAAAGTGGGATAAACTATTAGCACGTATTTGCGCTTTATCAAAAGATATTCGGTTTGATGAATTGCGTAAGGTGTTAGAGAGCTATGGATATGAGATGAATGCCCCAAGAAGTGGAAGCAGTCATTATACATTTAGAAAAAAGGGTGTATGCCAATTACGATACCGAAGCATGAGCCAATTAAGAGAGTTTATGTTGAGATGGTGAAACAGATCGTAGAAAGTGAGGAAAGAAACGATGAAAACGCTGAATGATTATATGGCAATGTCTTATCGGATGGAGATTGTGGAGGATAAGGATGAAGGTGGTTTTGTGGTTTCTTATCCTGATCTGCCGGGATGTATTACCTGTGGTGAAACAGTAGAAAAAGCGGTGGCAAATGCAGCAGATGCTAAGAGGGAATGGATTGAAGCCGCACTGGAAGAGGGGATTAAGATTAATGAACCAAGCAGCTTGGAAGACTATTCTGGTCAGTTTAAATTGAGATTACCTCGCAGCTTACATCGCCTATTGGCAGAGCATTCCAAAAGGGAAGGTATCAGTATGAATCAGTATTGTGTGTATCTTCTATCAAGAAATGATGCTGTTTATTCAAAGTAAAACCAACAATATAATATTGAAAAGAGCTTGGCAAGTGCTGTGGTAAATCAGTTCAATGGCTTCGTGAAAATCTTGAAATGCAAGAGAAAACTATTGATGATAGATTGTTATCTGATGCGGAAAGCCGTAGAGACGAGTGGAACAGACTGCAACCATTCTTTGATGAAGTAATGGCAAGTGCTGATGAATACAAGTGAAATGTTCGGTTTAGCCGGTGGAGTTTCTTATATGTTCGAAAATAATGAAAGAAAAAGATTTATCAAAAAAATGAGCGATATGTTTTATGTGAATTAGAGTTTTTTGAAGGAAAGTATTTGTTGTTGTTATTTTTTACGATTTAGAAGATGTGGCACTAGAAATTATACGTAAATGACGAATACTAATATAGATGTCATGGATGGGGGATGTGATAATGTCTAAGCTTATTGTATTAAGAGGAAATTCTGGTAGTGGAAAAACTACGGTGTCAAAAATATTGCAGGAAAAGTTTGGGCGGAACACTATGTTAATATCACATGATATGGTGCGAATGCAAATATTGCACGCTAAAGATGTAGAAGCATTGCCTTTGATAATGCAGTTGCTCAAGTATGGCAGACAAAATTCAGATATTACAATTTTGGAAGGCATACTTCCTACGGAGGTTTATATGCCTTTGTTTGAAATGGCTGTACAAGAATATGGGAAAGATATATTTGCTTTTTATTATGACTTGCCATTTGAAGAAACGCTACGGAGACACGAAACAAAGCCTAATAAGGCAAATTTTGGCGAACAAGACATGAGAAGATGGTGGAAAGAAAATGATTTCATTCATATTATTCCTGAAAAGATACTAACCAAAAACTTAAGTGTTTCAGATACGGCTGAAATGATATATAATCTCGTATCGTAATTCTTATTTGCTGATGAATAGAAATTCGTAAGATTTTCCTTTTAATGATATGAAAGACATGGTGCTGGCACCATGTGTTAAGGGTGGTTAAGGAGAAAATGGCATTTAGTTAATATTGGTTAGTTTTGACACTTTTGCAAGCTTTACTTTATTAGGCAATTTTTTCCTGACACCATTGTTTCCTTGACAATCCGCTTTTTTGGAAATCCTGAATTCGCTTCATCCAGAAATCTTCTTTTGTAAGGTTTGTTTCATTCATAGGCAATACCTCCTTGATTTGGAGCTATTGTATCAAAAATGATGGGGGATTCATAAATACGGATTATTTCGTGCTTACTGTTAGGGTACAAATGCCCGTATGTTCCTAACACGGTTTTAATATAGATCGGGTGTTTGCTGTCCGGCTCTATCTTTCTCCTGTCAATCAGCTTTGCGTCCGGGTGCAGGTGTGGGTCGCTGTCATAAAAGCCGTCAATGTCTGAAAAAATCACAAGGCTTTTTGCTCTGCAAAGTACCGAAACAACAGCCGATAGTGTGTCATTGTCCCCGAAAAGTTTATCTTCCGACTGTATTTCCGTGTAGCTTACGGAGTCGTTTTCATTGACGATTGGAATAATGCCCATTTCTAACAGCGTATTAAATGTGTTGATTAGGTTTCCCTTTTTTTTCTCGTTTTCCATATCCTCCGCATTTAACAAAATCTGTGCCACTGTTTTATCGTAGTCGCTGAAAAGCTTATCATACAGATACATGATACTGCATTGTCCTACGGCGGCAGCCGGCTTTATCCGCATACTCGTAGGGCGTGATTTTGTCTGCAATTTGTTTATGCCTACGGCGATTGCGCCGGACGATACAAGGATAACTCCATATCCCATGTTCTGAATGTCAGACAATACACGGGCGATACAGTCAAAGGCTTTCAGGTTATTCTGCCCGATTTCATTTGTGAGAGTGGAAGTGCCTACTTTGACGACAATCCTGTTATGATAAAGTCCCATAATTTTACACCTCGATAACAGCCGGAATATGTTTTACATACTGTAAAAAGGTGTCTGTAATGTATTCCGTCTTTATTTTCATATAGCTTGTGGTTATCCCGTCGCTACACCCGTACCATTCGGAATTAACAACGTCTTTGTCTAAGACAATCTGAACGGTATTTTGATTATCCAGTATGGCACTGAAAACAGTTGCCGCCCCAATCTTAGTGCCTAACATTGTTTCCATAAGTTCCGCGGGAGCAAAGGAAACACGGGAAACACCTAACGCATTGCTGAAATCTTTGGAACGAAACGGCTTGCTGCCTGTGGTAATGAACAGGTAAAAAGTGGTCTGCTGTCTGTTGCATAAGAACAATGTTTTTACCATTTCCATATCCAGTTTTTTGTTGATTGCAATACAATCTTCCATAGTGATAACTTCGTCCGTTTCCACCCGTTCAAAGGGGATATGCAGCTTTTCAAGTGTCTGATAGGTCTGTTGCTGCAAAGGGGTATGGTATTCATTTGGTGCTGTGTTGTAAATATCGCTCACATAAATCATGGCGCATACTTCCTTTCTTTTGGTAAATTTCTTTTGGAAGCCTTGAAATCCTCCAGTGCATAGGGTATCATAAAAAGTAAAATCACAAAAGCGAATATTTATCATACTTAACATGATAAAATCAGATGAAAGTGGGGCGGCTATGGATATGAATATTCAAAAATACTTGGCATTTGTTAAGACAGTGGAATATGGGAGTTTTACAAAAGCCGCTGAAAGGCTGAATTATTCCCAATCGGGAATTAGCCGTATGATTAACGATTTAGAGAAAGAATGGAAAATATTGCTCCTTGAACGCAACCGGTCGGGGGTGCGTTTAACATCAGACGGTTTGGCGCTTTTGCCTTATGCAAAAAGTGTGTGTGCGGAATACGAAAAGTTACAGACGCAGATTGACGAAATAAACGGTTTACAATCGGGTATCATCAGAATAGGGACATTTTCAAGTGTGGCTACACACTGGCTTCCCAATATTATAAAAAGATTTCAGACGGATTATCCAAACATAGATTATGAGCTGTTATTGGGGGATTATACGGAAATTGAAAACTGGATATTAGAGGGGCGTGTTGACTGTGGATTTTTGCGTCTACCTGCACACCCGGATTTGGAAACCTGTTTTTTGGAACAGGACAAACTGCTTGTTGTTCTGCCGGAAAACCATGCCCTTGCAGACTGTGACCGCTTTCCAGTAAAAATCCTTGCCGATTATCCCTTTATGCTGTTGGAAAAGGGGGCAAAAGCTGAAATATCAGAAATTTTTGAAAGGTGTAATGTCACGCCGAAAATACATTTTACAACATGGGACGATTACGCCATTATGTCTATGGTGGAGAGTGGATTAGGTATCAGCATATTGCCGCAGCTTATTTTACAGCGTGTGCCATATAAAATCATAACAAAGGAATTAGATGTTCCGGCGTTCCGTAATATCGGTCTTGCCCTGCGGAGTAAGAAAAACAGTTCTTTAGCGGTAAAACGGTTTTTGGAATATATAGAATACAGATAGTTGTATAATTTGTTTTGGTGTTAGTCAAAAAATGTATTGGTTTTGATAAACATTATGTGAATCCGACTTAGACCGAATCATTCAATTCGTACTCGGTATTGTTTCTATAAATCAACAACCGCAAGACAGACCTAACTGTCCATACTGCGGCAGCACACATACCATAAAGTATGGACACCGACGTGGAAAGCAGCGCTTTATGTGTCATGAATGTAAGAAGACATTTATGTTCACGACTCACACATTCATGGCGAATTCTCATTATACGCAATCTGTATGGTCAGATTTTATCTGCGACACGCTTTATGGTGAAACGTTGGAGTATTCCGCAAAAAAGTATGGTTTTTCTCACCAGACTGCTTTTAATATGCGACACAAAGTACTTATGGCTTTACAAGATCTTTTTCAGAACAATCCCGTTCTTCCTTCCAGCATAGCGGAATTTGATGAAACCTTTGTTCTTGACTGCTACAAAGGCAGTTCTGCTCCAGAATCCGCAGGCCGCAAAGCGCGTAAGCATGGCGCGAAAGCTGCCAAACGTGGGATTTCAAATGAATATATCGCTATCTGCACCGGCATTCCGCGTGATGGAGGGGTGACCGCAGAAACCGTAAATCGCGCAAAACCATCAGGAAAAGAACTGGATACTATATTTCGTGGACATATAGCAGAGGATACCCTTGTGCTTACAGACGGGCTCCGTAGTTATCATGTGCTCGAAACGCTGGCAAGCTGTACAGTTGTAGATATAAATCAGGAAGAAAGCAGGGGAATCTTTAACCTCAATACTGTAAATAGCTTACATTCCTTTATCAAAGAGGCCTATAATCATTACCGCAGAGTTGCCACGAAGTATATCAATCGCTATAATGCTTTATTTTCGATTGCTTTCCAATGTGTCAATAATTTGAAAGATATACTGTTTTCCTCTTTATGCACAATGGGGAAAAATTGCTATTGGCATAGTGTGGGGGATGTACGTAATTACCAGCTACTGCTGATTTAAGGTGACACCAACACATTTTTTGACTAACACCTTTTCTTTTATTGTTATCCATAGATAATTCCTCCAAATTTTATACGTTTATTCTATTTCCCTGATTTGCGCAACAAGAGATTGCTTTATCAGATTTCCAGTTGTGTAAGAAATCAAGGTAAACTGCACAATCAGCAGGATTGCTAAATATATCAATACGATCAGCCACGGAAATGAATAATAAAAGTATGGATTCATCGTTTTTACAACTACCTGTACGGATAGGAAGCCCAATCCAGTTCCCAAAACCAATGTTATAAGCGTAGCAAAAACTGAATAAATCAACCCCTCATAACACAGCATTTTGATCAGTTGCTTTTTACTCAAACCAATCGCCTGTAACATTCCAATTTCCTGCCTGCGAGACAGAAAGTTTGTGATTGTCGTATTGACAAGGTTGATGAAAGAAAAGCACACAACAATAACAGCCACGATCAACAATACCCCGAAGGAAAGTTGTTGAAGTCCGCTATAATAAGTGATACTTTCTTTTATGGTTTCCATAACCAAATCGCTATTTCCGTCTATCCGTTGATTTAATGCGGCTTCAACCGTATCAAATTTTTCCATGTCGGTAATTACGGAAATCGTACCTGTGCAATCTATCCCGGTCGCTTCATTCATAAGCTGCTCTGGAAGCGCAAAGCACTTTGAGAAGCCGGAGTAAGAATATTCGTTTACAATGCCCATGACTGTATAGGTCTTTGTGCGAATTTGCCCGGATTCGATTTTATAGTCCACTTCGACGGTATCACCCAACGAAGCCTCAATATCATAGAGATCGGCACGCTCTTGAAGTAAGACAATTCCATTGCCTGCCACCAGCTCATCATAATCAATCGTGCCTGCAAATAGCTCTTTCTCCAAATTCTGCTGCTCATCTCGGCAAAATCCCTGAATCCATTTTCCAGAATTGCCATTTACACGATATTCCGCGTCCGTGTAATACCAGCGTTTGATTCCTGTAACGCCATCAATAGATTCTACTGCATTTACAAAATTGGCATTTAGAAAGTTCTTTTGCTGTAATCCAGACAAAGAAATACCGGCAGTGTCCCACGATTGATTTGCGTTGAGCTGGATGTTAAATTCACCGACAGGGAAAGCCCTGCCTCTTGCTTCTGCAACGCCATCATAGGAAACTAACATTGTCGAAATCAATACAACCAATATTCCGCCGAGTGAAAGAGAAAGTATTGTTAAAGTGGACTTTGCCTTTTGCCTGGACAGATTCATTTTAGCAAGTGAAGCAGGCGTTATTTTACGGTGCAACACGGAACTTTCTTTCATTTTCCCCTGATAATCGGAATATCGCAATGCTTCCAGCGGAGATACTGCCGCAGCTCTTTTTACAGGAGTATGAATAGCAATCATCACAATAATAAATGCAAATAGGCCAACCCCGACCATCACACATAAAGCAGTCAGCCAGTACCAACCGGCAGGAACCAGAAAATACCCAATCACATTTCCAATAGCCAGACCAATCGGGATAGCAATGGCAGCAAGTAATTTTCCCTCGCGGTAAACCATCTTTTTGATCTGCCGTTTTGTTGTTCCAATTGTGCGAAGCTGTCCATAGTTACGGATACTGCTTGCTACTGAAATATAAAAAATCGAATAGATCACAATGCCGGAACCAATGAAAGTTATAAAACCGATCAAGAAGTAGAACAGCATATCACTTCCACGATGTTCGTCCTTTAAGTTGAAATAAGTGGAACGGACAATCACATTATCATCGGAAATTTCTAATTGCCGTGCCAGAGTATTTGCATAGTTGGCGGCTTCTTCCACGCTCATATTTTGAGCGCCTTTCAGCCCAATGTAAAAATCAATCATGCCCTCGTCGCCATACTGCTGTCTTACTAATTCTTTCGATATAATGGCTGTATAGCGTCCAATATCGCCGGTTTTCACATTTAAGATTCCCGTCAATTTGAAATCATGGGCAGTGCCGTCAGAAAAGGGGATTCGAATTGTCTGTCCCAATTCACTTGAATAACCCAAACTATCCAAAAAAGATTCCTGTATTACAATTTCATCCTCAGAAGCTGGTAAATCTCCCGAATAGGTCATACTTTGGGATGTTAGCATATCTGCATTTGCATAAGTAAAATTAACGGTTGAATGGTTTACCTGTTCAGAAAATGCGTTAAAAAATTCCCCAACCCACGCAATTTCTTCTTGCTTGTATAGTTCCTGACCCTGTTGTTCAGAAATCGCATGATACATAATCTGCGCTGTTTTTTGGTTGCGGTTCTGCGTTTCCTGCATAACCCCAAAGCCATAGAGGACAATAGCAGACAGCAATGCGCTGGCAAGCGCAATCGTCAAAACAATAAAGATATTTCTTTTTCGATTCGCCGATATACTGCGGTTTGATATGCGCTTTACTATGCCGCTGGTATCATTCTCAAAAGGCCATGTCATAGCCTGCCACCTCCTTATTCCACAATTTGTTCCTATTCCATCGCCCGCATTTGTTCAATCAGGGATTGTTTTTTCTGTCTGCGGATTGTCCAAACAGACAAGATCAGCTCCATTCCGAACAATACCAGAATGAACAGACCCATTTCCAAAACAGGGAATTTGTAAGGTACTACATTTCCCGCAAAAGCACCTATGCTCATTTTTCTGCAAGCAAAGATGGAAGCCGGAAGCCCAACGATCAGCGTCGCCAATGTTGCAAAGAGCGCATAGCACAATCCCTCGCAGATGTTCATTTTACACAGCTGTTTTTGTGTCAGGCCGATGGAGCGCAGAATACTGTTTTCCCGCTTTCGGGCTATCTGGTTAGAGAGGGTCGTATTGATAAGGTTGATAACGCCAAAGAGGAATACCATCCATGAAAGTACCTCCATACTGCCAAACGCAAGAGAATTTGACATTTTTTCATATTCAATCGCTGTATTGATTTCGTCTAGGGCAATATTACTATGGCTGGCTACAATATTTTTCAATTCAGACTCTACATGGTCCGCTTTTTTCGGATCGCTTACAATGCTCCATGAATAATCAAACGAGGTTATTTCTGGATGCAATTCATGGAATAATGCTTCCGGTGCATATTCAAGCGGACCGTCAAGGTGGAGTGCTCCATGTCCATTAGTTGGTATGCTGCCGCCGTCAAATACCCCGGATATCGTAACAGGAAGGGTTGATTTCCCGGAGATAAGTTCAACTGTTTCTCCTGCTCCTATATTATCACGGTTACTTGTATGCGAATCAATTATGATGCTGCGCGCATCCGGTGGCATAGTTCCATCTATCAATGCAGCTTCAACCGCAGAATAGTTTTTTTCAGTCAGTATATCACACATACCACCACCCTCAATTCCGTTGGAACGATAATTTACATGAAGGCTTTGCCTTTTTGCAATCACATCGGTTACACCATCAATAGACAAAATTTCCTGCTTTAGTTCTTCATTTAGTGGATTTCCCGCCGCCATAACTTCTTGTTCTGTCAACTCAGAAAGCAAATAAATTTTATAGTCACCGTCCGGGAAAACCTGTCTTGCAAGCGCCTCTGGGGAGCGCAGCAAAACGAGGGAGGATACCACAAGCAGAATAATTCCACCTAAGCTTAATGACGCAATAATACTGATTGTCTTTTTTCGGTCACTCTTAAAATTCGTAATTCCCATTGAAACCGGATTGAGCTTGATGTTCTTTTTCCGGCTGCGGATGTTCTTTTGTACCGAGGTGAAACGGACAGCTTCAATCGGGGAAATCCCTGCCGCAATTTTTACCGGCTTACGGATGGAAACGGATACCATGATCCAACTGCTTATGAGTGTCAAAATAACCATTGCCACATAGGAAACAACGTTAAATCCCTTGGAAAACAGGAGAAAACCGCCGCATACGCCTAGCACTGTGCCAATCAAAATCCCGATACTGCCGAGTTTGTGTCCCTCCTGTTTTACAATCCGCTTGATTTGTTTTGGCGTCGCACCAATCGTCCGAAGCTGTCCGTAGCTCTGGATTTTGTCATTGATGGAGATACGGAAGATACTCTGGATCACAATGTAGCCGCCGATCAGGGCAATGGCAGTCACGCCAGCCATCAGTGCAAAATCAAAGGATTTAGAAGCATAGACAAAATACTTGCTGTTCATTTTGGGCATAGGAAGCTGATATTCCTCCGCAATCTCCCTGCAATAAGAGGTCATCAGTTCTTCGCCCAACTGCTCGCTGTTTTTGAAATGGACATAGGCACGATACCCAGCCGGGTCAAACCCATTCCATTCTGTCAGGGCAGCTTTAGAGATAATGATAGCACAGGCATTCGCTTCTTTTTCATTTACGCTTTCCATAATGCCGGTAACGACATAATCGCCATGAAAACTCTCTGTATCTAAAGTCACAGTGTCCCCAATTCTGGCATTGTTTCCATAGGTGGAAAGAAAGTATTCGCTTACAACAACTTCATTTGCTTTTTCAGGAACCCGGCCCTCTAATAACTCCATCTGCGCCTTGGTAATCTCTATCATTTGCGCGTCACAATACACATAGGACGCATGATAGCCCTGTTCCGAAAGTTCCTCACCGAGCATATAGTAGCCGCCTACGCGCTCAAACTCCGGCAGTCCTTTCAGGGTTTCAATGTCGTTTTCCTCTACGCCCATCCAAACCGCCTCATAAGTATCGACAACCTGATTGCGCTGCATTTGTATCAGAGAAGTAGACACAATTCCCGTAAAACAGATCAGAAACGCCGCCAGCGCAACGGCGATCACCACCATCAGATTCCGACGCTTCTCGCTTTGTAAACTTTTCTTTGCCAGCTTCTTTGTAATGGCGCTGGTATCATTTTCAAAAGGCCATGTCATAGCCTGCCACCTCCTTATTCCACAATCTTGCCATCCTCAATGCGGATAATCCGATCTGCAAGGCGGGCAATGTCATTGTTGTGGGTAATCATCACGACAGTTTGCCGGAACTCCGCGCTGGTGCGTTTGATAAGCCCCAGCACCTCGGCGCTGGTCTTGCTGTCAAGGTTGCCGGTCGGCTCGTCGGCCAGCACGATAGCCGGTTTGGTAATCAGGGCGCGGGCAATCGCCACACGCTGCTGCTGGCCGCCGGAGAGATTGTTCGGCATATTTTTCAGTTTATCTTCCAGCCCCAGCAGGTGAACGATCTCGTCCAAAAACTTCTGATCCACCGTGTCCCCGTCCAATTCCACCGGCAGGACGATGTTCTCATACACATTCAGGATGGGAACAAGGTTATAGTTCTGGAAGATAAAGCCGATGTTGCGGCGGCGGAAGATGGTGAGCTGTTCGTCGTTCTTCTTTGCCAGTTCTTCGCCTCGGACAATCACGGTTCCGCTGGTGGGAGTGTCCAGCCCGCCCATCATGTGAAGCAGGGTAGACTTGCCGCTGCCGGAGGTTCCCACAACGGCCACAAATTCGCCCTCGTCTACGGAGAAGTTCACGCCGTCAAGGGCGCGGGTAATGTTCGGCTCTGCACCGTAATGCTTTTTTAGGTCAATCGTCTGTAAAATGCTCATATTCAAAACTCCTTTCAAGGCTTTCTGCCTGTTGATAAGGGTATTGTAAAACCCAAATGTCCGCGAAATGTTACAGCGGCCCAAAAAATTCATTGAAAATCGGGGTGAAATGTTACAACGCTCGGACATTTCAAAAATTTCTATGATAATTCCCGTATTTGATCTACCAGAGATTGTTTTTTTATCTGCCGAATTGCCAAATACGAGAAAAGAATTTGGACGGCAAGCATCAGTATAAAATAACTGAACATTTCAACTGTCGGAAAATGATAGCTTACGTTTCCAAAAATACTCATTGCACTAAAGACGGCGCAGAGAAGATACCCGATAAGAGTTCCGCATGATATGGAAAGAAGCAGCACCCCTAATGTATAGAACAAGCCCTCTATCAATAACATTTTTGAAAGCTGTTTACTGCTCAAACCAACCGCTTGCAAAACACCCAATTCTCGCTTCCGTGTCAAGATGTTTGTTATCAGTGTGTTTAGCAGATTGATAATGCCAAAAACCCCGATAAACATAACAAAAATGTAAACTGGCATACGATAATTCCATAGTTTTTCGTTGTATGCCTCTACCCAATCATTCAAGGTACTAACATAGAGGCTGGAAGTCGGTGGAATTATCTTTTGGATTTCATCTTTTGCAGCTGCCCATTTACTGTCATCTGTATCTACAATAAATTGATAATCGAGGTTTTCAACAGGAACGATTTTTGACAGCATTTCTAAAGGAATAAATAGCGTATCATATCCGCCATACGGGATATTAGCGTCCACAATTCCCATTACTTTTACTTCCAATGTTTGTCCGCCAACTTCAATCAGAAGTTCGTCCCCAATCGCTGCATCCCACCCAAAAGTTTCTTTCCACTGTGGGCCATTTTCAATAATAATGCCATTATTATTGAGTAGTGCTTGCAAATCTGCTGTACCATCAATCAAATATTCTTCAAGTAATTTTTGAGAGCTTGGCATATATGCGTCTGAAACAATCGGTTCAATATCTCCCGTTGGCATACAAACATTCAAAACGGTGCCTTGGTATTCTTTTATTTCTTCCACACCATCTATGTCCAAAATGGATTCTCTAAAATCTTCTGTGAGCAGATTCGATTTTTGGAGTTCTGAATATTGTTCGCTGTTATGTGCCTGCGGCCCGTAATCGCCTAATTCAAGGCGAATTTCTCCGTAAGGAAAACTCCTGCGCGCCATCGCTAAAGGATCAATGGAATTAAAATATGCAGAGCTTGCCATCAGCATAATTCCACATACCCCTAACGACAGGAGCGTTAAAGCGGTTTTCTTTCTGTTCCTTGCAAAATTAAGGAAAGCTAAATTTTTCGCGGATAGAGAACGATGTAACACTTTTGTACTGTTGGACATTACATCATTATTGCCCGCCACATAACGGACTGCTTCAATAGGCGTAACATGAGCAGCAGTTTTGGCTGGCTTCATTACAGCAATCATAACGCATAGATACACAAACAGAGCTGTGACAGCGGCAATTACAAATACCATTAAAGTGTTCCAGCCTTGTGGGACAAGGACATACCCCGCTATTGCACCGGCTAATATTCCAATCGGAATACCAATTCTGTAAAGATGGAATCCCTCTCTAAAAACGATTTTTTTCATCTGTTTTCCAGTTGCCCCTATTGTCCGCAGTTTCCCATATTCTTTTGTTTTTCTGGCTATGGACACATAGAACAGACTGTAAATAACAAGGGTACAAGACAAAGCGATAATAATACTGATAAATGCTATTACAGCGATATATTGACTGCTTCTCTGTTCAATGAGAGAAAAATAATATGTTGAAAACTGCATTTGCTCCGGCTGTATTTCCAATTCTCTGCACAATGTTGATAATTCAGCTTGTATAGCGGCCTTAGACCAACCATCAGATTCATTCAAACGGATATAAGCGGAGTATGCCGGTTCGCTGATCTTGTTTTCAATATAAGACTGCGACACGAATACGGAATAATTTGAATTTTCGACAGGTAAAATACCACATAAGGTATAATTTTTTTCTCCATCTCCCAGATTTAACGATATCGTATCGCCTATGGATTTGGACAATCCAGCTCTATCAAGAAACGCCTTTGTGATAGCAATTTCATTTGTAGATTCGGGCAATTCTCCCTCTAAATCAGGATATTTTGCTAATTTCATCAGCGTTTCGTCCATTGAACGAACGGTTAATTTGTAGTCCCCATAAGATACAAAACCCAACAAATGACTTACACCCACTTGAATCCTATCGTCATTTACGAATTTCGTAATGGTATCATTATCGACTTCATTGATAATTGCCTGATAACGCCCAGCCGCATCATTTAATGATTTTCGCTGCGAAGCAAAAAAATACAAGGTCGTTGTCATTATCAAACAGGCAGCTAAGGCAATCGTAATGATAATGAGGATGTTTCTGCTTTTATCTGCTTTTAAGTTTCGTTTTGCCAACTTTTTTGTAATGGCGCTTGTATCGTTTTCAAAAGGCCATGTCATAGTTGTATCACCTCCATATTTGATAAGGCTATTGTAAAACCCAAATGTCCGCGAAATGTTACGGCGGTCCCCAAATTTCATTGAAAATCGGGGTGAAATGTTACAACGCTCGGACATTTCAAAAAAATTTCCACCTGTACGGTTGCAATCCGAAGTCACATTTTTATGCAATTTATTGCAATGAAAATGCGACTGCGGATTAGCATCCAACCGTACAGATGGAAAAATTTCTATTTATCCTTATTATCTTCTTGTTTCTTTTTATCCCGATATTTCCGTATGAGTTTATTACGGATAGGAACACCAACACCGATCAAAAGCACAACTGCTAAAATTGTGAAATCCATACAATCACCTCACATTTCTTTCTTCTTCATAATCCTAATGGACAAGATGATGGAAACCGCATACATCACGACAATAGCAAAAACTGCAAGAAAAACGAGAAGTATCGGGAAAGATTCAACGACTGAAATAATTGAGTTTCCGATAGCTGGAATTTTAGAGAGAAGAAGTAAAGTCACCAAAAAACCGGCCACTGGGATATACATAAATACCCGTCCTTTGATTGAACCGTACTTGTAATATCCCGGAATCTGGAACACCGTATAGAGTGCAAATAAGAATATTCCTGCAATAGCGGCAGTCACAATGTCAAATACACCAACTGTTTCCCCCAGCACTTTCAAGACAAGCGGCTGTACAATCAAAGAAATAATCAGGGAAAGAAGCCCCATTGCAAGGACGAAAACATATCGTCCGATTACAAGCTCGCTTTTACGAACAGGTAAAATACCAAACAGACGATCCATGCTGTTTTTTTCTGTGATGGAAAAGGGATATCCCGTTGTCATGGCAATAAAGCACATAGCGAATGATACCCCTGTCAGCAAAGAACGGTTGATTGCAGCAAACACAATCGGCAGGAGCAGGGTAAAGCAAATTGTCTTAAAATATGGTTTTACCAATGCAATATCTAATTTTGTGGATTTCAAAATATTACTCATAATCGTCACCTTTCTTGCTTGTAAATACTACAATTTCATCAATAGTGGCAGGCTCAACGGTCATGTTTGAAAAACCGCTAATATCTTCAGTTTTCATCAGAGCTTCAAATCCCGTAGGGAATGTACGAATACCAGCCGCCTTATTTTTCAGATCATCGGACAGTTCTTCGATTCCACCTTTTACAATGCGGAATATATCTACAAAATCATCTTTGCTGCCAGTAAAGAACAGCTCGCCATAACTGATGTAGGTAATATAATCGGCTGCGCGCTCCAAATCGCCTGTGATATGGGTGGAGAACAAAACACTATGCTCGCCATCTTCAATATACTCTGAAAGAATTTTCAAAAGTTCATCTCTGGAAACCGGATCAAGTCCACTGGTAGGCTCGTCGAGAATCAGCAGTTTAGCGTCGTATGAAAACGCACAGGCAAGCATTAACTTCATCTGCATACCTTTGGAAAGCTCTTTTATCTTTTTGGTGGGTGCAATGTGAAATTTCCGCAACATATCCGCAAATTTCTGCCTGCTCCAATTTGGATAAAATACCGAAATGGATTTTTCAACCTGCGACACTTTCCAATCATCACTGAAATAATTTGTATCGAAAACAACGCCCAGCTCTGATTTTACTTTTTGTTCTTCTGTGATATGATCCAGCCCCATCACTTTGACTGTGCCGCCGGTGCGCCCCAGCATATTCAAAATCAGTTTGATTGTCGTCGTTTTGCCAGAACCATTCGGACCGATCAAGCCCATAATATAGCCCTTTGGCAAAGTAAAGCTGATATTGTGAAGCTGAAAGGAATCAAAAGATTTTGAAAGGTTCGTTACCTCTAAATAATTAGTCATCTGTTTTTACCTCCGTTAAAATGTCCAAAAGCCGATGTAATTCCTCTGTGGATAGATTTGCCATTTTTGCTGCTTTTATTGCTTCGGTAAGATTGTTTTCTACTTTGCAAATAAGCTGCTCCTTAATCAGTTCTGAACCAGACCCCATTACGAAACATCCGCGTCCCTGCACATTTTTAACAAAGCCTTCTTGTTCTAATTCTGTGTATGCCTTTGTCACTGTTAAGACACTGATTTTTAAGTCTTTGGCAAGTGTTCTAAGAGAGGGCAAAGTTTCTTCGGCTTGAAGCTCGCCAGATAAAATAGCCGCCTTGATCTGCTGTTTAATCTGCTCGTATATGGGGACGCCAGATACATTTGAAATAATCAGTTTCATTGCTGTATCCTCCGTGTGTTTTAAGTGTTATACTGTTATGCATAATAGTATAACACAAAGAAAAAATAATGTCAATGAATGGATGTTTGTATTGTCAAGGTTCAAGAAAATATAACGGAAATAAAATACTACTTTACATCAAATTTCATTACATCCTCATAATCTGACATGAAATGTACAATGATATAGGGTGATATGAGAAGGAACCAAGATGAAAGAAGGTTTGACTTTCATGGCCTCGGGACGGCACTCAAACGAGCCAGAGAAGAAAAGAGCTGGACACAAGCCTACGTTGCGGAATTCGTAGACCGTGACTCCCGTACCGTTATGAATATTGAGAACAAAGGTCAGTATCTCAGCTTCGACCTTTCTGTCATTTAACAACTTGTTCGGGTTTCATCACGGCAAATTTAAAAAGCAAGATTTGTTCTATATTGGCTTTTCGCGCAAATTCGGTTTTTGTTGCTCCGGGACAAAGCAAAGTGATTTTTATTCCTGTATGTCTGTATTCTCCATAAAGTGCCCTTGATTTTGCCAGCATATTGTTTTATCATAGTGTACATGGAATCAATCTCCTTTGCTCTGGTAGGACTTTTAGCCGCTGCCGATTATTGATTATATGTGCATTATAGGTTACATGTCACACCCCGACCAATCACCACGCTGATTGGTCGGGAGGATGCACATAAAAGCTGCTATTCAGGCCGCCCATTGCCGAAGGCAATTTAAAATGACGGCCTGAGTTACAGGGCACGCCTGGTCAAGGTGTGACCTGTAACCATTATAGTGCGTTAGCAAGGAGATTGGCTCTTTTTTGGTTGCGGTCGAAGATCTGCGCTATGAATTGCCTGGAAAATGATGTGAAGCTGGTTTATGAGATTGTTGAAGGACAAAGGATATAAGCAGGTATCCCTGTCCGTACAGAAAGCAAATTATGCTGTAAAAATGTATAGAAAAGCCGGGTTTGAAGCAGTGGATGAAAAGGAAGAGGAATACATCATGGCCTGCCGATTGCAGGGGAGAGACTTATGGTGATACAAGAAATCGACAAAGTAAAATTCAGGCTCAGAACACCTCGTGATCTCACATGGATCAAAAAGTACGGAACCGTATTTTCTGTGATTGACGCGACTGGTTCAGGATGCATCTGTTTTGGTGTGGAAGATGAAAATGACAGGTATTTCATCAAAGTGGCAGGCGTGGATACTGTGGATGCGGAAATCTCGCCGGAGGAGTCGGTGGAAATCCTGAAAAATGCCGCAGGCCTGTATCAGACCTTAAAGCATCCCAGCCTGGCAGAGCTGATCGAGCATTATCCGGTTTCTGACTATTATGCGGTAGTGTTTCGATGGGCTGAGGGCGGCTGCCTGTTCGATTACTGGAATTTTGAGAAATACGGCAGGAACCCGGGGCTGACCAGCCCTGCGGAGAGGTTCAAAGGCCTGCCGTCCGAGCGGAAGCTTTCTGCGGTAGAATGCCTTTTCTCTTTTTTGGAAACCGTTGCGGCTAACCAATATGTGGCTGTGGATTTTTACGATGGGAGTCTGATCTATGATTTTGAGACAGACAAGATGACAATCTGTGATATTGATCTGTTCCGGAAGCAGCCTGCCCGCAATGATATGGGAGAGGCATACTGGGGGACAAAAAGACTGAAAGCTCCGGAAGAGTATATCCTGGGGGCCGTGATTGATGAGACGACCAATGTATTTACATTAGGGGCGCTGATCTTCGATTTCTTTGGAAAGTATACCCGGGAGGAAATTGAAAGGAGATATACGGAAAATCGATTTCTGCCATGCGATGCAGAAAATTGGACATTGGACAGAGACTTATATATCTCGGTGCGAAAGGCTGTTGAGCCTGACAGGACAAAAAGGTACAAGACGATCTCTGATTTCCGAAGAGCATTTATACGGCAGGAATGACAGAGATACGAGATTGAGTATGATCTACATTTTTATATTCGGCAAGGCACCATTTGAAGCAGGGACTGCGGGAATAAAAAAATTCCTTTGATTTCCTTTCTTTGATTATCATTCAGAACAAAAATGCCGAAATATCATAAGAAGGCATCAGCCTTTTCAACAAAAAAGGTATTTACCATACCGGAAAGGAGATGACATTATGGCAGTTGGTTCAGTATCCAGTTATAGTCCTATGTTTAACTATCAGGGCTGGGTTGACAATGCAAACTCTCGGACAGAAGCTTTGTCGGAGCAGATTGGTTACGATCCTGCAGAGAGTACGGATAAGACATCAAGTTCCAGCAGTACTTCAAGCACAAATAAGACATCCAGCAGCTACAGCAACAGCAGCGCTGCTACGAGCGCGTCTTCATTTTTGCTGAATTATAAGCAGTCCCTTATGGATCTGGAGTCCGCTTCTCAGAAGCTGCAGGTTGGCGCCAAGGACAATGTGTTCTCAAAGTATGAGAGTGCTGTTTCGGCATTATCCAAAGCAGGAACCGAGGACGAGAGAAAAGCAGCGCAGGCAAAGGTGGATAAGGCACAGGAAGATATCATATCCGCAATCACTGATTTCGCGGATAAGTACAACAATACAATATCTTTCCTTGAGAGCAATTCAAACCGCAGTGCGGGCGCAGCGCGTCAGCTGGAATCTCTGAAGAGATCCCTTCCGACCGAAAATGCAATGAAAAAAGCACTGGGAATGAGCCTCAGTACCACCGGCAGGCTCCAGGTGGATAAGGACGAATTAAAGAAGTCGCTGGATCGAGGCTATGATCTTGCAAAGGACGTGATGGGCGGCCAGTATGGCATTGCGCAGCGTACCGGTTCAAAAGCAAGCACAATCCTGGATTCATCAATTGACACTGTAGTGGGGAGTTCTAAGACACAATCTTCTTCGACATCTAAGGACAAGAATTCTTCCGCGGCAGGTGTTGACTTCTCCGATCTCTCATCGGATGATTCTATGTCCGCATACTTTACATCTTTTGCAAGCTTTGCAAAGAGCGGAGCTTACAACCTCAGCAATTATTATGCGGTTGGTATGCTTCTGAATACTTTGGTATAGGGATGTGGAATCAAAAACCCACGTAAATGATGAGTTTGCGTGGGTTTTTCATATACAAAAACTGCAATGATGAGAGACTTTATCTGCAGATCGGATCAAAGCATAACCGTATCAGCAGGAAAGGGACGAAGTGTTCAAAGGTGTTCAAGCGACAAAGTACGAAAAAGTGGAGGAAGCGCCCATTTTACAGCGCTTCCTCCACTTTTGAGAACTGCCGCAGACCGGAATCGAACCGGTACGGGTATCACTACCCACGGGATTTTAAGTCCCGGGCGTCTGCCAGTTCCGCCACTGCGGCATATGGTATGGGGCCTATAGGGCTCGAACCTATGACCCTCTGCTTGTAAGGCAGATGCTCTCCCAGCTGAGCTAAGACCCCATCAACCTTTAAAAATATCAGATAAAATATAAATAACAATAATCTTATCTGATGAACGACCCAGAAGAGACTCGAACTCTCGACCTCCGCCGTGACAGGGCGGCGCTCTAACCAACTGAGCCACTGGGCCGTATGAAAAAGATACAATACATTATAATAGATTATCCTGTACTGTGCAACATATAAAATATCGAATCTTGTCAATATTCAAATACTTTATATGAAAATGGACCTTCGGGGACTCGAACCCAGGACCGATCGGTTATGAGCCGATTGCTCTGACCAACTGAGCTAAAGGTCCAAATTATGTCCCTTATAGGAACAAAGCCGATGATCGGACTCGAACCGATAACCTGCTGATTACAAATCAGCTGCTCTGCCAATTGAGCCACATCGGCAAATAATATCATACAAGCAAAAACCGGATCATACTCTGCGTATCATATTATGTAAATAGAACACAGAAACAAGATGATCTGATGACTCCGACGGGAATCGAACCCGTGTTACCGCCGTGAAAGGGCGATGTCTTAACCGCTTGACCACGGAGCCAGTATTATGCGCCTTGACAAGTGACATCGTAGCGACAATTTGAATAATAGCATATATTTTGTCGGTTTGCAAGCATTTTTTTATTTTAATATTGCTGATTTTTTGGAAGCGAAGTATAATCGTTACAGGTCACGCAGGTTTTCATTTATACTCACGGCCCATTTATCTGGCGCTCAGTATAGAACAGCGGTATCTCCTACAATAAATATAGAAAGAACAGAGGACAGAGTTATGAATGTGGATGCGGAGAACGCCAAGGCTGTAGAGGGAGGGGACACATTTCCCGAGCAGTTGACAGAAGAACATAAATTAGACGAAGAGCTTCATATACATATGCATGAAAACGGCATCGCCCACAGCCATGGGAAGGGGCACAGGCATGTTCACAGCAAGGCGGAAAAGAAAGCGGTACTGAACCGGCTTTCCAAGGCGATCGGCCATCTGGAAGCGGTCAAGCGTATGGTGGAGCGGGATGCGGACTGCAGTGAGGTCCTGATCCAGTTGGCGGCAGTCCGTTCCGCGATCAACAATACAGGGAAAGTCGTTTTGAAAAATCATATGAATCACTGTATCGTGGAAGCAGTGGAAGAAAACGACCAGGATGCGATCACAAAGTTGAGCGAAGCGATCGACAAGTTTATAAAATAGCGTAATGAAAACCAGCCGAATCGGGCATACTGTTCATGCAGGAAGATAAGGAGGCTGGTTTTTATGATAGAAGAAGATACAATAAAGCTGCTCAGAGAGTGTGACGCGGGAATCAAGATGGGGGTGGCATCCATTGACGAGACGCTGCAGTCCGTAAAAAGTGAAGATCTGAAAAAATATCTGGAGCAGTGTAAAGCAAAGCATGAAGTATTGAAGGAGGAGATCCAGGTGCTTCTGGAGAAGTATCATGATGAGGGGAAGGAACCCGGCGCGATGGCAAAGGGAATGTCCTGGATCAAGACCAACGCAAAGCTTGCCATGGATGAATCAGACAAGACGGTTGCGGATCTGATGACCGATGGCTGCAACATGGGAATCAAAACTTTAAATAGGTATCTTAATCAATACGAGGCGGCGGATGAAAAATCGAAGGACATCGCAAAACGACTGATCAAGCTGGAGGAAAAACTGGTGGAGGAGATCCGGCAGTTTTTATAAATGCACAAAGACAGCGGTGCTTCTATCAATACAAAAATCCGGCAGCGTTGACTTTTGACCGCATTTCCTATATCATTACCATATAAAACAGACAGAGGTTCAGAAGCGGGCCGTGTCTGACAAGGCATACCCGGAGGGAATCCCATAACTCATATCCTTTTCGGGACGGACTTCGTCTGATAAAATATGGAAAGGCGGATCACGGTGTATCGGATTTTAATTGTAGAAGATGAGGAAGGAATCGCGCAGGCAGTCAAAGAACAGGCGGAACTGTGGGGGCTGGAGGCGGAATGCGTCAGAGATTTTCGAAATATCATGACAGCATTTGCGGAATATGCCCCGCATCTGGTCCTGATGGATATTGGACTGCCTTTTTTCAATGGGTACCACTGGTGCGGCGAGATCCGCAAGATTTCCAGCGTACCGGTTATGTTTATCTCTTCGGCATCGGACAGTATGAATATTGTCATGGCGATGAACATGGGGGCGGACGATTTTATTGTCAAGCCCTTTGACGGCAGTGTTCTGATCGCCAAGATTCAGGCATTGCTCCGCAGGACATATGATTTCGCGGGATCGGTTCCGGTGATGGAGCATCGGGGGGCTCTGCTGAATCTGGGCGACAATACACTGGTCTTCCAGGGGGAAAGGATCAACCTTTCGAAAAATGAGTACCGGATCCTTCTGGCGCTGATGGAGAACAAAGGAAAGGTAGTCAGCAGGGAGCGGCTGATGGAACGGCTCTGGGAGACGGACAGCTTTGTGGATGAGAATACACTGACCGTCAATGTGAACCGGCTGCGGAAAAAGCTGGACGGCGCCGGACTGGAAGGCTTTATAACGACTAAAGTGGGCGTGGGATATATCATCACGGTTGATTAGGAACTGTATCGGCTATTTTCTGTAGATCCTTAGCAGAGTCGTGCCAGTGAAAAGGAGTTTTATGAATTTTATCATCGGATATTTCAGACAGCGGAGAAAAGGGATTTTTGTATTTTGTTTATTCTGCCTTGTGTTTTTATGCGCATTTTTACTTTACCATCTTCCGGCCGGGGCGGTTCTGTATCCTGCATTCGTGTGTACAATGCTGGGGCTGCTTTTTCTGATTTGGGATATGCGCCGGGCACGGCAGAGACACCAAAGGCTGGAAGAACTCAGCAGACTTCCTTCCGCACTCCAGAACGATTTCCCGGATCCGGTTTCGGCGGAGGAACGGGACTATCAGCAGATCATCAAACGGCTGTGCGGGGAGCAGAAAGAGTTGGAGACGCAGATGAACCTCCGTTATTCGGATATGATTGATTATTATACGGTGTGGGTGCATCAGATCAAAACTCCGATTGCATCCATGCGGCTGAACCTGCAGAATCAGGACTCGGAGTTTGCAAGGAGGATTCTGGAGGACCTGATGCGGATCGAACAATATGTAGATATGGTGCTGGGGTATCTCCGACTGGACTCTGATTTTACAGATTATGTGATTCAGGAGTATGATCTGGATGAAATTGTAAAGCCTGCTGTGAAAAAATTTGCGGGACAGTTTATACGGAAAAAGCTGCAGCTGGATTACCGTCCCTTACATACCAAAGCAGTGACGGACGAAAAATGGCTCCAGTTCGTTCTGGAGCAGGTGATCTCCAATGCGCTGAAATACACGGAATCCGGGCGGATCACGATCGAGATGGAATATGAGCCGGACACAGAGGAAAACAGCACGGTTCTGTGTATCCGGGATACGGGGATCGGGATCGCGCCGGAGGATATTCCCCGTATTTTCGAAAAGGGATATACCGGATATAATGGAAGAAGCGATAAAAAGGCAAGCGGGATCGGCCTCTACCTGTGCCGCAGGATCTGCAGCAATCTGGGACATACGATCACAGCCAATTCGTCCCTGGAAAATGGAACCGTCATCCGGATCCGGTTTGGGAAGCATCTTACAAAACTGTAAGATGAACAAAGAGAAATGTAAGTCAATTCGATGGCAGTACATTTCTCTTTTTTGTATGATGATGGAGAAACAAATGATATAGAAAAAACGGTTTCCACGAAAGCTCTTTCGTATCTGCCGCAACCGGTGGATATTCGGCGGAGTACAGAGAGATTATGGGACAGGATTGAAAAATATGGAGGGATTGCAATGAGTATCTTGGAAGTCAATGGATTGAAAAAAGTGTATGCGACCCGTTTCGGCGGGAACAAGGTGGAAGCTTTGAAAAAGGTGACCTTCAGCGTAGAGGAAGGCGAATATGTGGCGATCATGGGGGAAAGCGGTTCCGGAAAGACGACCCTTTTGAATATCCTTGCGGCATTGGATCGGCCTACCGGCGGTGTGGTCAAGCTGGATGGCTGGGATTTTTCACGGATCCGGGAGTCCGCCGTGGCCGCGTTCCGCAGGGATAACCTGGGATTTGTATTTCAGGACTTTAACCTGCTGGATACATTTTCACTGGAAGACAACATCTATCTTCCTCTGGTGCTGTCGGGAAAGCATTATGCGGAGATGAGCGAGAGACTTGCGCCTATCGCGGTACAGCTTGGGATTACCGACATTTTGAAAAAATATCCCTATGAGGTGTCTGGCGGACAGAAACAGAGGGCGGCTGTGGCAAGGGCGCTGATCACCAATCCCAGACTGGTGCTGGCGGATGAGCCCACCGGGGCGCTGGACTCCAACGCGACGGAAGAACTGCTCAAGCTCTTCAGCGAGATCAACCGGAACGGGCAGACGATCCTTATGGTGACCCATTCCGTAAAGGCGGCTAGCCATGCGGGAAGAGTATTGTTTATCAAGGACGGGGAGGTATTCCACCAGATCTACCGGGGCAACAGCACAGATGAGCAGCTCTATCAGAAGATTTCTGACACACTGACCGCGCTGGCGTCAAAAAAGTTTCAGGGAGGTGAGGGGCGATGAAAAGTATGTTTTATCCAAAACTGGCCTGGATGGGAATCCGGAAAAACAGCCGCCTGTATGTTCCCTATATCCTGGCATCCATGGGTATGGTCATGATGTACTATGTTGTGGCGTTTTTAAATACCAGCAGCGCACTGCAGTCTGTTCCGGGCGGGGAGGTCATGCAGTCCATGCTGGGATTCGGGATGTATGTGATCGTTGCGTTTTCACTGCTGTTTTTGTTCTATACCAATTCCTTCCTGAACCGCAGGAGGAAAAAAGAATTTGGCCTTTACAATATCCTGGGCATGGGGAAATGGAATCTGGCCAAGATATTGGTGAGCGAAAGCGTGATGAGCGCCATGATCTCTATGGGCGGCGGCCTGCTGGCCGGGATCACATTTTCCAAGTTCGCGGAGCTGGGAATGGTCAATCTGCTGAAGGGCGAGGCGGAATTTTCCTTTTCGCTGGGAGCAGGGGCGATTTTGGAAACGTTAAAATGGTTCTCCATCATTTTTCTGGTGATCCTGCTCCAGACCTTATGGCAGATCCGGGGAGCCAGCGCGATGGAGCTGCTGCGCAGTGAGAATGCGGGGGAAAAACCGCCCAAAGCAAACTGGCTTCTGGCGCTGGCGGGCCTGGTGATTCTGGCGGCGGCTTATTATCTGGCGGTTACCATTGAGAATCCGATCGAGGCGCTGCTCTGGTTTTTCGTGGCGGTCATCATGGTCATCGTCGCGACGTATTTACTGTTTATCGCAGGCTCTGTGACGATCTGCAGGATTTTGCAGAAGAACAAAAGCTACTACTATAAGACCAGCCATTTTGTGTCCATTTCCTCCATGGTTTACCGCATGAAGAGAAACGGCGCGGGCCTGGCGTCCATCTGCATCCTGTGTACCATGGTGCTGGTGATGCTCTCGGGAACCGTGTGCCTGTATGCGGGGACCGAGGACAGTCTGCGAAACCGCTATCCGAGAAATATCATGATCGATGCAAGCTTTCGAAGTATGGAAGCCATGGAATCCGGGGTGACGGACCGTGTTCGGGAAGCTGCCGGGCAGGCCGTTTCGGCAGAAGGGGACGGGACTCTGATCGCAGAGAATGTGCTGGATTATCCGCTTGTGGATTTTTCATGTATCTTGGCGGAAGGTCGGTTTCGTACCTATGATGAAAATACCTCTGCGCTTCAAGTGAGCGACTATGCCGATACATGGCAGATATTTCTCGTGCCGCTGGAGGATTATAACCGTATGATGAACCAGAAGGAAGCGCTGGCGTCGGGAGAGGTCCTCATCTATACGACGAAACGTGACTATGAGAAGGATACCATTACAGTCAATGACGGAGAGGCGATGCGGATTAAAAAGGTAGTTCCAGAGTTTGTACAAAGCGGTGTGGATGCGGAGCAGATCATCCCGTCCATGTTTATCTTCGTCCCAGATCTGGCGGAAGCGGCGCGTCCGCTGGAAGGGCTTGTGAATGAATGGGGAAATCCGATTCTGGGACTCCACTGGAATTATGGATTTGACCTGGACTGCGGGGATGAGATGCAGATGCGGATCCACGACAGGGTCCAGGCAGCGCTGGAGCAGGAAATGACGCGGATGAAGGCAGAGCAGGACACGCCGGACAGTACGGGGGAAAGTGACGGCGCAGAAGAAGCTTCTCCTTTCCTGGCATACAGCCGGTGCGCGGCAGAAGAACGGGCGACGTTCTACGGCCTGTACGGAAGCCTGTTCTTCCTGGGAATCCTGCTGGGTGTGGTGTTCGTCTTTGCCGCGGTGCTGATCATTTATTATAAGCAGATCTCGGAAGGCTATGAGGATCAGGCCCGGTTTGAGATCATGCAGAAGGTGGGCATGACGGAAACAGATATCCGGCGGAGCGTCAATTCTCAGGTGCTGACGGTGTTCTTCCTTCCCCTGATCATGGCGGGAATCCATCTGGCTTTTGCGTTTCCGATGGTCCATAAGCTGCTGATCCTGTTCAGCCTGACCAATCTGAAGCTGCTGCTGATCGTTACGGTCTGCTGTTATCTGGCATTTGCGGTATTCTACATGCTGGTATACCGGATCACCTCCAGAGGATACTATCATATTGTAAGTATGTGGGCGGAGAAGAAATAAAATGCACTCGTCTTCTGTGGAAACTTCCGTAAGCAGGAAATCCTGCAGATTGACAAACGTGCGCTTGTGGGATAATATAATGATGAAGCTACAGTCCGGTTCCGTAACGGGACTGGAATCCGGCCTCTTGCCGTAAGGCGGCTTCCCATGGGCCGGATTTTGCTGCTGTTGGATACTGCAGGTGAAAATGGCAGTATAGAGTGATGATAGGACAGACGACCATCACGTTAATAAAAATTCGGCTGGATATCACAAGTGCCGCATGTGCGGCGGAAGGAGAGAGAAGAAATGAGTAGCGAAATCAGAGACATCGGCCTGGCGGAGTCAGGCGAACAGAAAATCGAATGGGTGAAGAGAAACTGTGACCTGCTGCGCATGCTGGAAGAAGAGTTCAGCCGGACGAAACCATTTATAGGGAAGAAGATCACCCTTTCCGTACATTTGGAGGCAAAGACGGCTTATCTGTGCAAGGTGCTGGCAGCAGGCGGGGCAGAGATGTATGTAACGGGTTCCAATCCGCTTTCCACCCAGGATGATGTGGCGGCCGCACTGGTGAAGGCGGGGCTGGAAGTCCATGCATGGTACGGGGCGACGGAGGAGGAGTACAATTCCCACATCCGCGCGGTGCTTTCCGCGGGACCCAATATCATCATTGACGACGGCGGCGATCTGGTGCATATGGTCCACACAGAGATGCAGGAGCTGATCCCAGCCATCCTGGGAGGCTGTGAGGAGACCACAACGGGCATCATCCGCCTGGAGGCGATGAACAAAGCCGGCGATCTGAAATTCCCCATGATCCGGGTAAATAACGCGCAGTGCAAGCATTTCTTTGATAACCGGTACGGCACGGGGCAGTCTGTGTGGGACGGTATCATGCGGACCACAAACCTGATCGTGGCAGGCAAGATCGTGGTGGTAGCCGGCTACGGCTGGTGCGGAAAAGGTGTTGCCATGCGGGCAAAGGGCCTGGGCGCGAGGGTCATCGTGACAGAGATTGATCCGGTGAAGGGCATTGAAGCTGTGATGGACGGATTTGACGTGATGCCGATGAAAGAGGCTGCGAAGCTGGGCGATTTTTTTGTGACAGTGACCGGCTGCGACAAGGTCATTGATGAAGAGGACTTTGTGGAAATGAAAGAGGGCGCGATCCTCTGCAACGCAGGACATTTTGACTGCGAGATCAATATGGCGGGCCTGCGTGCCATGGCAGCGGAATCGAAGGAAATGCGGAAAAACATCCAGGGATACAGGCTGCCGAACGGACGGTGGATCTTCGTCCTGGCGGAAGGGCGTCTTGTGAACCTGGCCGCAGGGGACGGACATCCGGCGGAGATCATGGATATGAGCTTTGCCATCCAGGCGCTTTCCGCAAAATATCTGGTTGAGCACGGAAAAGAAATGACGGAGATGCTGGTGGATGTGCCGGAGGAGATCGATAAAGACGTTGCGGTGAGAAAGCTCCGTTTCCTGGGGAAGGAGATCGACACGCTGACTGCGGAGCAGGAGGCTTACCTGAACCAGTCCCTGGTATAAGGAAGAAGATAAACTGCCGCTTTGCGGATATATATTAAGAAAAAGAAAAGCTGCCTCAGGCAGCTTTTCGTATGTATGGATTCTATCTGTTCGCCAGCGCGCTCAGCTCTTCCAGCATCTTGGGCAACTCCGTATCCATCGTTTCGTTGCTGAACTGGCAGGTGCCGACCTTCTTGTGTCCGCCGCCGTTATATTTCAGCATCAGGCTCCCGACATTCACATCCGACGTTTTGTTCAGGATGCTGTAGCCTACTGCGGCGGAACAGCCCTGTCCGCCACGGCCGCTGACGATCCATGCGGAGATGTTCTGCTCCGGATATATGCTGTAGATCATAAAACGATTGCCGGTATAGATCGGGTCCACGTGTCTCAAATCGGTGATGATCAGATTGCCGTCCACCCTTGTATGCTCGGACACCATCTGTTTGAACTTTTCAGTCTGCTCATTATAGATCTCGATCCGCTCCCGCACATCCGGAAGGGCCAGGATCTCTTCGGTAGTCATGGTCTGGCAGGCTTCCATCAGCTTTTCCATTAACTGATAATTGGAAATAGAAAATTGTCTCCAGCGTCCCAGCCCGGTCCGGGGATCCATCAAGAAGCCGACCAGGATCCAACCTGTGGGGTTCATGACCTCATCAATGGTCAGATTGCCGGAATCTACCTTATCGACTGCTTCCATCAGATCATCGAACTGGGGGAACTGTTCCTTTCCACCGTAGTATTCGTAGATAATCCGCGCGCAGGACGGGCAGATGCGGCTCTCTCCTTTATATTTGCCTTCCAGCTCCAAGCGTTCGTGCTCGCTGGAGTGATGGTCAAACCAGAGTCCGCAGCCCTCTACAAATGGTACGTTGGCAAGGCAGTCATTCTCATCAATCTCCAACAGGCCGTCCTGGATATCCTTGGGGTGGGCAAATTTCCAGCTGTCGATAATCCCTGCCTCCAGAAGCAGCGCGCCGCATGCAAGACCGTCAAAATCAGAACGTGTTACTAATCTCATCAATAACTCCTCCTTGTATCTTTAAATTTATAAAATTTCTGAAATCAGACACAAAAACTTATGCCGTTTTCCGCTGCTGTTAGTATAATTTGTCACCAATTTCCGCAGGAAATTGATGACCTGCTTGCGCCTCAGCGTAATTCTTATTATAGCATATCCCTTGTTTTTCAGCAAACATAAATTGCAGAGAGGGTGTAGATAAAAATTCTGAGTTATTGCTTTTCTCTTGACATCTGTCATGTAGTAATGTTAATATAGCCATATGAATGAGGTGGTTATAATGCCAGACCAAGAAAAACGCAGTA
>CAJSZT010000044.1:0-50345 GCA_910573785.1 Lachnospiraceae bacterium | reverse complement strand
ACACAGCTTCAAGCAGCATAGCAGAGGAATTAAGATAACTGAATAACTGCCAGGTATTGAATTTTCAAGGTGCATAGGTTAAATCTATGTGCGAAGTTTGAGTTATATATTTATAAGTTCTGCTCTCTAGTGATTTTTGTGTACTTCGTGCTGTAAAATATCCTGCAATAACAAAGAAGATATCTACCCCAAGATATCCATATGTCAGTATTTTTAAATGATAAAAAACAACTCCTAATATTGCTATAGCTTTCATTCCATCTATAGATTTATTTCTCATTTTTCTTTTCCCCTCTTTTCAAAATCCTAGAAATATTATATTCTTTAAAACTGACATAATTTTAACTTTGCAATATTACTTTTGAATTTATAGTATTAGGAATTGCAAACTACTATGTCACAAATCCTATCCACATCCCTTTCTGACAAATTAGAATATAGAGGTAATGCCAATATCCGTTTACTAATATGAAGTGCAATCGGAGTACTATTCGCATTATATTTTCTATGAAACGCAGAAAAAGTATTAGTTAACGGATAAAAATATTTTCGAGCTCCTATTCCATTTTTCTCAAGTTCCGTAAAAATCTCATTTCTACTTTTACCAAAAATCTCAGGCTCTATAAGAATTGGAAAATACGCATAATTCGAGCGAACTTGTGGGTTAATTTTATTAAGTATAATTCCTTCTATGTTTTTCAAATTATAATGATATCTCTCAACAACTAATTTTCTTTTAAAAATCTCGTCATCAACATGTCTAAGATTACAAATACCCATAGCTGCACAAAATTCATTTAGCTTTGCATTTGCGCCGACTGCTGAAACTTCTTCAGGTCCATGAATGCCAAAGTTTTTCAAATCCCATAAAGCATTCCCCAACTCCTTATCCTTAAAGCAAACAGCGCCACCTTCTATTGAGTTAAATACCTTAGTGGCATGAAAACTGAAAATAGACGCATCACCAAAGGAGCCAATTCCTACTCCGTTATATGTTTCTCCGAATGCATGCGCAGCATCATAGATAACTTTTAATTCATACTTCTTTGCTATCCTGTCTATTTCTTCTACATTACAGATATTTCCATAGACATGAACTGGCATAATCGCACATGTCCGATCTGTAATAAGTTCTTCCATTTTGCGCACATCAATAGTATATGTTTCAGGATCTATATCGCAAAACACAGGAGTTAATCCATTTCTTACTATAGCATGAGTTGTTGAAGCAAACGTAAAAGGGGTGGTAATAACCTCCCCTTGTAGCTTCATCGCCTGCAACGTAAGTTCCAACGCCATATGTCCATTGACAAGTAAGTCTATATTTTCTACGTTTAAATAATTTATAAGTTTATCTCGAAGTTCATCGTGCTTTGGCCCCATATTAGTAAGCCAATGATTGTCCCAAATATTTCTGATTTCTTCTATGTATTCATTAAAATCAGGCATAGAAGAGCGTGTCACAAATATTTTATTTTTGTTCATAATATAATTTGCCGCCATATCATTATTTAAAGACCTCTTCTCATATAAAATGTGTCTTTTCCTTCTTTCTCAATTTCAAAAAGCCAGTTCTTATAAAACGAAATAGCTTTGTCATTTGTCTTCAAAACCTCTAGCCTCATATATTTCATACCTTTTCGTCGAGCTTCTCTCAATCCTGTTTCCATCAACATACTACCTATATGCTGTCCCTGATAATCTCCTTTAACACCGATGCTAGAAATATAAGCATTGCCATTGTTTACATCATTCACATAAATTGCAGCATATCCAATCGGTACAAACTCTCCTTCGTTCTCCACATAGGCAGCATAAAACAATGCGAAGTTTATAATTCTTCTAATTATCTCATCACAATTATCTCTTTCATAAAGTCGAATAGGAAATACATTATCGCATAATTTCATAATTCTAATCTTTTCATTATTTTCATTGACTAATTTAATTCGAGTCATAATATTTGTCCTCACGTATGTATCTCCCAAGAAACTATCTGTATTTATTAAGAATACTTCTACATTTATTAACCTCTTTATAATTTACCTTTTTTACAGACGCAATAAATTGTTGCACATAAATCGGGATATACCTGTCCCAACTGGTAGCATCCCTCAAGATATTCTCTTGAAACAATTTCCTCTTCAATAGCTCTATCCCACTGAAAATTGGCCAAAGCTTTAAAGAACACCCCTGATTTGTATATTACATCCAGCCCCGCTCTTTTAGCATCAGCTTCTAAAGTATCCAAAGAATATGTGATACGATGCCCATGTTTTCTCTCAGCTTCTGTAACAGCAGAATTATGCTCTATGAGCCCCATTTTCACAGCTATCTGTCTGGATGGCGCATTAGCATTAGGACAGGCCAAGAAAAATACTCCCTTATCACTCAACCACTCATCGTTAATTTTCTTCAGCATGCCAACTCTGTCATCAAGATGCTCCAATACGTGTGTAAGAAAAATATTATCATACTTCCTTGGTAATATAGCATCTTCAAACAGTCCTTGAATAAATTGTACTTTTTCTCCCAACCTTTCTTTAGCAACTTTTAATGCTTCTCCTGATGCCTCGACGCAGGTAATATCCTCAAAATAATTTGTCATTTTTTCGGTAAAGTTTCCTTGAAAACATCCCAATTCAAGAGCACTCCCAGGCTGAAACATTGCAGAAAACGCTCTTATCATAAATGGATGCATAACATCATAATCAAAATTATACGCATATTTTCTTGTATTGTCCTGAAACTCTTGATCATAATCTCTTTTCAATTCAAAATCCCTCCATTTTTATAAGGCCAAATCCATTTTTCCCAAAACAATTACCATTATATAAAATAAATACTTCTCCATCCATAGTAAAAGCATTAGGATAACATTGCATTTCACTATTCCACTCTTCAATTGGTATTTGAATTTTCGCATCATCACGAGACCACGACCACATATCATCTGAATTTGCATATCCTATCCGGTATGCATGAGAGCTGTCTTCTCTGAAGCCTACGGTATGACGGTAGCAAAATACCATGTGCCATTTACCATTCCAGTGAAATACACTTGGCAGTGCCTGTGCTTCCCCTTCAAATTTTTCTACAATAATACATTTTCCATCATGTTTCCAGTCCAACAAATTGTCCGATTGGGCAACGGCTATCCTATATGTCCTTTCAGGTTGTATAGCGCCTTCATAATTAGCCCAGTCAGTTCCATAAATATAATACATCATATAACCATATTCTTGGGTTTTCACAACAAATCCATCTGCAATTAAAAAGGGTTCATTTAATGAAGAAGAAAGAACCGGACCATTTCCCACTCGCTGAAATGTCCCGCCGTTATCCCTGCTAACTGCAAGTCCTAACGCTGCATCAGTTGATACAGATTGTCTTCTAGTCCACCCACTGGTTATTGCTTTTATTATCCCATCATCACAAAATGGACTAAAGGGAAATATTCCATGTTCATCAAATGTTCCCAACATCCCATCAGAAATTACTTCTGTTGATACCCTTTTTATTTTTTGAAAAGTTTTATCATAATCGACAAAGCCTACCCTACTAATCAACTTATCTTCATCTGGAACACAATAAGAAAAATAAATTCTAACATATTCATCGAAAACAATTGCCTGCGGGCTTTTACAAAATTCTAACCCATAATTCTGCGGAACAAAAATTCGCCCATAATTTTTTATCTTCATGAAATCTCACCAACTAATTTTGCAATACCAAAGCCATACTTTCCAACTTCATTCCCCAAATAGAGCATATATGTTTCTCCATTCGTTTCAAATACATGGGGATATGCTATCATTTCATTATCAAAACCATAATCGGATATATCTATTCCTACAATCTCATCTTTTCTCGTCCAAGTATCCAAATCATCAGAATATGCATAACCAATACGATAACTATGAGCCAAATTCTTACGAAAATCTTCATGTCCACGGTAACAGTAAAACATGTGATATCCTCCTTCTCGGTAAAGTATATCACCACATGCCTGGGACTCATCCGCTCCGATTTTATCTTGTAAAATGTTTATATGCTTTTTTTTCCAATTAACAGCATCTTTAGAAATCGCCATTCTTAATTTATAGCAAACTTCAGGTCGTTTTCCTTCTTTTACCGTCCATTTCCTGCCGGAACAGTATGTCATATAAAACAGGTCACCAAATTTTCTAACTTTTGGTGATCCGATTATGAATGGCTCGTCATATGAATAGGATAAAACCGGACCTTTTCCGATCTTTTTAAATGTATCTCCTCCATCTTCGCTTATGCATTCCCCAATTGCCGCATTAAAGGGAACCGATTGACATCTTGTAATCCCCCCAAAAAAGCCTCGAATAATATCACCATCTCTAATTACTGAAAATGGGTATTGTCCAAATTCGTCAAACTCGCCTAATCCACCCAGCTCAATAACAGGATGATCAGCAACTCTAATAACCTTGGTTGGATCTTTCTTTTCAACATCCAGATAAGTTATACGACTAACCGTTCTCCCCAACTCATCCGGTTTTTCACGACAACAAAAGTATATCCTGATATACTTATCACATATCAACGCATTGATTCCTTGTGCATAATCATATCTCCAATCAGGCCTGTCCTTATCTTTTGTCGGATCATATACGATACCTAACTTTTCCCACTTCATCTCTATAAAACCTCCTACTAGTTTTTTATTTTGTCACGATTGAAATGTATTGATATGGTTCTGCCATAACTCTATTCATTGTATCTTCATCATCAAACTTAAAAACAAGTGTCCCTATAGCTTTATTTGCCCCCGAAAAACTGTCTATACGTTCCCCAGGCTGTATCCATATATCTCGTTCGACAATATATTTCTTAATTGTGTCTGAAATCTTTACATTAGTGAAACTACCTGATTGCCTTCCATGCAGAATAATTTCTGAATAAAATCCTTTAGATGTGAAAGGCGGAATCTCAGGGATCTCATCTCCCAAAGCTGCTTTAACAGCGCAGTCTATCAAATCTGTACCGGTAATATATCTTAGCATTTCTGCAAGTCTATTGCCTCCTCCTCTTGGGGAAACCTCCATAAGATATGCCCTACCATCTATACATTCTCTTGCCTCAACATTGTAAAGTGATGTTTTCATATTAAGTAATTTTAAAAGTCTTTGAAGCTCTTTAGATAATACCGTCTTATTATCATCTGAAATAGTTGATTGCCATGTAAATCCTACCGGTGCATAAGGATTTTCGCAATAGTCATCAAATCTCTGTGCAGAATAGGAAATAAACTTAAGGTCACCACCCACTGAAAAGCATTCTGAATCAGAGGGATAGCCTTTACTTGTAAGGAACTCCTCTATGATAAATTCTTTTGATATTGAATTTTCAATTGCATGATCTATGGCTTTCACTAATTCATCCTTTGTTTCAACTTTTGATACTCCTTTACTTCCAGCAGAATCCGTTGGCTTAACAATTACCGGAAATCTAAATATTTCCAGTTCACTAGTTGCTTTTTGCTTCTCTCTATACCCTCGCGCCTTAGGCACATTAAATCCGTTATCATCCAAAAACTGTCTAAATCTTTTTTTATTTTGTAAAATAGATACAGACTCATAGGATCCGCAAGATGGCAATCCCATTTTTTCTGCAACATATGCAGCCGTAACTACTCCGGGATCACAAGCAAACGACATGACTCCGTCAATATGTTGTCCCTCCGCCACTCTTAAAACCGCATCTTTGTCAATAATACTTATGTTACAATATAGATCTGAAAATTTATGCGCTACATTGTCTGGAAGGAAATCACAAGTAATTACTTCTATATCCATTTTATGTGCAACTTCGATAACCGGAATAGCATATCGCGATCCCCCTAATAATAATATTTTTTTGCTCATTTTACTCGTTCCTTCCGATTTTATATATTTTTTTCTTAATAAGATATAACAGCTTTTTAAAACATCGCTGAATTACAATTGAAATCATTCCAAAATTAGTTGTCCAATCTCCTATTTTCCTTACATCATTCCATCTACTCCATGTATAACCTGGACTTTGTACAATAACTCTTGAAAGGAAGTGCAGCTTAAACGCACTAATCTTTGGATTTAAATCCTTAGGATCATTCATATATGGTGTTAAATATGTACATTGTCGTATAGTTTTTAGAATAGATAAAGCATGATCTTTTTTAGCTATTGATGTCGCACTTGTACCATCTTTTTTTTCAACATATCTATAGGCCGATGTAATTCTTGGCAAAATAAAAAAATCACCTCTATTCAGCATTATAGTTAATCCTGTCAGATCTCCTACCATATCGTGTGCTTTATAAAAAACAGTATAATCCCCGCCATCTTGATAAAAATTTCTATATACTATTGTTGCACTTTGGAAAACAAAGCCTTCTTTTAAAAAATCTTTCCACTTAAAGCATTTACTGGTATGGGACTCATTTACACACGACTCTTCAAGTATTTCCCCTTCTTCGTTGACTTTACAAAAATTACTGGCAACCCCAAAATATTCTGTGTGTTCTTCTAAAAAATCAACCTCATATTGCAACTTTTCTTTATCGACCCAATAGTCATCTGCCTCTAGTGGAGCAATATACTTTCCCTTTGCATCCATGTATAATTCATATGCATTCTTTGTAGCACCAATATTTTTATCCCGATAATACATTCTAAAAAGTCCAGGATAATTTGCTTCATATTCTTTCAAAATATCCCTGCTTCCATCTAGTGAACAATCTTCTCCCACAAGTATCTCATATGAATAATCTGTTATTTGTGTCAATACACTATCTAATGACTTACGTAGATATTTTTCATGACCATAAACCAGCATAATAATTGAAATATCTACATCCTTGGTGGGATATCTATTAATATTATCCATTTATTTTCTCCGTCCTACTGGTGGGATTTTTGAAATCAAATAATAATATGCCTGATTTTTTAACAAGGCATTCAGAACAATATAGATGATAATACCGCCGCTGATTTCCAGAACCAACTTAATCACTGCATTAATAGAAAAATGAGATATAAATACAACTCCAAAATACATTATAACACTAGCAACCAAGGTAGGAAAAATATCTTTAATCTGCTCTGCAATACCATAACCAATCGTTCTTTTTGTCGGCAATACATTAATAGGAATAGATATTATTGTTAAAAATATCTGTCCCAAAATCAATGCCTTTAATCCTTTTTTAATCACAATAATAATTATTATCGTTTCAATCATTCTTTTTAGTATTTCAAGTTTTAAGAATAGATCACTACGCCCTGTTGCTTTTATGAATTGTAGATTCATTGTATGAATCGGATAAGTACTATATACAAAGCAAATCAAAGACATATATTCTGATGCTCCGCTCCACTTTTCACCTAAAAAAACTGCAACAAAGTCTTTACTGACAGCAGATAGTCCAAGCATTGCCGGAAATACTACAAATGTGCTGATCATAAGACCAATTTGGGTTAATCTTTTCAGACTTAATCTATTATCTTGAGATTGTGATAGAATAGGAAAAGATATACTTTGTACAGTTTCATTGATGTTATCTGCTATATACAGAGGAATTTGCTGTCCACGATTATACAATCCAAGTAATTCTTTCGAATATACGCTTCCTATCACTAAATTATAAATATTCGTATATAATGAATTTATTAAGCTGCTTCCCAATATTTTCCCACCATAGCTAAATAATGCTCTTAAACTATCAAAAGAGAATTTTAATTTTATTCTCCACTTAATAAGCCTGTTAAGAATCATTACACTAAGGCAGTAATTGATAACTTGCTGTGCTATTAGCGCCCATACTCCATACCCCCCCATCGCCATCAAGATTCCAATAAGGCCAGATATAAGACTAGCTGACAGCGTAGATACAGTATATAGTTTAAACTGAAGCTTTCTTGACACATATGCATATTGAATGCTGTTCAAAGATCCGGCAAAGAGAATAAGTGACAATACTCTTATGCATGTTGTCAGCTCTTTCATATTGTAAAAATCAGATATATATGGGGCAGAAATAAATAGCACGATATATATAAATAAAGCAATGCCAAGTGAAGTAAACAACGCAGTACACATATCCACTTCACTAACTTCCTTCTTTTGGATAAGTGATGAACTAAAACCATGCTGTACAAATACATTGGCCAATGCTATAAATACTGTAATAATTGCTATAATACCATAATCCTCTGGCGTTAGCAGTCTAGCCAGTAACAATTGTATTATAAATTGTATTCCCTTTGTCCCAAATTTTTCAATTACTTTCCATTTTGTGGCATTAAATACAGATTGTTGTATCATTTAGTGTATTCCAATCCTTTGATAATAAAATCTCATATCGCAACATATTAGATTTTTAGAATGTTATGTTCGAAAATAATTCTTCCCCTGTATACATCGATGGTTAAGCTAATTGCCTGAAAATATAAAATAAATTACGACTGGAAACAATATCCCACATAGACAATTACTGTTACTATCACAATAGGATTGCTGCTGTTAAACAGTACCATCTAAGTCCCCTCATTCCATCTCCTTATACCACTCAATAGCTGCTTTAATTCCTCTTGCAAAAGACCACTCCGGATTGTAGCCCAACTGCTCTTTGGCCTTTGATATATCTGCGTTTGAATGCTTAATATCTCCAACTCGGTCTGGTCCAAAATTTGGTTTTACATTTACCCCTAACACTTCTGTAAGACTATAATAGATATTAAGCAAATTCTCACGGCCGCCATATGCAATATTATAAACTTCTCCTGCCACATCATGCCCCGCTAAACAAGCCTTGAGGTTAGCTTCAATAACATTCTCAATATATGTAAAGTCACGGCTCTGCTTTCCATCTCCATTGATAGTTGGTGTCTCACCGTTTAGAAGCTGCTTAATGAATTTCGGAATCACAGCAGCATATGCTCCATTTGAATCCTGACGTCTGCCAAATACATTGAAATAACGGAGGCCGTATGTGTCCAGGCCATAATGCTTTGTATACTGTTTTGACCATTCTTCATCAGCCCGCTTAGATACCGCATATGGAGATAATAGATTGCCTTCTTGTCCTTCAGTTTTAGGAAGAATGGGCTCATCCCCATAAACAGATGAGCTACTGGCATAAATAAACTTTTTCACTTTATTCTGCCTTGCTGCTTCCAGCATATTAACTGTCCCGGTTATATTATTTGCACAATAAAAAAGGGGCATCTCAATGCTCCTCGGTACACTTCCCCAAGCTGCCTGGTGCAATACAAAGTCTACATCCTTACAGACATCTATACAAATTTTTAAATCCTTAACATCTCCTCTAACAAACTCATAGTTAGAATTATCAATAAGCAAATCAATATTCTCCTGCTTGCCTGTGGATAAGTCATCAAGGCATCGTACTTTATAACCAAGTTTAATTATCGCCTCGCATAAATTGCTTCCTATGAACCCTGCGCCACCTGTCACCAAAAACAAACTATTCTTTGGAAATTTTATATTTTCATATCCCATAATCACAATCTCCAATATCTATATCCGGCATCTTCATATTCTTTACGCTTTAGAATGCCTTTAAGGTCGAGAAGTACTTTCTTTCCTTTTCCAAACATTTTATCAATATCTGACTGTGCTAATCTAATAAATTCTTTATGCGCTACGGCAAGAATTACAGCATCCATATTTGTAATACAATCTAAATCGACAAATTTGATTCCATACAGCCGTTCTGCCTCCTCCACATCTGCCTCCGGATCTGCAATTAGAGGTGTAATATTATATTCCTTTAGCTCGTTTACAATGTCAATTATTTTTGTATTTCTCGTGTCTGGACAGTTTTCTTTAAATGTAAAACCAAGAATTACCACTTTTGCCACTTTCACTATTTTTTCTGCAGCGATAAGGTTCTTTACACAATTTTCTGCCACATATTTTCCCATATCATCATTAATTCTTCTTCCCGAAAGAATAATCTGACTATGGTATCCAAATGTTTCTGCTTTATATGTCAAATAATATGGATCTACACCAATACAATGTCCGCCAACAAGCCCTGGGTAAAAATCAAGAAAATTCCATTTTGTTCCTGCTGCTTTAAGCACAGACTGTGTATCGATCCCCATCCTATTGAAGATAATAGATAATTCATTCATAAATGCAATATTGATATCGCGCTGAGAATTTTCAATAACTTTTGCTGCCTCTGCGACCTTGATACTCTCTGCCTTATGAACACCTGCTTCAACAACCAGTTCATAGACCCTTGCCACTATATCCAGTGTTTCTTCATCTATACCAGAAACAATTTTCGTTATTGTTTCAAGTCTATGTACCTTATCTCCTGGATTGATTCTTTCCGGGCTATATCCGACTTTAAAATCTTTTCCGCATTTCATTCCCGATTCACGTTCTAATATAGGAACACAGATTTCCTCCGTAACACCAGGATAGACCGTACTCTCAAATACTATTATAGACCCCTGGGAAAGATTTCTACCTAAAATCCTTGACGCGGTCTTCACCGGAGACAAATCCGGAGTATGATCCACATTAACAGGAGTAGGTACAGCAACAATGTGGAATTTTGCCTGTTTTAATTCGTTCTCATCTGCTGTAAAATAAACGGTAGTATTTTTAATCGCCGCATCGCCAACTTCTTTTGTAGGATCCTTACCTGATTTATAAAGCTCAATCTTCTGTGTATTCAAATCAAATCCGATTACATCTATTTTCTTTGCAAATGCTACGGCTATTGGCATTCCCACATATCCAAGGCCTACTAAAGACAGCTTTTCTTGGCGATTAACTAATTTATCATAAATATTCATACTATTTATCTGATATTGTATCTTAATATCAGGCATCCTCCCTTCTCTTATATATATGATTTTGATATTTTTCCATTTCTATATATGCATTCTTCATATTTTTATCTAAAAAATTTCTCTCTACTTTTGTTTCATCAATCAACCCTATAAGCAATATCATTGAAGGCACAAGATAATAATAGAAAAACGCCTCTTTTAACTCAAAAATAAATAGTGCAACAATCAAGATTCGGTAATAGAATTTAAAATTCTGTTCTTTAACTTTTTTAGATAATTTCCAAAAACAAATAAAGTTTAAAGAATAAAACAGTGATGCAAAAAATATCCCAAGAGAAAAAATTCTCTGTATATATCCTATATCATTTTGTATATTAATGCCGGTAGCAGAAAATCCCCTACTATATCCACTCCCATAAAGTAATTCTAACGAGATATCTGGTATACTCATCTTTGATATGTCATATAAAAATCCTCGTTCTCCTTGAATATTTACTATTTCACTTATTTTTAAATACTTTAATATCTGTAATACTTTTTCTTGGAGAATATTATTATCTAATATGAGCTTTCCTGCAAGCACTAATAAAATTGTTATTAGGCACAATACTATTCCTAACTTTAAAACAGTTTTTCCTTTTATTAAAATTCCCTTTTTTAAAAGAATAATTAAAATAAGTAGAATTCCAGAGAAGAATCCAGTTCTGCCTGTAAATAATGTAGCAATTAATATAAAAAAATACATTATCATATTAGTAATTATATTTTCTTCCTTTAATATGTAATAGCCAATACAATACAAGGAGAGAAAAAGCAAGACTGATAATGCTGCCCCACCACTGCCTAAACCAAGCACTTTATGATTATTTGAAGTATACCCAAATCTTGCATCTGTCTGAAATAATTGTTCAAACAATATTCTAACATCTACAGAAACAAACAGTATGTATACAATAGTAGATTGCACTATTCCCGAAAAAATTAGTGTTTTAAATAATTCTTCTCTGTTTTGAAATAAATTACATAAAAACAAAGGAGCTATAATAGAATATAAAATAAAAAAAGTAATATTTTTTGCATCAATATAGTTTCCGTTTAATCCACCTTTAAATAAGATAATTAGTAACGCATATACACCTACAGCCGTAATTCCCAACAAATATTTTTTATATATTACTTTTTTTCTTTCATCAAGATTCGGTTTATATAATACAATTCCTTTATCTGCTTTATAATGAATAACAGATAGTAAAAACAAAAGAATTAGCGACCACTTTCTTGACGATAAGATTGTTGGTAATCCTTTTATTTGTATATCATAGACAAAAAAGAAAAATATAATTGATACGATTGTATGTTTTAACCGTAACATTCTATACACCTATATAAAAGTTATACCATTTCTGAAACACTAAATAATTCCACATTATATTAACTGCATTATTGACATATGATTGCTCATATTTTGAATTATCAACATCGACCATATATCTTATTTTCAAGAGAAAATCCGGATCAAATAATCCCTGCTGCTCTATAAATTTTTTATCAGTAAATTTATCTAGTTCTTTATGTATACTGTCAGTTCGTAATATTCTTCGCAATGGAACAGAAAACCCTTTTTTGGGCCTATCAAGAAGTTGCTTCGGAACAAATTCATATGTCAAGTCTTTCAGAATGTATTTCTTTTCTCCTTTCATATACTTATACTTATGTGGTATACAAAATGATAATTCCGCAACATTAAAATCAAGTATTGGACATCGCGCTTCCAACGAATATTTCATTGACGCTCTATCTACTTTATGTAGAATATCGCCTGGAAGGTATGTGGAAAGATCCAAAAGCATCCTGCGTATTTGAATATTAACGCTCTCATCAATATAACTCTCATCAAATTTTATCCTGTCATGGGCTGACAGGAACAATCCATCCAATAATTTCTTAAGAGCCACTGATATCCACTGACACCCATTATCATCTGTTGCATTAATTACAGATAAAAACCTAGACGGAATTTTTTGTTGAATAAAATTACTCTTGCTAATAGGACATATTAATTTTGCAATCCATTTATACTTTTGCATTCTTAAGATGTTATCATACCCTGCATAGCCACAAAACAGTTCATCTCCGCCATCTCCCGTAAGAGCCACAGTAATATCCTGGCTTGCCAATTTAGATACTATCATCGTGGGGAGCTGTGAACTGTCGCTAAACGGCTCATCGTAATATCGTGGGAGATCATCAATTAACTGAAACATATCTTTTTCAGATACCATAAAACGATGATGATTAGTATCTATATATTTGCTGATATCTTCTGCATATACAGACTCATCATATTGCTTCTCATAAAATCCTATCGAATATGTGTTAATCTTTTTTCCTGACATTGACTGGGCAATTGCTGTAACAAGTGTAGAATCTATACCTCCGCTTAAAAATGTTCCTATCGGCACGTCTGCTATCATTCTCTGCCTTACAGCTTCTATTAATATTTCTTTAAGTCTCCCCTTTGCTTCAGCATAATCCTCAATTAAATTAAAACTATTTCTATAAAAAATATCATATATATTCCAATAACTTCTTTTTTCTATGCTGAAGTCATTTAGTTTTAATTGTAAAGTACTCCCTGGTTCTAACTTATATACGTTTTGAAAAATTGAATTTGGTTCACATATATAACCATAATAAAAAAATTGATAAAGAGAATCTGTATTTATTTTTCTCTCAAATCCCGGAAACATCATGATTGGTTGAAGAGACGATGCAAAAACAAAGTCTTTACTATTTTCATCATAGAAATAATATAAAGGCTTTTTTCCAAACCTGTCTCTCCCTATGATCACTTCATTTTTTTGAAAATCGTATATAGCAAAAGCAAACATTCCATTGAAATGCTTTATGCATTCCACCCCGTATTTTTCGTATAATTCCAAAATAACTTCTGTATCACATTTTGATCTGAGCTTAACTGAATTATTCAATAATTCTTTCTGTAAATACTGATAGTTATATACCTCTCCATTATATGTAATCAAACTTTTTCCCGATATCGAATACATCGGCTGATGCCCTAGTTCGCTCAAATCAAGAATTGCAAGTCTTCTTTGTGCAAATCCTATATTATACTTCCCGAATCGGAATTGCTGAATACCTTGATCATTTGGTCCCCGATGTGCCATAGAATCATTCATTTTATTTAGAATATCATTGTCTACTTTTTTCAATGATATATAGCCACATATACCACACACGTAATTAGCTTTCCTCCAAATCTCTCAAAATCTTTTGATAAAAGTCATAAATCCTCTTATTTACATGTTTTTCCGATAAGTCTTCCCTTATTTTCTTTGCTTTTTTTGATATTGCATCAGCAAATTTTTTATCAAACGCAAGTCTGTCAATAGCCTTTGTCAATTCATCTATATTTCTTTTTCTTACTATCACTCCGTTTATTTCATTTTTGACCAAAGAATTGGTATTGTTTGTCATACAATTTGTTGTAATACATGGTATACCCAGAGCCATCGCCTCTATTAATCCGTTTGGCATCCCTTCATTGCTAGATACTAGAACAAATATATCAGCATCTTTAATTTGTTCAAATACATTATCCACTTTTCCCTGAAAATGAACCCTTTTATCCAAATCAAGTTTATGCGTCTGCCTTTTTAATTCTTCTTCCTTATTTCCTTCTCCATATATAAATAATTCCGCTTGTTCACAAGCTTTGCATCTTCGAAAAGCAGCTAATAGAATATCCAGGTTCTTTTCCTCCGCAAGTCTGGAAGTTGATACAATTTTTATTAATCCTTTTTTCTTTTGTTTACAACACATCGGAGGCAAAAGACACGGATTAGGTATAATTTCATATTTACCTTTTTTTTCTTTAAAATAAAAATCAGCCGCACCCTGTGACTGAAATAGCATATAATTACATTTTGAATAGATATATTTACACAATATTTTAATCTTTGGTGACAGAGCTTCTGGATTTCCTCGCTCTGCCCCGACCAGATAATAGCGATTTTGCACCGCAAGATATGCATATATAACATTACCACTTACAAATGGCATCAGCACATTCGGATTTAAAAGATCAACTATTCTTTGTATTTGTTTGATCTCTTGAAAAATACGAAGCGCTTTAATTTTAGACTTTCCCACTTTTCCAAGTATTTCTATACTAATCTCTTTTTTTAATTGCAGGTTAGAATTTGTTACATCCTCAATTACAACAATAATTACATGGTCAAATACTTCAGTAGCTATATTTGCAAAATAGGCTAACATTTTTGCAGCGCCACCATGGTTTAAATCTCGAATGAGAAAAACTATTTTTTTACTATTAATATTATTCAATTTCATAATTATTTTCTACGTAAAATAATCATATCCGGCTCTTTTATACAAAACATAAACTCATCAACTCGAAACATAGTCCATGCTAGAAGAAATTGTATCTTTTGAAACCAGCTTTTTTTTGTTCTTTTCTTATATAGGTTTGATGAAATTTTATATGCCTGTTTTGTCAAAAAACGCTTGGGTAGAAGAAGCTCCCCTGATTTGCTCATTTTATCCCATAGCATTGCTCTAGTCCTTATCCATATAAATGTATTTCTATATGTACTGTTTCTTCGTTTTCGGACTTTAACTAAAGATTCATTTATTACTCCTAGTTTATACCGATTAGCTAACCTATACCAAAGATATGTATCTTGTCCATTTTTCATATCCATTGCAAATCTATTTTCTTCAAGAGCTTTTCGATATACAATTACTGCAGGTGTTGCTATTCTTGTCGTATTGTATAGATGTTCCCAGCATAACTGATCAGAGCAATAAGGAACAATATATTTGCTTTTCCCCCAGCCAAAAGTTGTATATCCTGTTACACTCCAAATATATTCCCTTTTTTCCATTTCTTGAATCTGTTTTTCTAACTTATTTATTTCCCATAAATCATCAGAATCCAGAAACGCAACAAAATCTCCCTTAGCTTTCTCTATACCTAAATTTCTTGCAGCAGCTGCACCTTGATTCTTTTGATGAAAAAAAATAACAGAACCTCGATATTTCTCTTCAAGTCCCAAAATGTTTTCTTTTGATCCATCATTTATGACTAATATTTCATACGCAGATAATGTCTGTAATAGAACACTTTGTATTGCTTCGTCTAGCCATTCCGCGTGGGAATAAAATGGAATAATTACCGAGACAGACGCAGTTTTTGTTTTATTCATAATACTGCCTCTTACTCAACTCATTGCAAATTTGCTTTTTCCATTCTCTTTTCATGTTTAAAATACTTCTCCTCTCTGGTAATTTAGAATTAGCTTAAACTTCCCGTTCTGCGTTTTTTCTAATTTTTCGGGATAAGTAATTTTATATTTCATGTCTGAGCCAACTACTTCCTTCAGTCGTTGAAGCAACACACTTTGATCGCTATTATTATATCCTGCCAGCTTGACAACTCTGATTTCCAACTCAAACTTAGATTTTTGTACTACCTGTGCCTCTGCCATATGATCAATTTTCGCAAATATCTCCTCATCAAATTCTACAGCAGTAATTTTTATTCCTTGACTCGTAACTACATATTCACTATCACGTCCATGAATTGCTTTGACAATTCTAAATCCTCCATCCTGCTTATTATCCAGCTCACCATAATCACCAGTACAATAACGAATTAGAGGCATTCTATAGTAATGAAGATTGGTACCGACAATACTATGATCCGTTCCATTATCAACAAACTCTACATAACAAAAATCTTCATCTATCCTCATGGTTCCATCTAATCCCTGAGAAATATTTGCAGAACCTTCGGTAAGGCCATAGTGTTGGTATACTCTATTTCCAAAAGCTTGTTCTAAGATTCTTTTCTGTGTATCATACATATTTTCCGCACCAATTGTAACAAAATCCATTGGAATAGTAATCCCAGCTTCTGCCAGTTGATACGCCATATCTGCAAGTTTTGATGTATACCCATGTACCCAACGAACTTTCATTAATCCTTCGGCATAATCTCGAACAGTCTCTGAATTTAAATGATATGGGCTGAAAAACAAACGGTGTTCAACTTTGTCAACTCTCCAATAAGGCGCTTTTTTCTGTCTAGTTGGCACAACTAATTTACTTCCAAATTCTCCACACCAATCCGATATGCGAATTCCAAGATTATTTCTATATCTCCACCAGACCGCCCACTGTTCTGCTTGCTCATTTAACGTGGTATAATATGTGAGAGATTTTCCTGTCGTTCCACCAGTCAAATGAATAAATGTCTTAGACGCTAATTTTGCTGATGATATAAATTCATTGATATTGCTCTTCAGAATATCTTTCGTGATAATAGGAAGTACAGAAAGCTCATCTGCGTGCCTGAACTTATATGGATTAAATCCACACTCATCAAATTCTTTTTTGTAATAAGGTACTGTTTCATAAGCGTGTATAACAAGTTTTCGTAAATGTCTATCTTGATATTCGCTTATCTGTTCTGATGTATATTTTCCAGTTCTTTTATACTGTTCTAATTTCTTTTCAAAATATGGGCTATAACGTTTCCTTGCTACTAATGCTCCTTGCAGAGTGCAGGCCATATTTTGAACTGCTACTGGAAGCTGATTGTATATCTTCATTGTATTATTCATTTTATTAGCTTAACTCCCGAAAAATTTTTTCATGAACTTTTATTACACACTCAATACCATGACTTTTTTGTTTTCCCCTCAGTACATCAAATATATACCGATATTCGCTCCCGATCCCCTTATCCTGCTTCAGCTTCACTTCTTTTTTCTTACCACTCCCATACTTCGTCAATCCTACATAATTATCCATCTCGTACACAGCCCCATTACTAAACACTCTCAACTGCTCCTTCGGATATTTCTTACTCCCCATAGAAGTATAGACAATATTCCCAACCGCCCCTGATGAAAATCGAAGTGTGATAACCGCATTGTCTTTCTTCGGATATGCCGGATTTGCTGCATAGCTGACCTTCAAATCTACCAGTTCACTGCCGTCTAAATACTGAATCGTATCTATAAAATGTACTGCTTCGCCGATAATCCTTCCTCCGCCTTTGCTCTCATCCTGTGTCCAGTGATCCGGCGGAATATATCCTGCATTTGCTATGTAGTCATATACAGCAGGAATTTTCGATGTCTGAAGCTCCTTCTTAATCTCCTGGATCAACGGCGCATGTCTTCGGTTCAGCCCGCAGAAAAGCTCACCGCTATTTTCTGCATATGCCGATTCAATCTGCTCCAGTTCATTCAGATTCAGGCACAACGGCTTTTCACAGTATACATTTTTTCCGGCCTGTAGTGCCTCAACAATAAATCTGCTATGATTGTTATGCTGTGTAGAAATCGCGATCAGATCAATATCCTCATCCTCGAGCAATTTTCTGTAGTCATTCGTCGTATAGTCGAATGGAAATACTTCATTTGCCTGTGCTGATGCAATTCCTCCTGTAGTGGCCATCCCCTTAAAGTGATATAACCCGCTGTTCTGCATAATAGGCAGCATAGTAGTTCTTACAAATAATCCAGCACCGATCAGACCAAGATTAATCTGTTTTTTATTTACTTTCTGCTTTTTCCGCAGCGAATTTCTGATTACCGAATTCCACTTCAAAGCATTCTCTTCATACTTTAAAAGAACCCCAATATACTTTTCATGATTGGGATTCGCTGTAATCATTTCATATGCTTTTGCTGCGTCGGCAAATGGAATTACATGGGTGATCAGATCCGCAATGTTCAGTCTGCCTGTACTCAGAAGTCTTATAAATTCTTCAACATTGCGTCCTTGTGTAAATCTTACATATCCGATGGGGTAGTCGAAGCCATCTTCTTCATAGCTGCTGTCATACCGGCCCGGACCATAGGATCTCGCAATTTTAAAGCTAAGCTCCTTCTGATAAAAAGGCCTTCGGTCCAGTTCCATTTTCGTCACACCGATCATGCAGATGGTTCCCCGGTCACGGGTAATCTCCTCAGACAGATCAATGGGTGCATTCGAATCTGTTGCTGCCGTTATGATCACCTTATCTACACCACGACCATAGGTCAGGTTTTTTGCCATGTCTGCCGCATGATCATCCGTAGAATTGATAAATGCCTTCAGCCTGGTGTCCGGCAATATTTTATCTGCTACATCAAAACCGATGACATCACAGCCATATGCATCCAATATCCTTGCTGTAATATGCCCTAAAAGCCCCAGACCAATGACAGCCACTGTTTCGCCTGGTACAACCTCTGCCTGATGGATTCCTTCCAATGCAATTCCGCCAAGAGCAGCAAATGCAGCCTGGCGGATATCAGTTACTTCCTCCGGCACACGGACAACCAAATTTTTCCCTACACGATTGACTTCACTGTGATAAGCCTGTCCTACGGCAGCGACCGTATCTCCCACAGATACCTCTGTGACTCCTCTGCCCGTTTCCACGACCTTTCCGACAGCCGTATATCCCATAGGCATTGGATCTTTCAGCCGCCCAAATGCAGCCTCAACTGTCGTAAGGATTCCGTCCGTTGACATCTTCTCTGTAACTTTCTTTACCTGATCCGGACGCTCCATGGCTTTCTGAATCAAGTTCTTTCCGCCAAAAGAAGTCAGGCTCCGTTCTGTTCCTGCTGATACAACGGAATATAATGTTTCAATTACAACCGTATTTTCCTTGACGGTCGGAACCGGTGTATCTACAACGTTCATAGATCCATCATTTACCGATAAAAATAATTGTTTCAAACCTTTAATCCTTCCTAATTGTAAAAATTAAAACCACCTAAAGCAAATATACACCTTCAAGATTACATACATGCCTTGTATCCAACACGATCTTTCCTTCCAGCTTCTTCATACTTCTTTTCAATTCATCATGTCCAACCATTACAACTACAAAATCTACGGAGTCCAAAAAATCTTCCATACTGTGCATCTGATTCGGCACAATATCCTCCGTAATGTACGGATCATAAACCTTAAGCCCTGCAGCCAAATGCCGCTCCTGACTTTCCAACAATTGTAAAGTAGGACTTTCCCGCATATCATCTACATTTTCTTTATAAGTCATCCCATAGAGTCCAACACGGCTAATGTCTGTAAGATTCTTTTCCTGCATAATTTCATAAATCCGGTTGAGAACAAAATCCGGCATCCCATCATTTGTTTTCATAGATTCATCAATGACCTTTGCCAAAGATGGATAGTCACCGACCAAAAACCATGGATCTACGGAAATACAGTGCCCTCCCACCCCAGGTCCCGGCTGCAGAATATTTACTCTGGGATGCATATTGCAGATTTTGATAATTTCATAAACATCCATATCATCGTGCCGACAGATTTTTGCCAACTCATTAGCAAATGCAATGTTAACCGCACGGTATGTATTTTCCACAACCTTTGTCATCTCTGCCGTACGAATATCTGTGACAACAATCTCTCCCTGACAGAAAGAAGCATAAATCTGTTTGATCTTCTCTCCGATCTGCTTCTCGTCAGCCCCAATCGTCCGGTTATTATGAAGCAGCTCGTAAACCATATTCCCCGGGATAATTCGCTCCGGTGCATGAACCAGATGCACATCTTCCCCGATTTCCAGACCTGCTTCTTCAATGACCGGTCTCACGAACTTATCTATAGTCCCAGGAGAAACGGTAGACTCAATGACAATTGTTGCATTTGACGGACAGACTTTCAATACATCCCGAATTGCAGACACAACATAACATGCATCTACTTTTTTACTGAATTTATCGTAAGGAGTCGGCACAGAAACGATATATGTATCTGTAACCTGATATTCGTCTGTAAATTTGATTCCGGCAGCAAGCGCTTCCCCGAACAGCTTGTCCAGGCCGTCTTCCTTGAATGTGGTACGGCCTTCATTTAATGTTTCAACAAGCTTTTTATTGTAATCTGTACCTATTACTTCCACACCATGTGAGGCAAGCATCAGCGCTGTTGGAAGCCCGATATATCCTAAACCTATTACATTTACCATTTGCTTCTCTCCCATTTTCTTTCCTGTATATATTTCCGCCTGACTTTTTTATGTCATTGCAAACCTGTTCGTGTATCTCTTTTCTAATGTTCTAATCTTATCTCTACTTTAGAACGAAGTTTATCTTCAAATATGGTTCTTATTTCTAATACTTGTTTGTATTCATATTTTCCGAAATCTTCCGCATAATTCGTAATCATACCCTCTGTATGAATCAAATAGTCACAAGCATCAGGTAAGCTGATTAAGGCAATACATTCTGTTCCCTTTTTCACAGCTACCGTTTTCCCTTTTCTCTCATAAGAATATCCGGGAGCAATATGAAAAAATTGCCTGGCAATATGTCTTCCTTTACGATGTACCGCAAAATCGTCCGTAATAAACAGTCTGTTTTCATTGGTTAGTCTCATCCTTCTTCGAAAATTGTCACCATGATAACTCCCGAAGCTGCCTATAACTGTATCCCCATCTATTTCCTCAGCTGTATTTCCACGCACTTTACTAATCCTTCTTCCTGCTCTGTGTTCCCCCCAAAGTTCTGACTGTTCCCTGTCGTCAATCATGATTGTATTATGGGCAGATGTACTGCGGAAAAATTTTCTTAGCTCCCCCTGATACTGCCCGGTACCTGAATTTACAAAGATTACATCACCATTCAGTGCAAGCTCAAAACTCAGACAGTCGCAATGGGCATGTCCTCCCATATAGGACGGTCCGATTTTTCCGCAATCGAAAAGGAGTGCAGCTTTCTCCGTATACAGTTTGTAATAGCCAGATTCTGAAAATGCTGTCTCTGCTAATTTTTTTTGCTGAGCACTTTTCCGAAGTCCTTCCCGCTTTACATATACCTGACCGCCTCGTCCAAAGTTCCCGTATCCGCAAATACGTCCTGCCGCTTTTACCAGTGCCTCCTTGCTTTTGCTTACATTATTTCCAGCATCATTAAAAAGAGGCGTGCGGTGAAACCCTTTTTCGATGTTTTCAATAACCAACGTCATTTTTTGAATCGTCGGAATGAGCTTTTCTGCATCCCCCTTATGATCCGTAGATATAAGTACTTCATGTATACGCAGAATGTCCTCCAGGATAATCTTATGATACATAAAGCTTCGTTCAAAATGCATCCCGTCTTCAAGAATTTGTTCCTCTATTTGTTTTAACAGCAGATTAAAATATTTATGATAGGTTTCTTGTTCTCTAAACAACAGGCTGGATATGACAATCGTTTTTAAATTTTCAAAATAGTGGTTTGCAAGAAGCCCCAACTCCTGTGTTCTTAACAGATATTGATATTGCTGATAGATACTGGTTTGTAACTGCGCTCCTATGCTTGTTTCAGCTATTCTGTTTTTCAGTAGTTCCATACAGATCAGAAGATTCGGAATTCGCATGGAAATCGTGTATGGTTCAAAACTGTCCTCGGAAGATTGCTTCATCCATTTATTCAGCAAATTTTCAAATTTACAGAAATATTGTTCATCCAAAGTTTGCTCATATTTTACAGCTAACGGAAGCAAAAACTCCAGATAATGCAGATTATAATTCCATAGATGCAGCGCATCCGGGATATTCCAACAATCTTCTAATTTATGTGTTTCATGAAGCAGCGTAATCTCATCTTTTAATAAGCCTTCCCTATTGAAGCGATGTAAATATTCTTTATCAAAGTCAAGTTCTGGAATCACAATGTTAAATTTTTGAATATCTGGTACATGAAGCTTTTTTATACTGTCCAATAGCTTCTCTTTTCTAGATCTAAATACCCGATTTTTAATTTGATGTTTTATCTGTACAGGTTTTAGAAATTTTACTGTATTCCAATAGAGAGAGATCTTGTCTGTTCCACTCATCCAAAAAGTACCTCAAGCAATTTGTCGGCCAATACTTTTACACTTCTATTTTTACGGATATAATTTCGTCCATTGATACCGAATTTTCTCCGCTCTTCCAACGACATCCTATATACTTTTTCTATTTTAGCCGCCAGTTCTTCCGCATCATATGGCTCGAATACCATACCGCCTCCGCTCTCTGCAACCTCATCATCCTTATACAGAAAACCATATAGAACACAGGAGCCAGAATATAAATATTCATTAACTTTATTTTTGGATACACCATATTTGTATACTTCTTTATGTCCCTTGACCTCTAAATGGGCCATGCAGATATCGCTGTGGCTGATTAATGCCGGAACCGCTTCTTTGGGAATTCTATCATATACCAATGCATTACAGATTTTATTATCTTTGATATATCGCTCCATCCCTTCCTTTTCGTGTCCGGAACCCACAAAAATCATTTTAACAGGCAGTTCTTTCGCTTCTAACTGTTTTAATGCCTCCAGCATTACATATACCCCTTCATAGGTCATATAGTAACCTGCAAAAGAACAGACAAATGAGTCTTTCATAAACTCCCGGATTTCGTTTGGAAGCAAATCCGTTTTCTTGCTGTTTTCATCAAATCGTTCACAGTCCATTGGCTGTCCGATTAAATAAACCTTACTTCTGGGAATCCCCAGTTCTCCACAGATATATTTATCTCCATGATACATAGAATAAATGATACGGTCTGCACGAAGGAATGCCCAACGTTGAATTACACCGAAAAACAACACCATCGGATCCGCAGCCTTTTTATCTCCGCTGACTACCCAGATCCTGGGCCAGAAATCACGGACTTCCGCAACAAAACGTATTTGATACTTCCTGGCAATCCTGTAAGCCGCTACCCACGCCAAAGGGTGAACAGAGCATCCAGTGACTACATCCGGTTTCCCATATCTTCTTGCGATAATTGCTTCATATTTAACCACCTTATTCAAAAAATCAATCATATTTTTTGCACGCCCGAAACCGCCATTAGACTCATAGGAAGTTGTTTTTAAATAGATATAATGAACACGGTCGGCTATTGTGCTGACTTTGACTGCTTTTTCTGAAATATATGTGTGAGTGAAATGGCAAAATCCTGAAGCGATCACAACCACATTGTAGCCACGCCTGCCAAGCTCCCTGGCAAAATCATATTGACGCGAAATACCGCCATATTGTGGTTCGGATGAATAATGGTCGATAATCCAAATTGTCTGCAATCCTGTTACGCTCCTTTTTTAATTTCTCTGTCTGCAGTACTCTCTATATCTGCTTCTGTTAATTCTATTGATTTTTGAAAATCATTTACTTGATAATCCAGACCGCTATACACAGACAAGGTCTGACTGTATATGCTGTTTCCGAACGCCTTATTTACCATTCCTGATATCTTCCCAGCCATATGGGACGCCGCAGTTACAGCCGGATTCAAAAGTCGTGTGACCTTGATCGGATGCCAGGCCATGTCTGCAATTCCTTCTACCATTGACGCTGTTTCTGCATATTCGTTATTCTGCGGAAAATAAATACCGTCTTCACCGGAAAGCATAAGCAGACATAAAAACTCACACAGATTATCAATATGAAGTATCGAACGCAAATTATTCACTGCCGGAAAAGCAGGTACATTCTTCGCAATTTTGGACAAAAGCGGATAGTTTCCCTTACTTCCTTTTCCGTATATCATAGGAGGCCTAAGCACTGCCACGTGAAAATTTTCATTCTTTAATCTGCGCACCAGTTTATCCGCCTGCCATTTACTATCCCCATAAAAATTCGCAGGAGCAGGAAGTGTATGCTCATCTATCACCTTCCGTTTTCCTAACGGCGCGGCTTCTCCATAGATGATCATAGAGGACATGAACACAAACTGTCTGACGCCTTCCGCCTTTGCCTTCCTTGCGGTCTCAACTGCCAGATCTGTATTTACTGCATAATATCTGGCCTTTGTTTCTTCATCTACATTGCCCACATCCGCATGAGCAATTCCTGCCACATGAAATACGCAGTCATATTCTCTAAAGTCCTTTTCCCTCCATGTACCGTCAATCATATCCACAGTATCTATGGTGAAGTTCTTACCATAATTTTCCCGGGCATATACCTCAAATGATTCACCAATATAGCTGTTTGCCCCGGTAATCAAAACACGTTTACGATTCTCAGCGCTTGTATTTATCTCAAATTTCTTTTTATATGCATAATCTTCAAATCCTACATCATCAATGCAGATCTCTTCTGCTCCATATTCCGCCAGGCTATCAGTCTTTCTCTTTTTTATTCTGCCATTATTTTGATTGGCAGCTTTTATCTTATGTATCTCCCCGGTTCCGCCTTCCACAATGCCGTCTCCGCCCGCAACTGACAGTACCGTTCCAAGAAAACATTTCAAATCAAAAAACAGGGCCTTCATCCCGCCCTGTCGTAAATGTTTCACATATTCTCCATCCAACTTTGCCTTATCCGGTATTTCCAGTTCGTCCCGGCCATTGATCTGCGCCCATCCGGTGAGCCCCGGAGTGACACTGTTCGCAAAATATCGGTCGCGCTCTCTGATCAGATCATCCTGATTCCACAGTGCCGGTCTTGGACCGATAATGCTCATCCGGCCCCGGAAAATATCCCAGATCTGCGGGAGTTCATCCAGGCTGGTTTTTCGAAGCACGCGACCAACTCGTGTAATGTACTGTTCTGGGTCGCTTAACTGATGCGTTGGTACGTCATGAGGCGTGCTCATCTTCATACTGCGGAATTTATGCAGGAAAAAGAATTCCTTATCCTTCCCCACACGTTTTTGTGTAAAAAAAATCGGCCCCGGATCATCTAAAAATATCGCTGCGGAGATCATTGCAAACACTGGCGCTAAAAGCACAAGCCCCAAAAAAGAAAGTAATCTATCAATTGTTGGTTTTAAAATCCTCTCGTAAAGTGATAATGATGTATTCGAGATTCTTGTTCCAGTTATGTAATTATCAACTTCTACTTGATTTCCTTCTGTTCGAAAATATGATTCAGTAAGATACGGATTCTCATCATTAATATCTTTGCCTTCTTTTCTTTTTTCTGCCACGGCCTTCATTATAATGAATAATCCACCGAAGATTCCTGCTGCAATGTTTAATTTTCTAATGTAATTCTTTCTAGACATGCTAAACAATTTTCTCCACTAAAAAACTGTGGATTTTTGCGTAACATGCAATCCACAGCTTTAGGTTATTTCAATATTTTCAATATCATCATTGACAAAACTCCCATTGAATCTCAGACAAAAACTGCACTTACAGCTGTTTTTATTTTAAAAATGGGCATGCTTCGCCATTTCGCTTAATTTCTTAATGAAGTCAGCCGTAAAACAAACTGTCAACAACGCACTCCACTATCATTCCAGCGAATTCTTTTTATCTCATCACAAAATATAACATCCACAATTTCCCAAACGCGACGAAGCGACGATTTGAAATCTCCTGGATTTTTACCTTCTGTTATAGCAAACACAAATCTGCTCCCCATTCATTTATCCTATAATGAGGGCAATACGAATGATTCTCATTTATCATTCTATACCAAGGCTCTTCTCTCGAAGGTCCCCCGCTTCCAGGCTTTTGCAAAGAACCAAAGTACCTCTGCCCTGAACCTGTTTTACGGAGGCTTTCATCCGTTACGGATATTGGCCCGCCTCAAGACCGAATCTATATCTACCCCAGGGATTCCCTGGAATCATAATACAGCTATTGCAAAAAGATTTTTTATAGCCATCGGCACATAATCTACTTCACTGTAGTTTTCCAGATACATGCCGCCATATAGGAGTATTTTTTCCTCTAATCAATATTTCCACCGAGTACTCCGGCTGTTTTTATGGAAATTTACGGCTTATGCGGTGGAGAATTTTCGTAAAGTATGTTACTCTACGGCAACGAAAATACACCGTTTTTTCCTGAATTACTTTTATACCATAGCACATTTGTTCCTGATTGTAAATATTTTTTTCTATTTTCCAAGCGGTGCCTGCTTTGCCGTATCTATCCATTTTTCCCTGAAAATCGCTATTTCCCCTGATTATTCCACAATTTTTATTCATTTCATTTTTTCATCAGCAAATTTTACAGCCATCAAAAACGCAGTCAAAGGCTGTATTGCGTTCAGTAGAGATGTGCCCGCTATTTTCAAGGCATTGCAATAAAATGTTGGACAGCCCCTCCATTTTCATTTGTAACACAAATTTTGTAGCAGTCATTTTCAACCGTCAAAGATATAATCAGAATATTCTAACCCGCATTTTCCTGTGGAATTTCTTAAGATTTCTATTCGTTGTCGTAGAGTAACATACTTACGAAAGTCCATCCTCCTGTCCTTGATAATTTCTATGCGCTTCTCAAATCCAACTTTTTTTCGTGCATTGTGTTGACATATTACGAATAAATATTGTAATATTAATTATCATTATGAAGAAGGAGTTATCCATATGGCAAATTTAAATATTCGTGTTGACGATACACTAAAAAAACAGGCGGAAACTATTTTTTCTGAATTAGGAATCAGTCTTTCTGCGGCGACAACGATGTTTCTAAAGCAGGTTGTGCGATACAATGGAATCCCTTTTGAGCTTCGTGTCGATCCATTTTACTCAGCGGAAAATCAGGCTCGCTTATTGAAGGCTAAGGAACGTATGGAGCAAACAGGCGGCAAAGTTCATGAACTGATTGAGGTGGATGATGACGAAATCATGGGATGATTTTGCCTGGGAGGATTATCTTTACTGGCAAAGTCAGGATAAAAAAACGTTAAAGCGTATTAACCAATTACTAAAAGATATCGACAGGAACGGCTATACGGGTATTGGGAAACCCGAACCATTAAAAAGTGATATGAAAGGTTATTGGAGCCGACGCATTGATGATGTCAATCGCCTGGTCTATCGCATAGCAGATAACCGGATTGAGATTCTGCAGTGCCGTTCTCATTATGGTGATAAATGATCAATCCCCCGGAGCCTTCACTCTCCGGAGGATTTTTTATCCGCCATTTTCTTCATGCAGATCCAATAATTTTTTTCGCTTGCATACCTCGCTTTTTTTATATACTCTTCAAGCTCCTCCGGCGCCCGCAGCCAGTCTGACCGCACGATCCCCAATCGAAGACATCTTCTGGCCTCTCGCATCTGCTCCTTACTCTTCCCATCCCTCTGCATGTTCTCCAATACCCTGGCAGCCCTCTTGTCATAGCGCGGATGGGTAAACATCTGCAGCTCCGGAACATATTCCAGCTCGAAAAGCCGGTTCTCTCCTGCCTCCGGCAGAAAGCAGACTTCCTCGGAGGTTCCTGTGATATGCAGATAATATAAGGATGCCCTGTTTTTCCCTTCTTTTTTGCGGATGATCCGCCCCAGACGCTGGACTCTCTGGCGCTGCGCGGAGGTGCCGGAGAGAATGATCCCCACAGTCGCGTCCGGAATATCCACACCCTCGTCCATGGACTTGCAGGCGATCAGGATCCGGATTTCATTGACCCGGAAACGCTCCAGAATATTTTTATTGGCCTGATCCCCCATCTTGGAATGGTACCGTCCCGCCCTTCCCGGACAGATCTCCTGTAACAGCCGGTACAATTCCTCCGCTTGGCTGATACGCTCTCCGAAGATCAGTATTTTTTCATGGTCCGCAAGATTTTTTATCAGCTCACATGCACAGGCGATCCTTGCCGATGCCTGACAGACCAGGCTTTTCCTTCTATAAGAAAGATACATATATTTGGATGCCGCTTCCGCAATCTCCTTATTTTTTCCGGCGGCCATCGCGCGCAGCAATTCGTAAAACTCGCCCTGACTCAGCTTGTCCAAAAACGGCTGATCCCTTTTCAGCTTATAGTACAGCGTCAGCAAGGCATCGGTGAGTTCATCATATTCGAATCGTTCATCACTTTCAAATGACAGTCCGATATGGTAAATGTCATATTTGCATACCGTGCGCAGGGCGGATGCCCGGGACATCTCGTAGCTGTAAATTTTCCGACCCAAAACGGATGCCAGGAAATGCTGTGCCTGCCCGGACGGAAGCGTAGCGGAAAGCCCCAGTGAATAGAATTGTGTTTCTTCCGGTTTGATATATGGCAAAAATTCAAAGATCAGCTGGTTCTGCCCGCTTACGTAGTGGTGGCATTCATCAGCGATCAGCAATACAGCTTCCCCATTTCTGAGTTCCGCCAGAATCTGTCTGGCCAACTCATAGCGTGCGGAATTGATCACATAGATCATATATCTGCAGTCCGGAGATGCCTGATGGCCGCCGCCCCGTAGGCCGATCAGTCCGCGCAGAGCAGCCGGAGGTTGTTTTTTCCCATGAGACGAAATCAGATATTCTCTCAGTGCGCGGTCCCACTGCCGCATCAATCCCCCTGTAGGAACGACGATCTTCACATGGAGTTCCTGCCCCAACATCCGCTCCAGACGCGCGGCCGCCGTCAGGGCCAGCAGGGTCTTTCCAGAGCCGGTAACCGCCTGTACCAGGCCCCTGCCCTTATTTGAAAACCATCGCTCCAGGCACTCTTCCTGCCATTGATAAAGCTTCTGTCCCATGTCAATTCTCCCGCTGCCTCTTCACACTCATTTAGTAATAAAGCCGTCTCCCTTCTCTTTTGAAGCCAGGGAGATTTGTCACCAATTTCCACAGGAAATTGATGACCTGCTTGCGCATCAGCGCAATTCATTATAATTTGTCACCAATTTCCGCCAGGAAATTGATGACCTGCTTGCGCATCAGCGCAATTCATTATAATTTGTCACCAATTTCCACAGGAAATTGATGACCTGCTTGCGCATCGGCGCAATTCATTATAGCACGGATAACATATGCCGACAACAAATCTTTCCAATTTTGAAAACTGCGCTTTTTTCATTACAGTTCTCGGCCTTTCAGACTGTAAATTATACCCATTTTTCACAAAATTTCCCATAAATTATTGAACAAAACATTGCAAACCGACACCATTTCATATATACTTTTCATAGTTCATCGAAAGCCGACGCTACGTGGTTTTCGGGGAATGATCATGCATACAGCCATTGATTTCAGCAACATGGCATCATCGTTACAAAGGTCCGTTTTTATAACCCGAAAGGAACGGCCTTTTACAGGCGAATCGTACCATACCATAGTTTTCATGGCTGTAAATATACCAAAAGAAAAGGATGAAAACATGAATTACGAAGATTTTTACCAGGACCTGCAGCCCTATGAAAAATCGGTGAAGGACAGTCTTTCTTCTCTCCAAAAGCTTTTCAAAGCAGTCTCCCGGGAGACTGAGAGCGGGGATGTCAAGAGCCTTGCCCGTGACTTAAACGCCATGGAAGCGGCAGCGGCAGACATTGCCTCCTCTTTGAAGAAGCTGGTCGGTGTGGTAGATGATTTTGATACACAGGCTTATTTTGAAAATGGAGATTTTGCGGAGCAGATGCTTGCCTCCTGTGAGGAAAAGGGGGTCGATGTCCGGGGTGAATTTCCTGTCTATGAGATGTTCCCCTATCGTGTAAAGCTGGACACGGAGAGCCAGGATGTCTACCTTGACCGCAAGAAGCTGCAATGCATGCGTCCCCAGAGTCTGGTAGATGTGATCCAAAGCAGCCAGGAGAAGCTCAACAAGGCCTCCTTCAATGCACTGACCTTTGCAAATGAATTGTCTGACGCCTATGACCTGGCGCTTTTAAAACAGAAGCGCCGGCCCGGGACAGACATTTATCTTACCAGTCTGTACAAGTTCCTGGCACCCATGAGCCGTTTCCGGAAGGATTACAGCCAGAAGAGCTTTGCGTTCGACCTGGCCAGGCTCTATACTTCCGGAATAGAGGAAACCAAAAACGGAAGGAAATTCCAATTCGGTCCGACCCGGGATCAGAATAAATCCATCCGTATTCTGGATCAAAACGGAAATGAGCAGTTCCTGGCTACCATCTGTTTCTTTGACGAAGAAGAATAAGAGGTGAGAGTATGAACCCGGATTTCAACGATAAAAATTACAATGATGACGCTGCGTCTTCCGCGTTGGATTCTGCCTGCCGGCTCACCTGCGGGATTGATTTTCTGACGGATTTTTGGAAGGAAAAGTATCTTCAGGAATACATCAAAAACGGCGGCAGCAAGATCAAGTTCATCACCGGGCGCAGCGGAAGCGGCAAGTCTCATTTTCTGCGTCTGATGACTTCCATTGCTCAGGACGAGCATTACAAGACAGTCCGTTTTTCCGCAAAGAATATCTGGATGCATGATTTCAGGGAGCTCTATAAGGAGATCTTTCTCCAGTGCGGCATCATGGAATGCCTGGAGGGCATCAGCCGACATCTGATCCGCGAGATGGGCTTTGATCAGGAGGAGATCCCGGAAGGAATGCGTTTTATTGATTATCTGTCTGAAAATAACCAGTTTGACGCATTGACCCGGCGTGAGATCCGCACCCAGTTAAAGCACATCTTTCTGGAAAATCCCATGCTTGACAATAATTTTGCCCTAGCGTGCAGCATGCTCACAGGAAGTATCCTGGGCTATCCTGTCCTGGAGGAGCAGAACAAGAATCTCCTTCTGGCATGGCTGGAGGGCGACCGGACGATCAAGCTTTCCCAGCTTCGGGCATTGGACTTTTATCCCAGCCGCATTACAAAATATAACGCAAGACACATGCTCCGTTCTTTGACGGAAGTGATCCATCTGGGCGGATATTCCGGATTGTTCATTGCCATCGACGACCTGGAGATCCTGATCAGCCGTTCCAGCCTGGAACCGGTGCATTATACCAAGATGAAGCGTGAGGATACCTATGAGAGTATCCGGCAGCTGATCGATGACATCGACAGCATGAAGCATATCATGTTCGTATACGGTTTTGACCGGGAACTCATCGACAATGAAAATGCCGGACTGAAGTCCTATCAGGCTTTATGGATGCGGATCCAGAATGAGATCGTCGGGGAACGCTTCAACCGGTTTTCAGATATGGTGGATCTGGACCGGCTGGCAGCGCAGGAATATACACCCGATGTCATTATTTCTATTTCCAAAAGCCTGGCGGAGCTGCAGAAAAATATGCAGGCAGCCCCATTGGACCTTGAAACAGCCGTGGAAATCGCGGCTCAGGCCCGGACCGGAGCTATCGGCATTCCCCGGCTGATCCAAAATATAATGCAGGAGGTAGGGATCGATGTATGATATTGAAGCAAGGCACATCATAGAAGCACTGCGCTCCGGTGTCCCATCCCGTGCCGTGGGGCAGTATTTTTCCGAAGCAAGGCCCCGGATCATGCGGGAGATCTCCGACCGCCTGGATTCGGTCTGCGACGGCGGAAAGTCCAGCGGAATGATCATCAGTGGAAAATACGGCGAAGGAAAGACCCATCTTCTGAATACTGTATTTAACCTGGCCCATTCCAACAATATGGTGGTTTCCTATCTCACTCTGAGCAAGGAAACTCCCATGGACAAGCTGTATCTGGTCTATCAGAAGATCATCCAGAACACCTATCTGCCCAAGCGCCAGCAACCGGGATTTATGCAGGAGCTGGAAAAAATCTCCGCAAACAGTCCGGTGGCCAGCGAGATGCTTTTCTATGCGCTGCAGCAGTTGGAAACGGACAAACTGTATTATCTGTTCCGTTCCTATCTGAACACAGAGGATTCTGACGAAAAGTTCCTCCTGCAGGCCGATCTGGAAGGCGATTTTGTCGCAAATGCCGCTTTAAAAAAAATCTATCGCCGAATATTTAATGAAACGGTAAAATATAAAGTCAATTTTACAAAAACCCGGCACTGCAGTGACTATTTCAAATTTATGAGCCATCTCTTTACCCAAATGGGGTATCATGGGTGGGTCATCCTGATCGATGAGACCGAACTGATGGGACGTCTCGGTAAAAAGGCAAGGCTGAACGCTTACCGCAATATGGCCCGCTTCCTGCTTCCGGAAAAGTGCCCGGAAAATACATTCAGCATTTTCGCATTGAGTGCTTCCTACACAGAAGATGTCATTGAGTCCAAGCATGAATATGAAAATCTGGAGGACGTTTATCCGGATGAGCCGGAGCCTGCCAGAACGGTTCTGGACCTGCTGGTAAAAGCGCCGCAGCTTGTACCGCTGACCAAAGATGAGATCCACAATGTATTGTATAAAATACAGGATTTCCACGGTAAGGCCTATGAGTGGACACCGAACCTGTCCCTCTCCTCCCTGGCGGAGTCCACCCAGTCCGGGGGATATCTGCTCCGGACGAAGATTCGTGCGGCAATTGAATTTTTAGACCAGCTCTACCAATACGGAAAAGCCGGGAATACCACGGTGAATGAGTTGGGGGAAGAGACGTTTACGGAGGATGTTCCATTGCTGGATGATTAATCGTATGATCCGCCCGTCAAATGAGAACTTTTGACGGGCGGATCATCTATGTCCTTCTCAGGAAAAATCCCGTACCAGAAGTTCATCCTCTGTCAGCAGTTCTTCCACCGTTCCCAGTCCCAGTTCTTCCAACACCTTCCGGACATAAGGATTTTCCAGCGGTGTATTGTAAGGGGCTTTTCCTGCATAGGCGTCTACATAACCGGTTCCTTCTTCCACACCCAGAATTGCTTTCGGACCGCCCACACAGCCGCCCACGCAGCCCATTCCCTCGAAAAAATTCGCATCCGTCTTCCCTTCTTTGATCCTGCGGATCATTTCCATGCAGGCCTTGGTTCCGTCTGCCTGCTCGGCGCGGACCTGGATCTCCCGGTCCGGGTGCAACTGATATACCATCTCAGTGACCGCATGGCTCACTCCTCCGGTTCTTGCGTACAGCCGGCCTGCCTTGGAGGCGTGCTCTTTTTCAAGATCCGCAAGCTCCTCCGGATGGATATCCGCTGCCCTGAAAATGTCCTGCAATTCCTGAAATGTCAGCACATAATCCACCGCATCCGCAATGTCCGGCTCCCGTGCCTCCTTCTTTTTTGCCAGGCAGGGGCCGGCAAAGACCGTTACCGCATCCGGATGGATTCGTTTGATCATGCGTCCGCAGGCAACCATGGGGGAGACCGCGCCGGGCACATGGGGCATCAGCTCATGGTAGATCTTACGGATCATGGAGATCCAGATCGGACAGCAGCAGCTTGTCAGCTGATAGTCCCCGGTATGCTGTACATGCCGGTCAAATTCCAGCGCTTCTTTCAGGGTCAGGATATCCGCAAACAGGGCCACCTCCACCATCCCGGTAAAGCCCAGCGCTTTAAAAGCCGTGCGGAGCTGCCCGGGAGTCACATGCTCACTGAACTGGCCGAAAAAGGCCGGAGCTACCATCATGTAGGCCGGACCTTTTGCCTCCCGCACTGCCTTCATTGCCGGAAGTACGTCCCGGCTTGCCGTCAGCCGGCCGTCTCTGCAGGCCTCAATGCAGGCCTCACAGCCGGCGCAAAGCTCCGGGTTGATCGTCAGCTTCCCGTCTTCGTCCGGTCGGATTGCGTCAAAGATACAGCTGTTCTGACAGGCCCGCTCGTAAGCGCACTCCTGGCATTCATCAATATGCAGGACCGGAGCGTACTGTTCCGGATGGAGCAGGCAGTTCAGATGGTATGGATCGTAATCCGAGGGCAATGGCTCGTCCAAATTGATTTTTCGCTCAAGAATATCCTGGTATAATTCATCAAATGTCTTCATAGGTTCCTCTTTCTTCCAAAAAATAAAATGTCGCTTATATCCTATTATGGACCCATTTGAAGAATTTTATTGACTGAAATACATACTTTTTAGGCACTTAACAACAATTTCTTGCGCAAAATGGCAAAATTTTTCCACCTGTACGGTTGCAATCCGAAGTCACATTTTTATGCAATTTATTGCAATGAAAATGCGACTTCGGATTAGCAACCGTACAGGTAGAATTTTTGTATTGTGCTTTTCCGGTTTATCCGGGTTAGGAGTTATAGGAAAATAACTCCTTATATCGCATTCCCGAGCATATCCGCTATATATTTCCTGATTCCTTCCTCGGAACCAATCCCATACGTTTTGTCCACAGCCACATAATATTCTCTGATGCTGTCCTTCGTAAGCGTTTTATTGGAAGGGATCTGATCGTCATATCCGCTGCGGGCATTCTGCCAGGGAGCTTCCTGATGCGTGATCCGCTCCATAGTCCTGCCCCCGTAGATCCCAAAGGTGTTAATGACCAGATCGGCAGCCCTTCTCTCGTCAGCCGTCAGGTGTTCCGCGCTTCCTTCAAAGACAGCGAAACGCGGATCATCAATCGGATTGTACTTAAAATCCCGGAACAGGTCGTAAACCTTCGGATATACGGGCCCATGAACCCATGCCCGGCAGTCCTCTTCAAAAATCGGCCTGCCGTATAATGCCGAATGGACCCCCTGGATAAAGTAAATCAGCTTCTGCAGCATCAGAGGCGTCACCTCATCCAGCTTTTCGAAAATGTATGCGATCACCCGGAGCATATTATCCGACACAGAAAACAGCTCCTCCAGGCCGGCTGCCGCGTCCATTGCCTTATGGTATGCGGTATCCGCGATCTTTTCCCGGTTTTCATTCAGCAGCTTTTTCATAAAAGCCGGGGACGTGAGCGCGGCACGCATGATATCGGAATATTCCTTAGACGGCACCTGGCCGGACAGGTATCTGGATACCGTCACCTCACCGAATCCAAGGGCTAATGACAGCGGAGCCTTCCCAATCTTGTAGATCTTCATCAGCTTCTCAATGTCATCCATCGTCACAAGCCCCTCGGCAGCCCTGTACTGTTCGTCTACCTCCCGGACATTCTGATCCATAAGTCCGGGAATCCCCATCTCTTCGCCGCACTCCGGACATACTGCTATAGTGATCACAAACTGGTAAGCTTTATCCCGGATTGTTTTTGTAATGGTCTTCTTCTGCAATACGTATTCTGTGTCTTTTCTGCACTCCACACAAAAATCCATTCTTCTTTTCTCTGCCATGATAGCCACCTCCATCTATTGAAAGCAATATGTAAGCGGATGCCTCTGTCTGTGAAAAGAGATCACAATGACAAAACCGGTTTCCAGATTGTTCATCTTAATGTATAATGGGACAATCGTTTCCTCTGTTCCATTCCTCTCCAAAAGCAATACCTCCTTGCCGAAAACGTATAATCGTTCCTGCTCAAATCCTTTATGTTCATTCTGCAATATGCACGAAAAATCCATCGGCTCCAGGCTCAATAGAATCTCCCTGGCCCCTGCTTCGTCTATCACGTAATCCAGAAATAAATCGATATTGTCCTGCCGCTTCGAATTCCTCGCGATTCTGTATCTGCCCTTTTTTACTGCACCCTTCACCTCCGAAAGATATGCTTCGATGTCCTTCCATGTAATGTTCAATATATTCTCCTCTTTAGGATATGATTGGATTTTTAGCTTTTTCTATCATTATCATAACCCAATGATAGGGTTTTGTCAATACCCTATCAATACTATTTCGTCGCAACCACTTTTATTGTTTTCATGCGATACTTTCCATTTATAAGTTTTTCCTTTCCATCCGGTCCAGAATCCCGTCCACATCCACCCCCGGATGTGTCAGATACATCCTGCACACCTGTTCCGCAAATCTCTCATCAATGTGATTCCGGGCGGCGATCTCCGCAATCCTTCTTCCGGCGTCAACCTCCTTCATGATCTGCCGGACCATCCTGTACATATCCTGTTCTGGAATCTTTATCTTTCCAGGCGCCTTTGCTGCTCCTCTTTGCCCTGTTCTGACCGCAGGCTCTTCATGAACGCCTGCAGCCTTACCCTCTTCTGATATCCATACCGGATTTTCCCCATGAGATATTCCCTTTCCCATTGCAGGTATGTCCAGGCAGTCAATCCTCTCCGTTTCCATCCGATGCTCAGCCGGATACAGTGTGAGAAGCATCATCGTGACCGGCAGGCAAAATCTCCTCGGCCCGCAGCTTCCCGGATTCAGGCAGACTGTATTTCCCAGACGCCCCACCTCATATTTATGGGAATGACCGCAGATGATAAGATCCACTCCCGGCAAATCCTTCCGGATCAGTTTTTTGTCATGGATCATATAAATACGGAATCCGAAGAGTTCTATTTCCAGCTCTTCCGGCAGTTCCACCTGTCCGGCTTCAAATTTATCTGCCCGAACTTCAAATCCACCTGCCTGAGCTTCAAATTCTTTTGTGCGGATCTTCACATCCTCCGCGCATTTCCGTCTCTCTGTTTCACGGGCATAAAATTCCCTGATCCGGCCCGAGTCCACATTTCCGCGGACCGCATATGTGTCTCTGATATCTCTGAGTTGTCTGAGAACTTCCGGCTTTCCAACATCTCCTGCATGCAGTATAGTCTCGCAGGTTTTTAAAATCTCCGCCGTCTCCGGCCGTAAAATGCCGTGTGTGTCTGAAATCACTCCGACGCGGTGTCCATCCATCCTGTTTTACCTCCTGCCGCTTTCTTCTCCCCACATTTCTCGGTCTGCTCACAAACTGCTTTTCCCTGCTGTGCGGCTGACGCAATACTCACGGCGGATTTCATCGGCCGTGAGTGTCACAATTCAGAACACCAATTCCTGCTGCTCCATCACCTCAATCTGCGACACCACCATGGTCTCCGGTTCATTTCCCCGCAGATGGTTGGCCCGGAGGTACTGCATGCCGCCGCGCAGACTGGCCGTGATCAGATTGAGCACGTAGATATTGTCAAACCGATTGTAGATGCTGTCCCCACCAAGCCCGGTCAGACAGATGAGCTGGGTATTGGTCTTTTTCGCCACATCCATGAGGGGCTTCAGCAGATGGGACGCATTGGTCTGGGCAAATGGATTGTCCATGAGCAGCACCTTTCCTTCGTTGCGGTCCGCAAAAATGTCCGTCTCGTCCTTGCGCATATAGTACAGCAGACTGGACAGAATCACGAATGCGGATAAAAATCCTTCCCCGCCGGAGTTTTTTGCCACCTCGGCCCAGGTGATGGGATATTCCCGCTGGGCCTCGATCTTGTAGAGGCGGATCTGCACATTACCGATGCCCACCACCGTATCGTACAGGTTTCTTGTGGTCATGCGGGTGCCGAAATATTCCTGGGCATTTTCGTTTCGCTCAAAAATGCTGATCCCCTTCTGCGTCAGCTCATCGATCAGATCCTGCAGCCGGATGTGGTACAGATTTTCATTTTCCTCCCATACCGGAAGCTGGATCTTCAGCATCTTGATGGCACGCTCCCGGACCGTGATGGTGGCATTCTGGTCGATCCGGTCGAGGTTGCGGTGAACCTCCCGGAGATAATCCTCCAGCAATTCCGCAATCTTCTGCTTCTCCTTTTCCACCACGGAAATATCCACTTCCAGCTTTTCCATCAGGCTGTCATAGGACTGGATGGTGGTTTCCATCTGGCGCCGCACCTGACCCGCATCGTCGGACAGCTCCAGCATGGCCTCCAGCGGCTTCTTATAATAATCCTCCTGAAAATGCTCATCCCGCACGATCTGGTTCAGCACGCGGACCAGCTGCTCCTTCGCGTCCTGCCTGGATTTCACGTATTGATTGTAGTCCCGGATGAGGATGCCTTTAAAATTCCGCAGTTCCTTCGCATTCATTGCCATAAAATCCCGCTCCCAGACGATCGGTTCCTTTTTCTCAAATTCACTGTATTCTGCCAGCGCGGTCAGGTTTTCGTCCAGGCTGTGGAGGCGCTTCTGCAGCTTGTCCGCAGTATTTTTCAATTCCCTTTCCTGATATTTCAGCTGGTTCTTCCGGGACTCAAAATCCTGGTTCTGGATCTCCGCTTTGGGCAGAGGTTCCTCCTGGCCGCACTCTGTCCGCATCCGTTTCAGAAGGTCCGCCTTCTGCTGGGTGATGACGGCGATCCGCTTATCTTCCTCGTTCCAAAGAGACTGCTTGGTTTGGATCTTCATACGGCGGTCTTCCAGAAGGATCTCCTGACGGGATTCCTCTTTTCGGCTGTAACGCGTATCCTGCCAAGCATTTTCTGTCAGACCGTATTTCTTCTGTAAATGTCTCAATTCCTGATCCGCGTCCTTGCAGCGTCTGCCGCTCAGCTGCTCCTGACGCTCCAGTTCCTGTATCTCCAGCGAAACTGTAGCAGTGACCGCCGCGTATCTGGCTTCCATATCCGCCACGATCCTCCGCAGATCCGGCTGGATCTGAACTGCTTCCCACCGCCCGCGCCAGTCCTCCCCGGCTTCCTTCTCCGCAGGCTCCGTATATTCCTCATACCTCCTGTACTTCCGCACCGCCTCCTGCTGTCCCTCTTCCTCCCGGAGCAGCGCGTCCCTCTCCGCCTCCAACGACTTCTGCCGGTCCCGCAGCTTTTCCAGTTTTTCCCTGGACAGCTTCTGCCGATCCGTGAGCCTGCTCATTTCCTTCCTGCACAGCTCCAGCTCCTGCCGGAAACGCACATATTCCTCATACGCTCCCCGAAGCTCCTGGAAGTCTTCCGTTTTCCGCCGCTGCCGTTCCAGCTCCTGGTCCATCCTGCGGATCTCCTGCTCCTGGCGTTCCATCTGCTCTTTCCGTTCCGTCAGTTCCTGGGAAGCCGCCCGGATCTCCTCGTCCGTGCCCCGAATCTGATCCGCCAGCTCTGCAAGCCGCTTCTCATTTTCCTCATAGCTTTCCCGGCTCACCGACTGGTTTTTCACCTGCTCCTGACGCTCAAAATACTGCTGGTATTCTTCCTGGCGGATCCGGACCGCCTCCTGCTTCCGCCTGATCTGCTGCTCCTTTTCCGCAACCAGATCCCGAAGTTTTTCTTCATCCAGAAGATTTTCATTGAACAAGACATAGAAACTGACATCCCCGAACCTGCGGACATTTCCCGGATCCTCCCCGGCCCGCTTTTCCAGATGCTCCCGCAGAATGATGGGAATCGGAAACGAGGTACAGATATTTCCCGTATGACGGGACAGCTTTTCCAGCTCCTGCTTCGACAAGATCAATCCATAGGGCAAAAAGGGATGGCTGCGGACCAGCTCCTGATTTTCTTTTTCCGGATATCCGTTCTTTTTCAGCCATTCCATCCCGTATACGACATGGATTCCAAGCCCCGCAAGCTCTGCCTCCAGCTCCTGGGGCAGCTCCAATACCTGGCCCTTTGTCAGCCGCTGGTACTCCTTTTGCAGACTGTCCTCTTCCTTTTCCAGATTCCGGCGAAGGTTCGCGATCTCTGCCAATTTCCGCCCGGATGCGTGAAGGATCTTTTCCCTGTCAAACAGTTCCTTCTCGTCCAGGTCCAGATATTTCAGGATCACCCTCCTTGCTTCCAGTTCTTCCTCATACAGGCTTCGTGTCCGGCTCTGCTGCTCCTGCTTGGCCCTCCTGCGGATCTGCTCCTCCCGCATGTCCGTCAGCTTCCGCTCCCGGCTCCGCTGGGCTTCCTTTGACATCTCCAAAGCCTTTTTCGTTTTCAGGCGTTCCCGCCCCAGTTCCTCCATCCGGTTTTCCTGGGCTTCCTGAAAGATTTCCATCGTTCCCGGTTCATATTCTCCCAGGATATTGCGCACAAAATGCTCCTGATACCGGGTGTTGAACTGCTCCTCCTGCCGGTCATAGGACTGCACCTGGCTTTTCAGCGCGCCTTCTGCCGATACCCTCTCCCGAAGCCGCCCTTCCAGATCGGACTGGATCTGCTTTTCCTGGAAAATGTTTTCTTCTGTCTCTGCAATGCCCCGGCTGTTTTCCTGCTGCCTTTTCCCGTTCTCCTCCAGTTCCTTCTCATAGTGACAGCGCAGCACATAGCCCAGGCGGTTCCGCTCCGGCTCCAGGTTCACATTTTTCTCCCGCGTCACGCGAAGCCGCTGCAGAGCCTTGTCCCACTCCGCTTTTTCCTCATCTGCAAGCCGCTGCTGCTTCGCGCAGGCCAGCAGATGGAGCCGATGGGTGATCTCCTCCGCTTCCCGCTCCAGCGCTTCCTTTTCCATGGAGACCATGTCCCGGTTGCTCAGGTGAAAGCGCATCTGCTCTTCCAGCCGATAGATCTCTCCGGACAGCTTTTCATATTCAATATGGGCGATCTGCGCAAGTACCTGTTCCATCCGCGACAGGATATCCTCGTACTCTTCCTTTGTCACGGCCTGCAGGCGTTCCAGCTCCGCGATAAAATGAGCCACCAGATTTTCCTGTTCCTTCTCCTTCCGCTCCCCTTCCCGGTAAACGGACAGCTTCTCCTGGATCTTCCGCGCCTCCTGCTTAAACAGGCGGATCGTATCCCGGCGCTGGATCTTGGAACGGTTGTCCTTATACTGGCCCACGTATTTTTCCAGAATGCTCTGAAATTCCTTCATCCGGTTCCGCTCTTTATTCAGCTTGCTCTCCACCGCGTCCAGAAACCATTTTTCCACCAGTCCCTTCTCGTCCCGGCAGTCGGAAAACAGCTCGGAAAGTCCGGACTCCTTCAGATTCACCTTTTTGATGATGCTTTCCCACTCCTTATAGTGGATCTGGTATTCCTGTAATTTATCAAAATACTGTCTGGACTGCGCCCCGTTGTTCATATCGTAATAGAAAAACTGCAGGGAGCGATCCCGTTTGTATCCTTCGAACATCTGCCGGCAGGCCGAAAAATTTTTCAGGGTCATTTCCTTTTTTCCCTTTTCCACCACCGGGAGATGGTGGATGTCCTGCAGGCAGGAGGCCCGGTATTCACAGATAAAATTGACCATCTCCAGCTCTTCCCCGCTGTCGCTGTCCTGGCTTCGACGCGCCATCATCCCGGTCAGCACGAAACCTGCGTTCTGATCCAAAGCCCATTCCACCAGGATGAAGGAGGGCTTGCTGGTGGTGAAATAGCTCTCAAAGGGGCGGTCCTTGGCGTCCCGGTAGCGTTTGTGGACAAAGGGGGCGGTCAGCATCTGGACCAGGACGGATTTTCCCCCGCCGTTGCGCAGGGAGATCAGCGTGCTTTCGCCGTTGAAATGGAAGATCTCGTCACTGATCCGGATGGCGTTGTTGTTGTAATTGATATTGATCAGACGGGCTGCATTTATTTTGCTCATTGTGTTTACCTCAACTTTTTCGTATTCCTATTGAACCTGACGGATTGCCTGGACTGGGGACAACTTTTAATCAAGCTTCCTTATGCGCCCCAAGAACCCGCAGCACCCGCTTATAGTTGTTCTGGTTCAGCAGGTTCCAGTCCATAAAGTTGTCCAGCTTCTTTGTTGTTTTGATCATTTCGTCCTGCTCCACATATTCGATCAGGCCCTGCTTCTGCAGAAATGTCAGGATATGATGGAGGAAGCCCTCCTTCGTGGTCCTGGCGCGTGAACCCTTCTCATCAGATTTCAGTGCTTCATAAGCCTCCAGCATATTGGAAAACGCGATCCCCGCCTGCTCCTCCTGATCCTCCGGCACATTTTCCGCGCCTTCCTTTAACCTCCGGGAAATGCAGTTCTGTAGCTCACCCACACGCATATATTCCCGCGCCTTACTGCTGCTCCCCTGTCCGTCGAAAAATTCCACAAGAAGGGTCAGGATCACGAACTGGGATAAATAATAATCCTTATCCGTGGAATTGGATTTGCAGAGCACGTTTTTCAGCTGCGCCTTGGAAAAGCCGAGGAAATGATTTTCCTCCTTCGGGATCAGGTAGATCACATTACCGTAGCGTTCGACCGTACTCTGAGCCGCCTCCCCCTGGGACTTGACCAGATTCTGGATCTCCTCCTGCTCCGCGTATGCCTTGAACAGCAGGCCTTCCTCATCCTCCCGCAGCTCGTGGTGTTCCAGAAGATAATAAAAAATCTCCTGGCTGATCCTGATATCTCCAAATTCATATGCCATGAAAATCACCTCTCTCTTTCTTCTCCCAGTCATCCTTCTGCACAAATGACATCACAAATCTCCTATGCCCCTTCTTTAAGATCCACACAGATCCGCACATTCGAACACCGAATGTCTTTCCGTTCCCCGTTTTCATTTCGGATCCCCGCAAAGGTCACTGTCCCGGCCTTTTCCAGGCGTTCCACCCGAATCCGCTGTACATCCGACAGCTCCGGATTTTCCTCGGTCAGCTGCAGCAGCATCTCATTGAGCTGAAATTCCTCCTGCTGGTCCTGGATGAACTGGCTCCGTTCCTTTCGCAGCACATCCAGCTCCATTTCCCGGTTCCTGATCAGCTCCACCATGATCTCCTTGAAGATCTCCACATTGGGGATCAGCCGGTCACGGAACTCCACCTGTTCCCGAGTCCGCTCCTCCACCTGTTCCAGAGTGATCTCCCCCTTCTCCGCGCGGACAGCTTGCTCCAGCAGTACGGTCAGGCTCTGCTCATAGCGTTTCAGCTTTTCCCTCCGGAGGCGTTCCTGTTCCCGCTCCCATGCTTCCTCGTCAAAATCAATCGTTTCCCGGGTATCCTCCTCTGTCTGTCTGCGCACCGGGCGCTGCAGCTGGAACGCCTTGTTCAGGTTATAGACCTTCTCCGCGTCCTGATTGAACAGGGGCCGCAGGAAATATTCCAGCTCCTCCAGAGCGGCCGGATTTTCCAGAAGCTTATCATATAATTCTGTCCGCAGGGAAAAACGCCGGATCAGCGACATCCGGGTCAGGTCTTCCAGCTCTCGAGTGTACAATGCTTTTAAATCCAAATGACTCCCCAGGATCTTCTGGTGCTCGTCAATGGCGCGGTTCAGATACCACTCAATCTCCCGCAGATGCCTGAGTTTTTCCTCCTCCTTCGGGCTGAGCCGCCGGACATTGATGTTGGTCTCTTCCAGCTCCTGCACGCGGCTTTTTACCATTTCCCGGTAATTCTGAAATTTTTTCTTGGTATCGTCGATAGTCTCGAGATTTTCATGAAGGATCTGCTCGTAGTCACGAACCGAATAATTCAATGCATTTCTCCGGATCTTCCCCATCGCTTCCTGGATCTTCTGGAGCTGGATCCGAAGCAGGTTGAATACGTTCTTGATCTCATCCGCGGCTTTGTCATAGCTCTGTTTTTCCAGGTGCATCTGGAAGATCATCTCATGGATGGTCAGCTTCATATTATTCTCGATTTCCAGGGTTGCCAGTAAAAGATTGTACCCGTCATCCGTAAGGTAATAAGACGTACGCTTGAAATCCTGATCCACATAGACGATCCTATTCGCCACGTAGCTGATGTGCATGCTCTGATATGCGTTCTCTTCGAAGTCATAGCCGTCAAAATGCATGGCCCTTCCCTCGTTGGAAAGGATCACATTGACGATAAAATCCCCCAGTCCGCGGCAGTCCTCGTAGGACATGTCTTTCCGGAAATACTGGACGTTGATCGCGTCGATATAGGCGCCGATATCGTCCATGGTACAGTTCTCCTCCTTCAGCGACTGCTCCATGATGTAGAGCATCACGGCAAAGATCAGGTTGAACTGCTCGTCCGTTTTCTGAAATCCGCGCTGCTTCCAGGTCGTTTTCTGCAGGCTGTTCTGGATCAGGACCGTGTAGAGCCCCACATTTTTCATCCTTCTCGGAAAATGCTTTAAAAATTCATACTGCATCTGATGATTCCTCTTTTATAAAAATCAGTATTATTCACGGTGTCTTACCTTGCCGCAAGGCATCCGGTCAATAAAACGGCGGTTAAAAGTCTGAAATATTCAATATTTCCTGCGGAATATACTTCCCCTCTTCCAGGATCCGGCGCATGGCTCCCGCATATTCCGGTGAAAAATATGAAAAGAACGCCTCCCGGATATTCCGGTTCTGCATTTCCTTCGTCTCCGGCAGGTCTTCCCTCTGTCCGGCCTTTTTCATCATGGCCTCATATGCCGGAACGAAGGGGAGGATCTCTCGGGAATCCCGGCAGAGCTCCGCCAGGCTTTCATAGATCCCGATCCCCTCGTAGTCCAGGTCCCCGAAATAGAAGATCCGGTTTCCCTCCGCCTTCATATAGGACTCCACACAGAGTTCGAAGTCCTGAAAGGATCTCCAGATCCTTTTCCCCGCGCCGTAGATCAGTGTTTTGATCCGCTCCCCCAGGATCGTTTCATTTCCCCCCTGCAAATGCCGGCGCATACTGTAGAAGGTGTCCTTATTTTCCAGGATCAGCAGATTCTGGGGCACGTCCCTGGTATGGGAATAGTAAGAAAGCGGCTCCGAAGTCCCGTACACATTTAGCAGATCCAACTCCAGCCCGCAGCGCTTCAAAATCTTTTTTCCCTGCTCCCGGGACAGAAATTTTTCCCGGTTCCAGATCTCGAAGCTGCGCTCATTGACCGATTCCTGATGTTCCAAAAGCTCCCGCCGTTCTTTCAGATAGGTGTTCAGCAGCAGAACCCATTTCCTGTCCTGCTCGTAGATGGAAAGGTGATTTAGATAATAATCCACGGAAAGAAGCGGGACAAGCTGATACATCAGCTCTTCCCGCAGCTCTTCATAATTCTTCTGTGCCTCCGCAAGCCAGTACTCCCGGTACAGGGCCGGTGTCTTGCCGTTGGGGCCGGACGCCTTCACCGGCCGGATTCTTCCGGAATCCAGCAGGCCGCAGATACGGCGGTACTGGCCGGCGTAGTTTTCATTTTGGTATGGTTTCAGTAATTGCTCCAGAGAGATTCGCTTCACCGGCCGCCTCCTTCCCGATTTACCCTAGTACAGCATCCGGCCCAGCTCATAAGTTCAATTTCCGGCTGGATGGCACACTAAAGCTCATCGTAAAATTTGTATCCGCTCCGGCTGTATTCTTTCACATAGCACAGCGCCCTTTCCGCCTTCTGGTAGGTCGAGTCATCCATCCCGGCAGGGGAGAATGCGATCCCGGTGCTGATCGTCACCTTTGGGAACCCGTCCCTGGTCTTCCCAAGCTCCGTACCGATGGAAACGAGCTTATTGATGATCGCGTCTTTGAGCTCCGGAGTAATGTCTGTCATGATCACGGCAAATTCATCCCCGCCGATACGCGCGATATAGTCGCTGGTTCGGAACTGATCCTGCAGGATCTTTGCCACCTTCTTCAGAACCAAATCTCCGGTATCGCGGCCGTATCCGTCATTGATCTTTCTATATTCATCCACATCCATCAGGAGCAGCGCCACCGGGGTCGTACCGGACTTCATGATCTCACGCAGCCGGTCAAAGGAATCCCGGTTGGAGATTCCGGTGAGCGTGTCATGCTCGGCTTTGTAGCGCAGCAGTTCCTGACTGGTCGCATTGGCCTCGAAAATGTCGTTATAGGTCAGAGCAAGATACCGGAACTCGTAGGAACCGACGGCCTCCATCAGCCGGCCTTCTTTGATACAGCTGATGAAATGCCGCAGCGGCCGCATGACCAGCGCGATGATCATAATGAACACCAGGAGATTCAGTACAAACAGGATGCTGATATACCCTCTCTGCTGCGTGATCATGCTCTGCAGGGATTCCACGCTGACTGCCTGTCTCTGCCCGGTTTCCGCCACAATATCATCCAGAAACAGACCGATATCCTCCATGATCCCCGCCTTGGCTTCCTGATAGGCATCGTTGAACACCATATCTTGGCCCTTACTGAGCATCTCCTCCGCAGAAAGCTCGCTGTCCTCCGCCGTAAGCTGGATATCCTTTACTTCTCCGGGAAGGTTCTTCTCGGCTGCCCCTTTTGCAGAGGAGACCAGCTTCATCGCATAAAGCTCTCTGGAGATCAATTTGTTGGAATTGAAAAGTGCTGCCTCCAGGTATTCACTCGCTTTCTGGCTGAAGGAAAACTTGCCGAGCTCGTCCAGAGCCCTCTCCCGGCGCCTTGTCTCGTTCACTTCCTTCAGATAGGCGTCTATATACTGGAGGTCCGAAGTAACAGCGTACAGCCGCGCCTCCTCCGTAAGATAATCGGAGCCCTCCCGTACAAGCGCCGCGTTTTTTTCGCAGGCGATATAGTCGTTGGTTGCGGCGATCAGCTCGTCATACCGGAGAGAAACCTGTATCGTCGCGTAAATGACCAATATATATAATACACATGCCATCAAGATCATCACGCCGTTGATGGTGCGGATCCTGATACCTTTGACCGTTTTCTGCTTTTCGATTTCCATAGCATTTCCCCCTTTATTTTGGAAACAATCAATTTATTATAACAGATTTTGGGGGAAAATGTGTAAAAAATTTCACACAAAAGCCGGAACTTCCTTCGTTGCTACAATATCAACCCCTGTTCCGGCAATATCTGCCGCGATCACGTCCCCGATATGAACCGGCGCCTTGACGCAGACACCCCGGAGGCTGTCCACGCATTCCGCCATCTTATCTTTGGGAATGTCGGCTTTCGTTTTCACGGAAACCATCTCCAGCGTACCGCCTTCTACCTTTACGGTGGAGGTCACGATCCTTGTCGGATCCGTCACTTCTTTTCTGGCGTAGTCTTCCCCGCGTTTACAGGTGTGGCCTGTCACACCGGTGATCTCTCCCGCGCCGTCCATTTCTACTGTCACCGCACACCCCATGGGGCAGCCGATACAGGTCAGTTCTGTCTTCTTCATCGCTTATGCCTCCTCAATCTTCACAGTGATCCGCGCAAGTCCCTCATGTTCCCGGAGCTGCTGCTTTTTCAGCAGGATCTCCTCCATCTCGCCGGGTGCCATGACCGGGCGCTTCCTGTGCAGGATCCGCTCCTCATCCAGATACACGCTGACATAACACCCGGAATAGACCGCCCCCACGCGGAAACGGACCTTTAACTGTTCTTCCATCTTGTCTATACGGATATGGGACGGCACCGTATAGCGGACGCCGCCTGTCGGTACGATGGGAACCTCTTTTTCCGCAGAGTCCATATCCGCGGCTTCCAAAACATATCTGGCAGCATTTTTTCCGGCCGCCGCCGCTTCCTCGGACACGAAGTCTACCAGGTCATGAACGTGAAGCACGTTTCCGCAGGCAAATACGCCGGGGATATTGGTTTCCAGGCTTTCGTTGACCACCGGGCCGCTGGTCACCGGGGAGAGCTCCACGCCGGCTTCCTTGGACAGTTCATTTTCCGGGATCAGACCCACCGAGAGCAGCAGGGTATCACAGGAATAGTATTCTTCGGTGCCCGGAATCGGTTTTCCCTTCCCGTCCACCTGGGCAAGCGTGATCCCCTTAACCCGCTCCTTTCCATCAATATCAATGACCGTATGGCTGAGCTTTAACGGAATCCCGAAGTCGTCCAGGCACTGCACGATGTTTCGTTTCAGGCCGCCGGAGTAGGGCATCAGTTCCGCTACCACCTTCACCTTCGCCCCTTCCAGGGTCATACGCCTTGCCATGATCAGGCCGATATCGCCGGATCCAAGGATCACGACTTCCCGGCCTGGCATAAAGCCTTCCATATTGACCAGGCGCTGCGCCGTTCCTGCGGAATAGATCCCTGCCGGACGGAAGCCCGGGATGTTCAGAGCGCCCCGGGGCCGTTCCCTGCAGCCCATAGCGAGGATCACGGACCTGGCCTGAAGCTCCTGCAGTCCCTCCTCCCGGTTCATGATGGTAACCTTCTTATCCCGTGAAATATCCAGCACCATGGTATTTAATTTATATGGAATCTCCAGCTCCTTTACGCGGTCGATAAAGCGCTGCGCGTATTCGGGACCTGTCAGCTCTTCCTTGAAGGTGTGAAGGCCGAATCCGTTGTGAATGCACTGGTTCAAGATTCCTCCCAGTTCCTTGTCCCGCTCCAGTATGATCATATTTTCAATTCCGTTTTTTCTGGCTGCTTCCGCCGCGGCAAGGCCGGCCGGACCGCCGCCCACGATCACCAGATCATAATTCTTCATGGTTTTCCCTCCTGAATAGTATTTAAATTTCTTTATTCTTTCCTACGATCAATCCGGAGCCTCTTCCGCACTTCGTAATTTCCGACATATCCAGATCCAGCTCCCTTGCCAGAATCTCCATGGTCCTCGGCGAGCAGAAGCCGGACTGGCATCTTCCCATTCCCGCGCGTGTACGCCGTTTTACCCCGTCCAGCGACCTGGCTCCCAGAGGTCTGTGGATGGCATCCAGGATTTCCCCTTCCGTCACCTTTTCACAGCGGCAGATGATATTTCCGTAAGCCGGGTTCTCTTTGATCAGGGCGTTCCGTTCCTCAGTGGATAATGCCTTCGGATCCAGGATCCCTTTTCTTTCCGCCTTATAGTCTGCCTTTTGGACCGGGCGCAGGATATTGACCACAATCTCTTTTACATATTCCCCCACCGCCGGAGAACTTGCCAGTCCCGGCGACTCGATTCCCGCGCAGTCTACAAAGCCTTTCGCATCCTTCAGCTCTTCTATGATAAACTCCCCTCCGTCCTCATGGGCGCGCAGTCCCGCAAAGGAGGTGATCACCTGGCGAATGGGGATGTTTTTCACGGACCTTGCGGATTTGCTGATCACCTGGTCCAGCCCGTCCCGGGTGGTCGCCGTTGCTTCTCTGTCCTCCTGCTCAATAGCCGTAGGTCCGACGATGATATTTCCATGGACCGTGGGAGATACCAGCACGCCCTTGCCGTATTTGCCGGGGAGCTGGAAAATGGTCCTGGAGACCAGATCGCCCGCGGTCTTGTCCAGCAGGCAGTAATCCCCCCGCCTGGGCGTGATATGGATGTGGTCCGCACTGACCATATTATGGAATCGATCCGCATGGACGCCGGCCGCATTGACTACGACCTTCGTCTCCAGGGGACCGTTTTCCGTAAGCAGACGGTAGCCGCCGTCTATTTTTTCAATCTCCTGTACTTCTGTGTCAAACCGGAATTCCACTCCGTTTTCACAGGCATTTTCCGCATACGCGATATTCAGCAGGAAGGGGCAGATCACCCCCGCGGAAGGCGCCCACAGGGCCGCTGTCACTTCATCTGCCAGGTTTGGCTCCATGGCATGGGTTTCTTCCCGGTTCAGGATCTTTAAACCCTCCACTCCGTTTGCAATGCCCTGGTCATACAATTCCTGCAGCAGCTCCTGATCTTCCTCCTCCCGGCAGACTACCAGGGAGCCGCAGGGGTTGAACGGCACATCCAGTTCCTTCGCCACCTGAGGCATCATCTTGTTGCCCCGCACGTTCAGCTTCGCCATCAGGGATCCTGGTTTCGCGTCGTAGCCTGCATGCACGATCGCACTGTTAGCCTTTGAGGTGCCGCAGCAAACATCCTCCCCCTTCTCCACCACACAGATCTTCAGATCGTATGCGGACAGCGCTCTCGCAGACGCGGTGCCGGAAACTCCCGCACCAATAATCACAACATCATACATCTTCTTTTCCTCCATTTCATGGGTTCACCGAGGGCCGGTTGAAAACAAAAAAGCCAGATGAAGAACAGACATATGCTCTATATGCCCGTTCCTTTCATCTGACTTTCTCTCCTCGCTCAAAGCCTGAATGAACTTTAACTTATGAAACTTGCAGCCATTCTGCCGGAAATATATGATCTGACAGAATGTTACCTCCATGATACTCACTATCAACGAAATCTGCTAAATCTATTCTAACACGGATTCCTTACAATTACAAGTTGTCATTTTTCAGCTCTGACGCATAAATTTAATTTTATTTTTCTAAGCTATAAAAACATTACATTTTTAACAGCTTTTTCTTGGTTTTCTGAATCTCAGGGAATAGTATCCCCTTGATTTTTCCTATTTAATTTTCCTCCTTTTTGCTATCCCCCCCTTCTTCG
>CAJSZT010000043.1:1803-51661 GCA_910573785.1 Lachnospiraceae bacterium | reverse complement strand
GGAGTTTCCCAAAGTTAAAGATACCACATCAATCCCACGCGGACTTTTGCTCAACCGATACAGCCGGAGGGCTGGATAACAAGAAAAGGCGGTATGCGCCCCGTGGAGGGGTAGCGTACCGCCTTTTCTTGTGGGGGTTTCCAAAGGGGGCAACGCCCCCATTTGGCACACGACTTTGCGAAGCAAAGTGTAGTGTGTTATACGCTCTGCCGGCGTTGCCGTGAAAATGCCGTTGCCGCCGGGGAGGGCAAGGGCATTTGAAGCGGCAGGAAAACAGGGCTGTGCTTGCGTGGCGTGGAGCCGCAAGCGCAGGTCTGGACTCATCAGCAGACAGGGCGTATATGAAAGCCCCAGTTCCTCGTCCTACGCTCCAACTTGTGGACAAAGTGTCCCGAAGTTGTGGCCACACTCCCGGAAAAGTAGCAGGACAACGGGCAACCGTCAAGGCTGAAATGAACGGGTTTACACCCGGCCTTGACCTCCGCCCGCTGTCCCGCTGGATGGGTGGACAAGGCGGCCAATCCCTCAAAGTGCTTGGCCGCTCTCTTTCTGATTTTGAGGTATTCAGTTTTTCAAAATTGAATAATCAAAATAAATTTTTTCGATTGAAAAAATTTTATTTGTTATCATCTTCAATGCCATATTTTTTCTTTTGCCGAATCACATAATTACTGATTTTTTCATCATATAGTGGATACTGGTAATCCAACTGGCATGCCACTTCTGACGAAACCTCCCGGAACAATGCCATACATTGTTCAAAGGATTCCCACATATGGGGATAGGAATCCATATTATAAGTGGACATAAGTCGTTCCCACAATTCCTCTGGGACATATTGCTTCATAAATTTATAGTTTTTTCCCAAACTGAAATGAAATCCCTGTTTGATACCAATCAGCCAGGAAATCATGCGAAGCAATTCTTTTCGTACTATATCATTCATATGGTCAATAGCAAAAAGAATTTCTTTGCGGCATAAGCCCTTTACTACATATGTTGTAGTATTCCAAAATTCATTACAGCAATCGTCAAACATTCTTTGAGTAGGCTTCTGCAAGTGGTAGTCTATATCCGTTGGTATTGGCGGCTTTACGATACGGTTGTCTTTATCCAACAGTAACTTTACCAGTTTATCCCATGTAAAATACTCGTCTATCAGTTCCAGCGGCAGCAAAGTTAAATCTATCTTAACATCATCAGTAAACAGCATTAAATATGAAAATCCCTTTTCTACAGCTGGAAATAATTCCATATCTTCCGGCTTTTGCAGAATCAACCTTTCACCAAATATATCTAGCCATTTATCATCACTTGTGAAGCTGTCCATATCCGTAACAAAAAAAGTAATATCAAAATCCTGAAAATCATCAGGCGGAATATTTGTATTTGTTCTAGATCCTTCCAAAGTAACCATGCGAATGCGTTTGTCTGTTTTTGCAAAATTCAAAACAATATCATAAACTTCCTTTTCTGATCTCATTTTTATCTCCTCCAATTATTGAAATAGGTGTGAAGCCATTTTAGGGCTTTCCCGCCTTGATTACCCTTTAGCAAAGACGGGCGGGACTGTCAACGGCGGCGCATGAAATGCGCCGTTCATCTTGACCGTTGACTGGCTCGGCTGGCTTTGCTATCTTCCTGACAAATGGGAATGTCTAAGATAGTAAAGACGTCCCACATGCAACTCTTTCTTTTATTGCGGAAACCGTATCTTTAATTGTGAATGTAGTTGTGTCTATGACATTTGATTCATATACTCCCAAACCGGAAAATTGCTCCCACATTGTTTCCACTAATTCAATATTTGTTTTTCTATCTAATTTTGAGCGTTCCACAGCTCGCTTCATAGTTTCTTTTTTACTCGCTCTTAATACAATATAGTGTACCTCGTAATCTTCTTGGGCAAGAGCTTTCCATGGCTCCAAAAACCATGGCCCGACAATCCCATCTACAATTACATCATATCCGCCACGAGCATATCGCTTTGCAGCTTCTAAAAAGGCTTCAATGACAACCAGATTTTGCTCGTTGGATTCTGGCAAATGTGGTGGTATTGCGCCTTTGCTTAAGTAATGAAAAAAGTCATCGGTGTGCATATGCACTGATTTATCCATATCTGATTCCTTTGCGACAATTGACGCAGTTGTTGTTTTTCCTGTCCCCGGTGAGCCTGTAATCACAATAATTCTTCCTTGATTCATCTGTATTTTCCCTCACAATTCAAATTTATCACTTTGTTCCTGCCTGCTCAATCATCTTCTTCGCAAACTGCTGGAACATTTCAACAGTTTCTTTATCCATCGGTGTAAGCTGTCCGATCTGTCCAGCTATCATCGCCGTTACATCGTCAATGGAAAGTGGTTTTTGTTTCTGTTCCGCCAGTGCGTCCCGCATGGCTTGGAACATAGCGGCGGTCACAGCTTCTCCCGGCTGTTCCCCGTTGTCAATGTCTTTCTTAATGTCCCGCAGGATAGCCAGGAACACATTTTTGATTTTTTCAATCTCCGCTTCATGTTCCCCTATCTTTTGGGCGTTCAAAAGCTGTAAATCCTGCTTCGCTTCTGCCCGGTGTTCCGGGTGTTCTTTCATCAGGTCGGACAGGGAAGCCGTTGCCATCTCGATAAGCTGGTTTCTTGCTGTTATGCCCTTTGCCGCCGTATCCTGAAAATAAATCCGTATCAAATCTATCAGCTTAGGAAAATTCCTGTGTTCCAACAGGCGGTTGAGGATTTGCACATCAACAGCACCCGTCACAAGCCCCCTCACGGCTCCCTCGGACAAGCCTAATTCAGAAATATCGTAGCTTTTACGAACGCTCACGGTAGACAAGCCCAGTATGTAGTCTGTCGATACCTTAAATTCCTTTGCCACACCTATGAGAATATCACTGCTGACCGTTCTTGTTTCGCCGCTGACAATGCGGCTCAACTGGGAAGCGGAAACGCCTATCTTCTCCGCAAGTTCCTTTTGTGTGATGTGGTTCCCGTTGCATAAATCGGAAATCCGCTGTCCGGGCGTTCCGGGTAAAGCCATAGATACGCACCTCCTCCGCATACTTCCATTATACAGAATGATTGCAAAAATGCAATTTCCAAAGTGTAAACTTCATCAAAATGCAATTCTCGCAATATTCCGGGAATTGCATTTTTTTCGTGTAGACTTAGGGTAGTTCATCGATGGACGGCACCTTGAAAACAGAATGACCGTCCGAAAAGGAATACCCCGGCTGGGGAAGCACCGCAAGGAGTCGGACTTCGGGACAAAATGTCCCGAAGTTGCGAGGAGCGTGCCAACGCCGGAACACGCCTCAGGAATGGGGCAGGAAACCTTTTCGGGGAGAACGGCAACGGAAAGCAAAATGGAGGGAACGCATGAGAGATAACCCCTATAAAGACTTGCCGCCGCTGGAACGCAGGCCGGACGGTTCCCTTTACCGCATGACCCCGGCGCAGAGAAAACAGGCGGCCAGCCTGATACGCCGGGAGTGCTGTTGCTGTGAGGACGGCAACTGCATTGTCCTTGACGATGGGGACACCTGCACCTGTCCGCAGACGATTTCTTTCTCGGTCTGCTGTAAGTGGTTCCGCTGGGCGGTCTTGCCGCTGGACGGGACGCTGGAAGCGGAGATTTTCCGGGATAAGGACTTGAAACGCTGTGAGGTCTGCGGCGGTGTGTTCGTCCCCAAATCCAACCGGGCAAAATACTGCCCCGGCTGTGCCGCCAGAGTTCACAGGCGGCAGAAAACAGAAAGTGAACGGAAAAGGAGGTCTGCTGTGGACAGTTAGGAGCGAAAAAAGCCTTGATTTATCAGGCTTCGCAAGCCCCAAACCGGGGCTGGTGGTATAAAGTATCGCCCGCCCCGGAAAACGGGCTTCTAACCGTCCACAAAACGCACTATGACAAATACCATCTATATCCATCAGCCGGAAAAGGCGTTCAGCTTCACCCGGCTCCCGAATTTCCTCTTTGAAGCCCCCACATTCAAGCCCTTGTCCAACGAGGCAAAGGTTCTGTACGCCTTTATCCTGCGCCGGACAGAGTTATCCCGCAAGAATGGGTGGGCGGATGATTGCGGACGGATTTATCTGTACTATCCCATCTGCGAGGTGGTTGACCTGCTCCACTGTGGGCGGCAGAAAGCGGTAAACACCCTGCGGGAACTGCAATACGCCGGGCTGGTGGAGATCCAGAAGCAGGGCTGTGGAAAACCCAACCGCATTTTCCCAAAATCCTATGAAGCGGTTCCAAACACCGACTTCAAGAAATCCGGTTCTGGTACGCCGGAGGGCTGAAAACCGTACTTATGAAGTGAGGAAATCACTCCCCGGAAGTACGAAAACCGGACGGTATATAGAAATACAAAGATTAAAAAGATTTATTTATATTCTATCCATTCCAATCCTATCCGAGCTAATTTCTGCGGGATTTTCCCTGTGGAAAACCCCGGATAGGAAAGGAATGGGGAAAGGAGCAGAATGGCACAACACGCAATTTTGCGGTTTGAGAAGCACAAGGGCAACCCGGCAAGGCCGCTGGAAGCCCATCACGAAAGACAGAAAGAACAATACGCCAGCAACCCCGACATTGACACAAGCCGGAGCAAGTACAACTTTCATATCGTCAAGCCAGAGGGCAGGTACTATCATTTCATTCAAAACCGCATTGAACAGGCCGGGTGCCGAACCCGCAAGGACAGCACACGGTTTGTCGATACGCTGGTAACTGCCAGCCCGGAGTTTTTCAAGGGGAAATCCCCAAAGGAGATACAGGCGTTTTTCCAGAGGGCGGCGGACTTCCTCATTGGCCGGGTAGGACGGGAAAATATCGTGTCGGCGGTGGTACACATGGACGAGAAAACGCCCCACCTGCATTTGACCTTTGTTCCGCTGACAAAGGACAACCGCCTGTGTGCAAAGGAGATTATCGGCAACCGGGCAAACCTGACGAAGTGGCAGGACGATTTTCACGCCTATATGGTGGAGAAATATCCTGACTTGGAGCGTGGGGAGAGCGCCAGCAGGACAGGCCGGAAGCATATCCCCACCCGGCTTTTCAAACAGGCGGTTTCCCTCTCCCGGCAGGCAAGAGCCATTGAAGCCACACTGGACGGCATTAACCCGCTGAACGCCGGAAAGAAAAAAGAGGAAGCCCTCTCCATGCTGAAAAAGTGGTTCCCGCAGATGGAGAATTTCTCCGGGCAGTTGAAAAAGTACAAGGTCACAATCAATGACCTGCTGGCGGAGAATGAGAAGTTGGAAGCAAGGGCAAAGGCCAGCGAAAAAGGAAAGATGAAAGATACGATGGAACGGGCAAAGCTGAAAAGCGAACTGGACAATTTACAGCGGCTGGTTGACCGTATCCCGCCGGATATACTGGCGGAACTGAAACGTCAGCAGCGGCACACGGTAAAGGAAAGGTGATAGATATAAGCAGAAATTTTCGCCGCCTCTGTGCGGCATTGTACCTTGAAAACTGAATATGGAGGACACTGGATGGCAAAAAGTGAAAGCGATATTTTTACACCCCGAACAGGGCAGGTTATACAAGCAGAGAACGGCACGCAGTATTTTGTATGTGGGAACAACCGTATAAAAATCTCCGAACACTTCGCCGCAGGCGGGAAGCCCCTCGGTGATCTGATTGTAGATGTGGTGCGGCATACCGCAGAAAAAGCCGCTTCAACCTGATAGCCCATCATTGATAACACGCCCACGCTTATGATATAATTGCCATAGAGCAAAAGTATTGTAAGCGTGGGTTGTTTCTTTAGAAGGAGGATTTTTACGGTGAAACAACCTTACAATACTACGATTTACAACACGGCGCTTTATATGAGATTGAGCCGGGACGATGAACTGCAAGGAGAAAGCGGGAGTATTCAGACACAACGCATGATGCTCCGGCAATATGCCGCCGAGCATGGCCTGAATGTCATAGATGAATATATCGACGATGGATGGTCTGGAACGAACTTTGACAGGCCGGATTTTCAGAGAATGATTGATGACATTGAGGACGGGAAAATCAACTGCGTTGTTACGAAGGATTTATCCCGCTTAGGCAGAAACTACATTCTGACCGGCCAGTACACGGAAATCTACTTTCCCAGCAAAGGCGTCCGCTATATCGCTGTCAATGACAATGTGGACACCATCAACGGAGAGAATGAGCTTGCCCCATTCCTCAACATTCTGAATGAAATGCACGCCCGCCAGACCAGCAAAAAGGTAAAGGCGGCCATGCGGACACGGTTCGCAAATGGCGCACACTATGGAGCCTATGCTCCGCTTGGCTATGTCAAAGACCCAGATAAGAAAGGCCATCTTCTGATTGACCCGGAAACAAGGTGGATTATCGAAAAGATTTTTGACCTTGCCGTTCATGGCCGGGGAGCCGCCAGCATTACACGGATTTTGGTCGAAGAAAAAGTACCTACTCCCGGCTGGCTGAATTTCCAGAGATACGGCACTTTCGCAAATATCTATGCCGGAGCGCCGGAGGAAAAAGCCTATGCGTGGACGATAGCGCAGGTGAAAAGTATTCTGAAAGAGGAAACCTATATCGGACACAGCGTCCACAATAAGCAGACCAACATTTCATTCAAAAACAAGAAGAAAGTACGCAAGCCAAAAGAGGAATGGTATCGTGTGGAGAACACCCACGAAGCGATTATTTCCGAAGATGTGTTCCGTCAAGTACAGGAGCAGATTTGCAACAGGCGCAGACGGCAGAAGAACGGCACAACACAGATATTTTCCGGGCTGGTAAAATGTGCGGACTGCGGCTGGTCGCTGGCCTATGGTATGAACAGCCAGAACAAAAATCCCTATGCCCACTACCATTGTAGCAAGTACGGGCAAGGATTGCACCAGTGTTCCATGCACTATATCCGCTATGATGTGCTTTACGCCTATGTCCTTTCCCGTCTGCAATACTGGTCTGTGCTGGCACAGCAGGATGGGGACAAACTTCTGAAACGGCTACTTAACGCCAGCGACAAGGAACGCAATACTGCAAGGAAGCGGCAGACAGCCGAACTGAAAAAGGCGGAAAAGCGCAAAGCAGAAGTAGACACCCTGTTTGCAAAAATGTATGAGGACTGGTCTGCCGGACGCATTACAGAATACAATTTCAATATGCTGTCCGAAAAGTATCAGGGCGAACAGCGAGAATTGGACGTAAAAATTGAACGGCTTCACGAAGCGATGGAGACCGCCGCCCAGACAGCGGTTGACGCTGAAAAGTGGATAGGTCTGATGAAACAGTATGTCAATCCCACAGAATTGACGGCTGAACTTCTGAATACGCTGATTGAAAAAATCCTTGTCCATGAAGCGGTCAAAAGTGAGGACGGAAGCCGGGAACAGGAAGTGGAAATCTTCTACCGCTTTATCGGCAAAATCGAATGACACATCTTGAGATACCCAACAATATCTTTAACTAAGGGAAACGGGAAAAAGTATGCCCGATTCATCTATAATGTTAGAACTATGCGAAATACTGGGAATCACAGTAAACGAGTTGTTAAGTGGGGAGGAAATTGACATGGAAAGTTATGAAAAAAAGGCAGATGAAAACTTGATTTCTTTAAAAAGGAAAGACGAAAATAACATGACAAGGAATGTTATTATTTCAATGCTTTTTTCAGCAACACTATTGATAGGGATTATGGTATGTCTTATTTGCGACATTGCAATATCTGGCAATTTAACATGGTCATTGATTCCGGTCAGCTCTATTGCATTCGCATGGGTAATATCTTTTCCAAGTATTATTTTTGGGAAAAAAGGGATGATCGTAAGTTTAATATCATTCAGTGTTTTTACCATTCCTTATTTGTTCTTTTTGGGTAGTTTATTAAAAACGCAAGAAGTATTTTCAGTTGGTGCAATGATAGCGGTAGCTTCAATCGTATTCTTGTGGATAATAGTTGCAGTGTTTAAGCGTATTGGAAGGAGGTTAGTTGCTTTAGGAACAACTTTTTTATTAACTATTCCATGGATGATTATTGTCAATGTAATACTATCAAAAGTGATAGAGGAACCTGTTTTTGATGTATGGGATATGATATCTATCTTTATATTTTTGATATTGGCATTTGTTTCCTTCATTTGTGATTACGCTAAGAAAAAGGGATTGATGAAATAACAAGAATGATTTTGACAAGTCAATGGTAAAAATGAACGCCGATTTGCGTCACCATGGATAATTCCGCCCTGCTTTATTTGTGGATAATCACGGGGTAACAGCAGTCTATATCGGGAACCTTGTGGCGCAGAGGCAGACATTCATCTTCAAGGTCGGCAAATCCTTTGTAAAAGATCGGCAGTCAGGTACGCGCGCCGCACCGTATCTACGAACAGGATTTGCATGATGCGGTCTTAAAGGACATACGGGAGTGGGCGAAGCTAGCGCTGAAGGACGAGAAGGCAGTCTTTGAAAAAGTTATGGAGCATGAAAACAGGAACAGGGCGTACACTGGCGACGCCATTGAGAAAAAGCTTTCCATTGAAAAGCGTCTGGGGGAGGTCGAGAAAGTCATTGCCAAACTCTATGAGGATTACGCTTTAGGCAAAGCCGGGGCGGACGAGATTGACTTATTCCTGCCAAAGTACCATAATCTGGGCGCAAATGCTTATGTACGGTAAAGAAGCAAGCAACCGAAAACAAGATAGATTTAGAGATAGCGGGATGATATAATCTGAATGTACATATTTCCTTATATTTTGTCAAATTCCGTTCAGAACTATACTATCAGTAGAGTTAAAAAGCCACGTTTTATCCAACTCTACCGTTGGTAGGTGTTCATTTTTATGTTGGATTTATATAATTTACCGCAAGCAGGAGGGCTGAATAATGAATCAAATTAAGATTGGAGCTTTTATTTCCGAACGCCGGAAAGCAAAAGGCTGGACGCAAAGCCAGTTGGCAGAAAAACTGGAAATAACCGATAAGGCTATTTCAAAATGGGAAACAGGACGGTCTATGCCAGATTTGTCTTTATTTATGCCTTTATGCACTCTTTTAGACGTTACTTTGAATGAACTGTTTGCGGGTGAGTGTATTGCAGAAGAAAAATTGAAAGAAAAAGCAGATGAGGTACTTATGGACGTGATTACAAATTGGCTAGGACACGATAAATGGGAATCAAAAGAAAGTGATACAATCCCCGAAAATGTTTTGGAAGTTGAAAATGTTTCCAAACTCTATGAAACAGAAAATAATTCAGTATTAGCTGTAAATGATGTAAGTTTTCAGATACCACATGGCAGCTTTGTTGGAATTATGGGGGCTTCCGGTTCTGGAAAAACAACATTGCTTAATTTAATAGCCACAATAGACAAGCCATCAAATGGGACGATACGAATAAGCGGACAGAATATAGTGGATATACCAGACGAAGCCACCGCAGAATTTCGCCGCAGACATTTAGGCTTTGTTTTCCAAGAATACAATTTACTTGAAACTTTGACTATCTATGAAAATATTGCGCTTGCTTTGACAATTAAAGAGGTTTCCAAAGAAAGCATTCGTCCAACAATTCAAAGTTTGTCTGAAAAGCTGGATATATCAGCAATATTAGATAAATTTCCATATGAGGTATCGGGAGGACAACGGCAACGCTGCGCCTGCGCCCGTGCTATTGTGGTAAATCCAGATATTATACTTGCGGACGAGCCTACCGGGGCATTAGATTCCCATGCTGCCAGACAGCTTTTAGATACCCTTGCTATGATTTGTAGAGAGTACGGCGCAACAATATTGATGGTCACGCATGACGTCATGGCAGCCAGCTATTGCGACAGGATTCTGTTTATGAAAGACGGAGAAATAAAAGTTGCCTTAAACCGAGAACAGGAAAACAAGCAGACCTTTTTCGCGGATATTTTGAAAAAAATAGAATGGATAGAAGGAGAAAGCCATGATGTACTTGAAGCTGTCAATCCGTAATGCCAAGCGGTCATTTATAAATTATCTTTTATATGTTGTTACCATGACCGTCCTTTTGGCGATTATAGAGGTATCTAATTGTATAACCATTATAGGAGAATCAGCCGGCTTTCAAGTGATTTCTCTACCATTGCTAATAGCAGTTATTCAAATAGTTTTAGTCGGATATATAGACACTTTCATGCTAAAGCAGCGGGCAAAAGAATTTGCAAGCTATTTATTATTGGGTATGGAAAAAAAGAGATTAACCCGGCTGTTCCTATGCGAAGTCTTGTTGATTGGCTTTTGCTGCTATATAGCGGGAACAACAATAGGTTTTTCCATATATGGATTTTGGTATTTCCGTGAGCCATTGCGCGAAATGAAACATTGCGGATTCCTTTATGGTGAAAGTATGTTATATACGTTTCTGTTTTTTTGCCTTATTGAAACAGTGTGTTCATTTCGATTGAAGCAACATTTAGACAAGCTGCAAATAAGGGAACTAATGTATGAAAGAAATCGCAATCAAGGCGTAAAAAATATAGGAAACTATAAAAAATGGGGCATCATTTTCTTTTTGTGTTTTGTGTGCTTCATTGGTTGCGTTTGTGGCATTGTTTTTTTGCCGGAAGTTTACATTGTTTATCCCGTATCTGTTACAGCAATCCCTTTGCTAATATCTGTTTTTGCTTTTTACAAATGCGTGTTTGGCTATTTATATGCGTACAGGCGAATGAAATCCGTTAGGATATATCAAAAAGACAGGCTATATATTATGGCAAATGTAACATCAAATTTCAAAACGGCTGCTATGGTTAATTCTGTTTTTTGCATATGCTTTTTGTTTTCTGGGGCTGCTTTTGTAACTGGAATACTGATATTGCAGCCGGAATTTCAGCTTTTTGATGCGGCTATGCGCCAGTGGATGGGTACTTCACAAATAAGCATCTGTATCGTGTTTCTGGTTATTTATTTTTCGATATTATCATTGCAGCAGATGATAGAGGTCAGGCAAAATTCAAAAAGCAATCAGATAATGCGCTGTATGGGAAAAAGCGATCAGCAGATAGCAAGACTTGTGAATCAGCAGATAGCAATTAAATTGTCCTCTCCAATGATAATGGCTTTATTGATTATTTTATTCTGCATACCGTTACTGAATGGAAAAATGAACCTAATATTGCCGGCTTCTTTGAATAATATTCTGCTCAAATTAACTGGTGAGTTTGGGGCGTGTATTGTAGTTTTTTATATTTGCTATTTCGGGATTGTAAGTGCTATGAGCAGACGATATATATATCCCTCTGATTGAATAGCCGCCAAAGTAATTAAATCAGCCGACAGCAATAGATAATCAAAGAGCAACAGCCTAAAGAGCCACCGCTCTTTGAATTATAAATGCAACCGTAAAGCATACACAGCCCCATGTGGGAGAAAGGGGGGAATCATCTATGCCTTGCGGCACGATAAATGTCCGGAAGCGGCAGATACGGTAAAAGCGGTTTACAATGTGATTGATTCCATGGATAACTAATAGCTGTCAGCCGATGGGAGCAAAGGATAGCCAGTTATGCACATTTCCATGACGCGGTTTTGCGATTTGGTCATGGTTTTGATATATCTGAGAAGCATATGTTTGTTTTATATCCTTCGTGTGGCCTGCTTTCTATTTCTATTGTTCCTTGGTGCGCTTCAACAATCTGTTGTACTAAAAGAAGTCCTAAGCCATGACGGAGATCTAAGCGGTCATCGGTACTCTCCATGTAATGTGGCTTGTTTTTCAGTTCTTCTAACTTTTCAGCAGAAATACCAATGCCATTATCCTGAACGGTTAAAAGAAGTTTGCTTTCTATTATCTGTAATGACAAAATAATTGTGCAGCCTTTGGGATTGCTGTGAATGCTGTTTTGGACCAGATTATTGACGGCTCGTGTAATCAGTTTTGTATCGCATTCTATCATGCTGTTTTCAGAGTCAGGAGAAATATTTACCTCTAAAGAATAGAAATCCGGCAGACCGCTATTTATCAAGTCTACAGCATAGGAACGTAACAGTTTTGAAAGCCGGATATTTTCTTTCCGCAGAGGCTGCATTTCATATTCCAGCTTTGATACGAGATTCAAATCTTGCACTAAATCTTTCATTTTGATGCTTTGCCGGGATATAACAGCCGCCTGTTCCTTAATCCGGTTACTGGCATTTTCGTCATTAACAATTCTATCCGCATATCCCATAATCATGGATAATGGAGTACGAATGTCGTGGGATACACCGCTGATCCAATTTGCCCGCGCAGTATTCTGGCGGCTGATGATATTAGACGCTTTATTTATACTTTCAGCTATTTCTGACAGTTCGCCGCTTACAGAAAGGTTTATACTTTTCCCTTCTGACAAGATGGCAATTGAGGAAATAATTGGTTCTGCATTTTTGCTGATTTGTGCTTTGGAACGTGAATAGGCAAGGAACAGAACCAGCAGGTCGAATACAATGATGCCAAGAAAAAAGAGGGGGATTTTACGAACCATGTCAATAGGATAATAATTGCTGGTAATTTTCATATAGCTGTTTTTGGGATAACCAATCACTAATAAGCCATTCACATCACTCCATACAAATACGGGATAATCTTTCAAATATCCTTTGGAAAATACTGCAATATCCTGAATCGAATATTCAGTTGGAATTTCCTCTGGCAGATTAACAGTCCAATTGCAGGAGCCTTCCATATTCAGATACATTGCCCATAAAGAGTTGGTTATTATCATTTTTTCCGCTTCATACGTTATGCTATTGGAAGAGGAAGCCGCTGCCACCTGTTTTAGCATATTCTGCGGAGAGATACTTCCAAAGTTTTTTAATACTGTATTGTAAAATGTAAAAGCAAATGCGGCTATGTTCAATATAACGAGAGCCAGAATAAGTCCAATAAAAGACAGTAAGTGTTTTGAGATATATCTGCTGAATACTTTCATGGCTTCACTTCCTTGCGTTCAATTTATAACCGAGCCCTTTAACGGTTATGAGTGATACAGGCTTTGAAGGATCAGTTTCAATTTTTTCCCGTATACGCCGGATATGGGCATTCAGGCTGTTTTCATATCCAAAAGGATTATCGCCCCATAATGCTTCACATAAGGCATCAATGCTTACGATTCTTCCCTCACTGCGGGATAATGTTTCTAACAGCGCATGTTCTTTGGCAGTCAGGGCAACTATAATTCCATTTTTATTGACTTCGGCACGACTGAAATCTATCGTGCAGCCTTCCAGCTCTAATAATGGGGAATCTGCTTTATAGCATCGGCGTAAAACTGCATGGACACGCAATAATAGTTCCTGCGGCAAAAAAGGTTTTACCACATAATCATCTGCCCCAAGTCCTAAGCCGGCAAGTTTATCAGACGCTTCATCTTTTGCTGTCAGAAATATAACTGGAATATTCGTAAATGCCCGTAATTTCTTCATAAGAGAAAATCCGTCCCCGTCCGGCAGCATGACATCAAGGACTGCAAGGTCGGGTTTTTCCTGCCTGGCAAAGATAAGTCCGGTTTGGACAGTTCCTGCATCAATGATATTTGAGAATCCGTCATCGGATAGGATGTCAATTACTAATTTACGCAGTTCTGGCTCATCATCAACCAACAGGATTTTTTTTGCATGCAAAAATGATTGTTCCATTTGTCTACACCTTTCAAAAATCTATTAATAACAGCAGTAATATTATAATTAGTCACCAATTTTCGCGGAAAATTGATGACCTGCTTGCGCATCAACGCAATTCCTATTATAGCATAGCGGAACGGTTTTCGGAATCCTATGGCAAAAAAGTAAGGTAAAAGTAATGATACGAGAAAGTTAATGTCAGATTGGGGATGTAAACTAAAGAAAAAAGAAAGGAGAGTTTTTTATGGACTATATTATCACAACGGAGCGGTTAACAAAGAAATATAAAAATTTTATTTCGGTCAATAAGGTTTCCATGCATATTCAGAAAGGCAGTATCTACGGTTTCCTTGGCCCTAATGGAGCAGGAAAATCTACTACAATGAAGATGCTGTTAGGGCTTACATCGCCTACAGGCGGAAGATTCACGGTTGACGGAGGTCATTTTCCAGATGACCGGATCAGCATTTTAAAGAAAGTAGGTTCATTTATCGAATCCCCGTCTTTTTACGCAAATCTGACAGGCTGGGAAAACCTTGATATTATCCGCAGAATTTTGGGGCTGCCAGAAAGTGCGGTGAATGATGCGTTAGACTTAGTTGGATTGGCAGAGTTTGGTAACCGGCTTGCCAAAAAATATTCGTTGGGTATGAAACAGCGCCTTGGGCTTGCGGGAGCTTTGCTTGGACGTCCGCCAATCCTGATTTTGGACGAACCTACAAATGGTCTTGACCCTTCCGGCATTCATGAAATCCGTAATCTGATAAAGTCATTGCCGAGCCTTTATGATTGCACCGTCCTAATATCTTCTCATATGCTGTCGGAAATAGAATTGATGGCAGATGACATCGGTATTCTTAATCATGGCCGGCTGCTGTTCGAGGGAAGTCTTGATGAACTTAGGCAGAATGCAGTACAGGCAGGTTTCGCGGCGGATAATAAGATTAGTTCCGCTAATTTGGAAGATATGTTCCTTTCCATGATTGATAAGGATAATGCAGCCAGAAAGCAGAGGGCGCAATTATGAAAACACTTATCATTGAACTTCGGAAAGAAAAAAGGACTGGTGTTATTCCGTTGTTGTTATTAGTTGGTATCTTGGGAGCAGCCTACGCGTTTATCAATTTTATTGTGCGCAAGGATACATTACTGAACCTTCCGTTAGCTCCGATGGACGTTCTTTTAACACAGCTTTACGGAATGATTATGGTTTTGAACATGTTTGGCATCGTTGTGGCCGCCTGTATGGTTTACAACATGGAATTTAAAGGAACTGCAATCAAAAAGATGTATATGCTGCCGATTAGTGTTCCTAAAATGTATCTGTGCAAGCTTTTTATTCTAACAGTGTTACTTTTGACAGCGATTGTGTTACAGAATTTAGCTTTGTTAAAAATTGGGATCAGTGACTTGCCGAAAGGTACTTTTGAAATGGACACTTTGCTTAAATTTACAGCATATTCCTTTATTACTTCTATGCCGACATTATCTTTTATGGTTTTGGTTTCCTCTCGCTTTGAAAATATGTGGATGCCACTTGGAATTGGAGTCGCCGGATTTTTAAGCGGAATGGCCTTAGCAGGTTCAAATGTTAGTTTGCTATTGGTTCACCCATTCGTTGTCATGTTAAAGCCTGCTGTTGCTATGAGCGCGCAGCCAGACAATGGGATAGCTATTATAGCTATGGCAGAAACATCTTTGTTGTTAGGAATAGGCTTATGGATGGCGAAACATTTGCGTTATGAATAGGAGGGATTTGTGTGAATTTTTTGGATTTATTAAAGATTGAATTTAAGAAGGTAAAGCGGTCGAAAATCGTTCCTTTGATATTTATTGCGCCTTTGTTAGTAGTAATATCGGGAGTTGCCAATTTAAGCAGGTATTTTTCCCCAGAATATACAAATGCGTGGTCTGCCATGTTTATCCAGAGTGCATTAGTTTACGCCTATTATCTATTGCCATTTTCCATGATTGTTGTATGTGTAATGATTGCGGGGCGTGAAACGCAGCAGAATGGTATTCTGAAGATGCTGGCATTGCCAGTTAGCCGTTATGCCTTATCTCTGGCAAAATTCGGGATTTTGATGTTTTACCTGTTTATGGAAATGGTAGTTTTCCTCATTGTGTTTTTGATTACAGGTATCGTTGCTACACACATGGCAGGGATTACAGATACCTTACCAGTATTTTATCTTGTAAAGTGGTGTGTAGGATTATTCCTTACGATGCTGCCATGTATAGCGGCTATGTGGGCGATTACAGTATTGTTTGAAAAAGCATTGCTTTCCGTAGGACTTAATCTGTTTCTTGTTATTCCTGGTGTTTTAATAGCCAATACACCGCTTTGGATTGCGTATCCTTACTGCTACAGTGGTTATCTGGTATCTTGTTCGCTGCATGATTTTACGGCAGAAGGCACAGGCACAGCATTTTCAGTATTTCCGTTTTTGCCATGTGCAATAGTGGTTTTTATATTAGCTCTTTTGTTGGCTGTTAAAAGATTTGGTAAGAAAGAAATGAGGTAAACTTATGGAAAAGAAAAAATTACAAAATATAAGTATTGCAGCCCTTATTATCAGTGTGCTGCCCTTTGCGACGCTGATTCCCGTATTTCTGCAAATCGTATTGCCCGATGGATTGCGTACAGTTTGGGGTGGTGTCAATATTGCCTGTGTCATCATGGGGCTGTGCCTGTCCATCATCTGTGTTAAAAATAATGAAAGCCGGAGCCTGATAAATACTATCTCTACAATTATCAGCGCCTTATTGCTGATGCTGGTTATCGGGATTATATTTTGCCGCACAGCTTGTTCAGGATTGGACTCTTTTGCGGATAATCTGAAAAGTGGCGCGGAACAATTAAATAATGATGCTGCAATGGGACAGGATATTATAGGTAAGCGATTCAAAACTTACCGTAGTGTATAAAATCTGATTTTCTGCTATACTGCTTTTAAAAGAACAGAAGGAGATAAGAAATTAACAAATCGGCGGGAGGTATCCTAATTGAATCGCCTTGGTTACAGCCTCGACAGAGGAGGAAACATCAAGTTTTTCAAATATATGCTGTAAATGGTTGGAGAGGGTACGCTCGCTGATATAAAGTGTGCCTGCAATCTCTTTCCGCTTTCTGCCGTTAGCTATAAGCTGCAAAATCTGTTTTTCACAGTCAGTTAATTCTTCTAAAAACGGAACCGAACTGTTGAAGATAAATTTTCCCTGCATGATCTGTGAAAGATAAGCGATCAGCATTTCCGGTTCTGTATTTTTGTTGATAAATCCTTTTGCCCCGATTTTTTTTGCTTCGTTGCGGTATACTGGAAGATCGTATCCGGACAGGATAACAATTTTCTGCTCCGGATGACGATGTAATATCTGCTTTGCCAATTCCAGACCATCTTCAGATGTTATATTTTTTAAATTGATATCCATAAGCAGGATGTCCGGGGCATCTTCTTCAATGAATTTATCCAATAGGGAAATATCATTGATACTTTTAAAGGTTTTTATATCCGGGTAGTCTGATAATGCAATCTCCAGACTTTTGGAAAATAGAACGTGGTCATCGACTAATAAAATATTGATAAGAAGCATCTCCTTTCATTGGCAGGTTGATACAGACGCAGATTCCACGTGGGAAATTTGGGGTTATACTTATAGTGCCATCCATGCTTTGCACACGGTCAGTGCTTAATGCAAGACCTCTGTGTTTTGATGAGTCTGCATGGGTGAGGCTGCCGGCATCAGCATTCCCATTATCTTTTACGCATAATACGATCATTCCATGATCCTGTGTAAGTGTTATCCATGCTTTTTCTCCTGTAGAGTGTTTATAAACATTCGTGACGAGCTCTTTTAAAAGCCGATATATGAAAATATCATATGGCGGAACTAAAAATAAAGAGTCTGGACAGTCAAAAACAATGCTGATGCGGCGCTCAGGAAATGATTGCGCAATATAGGCAAGCAAGTTTTGGTAATTCTCTTTTATAGTAAGTTTTGACAGTAATACAGGATGGTAATTCTGCATCTGCTCACGGATATAGATATTCATACTATCAAGAGTTTCTGTGATTATTTTCTGTATATCAGGGTTTGTTGATTTATACATCAAATTTTTTATGGAAAGCAGGTCTTGAAGTATATTATCATGAAGAAAATTTGAAAATTCAAGATTTATCTGCTCTTCCTGCTGTAACTGTGCCAATGCTGCATTGTATTTACTTTCCATAACCATGTTGCCTCCTCCCTGCCTTAAATTAAAATCCAGAATGATATTGCAGACATAGATAAATACAAACATAGCGTCCAACATAAGAAGGAAGGATAACCAGCCGATCCCCAGAGTCATTGTAATCAGACCACAAATGGTAACACCGAAAAGCAGGATCAACATTAACTGGAATCTGCTAAATATGGCAGACAATGGAAAACTGTGATGCTCTTTCAGTATAATACTATGAATACTCATGGAGAACAGCAGGACAGGGATATACACTCCAAAGTTTGAAAGATTTCCTTTTATTCCCATTGTGGTAAGACAGTATGCAATGAATAAAATGATGATTACCACAAGAGAGAACAGAATGGATTTCCATTCTGCTTTAAGGACAAAAACAGTTCTTTTTCTATGGTAAGCGACAACAAAAACGAAGCAAAGCCAGCTTAGCAAAAACTGTATGTCATACAACAAAGCAAACACATTATCTGATATTAAAATGCCGATAAGGGAGCAGATACAGGTTCCGGTCAGGCAGAGATTTGCTGCTTTTTTGAATTTATAACCGCTCCCCTGAAATAAAAACATAAGTATAAAATTTATGAAAATGCACCATATAATTGGACTTAAGGCATAAAAAACAATATCTGCTATAGTGTTGTCCGAAACGGAAAGGAGCATATACCAACCGTCTAATGCCAGCAGACCGCAAAACAAAGAGATAGCTTTATTATCTCTGATGTTGCAGGAACTCACATAAGTAGCGTCTATCAACATCAATGATGACAGGAATAATGATACGATTTTGCTGATGCTGCACGGCATCTGAATGTTTATTTCCAGCCCCATATATATTATAAGCAGGGTAGAGTTTATAAAAAGCAAAAGCTTAAGATTAATGCGCTTCATATTTTTCCCCCTTATCCATGCCTAAATTATATCATTTATCTGTGTGCATACAACTAAAATTTTCGCGTAATCTTTATTTTTCCAAGACCATTTTACAGCAGGTATGGACAGTCATACAGTAATAAATCAGATAAATGATCAGTGTCAGCGCAATAGCTAATATCGTAGGGGCATATAAAACAATGCTGTTCGCCAAAAGGTTCTGCATAAGCGCTGTTTTATATACTAATGTGGCAAAGATACAGTCTGTCAGTCCGAACAGGAACGGAATGCTAAAAAATGTGATTGCCTGTTTCCTGATAATTTTTTTAATCGTCCTGTTCGTATATCCCATTTTTGTAAGGATATCGTAATCGGATTTTGAATCGGCTATCGCTGAAATGTTATTAAAATACAGGATGCTTCCTGTTGCTATAAAGAATAATACCACAAGAAAGCCTATCAACAGGAAAGTAGAGCTGCTCAGGGAAACCACTTCATGTATTCTGTGGGAATTGCCCTGCAGGTAAGGGCTTTTATCCAAATATGCAGATAGAGCCTGAAACAGATCCTCGTTACCTGTTATGGAATTTCCATTTATACTTAAGACTTTTGTTTCGGGAGCAGCATGTTCAGATATCATTTTGTATAAACTGTCACTTACAATTAAAGTACCAACACTGTTCGCAAATGAAATAGGATTATCTAATGTGGTCATAGTCACAGTGACAGGTATTTCAGTATTGTTTATGAGCAGTGGATAAGTGCTGCCTGTTTCGTCCTTGCCGGAAGCCGGCTGGTATCTTACAAAAATACACTCATTGTTGTTTAGTGCTGTAAATTGCTCCAAAGCCTTTTGCCGCCCTTGTGCTTTCAGAATGGCAGTATAGTCAGAATATGAGATACATTCAAAACCTGCATTCCGAAGGATTTTTTCGTTGTCAGCATCTCCCTTGGAAGTTCCGACACTGTATTCCATGGGAAGCTGCCTGGCAGTAGAAGTAACTTTATAAATATCGGTCTGCAGAAATGTAATATCATCTCCGGATGAATCGTTATTCACGATCTCCATGATTGCGGACAAATCGTTCTCTTTTTCAATACGGCACTCAATTTCTGACGGCGCAATGCGGGATATTGCAGCGATAGGATAATACAGGGTCAGAGCCATAATACTTGAAACAGTCAAAGTTGCGGCTGACAGTAATGTGAGCATGATCAGCGTTTTTGAATTGGAGCGCATCCGGTATATAAAACCCGGTGAAGTAATGATTCTTGTTTCCGTATAAAATTTTTTCTTATTTTTCTTGCCAGCCTGTACCGCATAAGGGAGAAAAGATGCAATAAAAAGCACTGTTCCAAAAAGAATGAGTGTAAATGTAAACATTCCAACAGCATAAAACCCGACTGAAAACCAGACAGATTTTTCGCCCCGTAGAATGTCAAGGGCAATACAGTATCCCAAAATGACAGATACAAACCCGATTATGGAAGGAACGGCATGAAACTTTGTCTGCTTTTCCGCGCTTTTTTCAAACCGCACTAAATCCATCAGGGAAGATTTATAAAGAAACCTGCTGTTGGACAGCGATAATATAATAATAATGGCAAAAACAAAGCATGCCGTTTTGACCATAGCATTCAAGTTAAAAAACGGTATTTCTGAATTGTTGAGTGTCAAGTTCAATAATTTTGTAATGCCAAACACAATACCTTTATGAAACAGACCGCCCAAAAGGATTCCGATTACGAAAGCCCCGACACAGGAGAGCAGATTTTCTGCTGTAAGCAGGGACAGTATCGTGGATTTCCGGTATCCTAATAATGCATAAATACCTAATTCCTTTGTACGTCGGCGCAGGAAGAAACGGTTTGAATATGACATATAAAAAATAACGAATGCCATAAGGAATATAGAAATCGTGTTGCACATGGTTTCTACCCGCCCGTCAGCTGATATTTTTTCCAGCATGATTTTATTCATGGAAAACGAAGTGAAAGCAAAAAAAATAGTAATCACAAATGAAATGGATAATAAATAGAGGGCATAAAAGGAAAAATTATTTTTTAGGTTCTTAAGTGCCATAGATAAATGATTCATGGGTACTTCCCTACCTTTCTGTGTCTAATTTTGCTATTGTCTGTGCAATGGATTCATAGAATGCGCGCCTGCCAGCATTTTGTTTCAATAATTCCTGAATGATGCAGCCATCTTTAAAAATCAGGATGCGGTCAGCAAAACTTGCGGCATAAGCATCATGTGTAACCATTAGTATCGTAGTATGGAGTCTTTCGTTTGATTCCTTTAAAGTGTTCAGCAAATCTGTTGCGGAACTTGAATCCAATGCTCCAGTCGGTTCGTCCGCAAATAAAATGCTGGGACGTTTCACAATAGCCCTTAGAGCAGAAGCACGCTGCCTTTGCCCGCCGGAAAGTTCACTTGGATATTTTCCTAACTGCGCGTCAATACCAAAGCTTTTCGCCAGGCTCCGTATCATGCTTTCTATTTTTTCAGGCGGGAGTTTCTGCAAAGTCAGTGGAACAGCGATATTCTCCAAAATAGTAAGGCTGTCTAACAGCAGATATTCTTGAAAAATAAAACCCAGATTATCCCTGCGGAAATCCGCTGCTTTGGAATCAGTCAGATTTTTAAGATGGATACCGTTTATTGTAATGCTGCCGCTCGTGGGCGTATCAATCGTAGAAAGAACATTAAGCAATGTGGTCTTTCCTGACCCGGAAGCCCCCATAATGGCGATAAATTCGCCGTCCGTTACGCTGAACGATACTTTATTAAGGCTTGGGTGCTGTGACTTCGCATAAATTTTTGTTACATTTTTCGCTTCCAGTAATGCAGCCATTTCTTCTATATCTCCTTTGCTTTTTTGATAACAGTATTGTAATTTGGGGGCTGTAAAAAAGAATGAGTAAATCACGCAGATTTTTTGCGTGATTTACATAAGCGATTCAAAACTTACCGTAGTGTGTAAAATCTGATTTTCTGCTATACTGCTTAAAAAAAGGAGGAAAAATAGACAGGCAGAATTTCCATAAAGGAAAAGCTGGCAGAGCCTGCCGGACAGGTCTTGGGGAAACTGGAAGTCATGAACGATGCGGAATTTGCAGGGGGGCATTGGAAGCAGCAGAGTGATTAACGCAAATCTTTTATAGCATTATTCGCATAACGTGCTATAATTCTCTTAGTCAGATTAGAACGAGTAGGGATAGTCTGCGGTTGTCCTACTGGGGGAAATGATTTCAATAATCCAGCCGGGGGCGCCGCCACATCCGCGGTCAGATCGTTTGTTTTTGCTGTAGTAAGCGCCTTCCACATAAGGGGCTTCAATCGTGTCCGTGGGGATGTCGTCGAAGTAGAAGCCGGTACCGGCGCAGGCAATCTTTCCGAGGTGGGCCGAGAACTGTAACCACCTTTTTTTAGTTTGATTGCAGCCAAAGGCAAAGAAACGGAGATTTTTATGGAAAGATATAAGATTTTAATAGTTGATGATGAGCAGGGCATTGTCACTATGTTGAAGGATTATTTTCAATTTCATGGATATCTGGTAAATACAGCTATGAGTGGAACAGAAGCTCTTAAGGAAATCAATTCTAAACCTGATATTATTCTGCTTGATATAAATATGCCTGGCATGGATGGGCTTGAAGTATGCAGAACAATCAGAGATCATGTAGCATGCCCTATTATTTTTTTGACTGCAAGAATAGAAGAAGTGGATGCAATTATTGGGTTTCAGTCAGGTGGAGATGATTATGTGGTAAAGCCCTTTAAGTTAGGTGAGTTAGGCGCAAGGGTAGAAGCGCATTTACGTCGTGAAAGCCGAGGGGGTTCTGGTTTTTCAGCAAAATTTTTTGAAAACCTTACCATAAATTATGACAAAAGGCAGGTGTCTTACCAAGACAAAGTGATACCGTTTACCAAAAAAGAATTTGATATTATTGAATTACTTACAAGGAATTCGGGACAGGTTTTTGATAAAGAAAGAATCTATGAAGTTATCTGGGGATATGATAGTGAGGGGAATAGTTCCATTATAGTAGAACATATGCGGAGGATTAGAAAAAAATTTATGGAGTATACGGAGAAAACTTATATCGAAACGGTCTGGGGGATAGGGTATAAATGGGAAAATTAAAAACAGTTTATAAAAATCTTTCTTTGAAAAAGGCTTTGACCATTACAATCGTAGGTTCTCTTTTTATCGCTTTTTTAGGGGCAATGGCGATATTATTGGCAACACGTCCAAGCTATTATGCCATTATAACGGAAAATCCAGAAAACCCGATTTTGTATTGGCATGATTTCCTTTCTATATCAATTACAGGTATTTATGTGTCTGTGGTAATTATTGCAGGTCCCTATTTTTTTTATAAGTTAAAACTTTCCGATCCTTTAAAAGTATTAACGGAGGGAATAGAGCAGATAGCCGTAGATAATCTGGATTTTTCGATACAGTACGATTCAGAAGATGAATTAGGAACACTCTGCGGGGCTTTTGAACGGATGAAGAATGAATTGCAGAATAATTATAAGAAGATATGGCGAATGGCAGAAGAACGCAGAAAACTCAATGCAGCCTTTGCACATGATTTACGTACACCGCTCACGGTATTGCAGGGATATACGGATTTTTTGGAAGAATATATCCTGTTTCCAGAAAAAGAAGATGTAAAACTTATGGAAACGAACCACATGATGGCATACTATATTAAGCGTTTGGCAGATTATGTCGAAGTTATGAACACAATCCAAAAATTAGAGGATACACCAGTGAAAATACAGACTGTTCCAATAGGCAGTTTTATAAATATGTTAGATGACAACATAAAATTAACAGCTAAGGAATATGGGAAAGATATTTCCGTCACAAATGAAGCTGATCTACAGGAGGTTAGGGGGGATATTTCCCTGATTTTCAGGGTGTTGGAAAATGTTATGAGAAATGCCTGCCGATATTCTGAAAACAAAGTTTTTGTGCGTCTGTATGAGCAGAACCATTTCCTTTCTTTTGAAATGATTGATGATGGGGCAGGATTTAGCCCGGAAGCGCTGGAAAAGGCGCTAAATCCCTTTTATACTTCTGGACAATCTGAACCCTCGCATTTGGGTATTGGATTGAATATCTGTAAAATCCTATGTGAAAAACATGGTGGAGGCATTGCAATCAGCAATACACCGGATTCGGGTGCCAGAGTACAATTTTCATTTTTGTTGGAAAAGTAGATACTTTTGTGATATTTTTCATTTACACTCTCCTTGTATTACTAAGGAGAGTTTTTATTTCTCCAGAAAATAACTTGTGAAGGAGTATTCGTACATGGAAAAAATACTATCTGTATCAGGATTGCAAAAATCTTACGTTACAAAAGGGAATACCTATCCTGTGCGGTCAGCATGGAAATGGACAGAGGTGAATTTGCTGCGGTCATGGGACCGTCCGGCAGGTTCTCCGACATCTGGAATAATATATGAAAGCAGGTGACAGAATTGGAATATACGATACAGACTTATGGATTAAGCAAAAAATATGGCGGTTATTCTGTTGTCCAGAATGTATCCATGCACGTTCCAAAAGGACAGATATATGGACTGTTAGGCAGGAATGGAGCTGGTAAAACTACAATTATGAAAATGGTACTTGGACTGGTGAAAAAAGATTCCGGATCTGTAACATTATTTAATCAGGAAATGGCAGGTTATCAGAGTGGGATTTATGCCCGTATTGGAAGCACGATTGAATCTCCCAGCTTTTATTCTAATCTGACAGCAACGGAAAATCTCTTAGTTTTCTCAAGACTTAGGGGAAAAGTGAATGAAAATAAAATATGTGATGCACTTGGTGTCGTAGGACTTCCTTATCAAGATAAAAAGATATTTTCCAAATATTCATTAGGAATGAAACAACGACTAGCAATTGCCAATGCAATAAAAAATGACCCGGAACTGCTTATTTTAGACGAGCCGACAAATGGGCTTGATCCGATTGGTATAGCAGAGATGAGGATGCTTATCCGGCGGTTGAGTCATGAGTGTGGGAAAACTATTTTAATATCCAGCCACCAGCTTTCGGAGATGGAGCAGATGGTGGATTGGATTGGAATTATCCATGAAGGCAGGATGTTGGAAGAATGTTCTTATCAACAGCTAGAGGAAAATAGACATTCCTATATCCGATTAATTGTGAAAGAACCGGAGCAGGTATATGAATACTTGAAAAAAACTCTTTCAATCGAAAATATTAAGAGACCAGAAGCATATGTCATAGAGATTTATGATTTGAAATACGGTACTTTGGAATTAAACAGCAGACTCTTTGCTGCTGGTCTTGCAGTGGTTGAGATTTCTAAGTGCCAAAACAGTCTGGAAGATTATTTTAAGGAATTGACAGGAGGTGCTGGCATTGCATAATGCAGTTTGTTCTGAAATTATAAAATTCCGCAGGAATAAAATGGCATGGGTGGGAACTTTGATCATTGCTACAATTCCGCTTTTTATGATATGGAATCGTTTGGTTATTGACCCACAGAGAGAATATATGGAATGGTTGATGAGCGTACTCATGTTAAATACTCTCATATTACCTATCGTAAATGGATTTGTAATCACTTCGAATATGCAAAGGGAATATCAGGACAGAACAATACGTAATGTCCTGACCGCTCCAGTATCGAGAGAAAAATTCCTGACAGCTAAATTAGTTGTGTGGTTTTTGTGGTATTTAATATCATTTTGTTTGTCTGAGGTGATAGTGATAGCAGGCTGTTATATCCTTTTTCCCGTTGAATTTACAACAAGGAATATGAGGTATGCTTTATCTTTATTTACCCAGAATAATTTCTTCTCTTTTATTGTGGGGATTCCTATTCTTTTGATATGCGTGAAACAGCAGGCATTGTTTTATCCGTCCATGCTTGCAACATTGGGAAGCGCAGTATTGCAGGCGGCAGGACTGCAAGTATCAGAAGAACTAATACTGCCAGCTTGTATATGCCCTTGGACGGCAGTATCCATTTCCGGTATGGTGGGTTGGGGAACGCAGTATTGGAGAATATGCACGATTACTATAACAGTTTGTGGGATAATCGGATTTATTGGAGCTTTAGTTTCTTTTAAAAGACAAGATCAATAAAAATGATAATATTGTTAATGTGATGTAAGATATCATATAGTAGTAGAAAAGCATATTTGCTTGCTGGCTATATTCCTTTTCGAGAGCATTATTCAATTTGTGCATGTGAGTGAAATGTCTGTGAATAGCAACCATAAAAACCATCTCTGCCAATGATAGTCCTGACTACCTCAAATTATCGCCGATTCTGCCCCGGCATTCTTCTTTCAACTGTTCTGATATGTCTCAAAAGGCTTCAAAGCCCAGGAAAAGTTTCATTTTCTTATTGACGTGAAAACAAAACTAATATATAATTAAAACGTATTAATCATATATTATTTGCTATTACGTTTAATTGTTTAATTTTACTGAAAAGATAAGTTTTATTTTTGTAAATCAAAAATGACTGGCGATCTTTGAAAAAGGAGGAATAAAATGGGCCGCTTAATTGATATCAATGGAGAACGCTTATGGTCCCGTTTAAATCAGGTGGGCGCAGTTGGTACGGATGCGAGAGGCGGCATTAACCGCTTTGCATGGGAGCCATCTTACAAAGAGGCAGTGAAAATGATGACAGGATGGATTGAGAAGGAGGGCTTAAGCTACCGTATAGATACGGTTGGAAATGTTTATGCGCGGTTAGAAGGAGAAGAGCCGGGTGAACAGACGGTACTGAGCGGTTCTCATTTTGATACCGTTCCCCAGGGGGGATATTTCGATGGTCTCGCAGGAGTAATGGGGGCACTGGAATCATTGGTTGCGATCAAAGAATCCGGGATTCCCCACAAGAGGCCGATAGAAATGGTGGCTTTTATCAATGAAGAAGCAAGTCAATTTCTCGGCGGTACGTTTGGCAGTAAGGCCATGTGCGGAATGCTCCCCCATGATTATGCATATCAACTCCGGCACAGACGGACAAATCAGCTCTTAAGCGATGCGATGAAAGAATATGGTTTTGGACTGGACCCGGATAATATTGAGGGGAGCATTATCAACCCGAAAGCATACTATGCATTTATTGAGATGCATATTGAGCAGGGGCGCTATCTGCTGGATAAGGACATTCCATTATCTGTAGTACAGGCCGTTGCAGGAATCAAACAGTTTTACATAACGATCAACGGGGAAGCCGCGCATGCCGGAGGAATGGCCATGAAAGACCGCCACGACGCAATGGCGGCGGCAGCGGCGATCACAACAGAAGTGGAAAGGCTCGCCCATACAATCAGTGCTGATGCGCGCGGAACCGTTGGATACATAGAAACACATCCGGGAGAACATAATATTATAGCTGAAAAATGTATCATGCCGGTTGATTTTCGAGAAGCCGACCTGGAAAAATGGAAAAAAATGTATGATGATCTTATGCTGTTTACAGACCGGGAGTGTGAAAAAAGAGGATTGACCTGGTCTGTGCATTATACATGCAATCTGGAGCCGGCTCCTTGCAGGGAAGAACTCAGACAATTGATGGACAATACAGCGGATAAGTTAAATATAGTACATAATTCCATGATCAGCTTTCCGGCACATGATGCAATGAATATTTCCCGTATTATGCCGATGGGAATGATTTTTTTACGAAGCTCTAACGGCGGAGTCAGCCATTGTCCTGAGGAGTTTACAACAAAGGAGGATATGGTAAAAGGAACCCGGTTGTTAGCAAATACGCTTTTGCAAATGGCTGCCGTAGATATTTTATGATTGATGGAACATAGGGAGTAAGTAAAATGGAGAATAAACTGGACATTTTATTTTTACATGCGATAGTGATTACGATGCGGGGAAATGGGGCTGGGATCATAGAAGACGGGGCGGTCGGCGTAAAAGGAACCAGGATTACATTCGTCGGCAGCAGCGAAGAAGCTTCTGGCTATGTGGCTGAGCGGCTGATTGATGCCGCGAATCATAAAGTGATCATGCCGGGATTGATTGATGCACATATCCATTCAGGGGACGGACTGATCCGCGGAACAGCTCAGGATCTAAATCATTGGATGCAGCACGGGATCTGGCCATTTGAGCAGGCGCTGCGCCAGGATGAAGATGCGGTTATCAAAGGCTCGCTCATGAATATTATGGAAGCATTGAAAGCAGGAACTACCACATTCTGCGATTTTGATACACCGATGACTAAAATAGTAGAGAATCATGTCAAGCTGGGAACCAGAGCACGGGTAACGGAGCTGATCAGCGAACTTCCGAAAGAAAACAAGACGGCTATCGGTGAATTATATGAATTTGACCCGGCAGAAGGAAATGCAAAATTTGAAAGATGTAAGAAACTTTTTGAACGGTGGCATGGACAGGAGAATGGAAGAATCACGTGTATGTTCGGACCACAGGGAGCGGACATGCTCAGTAAGGAATTGCTTCTGGAAATAAAATCCGCAGCGGATCATCGGAAAACCGGAATCCATATGCATGTGTCCCAGGGCGACCGTGAGATTGACCAAATGATAAAAAGATATGGTATGCGTACAATTCCGTTTTTGGAAGAAGTCGGTTATCTGGATGAACAATTGATGGCAGTACATTTGACAGAGGCAACAGAGGAAGAGACCAGATTTCTGGCCGGCCGCGGCGCAGGAATGGTTTTGTGCAGCGGAAGCATCGCAATCATTGATGGAATTGTTCCGCCGGCCGCCGCTTTCCTGGAAGTCAGCGGTCGGCTGGCACTGGGATCAGATCAGGCTCCGGGCAATAATTGCAACAATATGTTTAACGAAATGAAGTTTACCGCAATATTGAATAAGTGTAAATCCGGAAATCCAAGCATTTTTCCTGCATGGAAAGTACTAAGAATGGCAACCATTGAAGCTGCCCGTGCAATCGGCCTCGGAGAGGAAACAGGTTCTATTGAGGTCGGAAAGAAAGCAGATATCATTATGGTTGACTTTACACAGCCATGCCTGGCGCCGATCATTCATTATCCGGTACGGAACATAGTTCCGAATCTGGTTTACTCAGCAAAAGGCAGTGAAGTTGAGATGGTTCTGGTGGATGGAAAGGTATTGATTGACGGCTTTAAAGTAGTATCCGTTGATGAAGGGAAGGTAGTCAGAGATGCGCAGGAGGCGGCATTCAGAGTAGCAAAAGCAGCGGAAGGACCATTTTCCAGGATTCCGGATACACCGCTGCGTGAAATGATGGAAAATGGGGAGTTGTAGGAGGTGTTTGGATATCAATGGATTTGATCATTTATAATGCCAATATTGTGACAGAAGAAAAAACAATTTCAGGATTTATTGGGATTGAAAACGGAAAATTTGCGGTTATCGGAGAGGGAAGACCCGAGATGGATGCAAAAGAAATGGAAGATGCCGGCGGTAATTATATTTTACCAGGAGCTATAGATACTCATCCGCATTTTTTTGATCCCGGGGCCGAATGGCGGGAAGACTTCAGACATGGAACAAGGGCGGCGGCAAGCGGCGGATTTACGACGGTTTTGGATATGCCTAATACGACTCCTCCGGTCAAGGACCGGAAAACATTCGAACTGAAAATGCAGAGAGCAAAGGAAAATTCTCTGATTGATTTTGCTTTTTGGGGTTCGGCAATGCCGGACAATATCCATGAGTTTGAAGTATTAAAAGAATTAGGCTGCATAGCATTTAAGGCTTTTACAATTGATGCGGGGCCGGATTTTATGTGGTCGGACGAATATGACCAGTTCAGAGAAATGGAAAAACTGGCTGAACTGGGATGTATATATGGAGCGCATGCCGAAAATCCCGGTATGGTAAAACGGTTTTCAGAAAAAAATATCAGTAGGGAATGGAGCCTGGAAGTCCACGATGCTGAGAGACCGTGGCAGGCGGAACTTACAGCGATTCATACACTGCTGCTGTATGCCGGATGTACGGGATGCAGTCTGCATATTTGTCATATGTCAATACCGGAGGGAGCCCGGCTTATAGCGGAAGCAAAGATGAAAGGCATCGATGTGACGGCAGAGACCTGCTCTCATTATCTTACACTGAATTATGAGGACCATGCGGAATACGGTACATTCGCAAGGATCAATCCTCCTCTTCGAAGCCGGGAACGTATGAACCGTCTTTGGGAATTTGTGCTGGACGGCACGATTGACTACTTGGGGACGGATCACGCCCCTTATCTGGAAGAGGAAAAGCTGCCTGGGGATGGGAATCTGAGGAACGCTATGTGCGGCGCGCCGGAAATTGATATAGCAATCCCTCTGCTGCTCGATGAAGGTGTAAAAAGGAGAAACATGTCATTGCAGAGGTTTGCTGCATTTACCGCTGCAAATGCGGCTAAGAGGTTTCGACTCTATCCGAAAAAAGGAGCAATTATGGTTGGCTCGGATGCCGATTTTTATATTGCCGATCTGAATGCCGGATGGATCTGCAGCAGAAAAAACACTTTTTCAAAGAGCAAAGTCTGCAGATTTGCACATGAAGGAAAAGCATTAAGCTCCAGGATTGTAAGCACATATCTGCGAGGAAATGTAATCTTTGAAAACGGAAGAATAAAAAAAGAACCGGGATACGGACGATATATCTCGGTATAGAAAAATTCGGTTTATATGGAGTTGTAAAAATGGCTGACGATATAGTAGGTGGTTCACGGAATACTACTGCAATATATTGTCAGCCATTTTCCGACAGCCTGATAAGTGACCGAATGATTAAAGCGGCGCAGGCCCGGTTGATTCACCGATAATCAGTTTTGGCTCGCCGGATAATTTCAACACATCGATACTGTTGTTATTTAGCAGCATATCAACGGCAAGCCTGCAGAGAGGCTCTGTACAGTATTCAACAGTTGTCAGTGTTGGATGGGCCATATGAGCCAGATAAGTATTATCAAAACCACAGATCGAAATATCCTCCGGGATACGGATACCGTCCATGTTAAGCGCTTTTGATAAAAGTCCAAATGATACCAGGTCATTTACACCGATAACGGCAGTGTTCCGCTTTTTTTTCAATATAGATTCCATAGCGGCAAATCCGGCGTTTGCCTCCAGATTATCGGAAGCGACAGCGGGATTTGTAATGACTTCTAAAGCATCTTCACCCAGACCCGCATTCTGGACGGCGGCCTTGATTCCCTGCAGACGCATCTGCCGGGTCAATGAAACTGAGGTGACAGGGCTCATTACATAGGCAATATTTTTATGCCCCAGCTGCAATAAATGTTCTGTCAGAATCTTTCCGCATTGGAATCCATTCAGGCTGATGGTATTTATTGAAATATCCTCAGACTTTTCACTGATCAAAATAACCGGGATATTGTGAGAAATCCTGGTAATCTGCTTGACCCAGTTGGGTGTAAAGAGATAGATGATCCCATCTACCTGGTGTTCGACACATAAATCCAGATAAGATTTTTCCCGTTCTGCATTTCGATAGGTACAGCAAAGCATCACGTTATATCCGAGCTCAGCCGTATAATTTTCGATATATTGCATAAGCTTCTGATAAAATGGGTTGGCCATTGTAGGCAGAAAAATTCCCAGCAGTTTAGAGCGGCTTGTTTTTAACCCCTTTGCAAAGGAATTTGGTATGTAGTTCAGCTCTCTGGCCGCATCTAATACTTTCCGCCGTGTCTCATCGGATAAGGAGATGCCGGGGGTATTGTTTAAAACAAACGACACGGTAGTCTGTGAAACGCCGGCCAGTTTTGCTACGTCTTTGGAAGTTGCTCTCTTCATAAGGATACCTCATTACTAATATTTATTAATAATATTATACGTTCAGAGGTGTAAAATTTCAAGTTTTTTGCATTCTCTTTTTCAATAAAAAATTAATTTATTTCATTTTCCTATTGACATTCGCGTATATAAATAATAAAATTAAACAAACAATTAAAACGTATTAGTAAATAGATAAGTAAAGGAGGAGAACATGAGATTAGAAAACTATGTGGCATTGATCACCGGAGGGGCGAGCGGAATTGGGGAAGCTACAGCGCGTTTGTTTGTTGAAAGAGGCGCGAAGGTTGTAATTGCGGATCTGGATGAGGAGAGAGGCAGGAAGATTGAAAGTGAACTGGCTCCAAACGCCGTATTCTGCAAAGTAGATGTGAGCAAGTCCGAACAGGTGGAAAAAATGTTCCGGATGACAGAGGAAAAATTTGGAGTTTTGGATGTCCTGTTCAACAATGCGGCATATTCGCTGAGCAAAACATTGTGGGATACGACGGAAGAGGACTGGGATCAGGTAATGACGGTGAATTTGAAAGGATATTTTTTATGCGCAAAATATGCGCTCCCACTATTGAAGAAAAGTTCCCATGGAGCGATTGTATGTACCGGAAGTGAACTGGGAATCGTAGGGTGTGTGGAGTCGCTTGCATACAATACATCCAAAGGCGGAATTATCCAGTTCGCGAAGAGCCTTGCACTGGAACTTGCACCGTTTGGTATCCGTGTCAACGCTGTGTGCCCGTCTGGTACAGAGACCCCGGCATTTGTAAAAGATATGTCGCGTTCCGGGGATTACGAAGGAGAATGCGCAAGACTGATTGCAAGCTATCCGCTGCATCGATTGGGACAGCCGATTGATATTGCACGAGCAGTCGCATTTTTAGCAAGTGAAGAAGCCTCATTTATCACGGGAACACATCTGATGGTTGATGGAGGATACACCGCACAATAGTTCAGGAGGAAAGAAAATGTCAAATACGGAAAAGAAACAGGGTGAATTAAAACGTAAATTAGGTGTCGGAGCGGCATTGGCAATTGCGGTCGGGACAACGGTTGGCTCAGGAATTTTTACTTCGCTTGCTGAAGTGGCAGGCGCATCCGGTTCGGCAGCTATGATGATTGCAAGCTTTATTATCGGCGGTTTGATAATGATTCCGCAGAATATGCTTTACGCAGAATTGTCGTCCGCATATCCTGAAGATGGGGGACAGTTTACATGGTTAAAGGAGGCGAATTGGAGACCTATCGCATTTTTGAACGGATGGCTGGCTTTTTGGGCAACAGATCCATGCACCTGCTCAGTTATGTCACTTTCTATTGCCAGTTATGTCGCCTTTTTTATTCCATCGCTTCAGGGATTTCCGATTAAAATTATGGCAGTATGCATCATTCTGGCTTTTACATATCTGCACTATAGATCCGTAGAAGCAGGTGCAAAATTCCAGGAACTTATCACAAGCCTGAAGATGCTTCCATTCTTTCTGCTGATCATCGTCGGACTGTTCTTTATGAATGGCTCCCAGTTGGCAGAACCTGCTATCGTTGGCGCACCGGTCGGCATTGCGGCACTTTTGGCAGGCGTTTCCGCTACAACATGGTCTTATGACGGTGCAATCGGCGCATGCTATATGACAGGGGAAGTAAAAGATCCGTCAAAGACGATGCCGAAGGTTATGATTGGATGTATTGCGATCGTGATTTTACTATACGGAGGACTCTCGACGATAGCGGCAGGGCTGATACCGATCGGAGAGCTTGCAGCTACGGATACACCGATTGCACTTGCATTTTCAGAAATTCCTATGATCGGAAAGGCAGCAGGCATCGTGACGGCGCTTCTGGCGATTCTTGTAATAACCGGCTCTATGTCCGGCGCAACAATGTATCAGCCGAGACTGGAATATGCGATGGCCAAAGACGGCTTATGGTACAGTCGTTTTGCAGAGGTTCATCCGGAATATAACACGCCGTCCTTTGCACTCGGCGCGCAGGCGGTATACGCTATTTTGCTGGTATTCCTGTCAGGAATCAATGACCTTCTTGGATACTTTACCGTAATCTGCCTTGTGAAAAACATGCTGGTATTCTGTACGATGTTTGTACACCGCAGCAAAGCGTCCTATAATCCGGGATGGAAATGTCCTGCGTGGAAGATTATGACGATCATAGCCATTTTTGCAAATGGAATCCTTTTGGTTTCCACGTTCCTCTGGGCGCCGGGAGCATCCTTGATCGCAGGTGTTGTTGCTCTCGTAACAGGACTTCCGGCATACTATTATTTTGAACACAAAAATAAGAAAAAGCAGGCACAGGCCAGATAGGGGGAGGAAACGATTTTGAAAAAGGAATTGATTTCAACAGATCGGGCTGCACAGCCTGGAGGATGGTATTCCCAGGGGTTTCAAGTCGGAGATTTTGTTTTTACAGCCGGAATAACGGGAACAGATCCGGAAACCGGGAAGCTGGTTGGTCCGGACGATATCCAGGCTCAGACACATCAGATTATGAAGAACATGAAGGCGATCCTGGAAGCTGCCGGAACAGATCTGGAGCATGTATTCAAAACACTGGTATTTGTTGCCGATATCGATCAGTTTTCAATTTTCAACGAAACCTATAAGCAGTATTTTCCGGAAAATCCCCCTGCGCGTTCTACGATGCAGGTTGGAAAATTTAATGGAGGAATGGCAATAGAAATAGAAGCAATTGCGGTGATAGAGAAATAAAATTTACAGGTAGTGTTGAAAAAAAGACGGGTCTTTCGGGATTCGTCTTTTTAAAAAGAAGAGAAGTGCTGCACTGAAAGAAAACCTGGAGACTGTGCTGTCTGCAGAAAAATGGGACATGGAAGTGCTCATTGATGTGAACCCTGGAGACCTGCCGGGACAGGAGCAGGGGCCGCTTGATGAGCGGCTCCTTTCTTTGCGGCACAATTTTAATTTTAAAGAAATATGTTCTGCGCTTTCCCTTGAATCGTGATACAATAAAAAAGTGGGGGATTAGAATTTAAATTTCTGCTCACATAAAATATGAGGAAGGGGGATTCCGATGGAGAGGAAAAAACAGATCAACTCAAACCGGAAATATACAACTGGCTTTCTATAGTCCGGATCTGCACTTACGTTTATTTCTTAATTCAGGCGGACCGCGCCTGATACAATGAAAAAAGAAAGGAATGCGGGATTGTTGAAATCTGCCTGTGGTTATGGACTCTTTCGGCAGCAGACCGCAGCCGTACCTGCCGTCTGCCGCTGTTTTTGAGAATAACATCAGTTATGAACGACAGATTAACTGAGCCGGATGATTCAATCCGTGCATAAGGCAAAATGAAATCATATGAACATGACAGAGCTACAAAATACGAATTATGGAAGGGGAGCAGTTTATTTGGCAAAGCCTGCGCAGCCATCCGGGAAGCAGCCGCAGAGGTCTTTTTCACAGATGGCAGACGCACAGCTGAAGCTGGGATATCTGTATTACACAGTGGATCTGGTCAGCGGGCAGGAGTTATATATGAATTATGACGAGAGCTCCACGGAGGAGGACCCCGTCATACTGGCGGAAGGAATTGATATTCACGGCAATGCATTCCGTCAGAAGATCCATCTGAATGAGATTGACGTGAAAAATGCGTCTCTTGCGGAAATGACTGCTCTGAATCTGCATCTGGGAAAGCAGGGTGACCAGGCGATAAAATCTCATTACAGCTTTCCACTGGAAACCTTAAGCAGCCAGTGCAATCTGACCACCAAAATGGATTTTGAACAATATTTTCAGCAAAACAATAAAAAACTGCAGTCGGCAGGCTGCAGAAAGGAAGTCGAGCTCTACAAAAGCGAGCTGGAGAGATATCTGTTTTTCCAGAAGGGCGGAAAGCTTCGGAAGAATAAGGCGCGCGAGCATGTCCTGTTTGAAAAGGAAGAAACGGATAAGACGGGTGTATTCAGCAATAAAACACTGGCTGAGGCAGCAGGGTTTAAGCTGGATCCGGAGATGGACTGGACAGGCGATGCTTCCGGCACCCGGGGAGGCACATGATGGATTACATACGTGCGGTAGAAATCCTGCCGCGGGAATTAATTGAACAGCTGCAGCAATATGCAGACGGCGCCGTGATCTACATTCCGAAAAAGGAGGAGGAAAAGAAGGCCTGGGGAGAGCAGACAACAACGAAGAAGGAGCTTGCAAGAAGAAATGAAAAAATATATGCCGATTTTTTGAGAGGAAGCTCCGTCAAAGAACTGGCAGAAGAATATTTCCTCGCTGAAAAAAGTATCCAGCGGATCATTCGCCAGGAAAAAAACAAATCTGATGAAAGCTTTTAGAATCTAAAATCTGTATGACGCAGAAAAAGGAGGGCGTTTTTCTCAACGCCCTCTTTTTTGGCGCGCCCGACGGGTGCTTCCAATTCGCCGCGTTTCAGCAAATCTGCCGAATTTCTTATAAGTATCTTCCTTTATTATTTAGATTTATCTATAGAAAAACTTAAGAATTGCCTGATATCCTAATATCATCAAAAAATGAACATAAAAAAATAAGATGAAAAAGCAAAATCTGAAAAAACTGCCGGCCGCGGCATCGGATAGCCGGCAGCTTTCAAGAGGAGGAGGGGCATCATGAAGTACATCACATTTGCAATTCCCTGCTACAATTCGCAGGATTATATGGAGCGCTGCATCAATTCTCTGGTAAAGGGAGGAGAGGACGTGGAGGTCCTGGTCATAGACGACGGCTCTATGGACAGTACCGGAGAGATTGCGGACGCATACGAGAGGAAATATCCTGGTATCGTTAAGGCAATCCACCAGGAAAACGGTGGTCACGGAGCAGGAGTCAACAAGGGGCTGGAGCTTGCCCGGGGACAGTATTATAAAGTCGTAGATTCGGACGACTGGCTGGAGGAATCGGCATACAAAAAGCTTCTGGTAAAGGTCAAGGAAGTCTGCGATGCCGGAAGCCCGGAAGAGATGCCGGACCTGTTCGTCTGCAACTACGTGTATAACCATCTGGACGAGGGAACATCCAGGGAAATGAACTACCGGAATGTATTTCCGGCAGATACGCTGTGTACCTGGAATGACATCAATCACTTTTCTCCGTCCCAGTATCTGATTATGCATGCGCTGGTCTACCGGACAGAGGTGCTGCATCAGTCCGGAGTCCGGCTGCCGGAGCATACATTTTATGTAGATAATCTGTTTGCGTACCAGCCCCTTCCCTATGTGAAGAAGCTGTACTATATGGACATTGCCCTGTATCAATACTATCTGGGACGGGAGGATCAGTCCGTCAATGAAAAGGTGCTGATGCGCCGGATCGACCAGCAGATCAAGGTGACGGAGCTGGTGGCGCGGTGCATGGATCTGGATGAGGTGGCAGAGCGGTATCCGAAGCTGGCGGTGTACATGCGGAGAAACATTTCCATCATGATGGCGATTTCCTCGATCCACCTGCTTCTGATCAATTCCAAGGAAGCATATACAAAGAAAAAGAACCTGTGGAGCGGCATCAAATCCAATGACCGCAGGCTGTATTACCGTCTAAAATTCGGGACCATCAGCGGATTGACCGATCTGCCCGGAAAGCTGGGAGGGAAGCTGACCATCGGCGGTTACCGCCTGGCCAAGAAGGTATATCAGTTCCAGTAGAGTCTAGTGTAGTGGGCGAAGGAGATTTGGCGGAAGAAAGGAATGGGAAGCGGCGAAGATTAACAGGCCGCATGCTCTTAACAGGCTGCACGTTTTTAACAAGCCGCACGTTCAGATAACAGGATAGATAAGTGCATAAAAAGACAGCGAGGGGGAAAGACAGTGGCGCGGATTTACATAGCATTGGTAGACACACCGGGGATTTTTGCGTATCTCATACGGCGTTTTTTGAAACAGAAATACATCCATGTGGTCATCTCCATGGATGCGGAGCTGGAGGAAGCGTACAGCTTCGGAAGGCGGAACCCGTTTATCCCGGTGATCGCGGGATTCGAAAAGGAAAATAAGAGAAAGATTCTGCGCGCCTTTCCGACCGCGGATTACATGATCTGCGAAATGGAATGCACAGGGCGGCAGAAGGAGCAGATCCGGCAGACGCTGGAACAGGATATGCGGGATAGATTCCATTATCACTATGCGGTGCTTGGACTGCCATTTATCCTGTGCGGCAGGCCCTTTTACCAGAAGAACCATTACACCTGTTCCTCCTATATCGCAAGGTTATTGTCGGAAAATGGGATTCAGGTTTCGGAAAAGCATTTCTCATTGGTGACGCCCAGAGATTTTTATGAATATCCGGACAAACAGGTTCTCTTCGAAGGCGCTCTGGAGGAGATCGTACATACGGAGGAATCCTGGAAACTTCGGAAACCGGAGGCTGTATATGAATACTGACAGAAAGCAGAGAATCCGAAAAAATCTGATCAATTATACGATATTTCTCCTGATCATGGGACTGACTTTTTATACCGTGCTGCACGGACAGGACTGGAATCAGATCTGGGAGGCGCTCAAAGGGCTTTCCCTCCCCTGTCTGCTGCTGATCCTTGCGGCCGCGTTGTTTTTTGTGTGCGCGGAAGGGAGCATGATCTGGTATCTCCTGCGGATGATCAGCCCGGACAGCAGCGGGCTCGGCAAATGTATCTCCTATTCCTTTATCGGATTTTTTTATTCCGGTATCACACCCTCCTCAACGGGAGGACAGCCGGTGCAGCTTTATTATATGAAGAAGGATGGAAATGCGCTTTCAGACAGCTCGGTCGTCCTGATGACGGTTGCGCTGCTCTATAAATTCGTGCTTGTGATCATCGGATGCGCCATGCTGGTTTTCTGGTATGACCCGCTGAGATCCTACCTTCGGAAATATTTCGGCCTGTATATCCTGGGACTTGTGCTGCATGTGGTTCTGGTGGCCGTGCTGCTGGCGGTCATGCTGGCGCCGGAGGCAATGAAGAGGCTGATCTTTCAGATCGAGCATTTCCTGACACGGATCCGGATCTTGAAGCCGTCAGCCGGAAGGGCGGAAAAGATCCGCCAGTTTATCGGCGGATATCAGGAAGCGGTTCATTTTCTGGCAAAACAGAAGTACAGGATGCTGCTGGTCCTTGGGATCACATTTCTGCAGAGGTGCAGCCTGTTCCTCCTCACCGGGCTGGTGTATCTGGGATTTTCCCAGCAGGGGACCAGCCTTCTGACGGTGATGCTTCTGCAGGCTTCTGTGTCCGTGGCGGTGGATATGCTCCCCCTTCCGGGGGCGCAGGGGATCACGGAACTGATGTACTGCCGGGTGTTCAGCCATGTGTTTTCACAGGCCTGCCTCATGCCGTCGCTGTATGTGGCAAGAGGGAGCAGCTTTTATTTTGTTCTGGTGGTCAGCCTTCTTGTGGTGCTGCTCAATGAAGCGGTCCGGCGCAGGGGAGAAACGGTGAAGGAGAGGCAGTGCTTGAGAGCCGCAGGACGCAGGTATACCTTGTGAAACGGCCGAATGGCCATAACGGGATGCCCTTGGGTATACTTTATAAAACGGCCGAATGGCCATAACAAAAAATATGTAAAGCAGGGAATCATACGGCGATTTCCTGCTTTACATATTTTTTGAAGCTATTCTTCTTCCACAAATTCGTCTTTCCCAAGTCCGCATACCGGGCATACCCAGTCATCCGGAAGATCTGCAAATTCGGTGCCGGGCTCGATTCCGTTGTCCGGATCACCCACTTCGGGATCATAGATATATCCGCAGGGTTCACATACATAGCGTTTCATGATCAATACCTCCTTGCTTATTTTCATGTACTCTCAAAAGGGAATTTTTATAGACCACACCTTTGCCAGGCATGCACTGTAACGGGAAATTCCCTGATTCGATACAATAACAGTATAACGCGCAGGCAGATGATTATGCAAGTATTCTTTCTCAAAGTTCCGTGTCTTTAAATATGAAATGCCTTAAGACTATTGACAAATAAAGGAAATGCGGTAAAAATATGATGAAAGGGAGTTATGGGGGAATACGAATCCATGATATCAGGAGGCAGATTATGACAAGAACATTGAAGAAGAGACCATTTTACGGAAGCCAGTCACAGGAGATTGCAGCCTATGAGGCTCCCCACCGTGCAGCGGCGAGAAAAGCAGCGGGCGAAGGAATCGTACTGCTGAAAAATGAAAAGCAGACCCTTCCTCTTGCGAAGGGAAGCCGGATAGCGCTCTACGGTCCGGGAGCAACCCACATGATCAAGGGCGGCACAGGCTCCGGGGATGTCAACGAGAGAGAGGTCGTGAACATTTACCAGGGACTGCTGAACGCCGGCTATACCGTGACGAGCAGGGACTGGATTGATGCCTATGACAGGATCTACACGGACGCGAGAATTGCATGGCGGGACGGGATCCTGGAACGGGCAAAGGAAGAAGAATTTTTTATCGCATATTCGACCAGCCCGTTTTTCGTGCCGGACGGTCCGGATGTGGAAAAGACAGACGCGGACATCGCGATTTATGTGCTGAGCCGCGTGGCCGGGGAAGGGGCGGACCGGTTCAACGAGAAGGGAGACTTTTACCTGACGGATCAGGAAGCAAAAAATATCCGGGATATCTGTAGGCTTTATGAAAAGGTAATCCTCGTGATCAATACAGGCGGGCTTGTAGACCTTTCCTTCGCAGATCAGTATGAAAATATCGGCGCCATCCTGTACCTTGTTCAGCCGGGCATGGAGGGCGGCAATGCCCTTGCGGATGTGATCTCCGGTCAGGCAGTGCCAAGCGGAAAAATGACGGACACCTGGGCGGATAAGTACGAGGATTACCCCAATGCCATGACATTTTCCCATATGAACGGAAATGTGGATCAGGAAAAATACGAAGAAGGCATTTATGTAGGCTACCGCTATTTTGATTCGTTCCAGGTACCGGTCAGATATAGCTTCGGATTCGGCCTGTCTTATACAGATTTTCAGATCGAGACCGTAAAGGTGACGGCAGGATCGGAAGTGGCGGCGGAGGTAAAGGTGACCAATACCGGAAAGCTGTACAGCGGAAAGGAAGTGGTGCAGGTTTATGTATCGGCGCCTGTCGGGAAGTTGGAAAAGGAAAGCCGCCGTCTGTGCGGTTTTGCAAAGACCGGCCTGCTGGCTCCGGGAGAGAGTGAGACATTGACGATCCGTTTTCCGGTTTACCGGATGGCATCCTATGACGAGTCCTCTGCGGAATGGCTGCTGGAACGCGGAACCTACGGCGTATGGATCGGCAATTCCCTGGCTGACAGCAGGATGGAAGCGATGCTTGTGCTGGAAGAGGAGAAGGTACTGTCCAGAGTGAAGAATATCTGCCCGCTCAGGGAAGAGTTGAATCTGCTCTCGATTCCGGAGGAAAAAAGGATTGCGCGCTATGAAGCAGACCTGGAATCCGGACGCGGGAACGGGGCTGCGGAGATTCCGCTGGACCTCTCCGGTGTGGAAACCGAAGTCATTGACTACGAAGCAGCTTATGAGCCGGAGGACGATGAGGCGGCGCAGATCGTAAATGGCCTGGATACCGAACAGCTCATCCGTCTGGCCACAGGGGAGCCTGCCAAGGGACAGGGGAGCAACCTGGGATCCGCAGGCGTCTCCGTACCGGGCTCTGCGGGAGAGACAAGCACTGCGGCCTTTGAGCAGGGCGTGGCAAATATCGTGCTGGCGGACGGCCCCGCGGGCTTAAGGCTGATGCAGACCTATGGGGTGAAGGACGGTGTGATCCGGATGCCCTCTTTTGAGGCTAGCTTTGAGCACGGCTTTTTCAGTCAGGGGTTCCAAGCGGAGGGAACGCCCTATTATCAGTATTGTACGGCGATTCCGGTGGGAACCATGCTGGCCCAGACCTGGAATGAAAAGCTGATCGAAGAAACAGGCGTGATGATCGGGGAAGAGATGGAGCATTTTGGCGTGACGCTCTGGCTGGCGCCGGGGATGAACATCCACAGGAATCCGCTGTGCGGAAGAAACTTCGAATACTATTCCGAAGATCCGCTGGTCAGCGGGAAGATGGCCGCTGCCATGACAAAGGGCGTGCAGAGTGTTCCGGGATGCGGTACTACGATCAAACATTTTGCGTGCAACAATCAGGAGGACAACCGGATGGGCTCTGACAGCATCCTGTCTGAGCGGGCCCTGCGGGAGATCTACCTGAAAGGCTTCGAGATCGCCATCCGGGAATCCCGCCCTATGTCCATTATGACCAGCTACAATCTGATTAACGGCATCCATGCCGCCAACTGCAGGGATACCTGTACGGCTGCCGCGAGACAGGAATGGGGATTTGACGGCGTGATCATGACCGACTGGACGACCACAGAGCACGGGGAGGACTGCACGGCGTCCGGCTGTATGCGTGCGGGAAATGACCTTGTCATGCCGGGACAGTTTTCAGACCATGACAATATGAGAAAGGAACTGGAGCAGGGGACTCTGAAAGAGGAAGATCTGAGGAGATGCATCACCAGGCTGGTGAGAGTTGTGCTGCGGTCCGGGCTGTATGAGACGACAGAATAAACAGGAAAAATAGAATAAAGAATGCCTATCCCGTTTGTCCGCAGGATAGGCATTTTTTTAGACCATTTTATACTAAATTTCTATAAAAGTTGTTTTTTTTCGTATATGGATTGTTATATATCATAGATGCATCACAAGAAGAGAGGAAGTGGATCACGCGTGTCTGCCGGCAATTTGCTGAACCACATTTTATACAAGGATGGATATCTGGAAAAATTAATCACAGACAACTATGAATCCATTTACAAATACTGCTGTTATCATCTGAACCAGCGTCATGCGGCGGAGGATCTCACGCAGGAGGTGTTCTTGAAATTTCTGAACAATCTGGACAGCTACCGGGATTATGGAAAAATAAAGAACTACCTCTATGTGATCGCCGGAAATCTGATCCGGAATTATTATAAGAAACCGAAGGAGGTCTGCATTGAGGATGGGGGAAACCGGGAGGAAACGGTTCCGGACCATGCAGGGGATATCCTGGACAGGCTGATGGTCATGGATGCGCTGTCCGCTCTGGATCAGACGGAAAAGGATATTGTGATCTTAAGGTATTATCAGGATCAGAGAATCCGGGATATATCAAGGATACTGGGGATTCCGGCATCGACTGTGCGGTATAAGCTGAAAAACGCAGAAAAGAAGTTAAAGAGCACGCTGGAGCTGTGACAGAAAGGAGCGAGTCTATGGAAAAACGAAAATTAAAAAAATATCTGGCATCCGTTCAGGTCCCGGAATACAGCTCCCAGGGCTTACAGGAGACCATATCCCAAGCAAAGAAAATCCGTTTTCATCCGGAAAAGCAGAGGATGACCAATCTCCAATTTTTCCGAAACCAGCTTTATTTTATCCGGAAGGAGTTCTGGGGATTGAAATTGCTGTTTACCGGACTGTTCCTCTGCCTGATCTTATCTGAACCGGCAGAGCCGGACAGCTGGATCTGGACCTTCTCGGCCATATCCGGTCCGTTGCTGTGTCTGGCAAATGCAAAGATACTATGCGATATTTTTCAGCCCGGAATGCTGGAGCTGCAGATGACGACGAGGCACTCCCTCCGGAAGATCCTGGCTTTCCGCCTGCTGCTGTCCGGGGTGCTGGATTTTCTGATCCTTGCCTGCTGTGCCGCAATCTTTACCCTGGGGCAGGGCGTATATCTGCGGCAGACATTGCTGTATACGCTGGTTCCCTACAACCTGATGTGCCTTGGGTGCCTCGCAATCCTGAACCGAAGGAGCGAGGAAAACAGCATGCTCTACTGCATGACCTGGGGAGCTTTTCTGACCTTTGCGGCGTGGCTCTTAAAGGCGGGGGGATTCCCGATCTATACGATGGAGTATCGGGAAAGCTGGCTGCTTTCCGGAGTTCTGTCAGCTCTGGGGGTGATGTGGGAGATCAAAAAGCTTTTAAAATTCGGAGGAGGAAACACGGATGAAATTAGAGTTGGAACGTTTGTCTAAACATTTTAAAAACAAGATTGCCGTGGAGGAGGTGAACACGGTATTGACCGAAGGGATCTATGGATTTCTGGGAGCAAACGGTGCGGGAAAGACCACGCTGATCCAGATGATCTGCGGGATCATAAACCCCACGGCGGGAGAGGTGAAGCTGGACGGAAAAAATACGGCCGGCATGGGAGAGGACTACCGGGATCTTTTGGGATATCTGCCCCAGGAATTCGGCTATACCCCCGGATTCACGGCAAAGGACTTTCTGCTGTATATCGCTTCGATCAAAGGACTGGAACCGAAGTTTGCGAAACGGAGGACAAAGGAGCTTCTGCAGCTTGTGAATCTGGAGGACGAGGCAGGCGCAAAGATCCGGACCTTTTCCGGGGGGATGAAGCGGCGGCTGGGGATCGCCCAGGCGCTCCTCAATGACCCGAAGCTCCTGATCCTGGATGAACCCACGGCAGGGCTGGACCCCAAGGAACGGGTGTATTTCCGGAATCTGATCTCGGGGATGTCAAGAGACAAGATCATCATCATTTCCACCCACATCGTATCGGATATCGAATACATTTCCGACAGGATACTGGTCATGAAAAAAGGCAGATTCATTCTGGACGGTCCGGCGGAAGAGCTGGTGAGAGAAGTAGACGGCATGGTCTGGGAATGCAGGGTGCCCCAGAAGGAATGGCCCGAGTTCGAGCAGGAGCGCTGCATTGCCAATGCTCACAACCGGGAGCATATGGTGGAAGCCAGGGTGGTCTCCCCGAAGAGGCCGTATGAAGGGGCGGAGACGGTGGAACCGACACTGGAAGACCTGTACCTGGAATGCTTCTGGGATGAATTATGAAGAAGGATCATAAGGAACTGTATGAAAATAACTTATGCATTTTGGCTTGAAGCGTTGTGATCTGTAGATGTTCAGGCCGCTGAATGCAGGCGTATCTGTGAAAAATAGAAGAGCTAAGGAACTGTCAAGAATTAACTTTGCAGATGACGTAGGATAAATCTTTTTATGCAAGGAGGAGAAATGCTATGGGCGGAATGATCCGGTATGAATGGAAAAAAATATGGTCAAGCAGGCTGACTCAGCTTTCTGTGCTGGGATGTACGTTGTTTTTGCTGTTCTGTACATGGGCGGAATTAAGGCAAATTTCCGCATGGGACAGCCAGGGAAATCAGTATTCCGGGACTGCGGCAAAGGAGATTTTAAAACAGACGCAGTTAAGGCAGGAACTGGACCAGGAAGCTGTGGAAGGAATCATGGAGGAATATCTGGAGAAGGCAGAGGAGATTGCGGAAGCGGAGGAAAATCCGGAGGATGCCTTAGACAAATTTTGGCGGACGGTTCGGCTGTCGCAGATGGAACTGTATGGTTTGATCAGGAATACTTACGAGGAGTCGGGAAGCGACCTCCCCGCGGAGAATGTATTTCGGCAGAACATGGGAAGGGATTTTTACCAGGCGCGAATGGAGAGAGTTCAAAAATATACAGCACGTTTGAAGAGCAATGGAATCATATCGGCGAAGGAGGCCGAATATTGGAATAACCGAAATGCTACGGTTTCGGAATATGTATATGGATATTGCAAGGGATGGGAGTCTGTCTTACAAGGCATGAAGTGGAGTATTCTGATCATGATGATCACCTGTGTCGGGATCGCTCCGGTCTTTGCAGGGGAATACCAGTCAAAATGCGATTCCCTGTTCCTGTGCATGAAATACGGCAGGAGCAGGCTGCCGGCCGCGAAGATCGCCGCGGTCTGGCTGTTTACGAGCGTGGTCTATTTTGGACTTACGATCCTTCAATCCGTATGGATCTTGCTGTCGGCGGGGGCGGAAGGCTGGGATACGTCTGTGCAGTTTTTGTATCCGACCGTGCCGGTGAGCTATCCTGTGACGGTAGGTCAGGCCTGCCTTCTGATGCTCCTGCTGGGATATGTGCTGACACTGGGGATCATGGCAGTAACATTGTGGATGTCCTCGATCTTCAAGAATGCGTATGGAGTGATCGTAGTGGCGTTCCTGCTGCTGCTCGTTCCGTCGTTTCTGCAGGCGGGGTTCAGCGGATATCTGCTGGAGCATATCCTGGCCCTGCTGCCGTCGAATATTATGAGCTTTGACTTTACGAATTATACGGCGTATGCTGTCGGCGGAAAGATGATAAGCTGCCTGTCCATGGACCTGATCGTCAATGGGGCAGCGGCGGTGATATTTTCCGCGGCGGGGTATGGGATGTTCCGGAAGCATCAGGTGAATCAGTAGTCGGATTCCATAGACAAATTCTTAATATAATCTTGCTATTAGAAAAAGGCGGCAGAAGCAGATTTTTGTTGTAAGAATAAAATTTTAACGATATAATATGTATAGGGGACAAGAGACTTTTCGTATGAGGAGGTGAAATAATGGCGTTTTCAGAAAAATTGATGGATTTGGAAACATTGGAAATGTCTAATAAACGTAATCATAAAGTTATGATCACGGATGAGGCAATTGAAAAGGTTCCATTTATCCGATATAAAGAGATTCCGGAAGAAGAATATCCAATTATCCAAATGCTTGCAAAAAAAGTATTGCAGCTGTCAAAGGATGAAAATGAATCTAATGAAGTAGCTATTACGTACAGTATGGACAATACAGAAGATGAAAGAGAGGCAGAGCAATGTTTTGGTGTAGATTTTGGAGATGACCATTCTGCCGATCCAATGCGTGATAGTTATTCATTTCATCTGATATGCGGAAGTAAAAAATGTGCTGTTATTTCATTACACAATCATCCGTCATTATCTAAAATATCTTTGGTAGATGTTCGTTTTTTTCTTGAGCATCCGGCTATTAAACTGTTGACGGTTGTTACAAATCTGGGCAATATATACTATTTAGTTAAGAACAATAAATTCAATTGGGGAAAAGCGATTGAGATTTTTAATGAAGCGGTATCTATGAACAACGAAGCTATAGGTTTAAAGGCTTTGCAAAAAACTTCAGAACATTTTTTGAAAAACTGTTCTAAAGCAGGTATAGTTTATGAAGACAGATAGGAGGTGTGTGTTATGAAATATGGTCATGCGGTGCTGGGGGAATCACCTGAATTGTATCAAGAAGCAGCAGAATGGGGCAGGGAGCAAAAAAAGCGTCTGGACAAAAATGAAAAAGCCAGAGCCATTATACGTGAAAGTCTGGCGCCTATGCTCGAAGAAAAACGAAAAATACTTGCCAGCCGGCAAAACGGCAAATAAAAAATCATGTCCTGTTTTTTTCGTAGATTAACTTTGCCTGTTCCGCTACCGCTTCTTTCAGATGGGCAGGTGAAAGGATATCCACCCGGGTTCCGAAGGACAGCAGAAACCCGATCAGCCACGGATCCTCCGGCATGTTCGCGGAGACGATCAAATCCCCGTTCTCCTGCCGCTGGATCTGTGCCTTATCGAACTCATCATAGACGCGGTATGACATTTCTTTCGGAAAACGAAGCGTGACCTTCGGATATTCCCCTTCGAAGGTCTCGATCGGTCCCGGAGGATTCAGCTGCGAAAACCCTTCCTCCAGCGCCTTCAGTTCTAAAATACGGTTTAATTTGAAAATCCGCCAGTCCTGCTTTTCCGTGCAAAATGCCTGCAGATACCATGCCTTTGCTTTGTAGACAAGCTTATAGGGCTGTACGGTTCTTTCGCGGATCTCTTCGTAAGAGCCTGCGTAACGGAGCTTCACATTTCTGTGGCGGATCACGGCTGATTTCAGAAGCTCGAAGGTTTCATGGTCATATCCGGGATTTCCCCATCTGGAAAAATCCACTTCAAGCCAATTCTCCGAATGGAGCTGAAACAATGCGGACAGCTTCTGTAAGGTCCGGCTGCCGTCCATGTTCCGGGTGATATGGATGCTCTGCAATGCCGCAAGGATTTCCTGCTTTTCAGCCTCGGATAGAACGGCCTTGTCCAGGACAAAATCATTCAGTAAATGAATCCCGCCGTTTCTGCCTGCTTCCGTATAAACGGGGATGCCTGCTCCGCTCAGGGCGTCGATATCCCTGTAGATCGTTCGGACCGATACCTCGAATCTTTCCGCCAATTCCGGGGCGGTAGCCTGGCCCTTATCAAGTAAATGGTATAGGATCTTAAATAATCTGCTTTCCTGCATCTGTGTTACCTCTTATGTTTCATCAGGGGAAGTTCTTCTGTATCATGGAGACATCAAAAGAGCCGACAATGAACGCTTTGCGGCGGGAATTGTCTGACGGCAAGAAAACTGCCGCCGAGACTGATGTCAGGATAACAGAGTTTGGATGGAAATGCAAGAGCAATTTCGGAATAAAATAACGTAGGACAGAAATAAAACCAGGTACGGAAGGGGGAATTGTTTCCGTAACTGGATTCTGGATTTGAAGGCTGCAGGCGCTGATCGATACGCAGGGACAAGTGGCGGCTCCGGCAAAAGGAATGGTGACGGAAGTCGGCATAAAAGCGGGAAGTACGACGACGGGCGGGGGAGATATCCTGCTGTCGGATCTTTCCGGCGGGGCAAGCCTGACTGTGACCTTCCCCGAGGAAATGAGAAAATATATCCGGGAGGGGACTCGGGCCGTGGTTACAGCAGAGAACCCTCTGCCCGGACAGCAGGCCGCAACAGAGCGGGTGACGATTCGGACCATAGCGGACAGCGGTATTTCCGGCAATGGGGCATCCGGCATGGAGGCAGGCGCGGCATCTGAAGCACAGTCGGGAGGCAGCTTTACGGTGACGGTTCATGTATCCTCGGATCATTTTTCGGCAGGGGAGGCGGCAGCCTTGAAGGTGGAAGCACAGGTAAGCGATTATGCGGCCTGTGTTCCGACAGAGGCCCTCCATCTGATGTCAGGAGACCAGTATTATGTCAATGTGGCCGAGAAAAAGTCTACGATCCTGGGGGAAGAATGGGTGGTGCGCCAGGTCAGTGTGGAATTGCTGGAAAAGAACGAAAAATATGCGGCGGTGGAAGGAATTTCATCTGAGCAGGAGGTTGTAACGGAATCCTCCCGTACCTTGGAGGAGGGAAGCCGGGTGAAGGTGAACCATGAAATGGATTGAAGTTGTGGACAGGAAAAAATGGAGAGAGCGGTGTCTGCTTTTCCTCCTGGGAGCCGTAACTCTGCTGTGTTTTGCGAAGGGAGTCCGCCATGCGGAGCTTGTAAAAGCACATGCTTCCAAATTGGACTTTGCGGCATCCGGAGAGCAGGGGGCATTGGATTACGCAGGGGCTAAGTCTGCATGGGAAGAGAATCAGAAGCGGGATCATCCGCTGGAATACGTGAACTGGACACAGGCGGACGGGGTGCAGGTCTCTGCGTCCGCTCTTGGAACATCGGAAGAAAGTGACGCATTGATCCTCTGCGGCCGCTCGGATCTGCTGTTTCCGGGTTATGCCGTGCTGGACGCGGAGACTCAGTACGGATGCCTGCTCAGCAGCGCATTGTCGGGGAAGCTGTTCGGTGGGAAAGACACGCGGGGACTCATGGTCGAGATACAGGGCAGAAAGCTGGAAGTTCTGGACGTAGTAGACAGCGAGGAGGTATTTCTGGCCTATGAAGCCGGGGAACAGGACTCGTGCGCCTTCGACCGCGCGGCGGTGAACTGTGTCTCGGGAGAGATCGGTAAAACCGAAGAAGGGTATCGGCAGTTATGCGGCAGCTGGGAACGGATGGGGAGCAGGGTGCTTGTCTGGATCTCGCAGGGGCTTTGTTTTTTGGTCCCCGGGATTTTGTGGATATTCCTGATGCGTTACTGTGCAAAAATGTCACGGATGGCCGGAAGGAGAGCGGAACGGATCGACAAGATAGAAAAAAGGATCTGGAGATCACTGCTGTATCTGCTGCTGGCAGGAGGGATCCTGTTGCTGATTAAAATGGTGCGGATTCCGGAAGATATGATTCCTGCAAAATGGTCGGATTTTGATTTCTGGACGGAATATGGGAAGAGGCTGGGAGCAGCGTGCCAGGTTTTGATCCGGTCTGAGAAGAGGATACCGGATATTCCGATGATGAAGGAATTTGCGGGAGCACTGCAGTGGACAGCGGCTGCAGTGGCAGGAGAGGTGGTATTTTTGCGCAAAGTATGAAAGCTTTGTAGGACTTGTAGAGTGCAAAAGGGCATAAAATCCCCCTCCCCATGAAAAGGGGCTTTTTAAATGGGATACGATATGATACAATAAGCTACAGCAATCCAGTTTAGGCTGTAGCAGTTGCCACCGCAGGATCTTTTGGATGACAATTTAGGGCATGACCCTGTTGGGAGCCGGAGATAAGTACCGGACTTCCATTTACAGATTCCTGTATTGGCTGGGATATATCTGCACTTCCTGAAGTGGATTGCTTTTCTTTTGCATCCTGGACAACAGGTGACTTGCTGC
>CAJSZT010000043.1:0-1725 GCA_910573785.1 Lachnospiraceae bacterium | reverse complement strand
GGTATCTGTCGTTTCTGTCTCCTTGCCACAGCACTGTGTCTCAATCAGGTGGATCGTGCTTTCATCAGCGCCCTGTTCTTTTAAGAAAGCGATGACATTGTTTAAATTCAGCCCTTTAGTTTTCTTGGTGTTTTGTATGGTATCTTCATAATCCACCGGAAGGAAATCTGCATCATCCCGGATCATATGGTAAATGGCCACAAGCATTTTTCTTGCGATAGCGATGATCGCTTTTTTGTGGCCCCGGCGCTTTTTCAGCGTTTCGTATTTACAATGGAAATAGGGATCTTTCCGCGTGCTTTTTGCAGCCGCAAGCGCACATTGGACGAGCAGGGGCTTCAGATAATGCCCGCCGTCCCCCGTCCTTGTGGACTTCTTCTTCCCTGCGCTTGCATTATTTGCCGGAGAGAGACCCGCCCAGCAGGAAAGAGCGGCATCATCCTTCCAAACGGACATGTCTGTCCCAATCTCACCCAGGATATACAGGGCGGATATGTCCGTGATACCTACCATCGTTACCAGATGGCGGATGATACGGAAGTATTTTTGACGGTAATATTCCAGTTTTTCATCAATCAACCGGATGCATTCATTCAGCTGCCCGAGATGTAGCTGGATGATGTTCAGTTTGTCGCGCTGGACTCCTATGAATTCATAGCCGTGGATGCTTTCAAGGATATCTTCGTTGGATGCCTGAACCCGACGGTCCACCAGGTTCAGTATCTCCTCATCGCTGACCTGGTCCGGATCTGTCTCGATCAGATATTCCATGATGGCAGATGCAGATTTTCCAAAGGGATCGGAGAACACGCAGTCCAGCCTCACCTTGGATACAGTCATGGAATTTTGGAAACGGTTTTTCTCGGAAGTCCGCATGTAAGTAAGCTTCAGACGGTAGCGGCACAGTTCCCTCAAATCCCGGATGTCCGCTGGTGGGATGAAGGATGCCACGACAAGATCCATCCGGAACAGGCTGGCGATATGGATGGCATCCCGGAAATCCGTTTTCCGCCCTTTGGCCTGTTTGACGTATTTCGGATGTGTCAGAACGGGCTTGAGACCGCACTGCTCCAGGATATTGAAAACAGGAATCCAATATTTGCCGGTAGATTCCATGCAGACATCTCGTACACCATGGGCTTTGAACCATTGCGCCATATTGCGGATATCCTTGTTTGTCGACTGGAACTGTCTGACGTAAAAGACTGCTTTCAGGGTTTCGGGATCCGTCCGGCAGACGGCGGCCATGAGGATTTCCTTGTGGACATCAATGCCCGCGCAGACCGGGCGTTTGATATCACCGTCAGCAGATGTGATGACGCGGGTGCCGTCATCAAGTGTAAGGCATTTGAGTTCTTCGGAAGAATAGGTTCCCTCAGACCGGATGTGTTTCTTTTGTGTATTGCGTTTTTTTGATGCCATAGGGGCCTCCTTTCAGAAATGGAAGGGCTGAAAAAGAGACGCCGCAGTGACTGCTATCCCTGCGGGAACCCTTTAAGGACGGGTTTATTCATAAGTATACGGGCTTTAAAAGCGCCTATCATTTGTGCAAGAAGGATGGCGGCAACTGATAAATTTTCGGGCTCTGGATCTCCAGGCGTTACAACGTGCTCTGTAGTATGCTGGCGTCTCTGAAAATAAGAATACACCCATTTAGTCTATATGGAAATATGGAATCGAAGCTTTCGTCATCATTTGTGCCGCCGCAGGCGGTATGGTAACAAA
>CAJSZT010000042.1:0-52106 GCA_910573785.1 Lachnospiraceae bacterium | reverse complement strand
GTAGTTTTAGGGACTTTTGGGAAAAGTGACACATTACACAAATGTGCATACCGTTAAAGCCTGTATTTTCAAGGCATAAAGGGGATGGGGTACAGATTACCGACGAACCCACCGGGAACCTGGACTCCAGGACCACCGTGGAGGTGATGGGGCTGTTAAAGAACAGCTGTAAAAAATACAACCAGACGATGATGATGGTCACACACAATGAAAGCCTGGCTGTGAGCTGCGACCGGATCCTCCATATTGAGGACGGAAGGCTCTTGAACGAAAGGGAAGGTGAGTGATCATGAAAAACAGCATTCACATTTCCTTTTCTTATCTCCGGTATTACAAAAAGCAGACCCTGACGCTGCTGGCAGGTATCCTTCTGTCTACGGCCCTCCTGACCGGAATGGGCGGGCTCTTTGAAAGCGGGCGGTATGCCACCCGTGAGAACGCCAGGACCCAATACGGGGACTGGCATTACAGCACCAGAGGGGACTCGGAATGGTTTGAAGAGTTTGAACAGGACCCTTCGGGAAGAGGGTATGCTCTGGAAAAGACGGGAGTGGAGACGGTCCGCAAGGCCATCGAGGAGCCTTTTTCCATCCAGCTTGTGTATGCGGACTCCGGGTATCTGGAGATGATGGGCCGGGACATGATTGAGGGCGTTTATCCCCGGCAGGAGCATGAGATCGCCGCGGATGTCCAGACCCTGCAGAACCTGGGAGTGTCGACGGAACTGGGAACCCGGGTCGTGCTGGACAAAGAAGTCTTTACCCTGTGCGGGATCGTAGAGGAAATGCCGGAGAAAATGCCGGAGCTTCTGGGGGATGTGCGGCAGGTCTTCGTAAGCTCCGCGCTGGATTACGGGACAAACGGTACATTTGTATATTTCAAATTTGACGAAAGCCGGAAGGGCTATGACCAGGTGAAAGCGTTTTCCAGGCAGTTTGGCATTCCGGGCTCGGACATCAAAAGGAATAATGGTCTGGCCGTATATACAGGGGGACTGGAGCCGGTGAACGTCCGGGAAGTGGTCAGGACCGGCCTGGAGAACCCGGGAGCCGGACTGCCCTATATCTGGGGGACCCTCAATGAAGAAGGGCAATTGACGGAATGTGTGATCCTCCTGGCGATCGCGTTTTTCGGCGCGTTTGTGATCTACAGCCTGTTCCAGATCTCCGTGATCCGCAGGATGTCCCAGTACAGTGCCATGCAGACCCTGGGGATGACCGACAAGGGCCAATTTGGAATCCTGTTCTGTGAGCTGGGCAGCATCGGGCTGGCGGGATATCCGGCAGGGTGCCTGCTTGGAAATCTGGCGGGCAGATTGATCTATCAGAAAATCGGCCGCATCTTTCTGCCGCAGGATCAGACACGGCATGTGGGAGGCAGCAGCCCGGCAGAGGAGTTCGGCGCGGCCGGCCTCCCGGACGCGGGAGCTTACCAGGTCAGCTGGCGTATCTGCGCTGCGGGGGCGCTCTGCCTCATTGCCGCCTTTCTGGTGATCAGCGGCATCTTCATTTGCCGGACGAGAAATACAACCATCCGGCAGAGACTGACCGGGGATCTGGTGAAGCGCCGTGATCCGAAGATCTACAGCATCCGGCGGGGCAGCCTGACCGGGATCCTGACCCGGAAGTTTATGCTTTCCCGAAAAGGGACATTTGTAGGGATCCTGCTGTCGCTGTCCATAGGAAGCATCATTTTCCTGGGCGCATTTTATGTTACGGAAAATACAAAGATCCACAACGAACTGACCTTCAAGGCGGATGACGGCCTGGGCTCGGATATCCAGGTTTACATCCAGTCCGGCCAGCTGACAGACGTGATCCCCGAGAGTGCCGTCCAAGCCATGCAAAATCTGTCCGGGATCCGGGAATTTCATCCGGTCCGGTATCTCCTGGGAGAGCTTGCGCTGAAAGACGGGACATTTTTGTGGCCGGAATATTTTGCGGAGACCGCGGATATAGAGGGATTCCTGCCAGATCCGGAGCTGATGGAAAACTATAACGGACTCGCTGTACGGACTGGGGAGGAAGATTACGCGCTGAAAGTAAATATTTACGGATATGACGATGCCATGCTGGAGAGCCTGAACGACTACCTCTTAGAAGGGGAGATCCGTCCAGACCAGATGCGCAAGGAGAACAGCGTGATTCTGAAAACCCTGATGGACGGCCAGGGAAATTATGACGGCGTATGCGTGGCGCCCGGAGACTCGGTCGATCTGACCACGGTCAGCAGCCCGGAGGTTCCTCAGGAGGCTCTGCGTTTCCAGGGGGAGAGCGGATGGTACCAGAGTGCGTCCCTGCCGGTGGCGGCAGTGGTCAGCCGGCCGCTTGCCAAAGTAAATACTTATATCGGCGACGAGGGCACCACCGTCATCGACATCATCATGACCAACGAGCAGATGGAGCAGAACTTCGGGGTGAAGGACTACCAGACGATCAGCATTTCGGCGGATCCGGGAATCGGGGCGGAGGCGGTTTCCCCGGAGCTTGGGAAGCTGGCAAAAAATATCAGCAGATGTGTGGTGAAGGACTACAGTGAACAGATCCGGCAGCAGAACCTGTACCTTTACCAGAAAATGTTCTTCTATTATGGGATCGCGGCGGTGCTGCTGGGGATCAGCCTGCTCCACATCATGAACAGCATGCAGTACCTGGTGGCGGCAAGGAAGCGGGAGTTCGGGATCCTGCGGGCCATGGGGATCACGGACGCGGGATTCAAAAGGATGCTGGCCAAGGAAGGACTGTGCTACGGGATCTATTCGGGGGTTACGGTTCTGGTCATTTACTTTGTGGTTCAAAAAATCTTATATTATTTTATGATCCATGTATACCTCTATCTGCATCCGGGGGCATTTGTCTCCGGGGCGGCCCTGGGAGGGATCCTTTTGCTGAATGTCGGGATCTGCGTGGGGGTGACCCTGCTGTCCGGAAGGGCGGTTCTGAGGGAAGGGATTGTGGAGGAGATTCGGGAATAGAGGGGAATATTTCGTTCGTGTAGTCTCGGAAAGTCTAGAATCTGTTTCTCTCTATGATCATCCGGAGCGACCATAACAAAAAATTGGCACCTGACGGTGCCTGATACCAAAAGCTTCTTGTTACTGAACCGGATACGCTTAAAATATATCTTGACAAACCCATATGGCTTAGGTTAATATGAACTCAAGTTTGACACTAAATATTACGGGAAGCCAGTAAAATCAAGGCTTCCCGTGTTTTGTCTGTATGTGGTATATTCGGTGGATTTCCTAAAAAGAAAAACTTTTTTAATATTTTAGTATTCTTCGGATCTGCTCCCTAGAACGGTACTTATTGTTGAATTCCATGTGGAAGATGTTTCCACATTCTTCAAGGATCTCATCATAATAAACAAACTGATACAGCGTATTATCAATCTGTGTACAATTGTATTTCCTTAAGGCCTCAATTGTCTTCTCAATGGGATATTTTCCGCCGAGTTTTGTTTGTAAAAGCCGGATCAGTACAAGCGCGGTAAAGCAGGTGGCAAAGTGCCCTTCGATATGGGCATTTGTCCAGACAAACACAGGCCTTGATTCAAACTCAGTCTTGGATATTTTAAAAGTCTCCTCAATCCGGGCCAGCCCTCTGTAGGTTTCTCTGATTTCTTGGTCACTCATTTTTAATTCACTGGTGACAATGGAATAGTATCCGTCATATTTTTCTTCTTCTGCGATTTTCTCCTCATCCAGGACTAATCCCCTTCCGTCAACAATCTCGCCGGTAGACTTGTCAAATGCAATGTTCTGTACATACGCGCCAGAGCCCAGAGCCTGCGGCTGTCACTCTGCCATATTTCTTTGGATGGGAGATCAGATCTTTGGCCCTCGCGATCATAATCTCACGGTCGCGTTTCTGTTTTTTTGCGTATTTTTCGGAATAATAAGCCATCTGCTTTTGGTCAAAGGAGACGGATTTCTTTTTCTTTTTTTTCTGTCCTGGGATGGTCACGTTTACCTGGATCGTTTTGGGATGAATACGTGACTTATGGATAAAAGTAACTTCATTGCCGTCATCATCCTTCAACTTTTCTGTTTTGTATCCGCCTCCCAGAACCCAGGCCTTAAATTCAGCATCCGCACCGCGGACGGACTGCCCATATACGTATCCGTCCCGTGGATTATAGTCTGCTTTGTTATCGCCATTGAGATAATAGATATTGTCTGAGGTATTCAGCCCTCGGTCAGCCACAAAAATGACACGCCCGCTGTGAAATTCATTTTTTACCCGGTTTATGATTGGGCGCATGTGGACTTTTTCCAATTCATTTCCAGGGAACAGGTCAAAAGCAAGGGGGATTCCGTTCCTGTCCATGAGCAGCCCCATTTCGACAATGGAGTCAGGACGGTGGTTCTTTTCCGGGCCCCGCTTACGGTACTTTAATTCTGCCGACTTTCCTTTTTTATCAACAGGCTTGCCGTTATCATCGAAAGTATCCATATCAGACCGCCCTATATCAAAGTAGTAATTCGTACAATCGAAATAAGATACGGACATATCCCTTTCACAGATGGGGGCGGAATGTTCATAGATCCATTTCTGGAGCCGCGTGTCATATTTGTCAAAGATGTCCAGTGCCTTGTAGATATCTTTTAAAGTGAAGCCTTCCATTTTTTCAAAATAAATGTCTTTTTTGTTAAACGTGTCCATCTTGGAGCCTGGATAAAGGATACACGAGAACACAAGGAGCTGGAAAACCGCTTCGAGGTCATATTGAATGGAAGTTTTTTTTCGTATATTTTTCCAAAATTTATCAAGCTCCAACTGCTTATAAAGTGTCTTGAGCACCGAATAACCGACATTTTTAAGGCTGTCCTCGTTTATGTCCATAGCAGAGGAAAGGTCAATGGAAACAATGGTTTTTCTGGAGTTCTTTTTTTCATCCGTGCGTTCCTGGGTGATTTTCTTAAAATGAGAAACCGGATCAACGAACTGCTTCTGAAGTTCATCCAGACGGCCAAGGCTTTCAATGCAGCGTTGGTTGGCTTTGCCATTTTTATAATAGGATTCGTATAAATAGAGTCTGGAAACGCCCTTTTTTGTAATTACCTTCAAATACATATGAATCTCCATCCTGTTTTTAGTATACCACAAACCGCGAAATAACGTAAGACAACACATGCAGAAAATGTAAAATATTGACAAAAAAATACCAGTAACCATAAGGGCTACCAGTAATTTATGGGAAGGACAAAGTGTCAAACTCAGCAGACGGAGCGTTAGTAGATGCTTGTAATGGATGAGAGGAATCTGTGTGTTAGTTGGAGGGGATACGGCGGGGCGTTTTTCAAGCGCGTTCCGGAAAAAACGTCAGTTTAGCTCTTGAATCCTGTTGCCGGATGTGCTATAGTAACCATGAGATAACAACCGCCCACAAAGTGGTTGACCTCCAGTAGATTATATAAGCCTACCTTCACCGGGCAAGTGACAAGGTAGGCTTATTATTTCCGCTTGTTGTTCCTATCTATGTAGGCAAGCAGCGCGATCAGGTCATCTCTTTCCTGCTATCCGGGGGATTTTCAAAACTGCCATAGAGAAAAAACAAACAAAATATTTTTAGTAAAACCGCATTGTCTGCAAAGGTGATTTTTGATATAGTTATAGTAAAGAAGGTTTCCCTGTATGGTTTTACGGAAAGGATAAAGGATATGGATATAGAAGAATTAAAACAGGCTCCGGAAACTGTGGAGCCCGAAGCGCAGGCAGCTGCCATCCAGCATGAGGACGTGGCCTTAAAGACGGCCTTCCGGTATTTTTCGGATGTGCTGCTCCCGTATTTCGGGATCAAGGGGAAAGCCGTGGGTATTGTGGCAACGGAATTGGTGCATCTGGACGTAAAGGTCTTCCATGAAGACTTTAACTTTGACATGGAGGACGGCTCATGCGCGCATTTTGAGTTCCAGAGCACAAACGAAGGGCTGGGGGGCTTAAAGAGGTTCCGGGCCTACGAGGCGCTGTATAGCTACCAGCATAAGGTTCCGGTCACCACTTATGTGCTGTTTTCCGGGAAGATCCAAAAGCCGATGGCGGAATTTACGGAGGGCGTGAATACATACCGCATCGTCCCGATTACAATGCAGAGCCGCAATGCGGATCAGGTGATCAGGGAGCTTCAGGAGAAGCAGGAATGCGGCGGGAAACTTACGAAGGAGGATCTGGTTCCGCTGACGCTCTGCCTGCTGATGGGCGGGGAGATGCCCCTGAAGGACAGGGTGGAGGAAGCGTACCGGATCACACGGGGTGCAGGCTCTATCGGGCAGGAGGAATTGGATAAGATTGAGGCAGTATTGTATATCATGGCGGATAAATTTTTAGAGTCTGCTGAAATGGATGAATTGACGGAGGTGATTGGAGTGACAGAATTGGGACGGAAACTGGTAAATAGAGGGTTCGAACAGGGAAAATTAAAAATTGCCCAAAACCTGATTGGAACCTTGGATGAGGAGACAATTGCGGAAAAGACAGAACTTCCGTTGAAAACGGTACTGGAACTGAAGAAAAAAGCAGAATCCATTCCTACGGCGTAAGTAACCTTTTAAATTTTACGCTGTCTGTTATGAAATGGAAATAGAAGAACAAAAGCAGAATAAGTGATGGAAAGCCACAGACTTCTAAAAAAGAGGCCTGTGGCTTTTATTATTGCGAAGTATCCAGCAAAACGCGCCAGTGACGTTTTTTTCTGGATTGTCTCACAGGATGCAGGAAAAGCTGCCAATAGCGGGTTTCCTGTGTCATAAAAAAGTGAAGAGATGAAAGAGAGGTAGATTGATTGACGAATAGAAAAACAAAAAGATGGATATCCGGCCTTCTGGCTGTCGTGACGATTGTGTCGGCCCTGATCCAGCCAGCTTCCGCTTTGGCAGAAGATCCGGAGCCAGCAGCCTATGAAGCAGAGTATCCGGCATTGGAAGCTGTCCGGTCAGAACTGGCAGAGGATGAGATCGTGACGGCAGGAGATTACGAAATCGAAGCCGGGAGCAGCTTTGATATAGAGCATGATTTTTCAAGCATAGAGATTCCGGAAGAGAAGGTAAGGGTGAGATTTCATGAAGCAAAGAACCAGTCCGGGCAGGAATTTGATACGAACCAGCCAGATTCATACAGAGCAGTATATTTTGTGGAACCTGTGAGCGGAAATCCATCTTACCATATCTGCCGGAATATTATTGTAAAAGAACAGCCGGATGTATCTCAGTCTGGGGCAGATTCCATAGATGAAACTGGGGAACAGCACACGAAACCTTCAGGGGAAGATGGGGAACCAGGCCCAGACACGGAGGATCCGGATCTTGAAGGCTCAGAATCCGTCCCATCAGACTCCATGACGGAAGCACAGATGGAAGCCGCCATAGAGGATATGGAGCAGTCTGAGGATGCCCATGAGCACGCAGAACAGATCGCGGAGGACGGCGGCCTGCTGTTGTTTTCCATGGATACCAGGACCGCAGCCAGAAGGGCCAGGGCTGCCTCGGGAAGCGCTTCCCTGGTGACAGGCGCGCAGGTCTTCTATCCCACCAATCTGGGAAACTACTCCACCAACATGTTCACCGTGAATGGAAGGATCGCATACTGCCTGGAATCCGCCAAGGGCACACCGGCTACAGGGAGCTACGCCTCCCAGGTTCTGGAGGGCAATCCCAACCTGCAGAAAACACTGTACTATGGATACGGCGGGGCCGGGGATCTGACCGACCAGTTCATGCCCCAGTTCGGGGGCGAACTGAAATACGTGTTCACCCACATCGCAGCCAGCTACTTCTACTGCGGCATCGATGGGTTTGAGGGCTGTACCATGGAAGACCTGCAGGAATGCGGGGTGCTGGGATGGATCAATTACCTGGCGGAACAGCCAGCGCCCCCAGACCCTTATCTCAGCCTGTCCGAAACCGCATTGAAAGTAACCGGCAACGGCTCGGAACAGCGGACAGAAAGCATCTGGCTGGAAGGGGATTCCAGAAACAGTATTACCCTAAAAATCCCGGAAAACGTGACGTTCCATAACGAGGATAGCAGAGAAACACAGACCGGCGGAAACGTCCGGATCTCCGGCGGAACCAGCTTCTATTTCACCGCTCCCATGAGCGTCAGCGGCACCTGGGATACCGGGGAAATGCGGGGGAGCCTGCGGACCATCTGGAAAGCCCTGGTAGTATCCACCGGGGACGCCAACCAGGATATCGGAAGCTATTATGAGGAAGAGAGCGGGAATTCCGTCCGCTTTTCCGTACAGTGGATGGATCTTGCCAGGGTGAAGGTGGTCAAGGTAGACTCGGCTTCCAACGCCAGACTGGCCGGGGCGGTGTTTGGAATCTATCAGGAGGAAGCCTGCCGGAATCTGATCGCGACGATGCCTGCCACCAACCGGAATGGGGAATCCGAAGTGGAGATCGCAAAGACCCAGGATACGGTCTATCTGAAAGAGATCACCGCGCCTTCCGGATATCGGTACAATGCCACCGCCTACCGGGTGGCACTCAAGACAAACCAGACCGTTTCCACTACGGTTCCGGATATCGAACAGCTGGGAAACCTGACTATCTATAAAGAGGGGGAAGTCCTGACCGGAGCCGTTCCCCATGAAAACGGGTTCACGTTCCAGTATGGGAACCGGAAGCAAAAAGGAGCTGTATTTAACGTCTATGCGGCGAGGGATATCGTGACACCTTCCGGAACGGTAGTATTCAAATCCGGACAGCTGGTGGCAGAGAACCTGGAGACCGGAGCGGATGGTTCCGTCACGGTAAAGAACCTGCACCTGGGAACCTACCGGGTAACGGAGGTTCAGGCCCCGAAAGGATTTTACAATGCAAAGGAAACAAAGGAGGTCGTGATCGCATATGCCGGGCAGACGGCAGAAGCGGCCTTTTCCACTGCCACATTCCACAATGACCGTCAGAAAGCGGAGGTGAGCATCGTAAAGAAGGATCAGGATACGATGAACGGCCTGGCCGGAGGTGTGTTTGGATTATACGCATCGGAAAGCATCAAGAATGCAGACGGAAATCCGGTTGCAGACAAGGATACGCTGCTGGATCGGGTGACCACCAGAGCGGATGGAAGCGCTGTCTTTTCTGCTGACCTGCCTATCGACTATAACTATTATGTGAAGGAGATCCAGGCCCCGCCGAACTATTTGAAGAATGAGGAGGATACATACGCCTTCCGGTTTGAAGCAGCAAACGGCAGTGAGGCGAAGGTCTCCTTTGCCCATACATTTACCAATGAACGGGCCAGTGCAACGATCCGCCTCGTGAAAGTGGACAAAGAAACAGGCGAAAGTATACCCCAGGGAGACGCTTCGCTGGAGCATGCGGTCTATGGGCTGTATGCAAGGAAGGACATCCTTCATCCGGACGCAAAGACCGGAGTCCTTTATCCAGTTGGGGAACAGGTAGCAACGCTGACCACGGATGAAGAGGGAAAAGCAGAGATAGACGGCCTGTATCTGGGAGAATATTTCGTAAAGGAGATCACCCCGCCAGCCGGTTACCTGACCGATGAAACCGAGTATGATCTGGTCTGCAGCTACGAAGGGGAGCTTTCCGCTGTCATTGAGAGGGACTGTACCTCCTCGGACCAGGTGATCAAACAGCCCTTCCAGATCGTGAAAGCAGCAAATAGCGGGGAAACAGACGCAGTCCTGCTGGCAGGGGCAGGATTTACGGCTTACCTGGTTTCTTCCCTGGACGTGAAGGAAGGCGGGGGATATGATCTGGAATCCGCAGCCCCGGTGGTGCTTGGAGCCAACGGGGAGACCGAGATCTTTACCGATGAAAACGGCTATGCCTGCAGCATCCCGTTGCCCTTCGGCACGTACCTTGTGCGGGAGACCACGGTGCCCCAGAACTATAAGCCAGTCAGGGACTTTTTGGTCCACATCACAGAGAACCATCCTGATACGCCCCAGGCCTGGCGGGTGCTTTTGGATGAGGAATTCGAAGCAAGGCTGCGGATCGTGAAGAAGGATGACGAGACGAAGAAACCCGTCTTAGTGAAAAATGCGGAGTTCAAGATCTATGACCTGGACCGGGAGGCTTATGTGGAGCAGGTGACCACCTATCCCACTGTGATGACCCATCAGTCCTTTTTTACGGATGAGCACGGATCCCTGGTGCTGCCCCAGAGTTTAAAGATCGGAAACTACCGGATCGAAGAGGTGACAGCCCCCCAGGGCTATCTGCGGAATGACCAGACCTATGAGGTGTCCGTAGACTGCGGTACGCCCTACCAGATGGATTCGGCATCGGGGGATGTGATCATCGAAGTCGTCTGTGAGGACCATCCGGCCAAGGGAAAGCTGAATCTCGTCAAAAAAGGCGAGGCCTTAAAAGGCTATGACCAGGATTTTATCTATGAAAGAGAGAACCTGGCAGGCGCGGAATTTGAAGTTTCTGCTGCGGAGGATATCTACACGGCGGATGGCCAGAAGGACGCGCAAGGGAACCGGATCCGGGAGTATGCGGCCGGAGAACTGGTCACAACCCTGACCACAGACGGGGAAGGGAAGGCCTCCCTGTCAGACCTGCCCCTTGGAACCTACCGGATCGTGGAGACAAAAGCGCCGGAGGGATTTGTGTTAAATGAAACGGCACAGACCATCACCCTGGCTTATGAGGATCAGGATACGCCGGTGGTGGAGCAGACCGCAGAGTTTGAAAATGAGCTGCAGAAAGCGGAGATCTCCGTTGTAAAGAAAGATGCCCGCAGCGGAGGCGTGATCCAAGGAGCTGTATTTGGCCTGTATACAAAAGCTGACATTATAAGAAGTGGAGAAACCATCGTAAAGGCAGATACCCTGCTGGGGGAAGCAGCCACAGGAGAGGATGGGAAAGCTGTCTTAGAAACCGCCCAGGGTTATCTCTTAGATGGGGAAATCCGGGAGGTGGACTTGACCTACCGGGACCAGGATACCCCGGTGGTGATATTTTCCACGGACTGGCAGAACCAGCGCCAGAAGGTGGAGATCCAGGTGTTGAAAACAGAAAAGGATTCTGACCGTGCGGTGCCGGGGACAGTATTCTCCCTGTGCGCAGGGGAGGATATCACCAATGCCGGGGGAGACGTGCTCCTGGAGGCGGATACCGTCATTGAGGAAAAAGCTGCGGATGCCGAAGGGAAGCTGACATTTACGGCAGACCTGCCGGTGGGCTTTTCTTATTACGTGAAAGAGACCGCTGCGGCTCCCGGGTTCACCACCATGGGGGAAGTGCAGGAGTTTGACATCCCGTCCGAAAATATGGGAAGGACAGCCGTACCGTTTGTGCTCTGCTTTGAAAATGAGACAACCGTAGTGGAGTTTTCCAAAGTATCCCTGACGGACGGAAGCGAAGTAGAAGGCGCGAAGCTGCAGGTGACAGATCCCGACGGAACTGTGGTGGACGAATGGATTTCCGGGAAGGAACCCCATATCATCCGGGAACTGGAGGTGGGAAAGACCTACCGGATGACAGAGACCCTGCCTGCGGAAGGGTATGTGACCGCCAGCCCCATCGAATTTACCGTAGAAAATACGAACGAAGTCCAGAAGGTGGAGATGAAGGATGACGTGACCAGGGTAGAGATCTCAAAGACAGACATTGCCGGGAAGGAACTGCCGGGAGCGAAGCTGACGGTCTATGACAAGGACGGGAAGGCGGTGGAGAGCTGGGTTTCTGAAGACAAGCCCCACTATATGGAAATGCTGCCGACCGGGGAGTATACGCTCCATGAAGAGAGTGCGCCGGAGGGGTATCTGTTAGCGGAGGACATCCGGTTTGAAGTCCGGAACACCGGGGAGATTCAGAAGGTGACCATGAAGGATGAAAGGAAGCCGGAGATCCCGGATACCCCGAAGACCGGGGACCGGTCAGACTTCCTATTCTGGCTGCTGCTCATGGGGCTGGCCTGCATCGGTGTGATCGCGCCGGTTGTTTCCTGTTTCCGGGATCTGAAAAAGGGAGGTAAGTGATCCGGTGGGATTGCGACAGACTTGACAGATCAGGAAACGAGGCTGGAAAAAGCAGTCTTGGCTTTTTTGCAACTGCCCTTTCGTTTGCATCAGTTTCGATTTTTCCTGGTTGAACAAAGGCGCATCCGGGTAGCCGCTGTATATGGGCTTTCAATTTTGACGCTCTTTGCAAAACAGTATGTTGGATACCTGTGCATATGTAGAGAGAGTTTTTTAAAATCATTTCCAGCGCACCACGAATAAGCCTCCATAGGAAGCATTTTTAAAAATATTCAGCTGCTGGTATTCAACATAATAAGTGCGGCTCAGGTCTTATGTAATACCTGCCAGATGGCAGAGGGATGATGTTCCCTCCGCAGGATGAGCATTTGCAGACATCCTTGTTATAGAGCAGCTTGATCATAGCGGGCGTATCAAGATCCTTAAGTCTGGAAATGTATTTCTTACAGCCAAGCAGGTTGCGGCATAGTGTAATCTTCCTGTTTTTATTCCGGGAAGAAAGCAGGCCGTAATGCCGGATCCGCACAAAACGCCTGGGAGGAACATGCATCAGAAATCTCCTGATGAATTCCTCACCGGAAAGTGTGAGTTCCTTCCATTGCCCATGTTTTTTTTCATAATCAGGATAAAAGCGGTTAAACACATCCTGTACCGTGCGGTTTTCGTTCATGACCCACCGCCTTCCGAAACATCAAAAGGGCTGCGGATTCCAAGCAGCGTTTTGTTGCTTACATGCAGATATACATCTGTAGAGCGGGGATCGACATGGCCAAGAAGTGACTGGATATATTTGATATCCACCCCGCTTTCGAATAAGTGGCTGGCAAAACTGTGACGGCAGGCGTGGGAAGACACGCGGCGTATTATGCCGGCCTTTTTAGCGCTTGCTTTGAAAAACTGGTTAACGCTTGAAATATCGAGGTAATCCCCAGTCCATGAACTCGGGAAGAGAATGCCCTTTGGTCTGCCGCACTGAAACCAGTATTCGGTAAGCAGGTCGAGATTCCTCTGGGAAAGAATCGTATATCTGTCGATGCGGCCTTTTGTTTCCCGGACATGGATGGTCATGTTAGTACGGGAAATATCATCATAGTGCAAATGGACAGCCTCAGATACACGCAGCCCGGAAGAATACATGGTAGCGATGATCGCCTTATGCTTGAGGTTATCAGTCGCTTCAATGACGGCATTGATCTCCTGTGGCGTAAGCACAGTCGGAAGATTCCGCTCACGCTTCATGGCAGGGACTTCCTCGTCATCCCAGGTAATCTTCAGGACTCTTCTGTAGAGAAACTTGATAGAGGAACGATAGTGGTTATGAGTTTCAGGGGACCTGCCCGCCAGACGTTTCATGGTAAGAAAGGCATCTGCATCCTCAAGCGTGAGGTCAGTAACAGGCTTATTGGTGCAGCGCAGGAAATAGCTGACATTACTGCAATACAGTTGAATTGTCCGTTCCCTAAGGTTGTGTTTTTCCGCAGCTTGGCGGATGGATTCAAAAATATCTTCGTACATAAAAACCTCCATGATAAGTAGTATTAAGTGTTTAAAGTGATGTCTACTTACCGGGGAGGTGCATTGGCATCATAATTCCGGTTGCGGAAGACACCAAAAAATGTTATTGTATTCATAGGCAGTGGAGGTCTCCGTATTTGATTGTTTTGTGTGGTAACTTAACAATACCGTATTGCGGAAGATTTTTCCACTGCTTTTATTTAGAGGGACGTAAAAACTGCGCTACAGCCCTGGCAGGCCATTGCGCAGCGATTTTGTTCAATCGGAATTTGAGGAAAAGAAAGAATGGAAGATAAAAAGATATTACTTGATAATATTGACAAAATTCATACAACTGAAATGGGAGTTGATAGAATTAGAAGAAACCTAAAAATAGATACAGTAGATGTTGTTGAGTATTGCAAAAATAAGGTGTTGGATAAAAATTGTAATATATACAAACAGGGTAAAAATTGGTATTGCGAAGTTGAAAATATCAAAATTACTATCAATTCATATAGTTATACAATTATAACAGCACATATTGTTAAGTAAATTCCAGTTTATCGAGAAGTTAGGTATAACCTGAATCCGTGAAATTGGTTGTTTTTATGAAGCCAATCCTAAATCTGATTGGCTTACTCTTGATAAATTGTCCTTCAAAGACAGTATTTTAATGAATGATGATTGATTTTGGCTCTAAATGACAGTTAGGAATACTGGAAAACCTTAAAAAATGGCATACTTTCCCCTTGGTTTTTCATATGGTTACCTGGTAGGACGATTTTACAATTGGAAATCTGCGAAAGCTGTATATACCTCCGCAAAAGCATGCCGCCATATATTACTTCGGCCAAGACCTATCAACAACTGACGGGCATGCTCTGTAACGTGGCTTGCCATCATGATCATGTTTCCGATTACCGTGCGCAGCCTCCTGCGTCTGACTTTATGTTTTGTCTTGGTTCCCTTCCTGCCGATGCTTTCCTGTCCGATCATTCGCGGGATGATATAGGCCAGGATTGTCAGTTCCAGTACCAGTTCGTTGGTCTCAAATTTGCCGGATGGCAGCCGCTCCACATCATGAACAGCATGCAGTACCTGGTGGCGGCAAGGAAGCGGGAGTTCGGGATCCTGCGGGCCATGGGGATCACGGACGCGGGATTCAAAAGGATGCTGGCAAAGGAAGGACTTTGTTACGGGATCTATTCGGGGGTTACGGTTCTGGTCATTTACTTTGTGGTTCAAAAAATCTTATATTATTTTCTGGTCCATGTATACCTCTATCTGCATCCGGGGGCATTTGTCTCAGGAGCGGCCCTGGGAGGGATCCTTTTGCTGAATGTCGGGATCTGCGTGGGGGTGACCCTGCTGTCCGGAAGGGCGGTTCTGAGGGAGGGGATCGTGGAGGAGATTCGGGAATAGAGGGGAATATTTCGTTCGTGTAGTCTCGGTGCCTGATACCAAAAGCTTCTTGTTACTGAACCGGATACTCTTAAAATATATCTTGACAAACCCATATGGCTTAGGTTAATATGAACCACAGATACGAGAAAAGCGACGAAGGGAACAAGTAGCGGGAACAGGGAGAAGACAGAGAGCAGCCGGCTGGTGAGAGGCGCGTGATACCGTTCCATGCGAATACATCCCAGAGCTTCACACCCAAAGCATGGGCTTGCCGCGGCAATATGGGACATAGGACAGTGATTCTGGATCATGTTCCACGGCGCCGTATCGTTTGCCCGGGCAAGTAGGCTGTGACGGATTGATGCACGTTAACGCATGGAGTGATTGAACCGGACAGGAGTAAGGAAGAAGCAGGCGGATTCCATTTAACGCAGGCTTTGAAGAAGCAGAGGGATTCCATTACATGCAGGCTTGGAAGGAAGCAGAGGGATTCCATTTGACGCAGGCTTTGAGGGAAGCAGTTTTACAAGGCCAGACGCGGAACCCCGGTCAGATCGACTCACAGAGACAGGCAATGGGAGTTGCCTGTGAATAAAGGTGGTACCACGAGCGTAAGAGCCCTCGTCCTTTTCGGATAGGAGGGCTCTTTTTTCGCCTTGTAAACCGGCTGGATCCTCTTTGGATCGTATGCGGAAAAGCTGACAGTCTTTCCGTATCGCAGCCGTACAGGCAAAGCATTTTCAGAAGAAGGAGAAGGATAATCATGAAGCTTTATGATGAACTGAAAGCCAGGGGCCTGATCGCCCAGGTAACGGACGAGGAACTGATCTCAGATCTGATCAACAACGGAAAAGCCACGTTTTATATTGGCTTTGACCCCACGGCGGACAGCCTGCATGTGGGGCATTTCATGGCGCTGTGCCTGATGAAGCGGCTGCAGATGGCGGGCAACCGTCCCATCGCGCTGATCGGCGGCGGTACGGGGATGATCGGGGATCCGTCGGGAAGATCGGATATGCGCCAGATGATGACACAGGAGACGATCCAGCACAACTGCGACTGCTTTAAAAAGCAGATGAGCAGGTTCATTGATTTTTCCGAAGGCAAGGCCATGATGGTAAATAACGCGGACTGGCTGCTGGATCTGAATTATATTGAAGTGCTGCGGGAGGTAGGAGCGCATTTCAGCGTGAACCGCATGCTGACGGCGGAATGCTACAAACAGAGAATGGAGAAAGGATTAAGCTTCCTGGAATTTAACTACATGATCATGCAGGCATATGATTTCTATGCGTTGTTCCAGAAATACGGCTGTAACCTGCAGTTCGGCGGGGACGACCAGTGGAGCAATATGCTGGCGGGAACCGAGCTGATCCGCCGGAAGCTGGGCAAGGACGCCAGCGCCATGACCATCACACTGCTGCTCAATTCTGAGGGCAAGAAGATGGGCAAGACCCAGTCCGGCGCGGTCTGGCTGGATCCGGAGAAGACCTCTCCCTTTGATTTTTACCAGTACTGGAGAAATGTAGGAGACGCGGATGTGCTGAAATGTATCCGCATGCTGACCTTCCTGCCGCTGGAGCAGATCGATGAGATGGACGCATGGGAAGGAAGCCAGCTGAACCAGGCCAAGGAGATCCTGGCGTATGAGCTGACCAATATGGTTCACGGAGAAGAGGAAGCGAAGCGCGCCCAGGAGAGCGCAAGGGCGCTGTTCAGCCAGGGAAATGCGGCGGATATGCCCACTGCGGAGCTGACAGAGGAGGATCTGACGGAGGGCGGCATCGACATCCTTTCCATGCTGTTAAAGAGCGGCCTGGTGCCATCCAAGGCAGAGGCAAGGCGCGCCGTACAGCAGGGCGGCGTGGCTGTGGACGGCGAGAAGGTGTCGGACATCCAGGCCGTATTCGGAAAGGAAAAGCTCTCCGGAGAGGGGCTGGTCCTGAAAAAAGGAAAGAAGAACTTCCGGAAGGTGATCTTAAAATAGTCAGACGGAGCGGCCTCTTTATCTGGCGCTCGGTTTACGATTCTGCGAGCAGGTATGTGAAATCGCTGTGAATCGTAGAGCTTATCCTGCAGAAGCAATAGCATATCCGTTTTTATCCGAAAGAAAGGATCAGGTGCTGTTCGCAGAGTTTTTTGTACGGCTCCAAAACGGCAGGGCGGCGAGTCGCCGTCCGGGAAACAATCATCAGCGCTCCATCCGGACAGACCATATATGGAAATGCCTGCGGTATTTTTTCATACAGAACCATCGTATGCAGAAAATCTGTCTGCGGCAGTTCCTCTGTCTTTCACCGGATGGAGCACCGGGGACATAAGACCTCCGGATGCTCCGATGTACTTCCGCACACTTCCGTGTGCTTTTCCGGCATAGCCTTGGTACACCTGCGCATCCTATGGAATCCATTTTTTGTATTGCTCCTGCGGGATAATATACTGAATGGCAGATTTCTCCCGCGCTCAGTATAAAATTCCACCTGTACGGCTGCGAATCCAAAATCTCAGTTTTGTTGCAAAAAACTGAGATTTTGGATTGCAACTGTGCAGGTGGATAAAATTTCACATTCGAAAGGAAGTGCATGAGAATGAAGGGTAAGGACTTATGGAAATATTGTACTTCGGAGCAGGTTCATGCCGTACTCCGTTCCCTTCATCTTCTGGACGGCGTGCGCGTCGAAGAGGAAAAATATTTTTCCTGCCTGTATGCGGTCAGCAACCATCCGGAGCGGCACTATCATCCGGCATCCGTTCCAAAGAGGGGCGGAGGCACGCGAAAGCTTCTGGTTCCGGATCATCTGCTGTGCCGGATCCAGAAAAATATCCTCCGCCATGTACTGGCGGATTTTCCGGTTTCGGATTATGCCGCGGCATATAAGCCCGGAACCGCCGTTACGGAAAACGCAAAGCCCCATGTGGGCGCAAAGGAGATCTTGAAGCTGGATATCCGGAACTTTTTTGACAGCATCACCTATTTTCAGGTTTACCGAAATGCGTTTCCAGCTGTGTATTATCCGCCCCCGATCCGCACGATGCTGGCAAACTTATGCTGCTGCCGGGATTCGCTGCCGCAGGGGGCGCCCACCTCTCCGGCCATTTCCAACCTGGTCATGAGGCCCTTTGACGAATATATGGGGGCGTGGTGCCAGGAGCGGGGAATCCGGTATACAAGATACTGCGACGACATGACCTTTTCCGGGGAATTTGACAGGCGGGAGGTCAAAAATAAGGCGCAGGGATTTCTGGCGGCGTATGGATTTGAACTGAATGAAACAAAGACCCGGCTGCAGAAGGCGCATCAGCGGCAGACGGTGACAGGCATCGTCGTCAATGAAAAGCCCCAGGTCAGCCGTGAATACCGGAGAAAGCTGCGGGCAGAGGTTTACTACTGCGGCAAATTCGGTGTGGAATCTCATTTGCAGAGATGCAGGGGAGAGGAAGGGACGAAGGAAATTTCCCGGGAAATGGAAGGAGCCTGCGTGCGCTATCTGCGGCAGCTTCTGGGAAAAATCAATTACGTGCTGCAGGTAAATCCGGAGGATGCGGAATTTTGCAGGGCGAAGGAGCTGGCGCGGGAGATGCTTGCGGCGCGAAGCTGTCCGGCAGATTTCTCTGACGCTAAGGAATTGCAGAAAAATAAGTGACACATCTTGACTTGTAGAACTGCCGCGGGATAGACACTTTTTTTTAGACAGTTTTTAAACAGACACAATGTTTTTCAGAAAGGGGAGAGAACAATGGCCATGAATCCGAAAAAGTTATTTAAAATGCAGATGGCATGGAAGCAGTTTAACGATACACACCCCAAAGTACTGCCATTTATCAAGGCGGTGGAGGCGGCAGGCATCCGGGAGGGGACTGTGATCGCGATCACCGTGGAAACGCCGGAAGGCGAGAAGTTCGAAAGCAATATCAAGGTACGGCAGTCAGACCTGGACCTGCTTAAGGGGATGAAGGAGGATTGATCCGAACTGGCCTGTATAAAAATAACAAAAATGGTCATTTTCATGTGGCCACCATAGTGATAGGATAGGAAAGAATTCAAAAATAAATAGTTACGAGATGAAGAAGAAAAGAGGTTATCTATCATGGAAAAGAGAAATCAGACCATTTTGAAACTCGCTCAGACTGCGTTGATGGCGGCGCTCTGCTTCGTATCCTTTACCTTCCTGCAGATCAAGATCCCCATGCCGGGCGGCGATGCGACGTCTATTCACATCGGGAATGCCTTCTGCGTACTGGCGGCGCTGTTGCTGGGAGGAGTTTACGGCGGGCTGGCCGGCGCGGTGGGTATGACGATTGCGGATATCATGGATCCAGTCTACATTTTGGGCGCGCCAAAGACCTTTGTCTTAAAGCTCTGCATCGGGCTGATCGTCGGCCTGGTGGCCCACAGAGCGGCGAAGATCAACGAAAGCACGGATAAAAAATACATTTTCCGCTGGAGCGTGATCGCTTCGGTGGCGGGGCTTGGATTTAATGTGATCGCGGACCCGCTGGTGGGATATTTTTATAAGCAGTACGTCCTGGGGCAGCCCCAGCAGATGGCGGAGGTGCTGGCAAAATGGAGCACGGCGACCACATTTGTCAATGCGGTGGTATCGACCATTCTTGTGGCGTTTCTCTACAACGTACTTCGTCCGGTGCTGTTAAAATCCGGCCTGCTGGACGTGAGGAGCCAGGTGAAGGAGCGGACGGTCTGACCGTAGGGTGCCATGATTATGTACAGCATTATGGTTTTGAAAAGTCTGCGGCCTCCGCAATCTCCAGTTCGCCGTAAGGCATAAGCTTGCGGACTTCATCCAGTGCGGCGGCCAGTGCTTCCAGTTCGTCATAGGACTCAAAGGCATCCGACATGATCGTAAGGATCCAGTCATGGCCGCCCGCCCGAATGATCCCGGCGTCATTGCGGGCGATATCCTCCCAGTCAGAATACCAGCCGGCCTTTGTATACACCGTATGGCCCTCCCCCAGGGCCGATCCGATAAAGGATTCCGCGGTGTCGGTGTAAAGGCTTCGGCACCAGTTTGAATTTTCATTCGTATCTTCAAAAAAGTAAAAATAAGTCCCGATCCAAAGCTGCGTCAGCTCTTTTGGAGTCAGGTAAGGATACCAGTTGTAATCATCAACGATCGAATCGGAAACGGAGGTATATTCCGTCATATCATACATCACATCATTTCCATATAAGTAATGCAGAGTTTCATAATCTTCATTGCTGGACCAGCCGATCGTATTTTCCATCAGAGATTCCGTATATTCATCAACCGCCTCCGGGCTGAATTTATTGAGCGCCGCGACATAAGGCCCCTTCATGGTGCTTGCGCTGTAAAAGCTGTAATCCGGATCAAAGCTGACATAATTCCCGGAATGGAGATCCAGCAATACAAACCCGATCCTGCGGCCTTCTTCCTCAAACGCATCGAGGATGTCCCGGATTGTTTCCGCCGGAGGTGAGAACAGGAGCTCCGTTTGGGAACAGGAGAACTCCTCGCCGCCGGGAATTTTGCTGACAACGGACAGCAGGAAATCCAGATCCGGTGTCTGCATTTCCGGCGCGGCTGTCTCTGACAGAGTCCATGCCATGCTGCCATCCTCGTAGATGGATTCGGAATCAGCAGAAGACGACATTGCCGACAGGGCGTATTCTGCAGAGGATCCTTCCAAAGCTTTGCCGGAATGAGAATCCTGTGCTTCTGTGGCCGCCATATAGGAAAAGTCCTGGGAGGAAACGGAAGGCTCTGTGAATTTCGGAGTCGGAACCGCAGCCTCCGCAACATTCCGCAGAGAGCCTGCCGTCAATCCGAAAACAGACAGGAGGCCGGTGAAGAGGAGTGCGGCAGTTGTCTGCAGGATCCGTTTCCGATTCCTATGCAGGAGCATGGAGCAAAAGAAATCTCCTTCACAAGTGCGCCTGATTTTTGCAGATAGAGATTGATTCAGCAGATGTATGCTCTTTTTCATTTGTATGTACCTCATGATGGATAGAATTTCTGCTGCAGGCTGTCATGCTGTACGCTTGTAGTTTTCGATTTGTTACAGGGCATGCCTGATCAGGAATGTGTCCTGTGACTATCGTTTTGTGTGCCGTGCTTGCAATCTATTATAATTTGTCACCAATTTTCGGTAGAAAATTGGTGACCTGCTTGCGCTTCAGCGCAATACCTATTATACTTGATAATGGAAAAAAATGTCAATGGCGGTTGGCACTCCACTTGACAAGTATTTCTTTTCGTGAAACAATAAATTATACTTATGGGCGAGAAACTTTACCGAAATATATCCGTGTGTTGTGGAATATGCTTTGGCGGGGTGGCAGATTTTACCGTTCATGTGTATACACGTAACACATATGCAGGAGGAAAATTGAGAAAACGGGGGCAGAGAGAATGGATGTTGTGACGATTTTGGATGAACTGCAGAATCAGGCGCTGCGTGACCCGGAGGTCAGGAACAGGTTTTTGGATACCAGGCAGGCAAAGGAGCCGCTTACCGCATTTTGCGGGGTATGCTGGGAGCTGGGATATGAAATCTACGAGATGGACCTGATCTGTGCCGGAGAGGAATTTCACGCCGCAATGAAGCGCAGCACCAACGGCGGCGGAGAAAATTCCCCGATGCTGGCCGGAGAAGATGACTTTTATGAATTATTTATGGCGGGCATATCATGCGTTTGAAAAAATGATACAGGGATTCTGATAAGGGGCGGCGGGATCATTTATACTTCCCGCCGCCCCTGTGTTTTGTTATGCGGTTGTGCTTATGCTGCTGTTTCTGCTTTTGTCTTTCGCCTAAAGTCACACACAATATATTCTATCTGTGCCAGAAGGACGATCTTGCGGAGGAACTCACGCAGGAGGTATTCTGCCAGGCGTTAAAATATATTGACAGCTTCCGGGAGGAATGCAGCCTGTTCGTCTGGCTGTGTCAGATTGGGAAGCATTTATGGATCAGGGAAATGAAAAAGAGGAATTTTGTTCGGTGGCGATTGCCGAAACCGGAGGCAGACGAAGTGCTGGCAGACTATGAAGCACTGTTTTCCGAGCGCCTGCCAGGAAATGACGATGCATGGATACAGGATTTGGGTGAGCCGCTGGAAGCCACCCGCCTTCTCACAGAGCCGAAGGTGTACCGCCGCTGGCTGGCGGCATTTGGCCTGATGGCTTTCTGCCTGCTGCTGCCCGAATACCTGCTGCTGCGGGCAAGATTCAACCAATACCCGCTGGGGCTGATGTCCATCCTGCTTGCCGCAGGGACGGCGATTGCCCTGATCTGTTTTCGGCCGCAACGGAAAGAGACAGCAAGAGCTCCTTTTCCCAAAGGGCTTTGTCTATTGCTGTCCGTCCTGCTGCTGATCATGGCTGCCGCCGCTGCCGTACTGGCAGGGCTGATCACGGGAATCTGGGAACTTTTGCCGCCGGCATGGTACGGCAGGATTGCATATTGGACCATGGGAATCTCCGGCACTGCCGTGGCAGTGACCGGCTTGTTCGGTTTGGTAAAAGCCCGGATGTCAGACCGCCGCTGGCGCGCCCTGTATATTATGGGACTTCTGGTCCTGGTGGAATGTGTTTTGGTCATTGCAAATCTGGTCAGTATGGACCTTGGCTCGACGACCTCCGGCTGGTGGGTTTCCCGCGCCGTCAGCTTAAGCGCCATCGGCCTTGCGGGCCTGGCCGGAGCGGGGGTATCCCTATGTTAAAAAAGGATTTGATCGAGCTGTGCCTGCTGCATGTCCTGTCCGTCGAGGACCTGTACGGATATGAGATCCTGCGCCGGATTCACGAGAGCTTTCCCGGTACACAGGAGAGCGGCATTTATGCGCTGCTCCGGGGATTGTGCAGGGAAGGCTGCACGGAGCAGTATGAGGGAGAGACCTCTGAGGGCCCCACAAGAAAATATTACCGCATTACTAGGGCAGGACAAAAAAAACGGGAAGAACTGCTGGAGGAATGGCGGCGCCTTTGCGATGCACTGGCTGCGTTGGGGGTGGAATAATTACAGGAAATGTCTGTTACGGAAAAAAACAATTAGAGTTTGTGAAGTTTTTGAACAGACTCAGTAATAAGGGAATGAAATTGATTTTGAGTACGCATAGTGATACATTTGCGTTCAAAGTAAATAATCTGTATATTTTATCAGAGTATATTGCTCAAAACAAAGACAGTGACAGGATAAAAAAATGGGGTTGGAAAATGAAGACTTAATAGACCCCAGAAAAGTGTTTGTTTATGAATTCATAAATCAATCCGCCGGAAAAAGTATGGTCAAGGAGATAATCGGTGATCCGACAACAGGATTTCAATTTGATTTATTTACCGATTCCGCGCTGCATCTGTATAATGAAGCATTAAAAATAGGAGAACTATTACAGAATGATAAACCTTAATTTTAAGGATTCCGCCGAACCCTGTCAGAAAAATATTTTATACAAAATCCATCGATCTACAATCGTTCATTTTAAAGAACTACATGGAGATAATGAAAGCTATGAACTGGTAAAGCGGATATACGATCTGTACCCCGGTCAATACGGTATATTTGCGCATGAGTACAGAAGTCCGGTTACTTTAAAGCAAGGCTGCAAATCAGCGGATATTTTGGCCTGCAAGGTGGATGAAGGAAACAAACGAATAATTTCATCTTAGGCATGGAAACGGGGAGAACAATACCATGATTCAGAAAACGGATTTCATTATCATAGGCGCGTCCATCCTGGATGTGCTCGCGCAGCCGGTTTCGGCAGACGTATTTGAGACCGGTTCAGTGTCTGCCGATCATACAGCCATGCATACCGGAGGAGACGCTCTGAATGAGGCCGCGGTGCTTGCCGCGCTCGGCGCCTCTGTCCGGCTTGTCAGCAAGATCGGCACAGATTACGCCGGAAATTATATCCAGGCGTTTTGCAGGAATGCCGGGATGGATACGTCTTTTTTGCAGGAGGAAGCTTCTCTGGAAACAGGAGTGAACCTTGTTCTGGTGGATGCTTCCGGGGAACGGCATTTTATTACGTCCCGGAATGGAAGCCTGCGGAAGCTCGATCCGGCGGATATCTCCGATGAGGCTCTGGCGGGAGGACGATATCTTTGCTTTGCCAGCATCTTTGTCTTTCCGGCATTCGATGACGCTGCCCTGGCCGGATTATTTTCCAGGGCAAAGGCAAATGGCCTGATCCTCTGCGCAGACATGACCAAACGGAAGAACGGCGAGACATTGGAAGACATGAAAAGCAGCCTGCCGCTGCTGGACTATATTTTCCCCAATTATGAGGAGGCAAGCCTTCTGACCGGCTTATATGACGAGGATGAGATCGCGGACGCATTTCTCGCATATGGGGTGGGATGTGTCGTTCTGAAGGCCGGGGCGAGGGGTAGCTTTATCAAAACAAAAGCAGAGCGGTATTGGATCCCGGCCTATCCCCATGCACGCTGTCTGGATACGACCGGCGCGGGGGATACCTTTACAGCCTGTTTCCTGGATGCGCTGAGCCGCGGGAAGACACTGCCGGAATGCGGAAGCTTTGCAAATGCGGGGGCTTCCATCTGCATTGAAAGGATGGGAGCGACAGGCGGAATCCGAAGCAGGGAGCAGGTTATGGAGCGAAATGCAGTAATTACACTGAGCGTCAGATAAATCTGCCGCACAGTATAATGCGATGCGCACAGTCGCATAAGGAAGTATGCCGCTTTGTGGCTGCGACTGGCGCGATACTCACGGCAGATTTCATCGGCCGTGAGTATACTCAGCACAGGACAGCGCATTTACTGCGCTATCCGAACGAAAACATATAACGGTATATAGATAAGAAAGGATCACCAGATGAAAAAGCGTACGAAAGAAATTTTGGAAATTCTGGATCAACAGTACGGCACGGAGTATGTCTGCTACCTGAATTATGAGACACCCTGGCAGCTTCTGATCGCTACGATGCTGAGCGCCCAGTGTACGGATGCGCGCGTCAATATCGTGACACAGGATTTGTTCCGGAAATACACCTCCGTGGAGGCATTTGCAAAGGCAGACCTGGCAGAGCTGGAACAGGACATCAAGCCCACGGGCTTTTATCACAACAAGGCAAAAAATATCATTGCCTGTATGCGCGCGCTCCAGGACCGGTTCGGCGGGGAAGTGCCGCGGAGCCTGGAGGATCTGACCTCCCTGGCCGGAGTAGGGCGTAAGACGGCAAATGTGATCCGGGGAAACATTTATCATGACCCGAGTGTGGTGGTAGACACGCATGTGAAGCGGATCTCCAACCGAATCGGGCTGACGAAAAATTCCGAACCGGAAAAGATTGAGCAGGATTTGATGAAAGAACTGCCGAAGGACCACTGGATCCTGTACAATATCCAGATCATCACATTTGGCAGGAGCATCTGTACGGCGCGGAATCCAAAGTGTGAGGAATGTCTTCTGACGAAGTACTGCGGCGGAGCATGATTATATATTTTTGATTATTTAGATTTTTATCATACTGCTTGGCACAATTCATGGCAATCCTTCGTGCTTCCTCAACCGCGTAAGTTTGCATATGTATCTCCTTATAGAAAATAAAAGAGAGGAAAGAGCCACCAGTGTGACACATAGCCTCCCTTTTTGGCTAATTTTAGTGTTGTCTGTCAACAAGTTTTGATTTTCGAGAATGTCAAACACACTGCTCTTTGATATATTTCAAAACCTGGATGATCTTCTCCTGCTTTTCAGGCGGGAACTGATGCAGGATATTGAGCGCCTCGGCGTCCCGGGCGCTGGAAATATCCTGCTGCTTTTCTTCCTCCTGTCCCGCATTTAAAATAGAATCTACCGTGACATTGCATAGCCTGGCATAATACATCAGGACGCGCAGGTTCAGCTTTGCGCGGTTGTTTTCAATATTGCTGACAAAGGACACCGTGCAGCCCAGATCCCCCGCGATCTGTTCCTGAGTGTAAGAATGCTCCGTTCTCAAACGCTTTAATTCCATTCCGATTTTTTCAAAATTATACTGATCTAAATTATAATGCTCCATATCCGTTCCTCTATATATTGATAAATATAGTTTATTATATTTTAAGGTTGAAAACAACTGGTTTGTTTAGTATAATATAGTATATTTATTGATATACATACTGTGCGCCTGATCAATCTGCCGCACAGTATATGAAAGGCGGGGGAGAACACTTTGGGAGGACTGAGGCCGCTGCTTTACCGGCCGGACGCCTTGCAGAAAGGACAAGGCATGGCGAATCATAACAGATGCGATTCTGTCTGTGCGAAAACAAATCAATGGTAAGGAGGCAAATCATGAACATCAGAGAAGCGAAGGGTGAGATTATAAGAACGGTTGAGATGTATCTGGATAAAAATGAATTTGGAGAGTATACGATTCCTGTCTCCAGGCAGCGCCCCATCTTTATGACAGGCGCCCCCGGGATCGGAAAGACCGCGGTCATACAGCAGATCGCGTCGGAGCTGGATCTCGCTCTTGTTTCCGGTTCCATGCGCCACCATACGCGGCAGAGCGCGCAGGGACGTCCTGTGATCAAAGCCCGGGATCATGACGGGACGCAGATCTGTGTTTCCGAATACACGATAAGTGAGATCATTGCCGCTGTATATCGTGTGATGGAGGATTCCGGAAAAAAGGAAGGGATTCTTTTTTTGGATGAGATCAACTGCGCCCCGGAGGCGCTGGAGCCGGCGGTACGCCAGTTCCTGCGGTACAAGACCCTGGGCAATCGGCAGGTGCCGGAGGGCTGGGTCGTGGTCACGGCAGGCAGCCGGCCGGAGTACAGCAGATCGGTAAAAGAATTTGACATGGCCGTCATGGACCGTCTGAAACGGATGGATATTACGGAAGACATTTCGATTTGGAAGCAATACGCTTTTCAGCAGGGCATCCATGCCGCTGTAATCATGTTTCTGGAGACGCATCCGCAGTGGTTTTATTCCGTCCGTTCCATGGAGGAAGGGATGCGGTACGTGACGGCCCGGGGATGGGAGGACTTATCGACGGCGACGCGGCTGTATGAGGAGAAGGGGTTTGAGATCACCGGGAGGCTGACCGGACAGTATATTACAGATGAGGAGATCGCAGAGGAATTCGGGATTTCCTATGGCCTATATCGGAAATGCAAAGCAGATTACCGGATTGCGGATATTCTGTCGGGCAAGGCAGGTCAGGAGCTGATCGAAAAGTCGCAGAGGGCGGAGAGGGATGAGCGGTATTCTATCCTGGGCCTGATCCTGGAAATGTTGGGGGAAGGATTTCGAAAGTCAGCCAGCCGGGAGAGCAGCCTGCAGATGGTGGAGAGGGCGCTTGGCAGTATGAAAAAAGGAGTCAAAGAGGACCGACTTCCGGTATCCCTGCTGCTGCAGGAACAGACGGACCGGCTTCGGGAGCGGCTTCGGGAACGCGCCGCGGCCAACAGTATAACGGCAAGAGAGAGGGAAGAGTACCTTGCGGCCATACGGACGCTGGCTGAGTATAAAAAAAATCCGGATACAGGAGCGCCGCATAAGGATCTTGATAAGATAAAGAAGCAGTTCGGCCGGGAGGTCAGGCAGCATGAGAAGCAGAACGCCCAGGTAAAGTCTATGCTGGAGGCGGCCTTATCCTTTCTCGAAGAGGCGTGGGGAAAGAATCAACAGGAAATGGCATTTTTCCTGACGGCGCTGACATCCTTTGCGGACAATCCGGCTTCTGCCAGCCAATGGGTGCGCGAGGCATGTTTTCAATATGAACAGGAGCAGGGGCTTGAAGTATAAAAAAGGGGACTGATTGTTCAATTAGGATTTCGATGATGTATGAATGGATGAGTAGGTTGGAGGCTCTTTAGAGCATCCAACCGTACAGTTGGAAATATTTTCGTTACTGCTCACGGTGCCTTGCGCCCTGCTGCAAGGCATCCGGCCGAGAAAGATGCGGTGTCATGCAATCAGTTCACCAAGCATTGCTTTGCGTAAATCAAGGAATCCTCAAGATGCTGCTTCATCAGATCCCCGGCCTGGGCATAAGCCTTCCTCCGGTACGCGTCCCAGATCCGGGAGTGCATCTGGTTGATCTGCCTCTGGGGCTGCGGCTCCGTTTCATAAACATTGGAAAAGATCGTAAGCTGGCTTCTCAATTTTTCGGCTGCCAGGGCCAGTCTCTGATTCCTGCAGTAGTCGTAGAATATAAGATGAAAGCGGTCGGAATGCTCGATCCATTCCGGGATATCCTCCGGCAGCAGGGCGTCCTTCGATTCAATAGCATTTGTAACAGAGAGTACCCCTCCCAGCTCCCGGCAGATCTGCTCCTGGGCCGGGTGCTCCGCGGAATACAGGATCGCCAGACGGTCCAAATCCCCCATAAACTGATACAGCTCTGTCAGGTCTTTTTCCGTCAGGGAGATCACAGTTACCCCGATATTCGAATAATGATTGACCAGCCCTTCTTCCGTGAGCCGGGTGAGCGCCTCACGGATGGGAGTGGAGCTGACCCCGAACTGTTCCTTCAGATTTTTGAGGGTCAGCCTCGTCCCCAGAGGGATTCGCTGGCTCAGGATATCTGAGCGGAGAATCTGGTAGATTTGTTCGGAGAGAGTGGATTTATTTAAAGTCATAGAGTACACTTCCTTCTGCGTTTTTGTTTCGGTCAGGATCTGTTCAGCAGTTTTATACTTCAATTATTACAATACATCATAAAATTGTCAATACGAAAAAATCATGTTACTGCATTGTTGTTACTATTCACAGTCATTTCACTCACATGCGCAAAAACAGTCGGCAAAGCCGTCTGCCGATGCTTCGCGTCTTGATTTTTTTTGCTTATGTGGGTGAAGTGACTGATTCCAGTCAGATAAAAACTGTGATATAGTAACTAAAAATTTTGCATTTTGCAAAATACATATTGCAAAAATACTCTGGAAATGATAAACTTTAACAATGCAAGGCTTTAATGTGAAAAAGTATCATAGCAGAATGCCATAAAATCGGAAGTTAAGAAAAAAGGAGGTTCATCAATTTGAGGGATGAGAATCTGTTAAAACAACTGACCCAGCTCTGGGGTGTCTCCGGGTATGAGAAGGAGGTCGCCGCCTTTATTGAAAAGGAAGCGGCCCCTTATGCGGATGAGATCATCAAGGACGCGGTGGGGAACCTGATCGTGCGGAAAAAGGGCACAGGCGGCAAGGGGAAACGGATCATGTTTGCCGCGCATATGGATGAGATCGGGTTCATGGTAAAGAAGATTGAATCGGACGGGAGGCTTCGGGTCTGCAGCCTGGGCTGGAACTGGACCGGATCTGCCTACAACAGCCGGGTACGGTTCCGAAACGGGATGACCGGGGTGGTGAGCTGTCAGGGAACCATCGAAGAGGCGGCCAATAACTCGGGAAAGCTGTATATAGATATCGGCGCAATATCGAAGGAAGATGCGCTGCAGTACGTGAACATCGGAGATCCGTGCGGATATATGGGGGAATATCTGTCCCTGAAAAATGACCGGATCTGTTCCAAGAGCCTGGACAACCGGATCGGCTGTTACCAGCTTCTGCAGGCATTGAAGGAACATCAGGGCGGGCCCAATGACATTTACTATGTATTCTGCGTACAGGAAGAGCTTGGATGCAGAGGTTCCAAGCCGGCAGCGGAAAGAATCCGGCCGGATATCGGGGTTGCGGTGGATATCTCCCCGGCCCATGATTATCCCTGTGATCTGGAAGGAAGCAACGAGGTGGACGGCGGGATCGGGATCAAGATCTGCGATCCGTCGGTGGTCTGCGATGAGGATGTGGTACAGGCGATGCTGGCATGCTGCGAAGAACACCAGATTCCCTGCCAGAGGGAGGTCATTGACAAGGGCGGCACGGACGCGTCCAGTATGAACCTGTCCGGGGTGGGCGTCCGAGCGGGCGGTATCGTTGTGGTGACAAGATATCCCCACAGCCAGAGCGCCGTGGTATCGAAAAAAGATATTGAAGCAGGCATTGATCTGATTAACGCATTTTCACAGTATGAGTTTCCGTTTTGACCAAGAGAAGCACAGTAGGAAAAGAGGAGGATGAATGAAATGAAAAAGAAAACAGTGATGCTGCTGGCGGCTGTGCTGGCCGCGGCGATGGTGGGATGCGGCGGCTCCGGCGGGCAGTCTCAGGGACAGTCCGGCGGCGGTTCCGGCACAGGGGCGGACGCGGGAGCAGACTCCGCTGGGAAGGATTCCATTACCATTGCCACAGATGTGGACGTGGACATCCTTCACCCGTCGGATTTCAGTACCACGGTGGAGCACACCATTTTAAGCCAGATTTATGATCCGCTGATGTTCATGAATCCGGACGGAGCGCACGATCCGGAGCCAAGGATTGCCGAGGACTATGAGATCAGCGAGGACGGTATGGATTATACGTTCAAGCTGCGGGATGACGTGACCTTCCACGACGGGACGGCGCTGACCTCCGCCGATGTAAAGTTTTCTCTGGAGCTTTATATGGCTTCGGAATACCAGGGAGCCCAGGTGATCGGCCTGGAGAGTGTGGAGACGCCGGACGACACAACGGTGGTGTGCCATCTGGACGCGCCCTATTCTCCGTTCCTGCTGGGAGTCTGCCAGGTATCCATTGCTTCGAAGGCGTATTATGAGAAGTCGGAGGATGACTTTGTAAATCAGCCGATGGGAAGCGGACCTTATAAATATGTAGGAAGAGAAAAGGGCAGCAAGGTGACTCTGGAAGCCTATGACGGTTATTTCAGAGGCGAGGCGGCGATCAAGAACGTGACCTTTGAGGTGATCCCGGATCAGTCTACCACAGCCGTTGCGCTGAAGACCGGGGAGATTGATTTTGCCACTATTGAATCCTCCACCATTGCGCAGCTCTCAGGCGATGACGCGATCCAGGTGGAAGAGGTGGGCAATTCCGGATTTACCTATGTGTCCATGAATACGGAAAAGGCTCCCTTCGATGACGTGAAGGTGCGCCAGGCCATCAATTACGCGGTGAACCGGGAAAATGTAGTTGCGGTCTGCTATGATGACGAGGCAGAGGTCAATTCCAACATCTGCTCCAAAGACCGGTTCGGATATTCCGAGGACCAGCCCCAGTATACATACGACCCGGAGCAGGCGAAGAAGCTTTTGAAGGAAGCGGGCATCACATCGCCTTATGACCTGGGGACGATCCTGGTTGCGGAAAAATATTCCAACATCGCGACGGTGATCCAGAACGATCTGAAAGCAGTGGGACTGGACGTGACCATTGACGTCAAAGAATTTAATGCGTACATCGATGACCTGACCAGCGGAAACTACGACATCACGGCTCTGGAAATGACTCTGGACGGAGATTCCCAGCAGCTGGAAATGGCATTTACCACGGACTACATCGGCACGGCGAACAATGCTCGGTACTCTGATGAGGAGATGGACAGCCTGTTTTCACAGGCGCGGACCGAGGCGGACACAGACGCAAGGGCGGAGATTTTTGACCAGATCCTGACCAAGGCGCAGGACGAAGCGATCTATGCGGTTCTGTGCAATCCGCTGACGCTCTATGCCCACAACAGCGGCCTGGACTGCCAGGAATTCCCGTATGAAGGGATTTACTCAATCTACAATTTCAGCTGGAAATAAGGAGGCTGTTCATTCTATGTATAAATATGTTGCCAAACGCCTGTTATACATGATCCCTGTTCTTCTGGGAGTGGCATTTCTTGTGTTTACCATCCTCTCGTTGACACCGGGGGATCCGGGCTCGATCATCCTGGGGATCACGGCGAAGCCGGAGGATATTGCCGCGCTGAATGCGGAATTTGGCTATGACAAACCATTTTTTATCCGGTTTTTCAATTATATCGGCGATGTGGTACTGCACTTTGACCTGGGCAATTCCTACCAGAGCAGGCAGCCGGTCATCCATGACATTATGGCACGTTTTCCGAATACATTTCTGCTGACACTGATCTCCATGTCCGCGGCTTCGGTAATCGGGATCTCCCTCGGTATCCTGTCCGCGGTCAGGCAGTACACGGCGCTGGACCAGACGCTGGTGGTGGTGGCCCTGATCTTTGCTTCGATCCCGGGCTTCTGGCTGGGGCTGATGCTGATGCTTCTGTTTTCCATGAAGTTAGGGATTCTGCCGTCCTACGGGGCGGGCAGCCTGAAAGCGTTTATCCTGCCGTCCATCACGGTCTGCATGACCTCGGCGGCAGGGCTTCTGCGTCTGACCCGTTCCGCCATGCTGGAGACCGTGCGCCAGGAATACATCCGCACGGCCCGGGCGAAGGGGGCCTCCCAGAAGCGGATCATCTGGAAGCACGCCCTGAGAAACGCGCTGCTTCCGGTAGTCACCACCCTGGGAACCAGCTTCGGCGCGTCCTTAGGAGGAGCGATTATCGCAGAGACCGTATTTGCCATGCCGGGCATGGGGACGCTGATCACCACGGCAATCCGGCAGAAGGATATTCCGGTGGTGATGGGAGCGACGTTATTTCTGGCGGTCCTGTTCAGCCTCATCATTCTGATCGTGGACGTGCTGTATGCCTTTATCGATCCCAGGATCAAGGCAAAATATCAGAATGGAGGGAAGCGCCGTGAATAACAGTCATTCCAGAACAAGAGAACAGTTTGCGGAATTCTGGCGCCGCTTTCGGAAAAATAAATCCGCCGTTGCAGGGCTGCTCATCCTGGTACTTTTGGTGGGCATGGCATTGTTTGCTGACCTGATCGTACCTTACGCCAGATGTGTGGAGCAGGTCGGGGCGGACCGTCTGCAGGGACCCTCGGCGGCGCATTTCTTCGGCACCGATGAATTTGGCAGAGATCTCTTTGCCAGGGTGGTGCACGGCTCCAGGTATTCCCTGTTTATCGGCGTGGCAACCAGCCTGATGGCGCTGGCCGCAGGCGCGGTACTGGGGGCCAGCGCCGGATATTTCGGAGGCATGGTGGACAACGTGATCTGCCGGATCGTGGATGTGTTCATGTGCGTTCCGCCGATCCTTTTGTCCCTGGCTGTAGTAGCCGCGCTTGGTACCAGTGTGCGCAATCTGATTGTTGCCATTACCATTTCCTGCATTCCGGGCAATGTCCGGCTCATCCGGTCGGTGGTGCTGACGGTGGCGGAGCAGGACTATGTGGAGGTGGCCCGGTCCTACGGGGCATCCAACGCCAGGATCATTTTCCGGTATGTGCTGCCCAACGCCATGGGGCCCATCATTGTCAATACGACGATGGCGATCTCCGATATGATCCTGTCCGCGGCAGGCTTAAGCTTCATCGGTATGGGCATTCAGCCGCCGTCTCCGGAATGGGGGGCGCTTTTGTCCGCGGCGCAGACCTATATCTTTACCTCGCCCTACCTGCTGGTGTTTCCGGGGCTGTTTATTATTTTAAGCTCCCTGTCCTTTAACCTGGTGGGAGACGGACTGACCGACGCGCTGGATCCAAAGCTGAAGGACTGAAATCCCTATGCGCTTTCTTGATGAAGGAGAACAGCAATGAAAAAGACAGTGTTAGATGTGAAAAATCTTGCCATTCAATATGAAACGGATCTGGAGACGGTGTATGCGGTCAATGGGATCAGCTTTTCGCTGGATGCCGGTGAGACATTGGGACTGGTAGGAGAGACGGGGGCGGGAAAGACAACTACCGCCCTTGGGATCCTGGGACTTTTGCCGGAACGGACGGCACGGGTCACAAATGGGGAGGTCCGGTTTCAGGACCGGAACCTTCTAAAGCTGAACGAACAAGATATGCTGAAGGTCAGGGGGAGCAAGATCTCCATGATCTTCCAGGATCCCATGACCGCGCTGAATCCGGTGCTGCCCATCGGGAAGCAGATCGGAGAGGCGATATATCTCCACAATGAGGACAATCTGTCCCAGGCACAGATTGAGGAAAAGGTGGAGGAAACTCTGGAGCTGGTAGGGATTCCGAAGGAACGGAAGGTAGAATACCCCTACCAGTTTTCGGGCGGTATGCGTCAGCGGGTGGTGATCGCGATCGCGCTGATCTGCAACCCGGATCTGCTGATCGCGGATGAGCCTACCACCGCCCTGGATGTGACCATTCAGGCCCAGATCTTGACCATTATCTGCAACCTGCAGAGGAAATACAAGACCTCCGTCATCATGATCACCCATGACCTGGGCGTGGTGGCGGAGACCTGCGACAAGGTGGCTATTATGTACGCCGGAGAGATCGTGGAATACGGCAGCCTGCGGGATATCTTTACAGGAGAGACGCACCATCCGTATACGGAAGGACTGTTCCGTTCCCTGCCCAGCCTGACCGGGGACAGCAAAAGGCTGAAGCCCATCGAAGGGCTGATGCCGGATCCCACGGAAAAACCGCAAGGGTGCTGGTTTGCGCCCCGGTGCGGACGCTGTACACAGAAGTGCCGGCAGGAGGCGCCGCCGGTATGGGAGCAGGAAGGACATCAGATCCGCTGCCATCTTGCGGGGCAGTGAGGAGGTGAATCATGGAATCAAATCTGATAGAGGTGAACCATCTGAAAAAATATTTCCGGACGCCGGCGGGGATGCTTCATGCGGTGGATGATGTGAGCTTTTCCATAGCAAAAGGCAAGACCCTTGGGATCGTGGGGGAATCCGGCTGCGGGAAATCCACCCTTGGCCGGACCCTTCTCTGTCTGGATCCCCTGACGGACGGGGAGATCTTGTTCAAGGGCACGGAGCTTTCCAAGCTGGGGAAAAAGGAAATGAAGAAGATCCGGCCGAAGATCCAGATGATCTTCCAGGACCCTTACGCCAGCCTGAACGGGCGTATGAATGTACGCCAGCTGATCGCCGAACCGCTGCTGGTGAACAAAACCTGCGGATCCAGGGCGGAGGTGGACGAAAAGGTGAGCCGTATGATGGATACGGTCGGGCTTGCAAGCCGCCTGGCGTCAGCCTATCCCCATGAGCTGGACGGAGGAAGGAGACAGCGGATCGGGATCGCGAGGGCGCTCATTCTGGAGCCGGAATTTGTGGTATGCGATGAGCCGGTTTCGGCGCTGGACGTGTCGATCCAGGCCCAGATCCTCAATCTTCTGATGGATCTCCAGGAAGAAATGGGGCTGACCTATGTATTCATCACCCACGACCTTTCCGCCGTGCGGCATATTTCGGATGAGATCATGGTTATGTACCTTGGAAAATGTGTGGAGCGTGCGGAAGCAAAGGAAATGTTCTCTAATCCGGCGCATCCCTATACGAAGGCGCTGCTTGCGGCAATCCCGATTCCCAGTGTGGAATCCTGCCATAAGGAGAGAGAGAGCTTCTGCAGGGCGAGGTTACCAGCCCGGTGAATCCTGCGCCCGGCTGCCGTTTTGCGGCGCGCTGCCCCTATGTCGTGGATGCCTGCAGGCAGGGAGAGATCCCGCTGAAGGAAGCAGGAGAAGGACATTTTGCGGCATGCCGCGGGGCGCATGAGATCTGAGAAATGGAAGAGCCGTAAGGGCTTTCGGGGAGGACTGATCAAATACGGGCTGCGGCAGAAGCCGTGAAGGCGCAAAACAGGGGTTTGATCAAAATGAATTTTTGAGATTCAGGAGAGTTTGAATGAGTAAAGTAGAATATAAATGGCCTTATCAAAATGAAATGGACCAGGAGGAGACCATCGACAGCGACGTGCTGGTCCTGGGCGGCGGCCTGTCCGGCTGCTTTGCGGCCATTGCGGCGGCCAGGAAGGGGCAGTCGGTGACCCTGGTGGAAAAGGGGGCGGTGGAGAAAAGCGGAGCCGCCGGAACCGGTTTTGACCATTGGGAATCGGCCTGCACCAATCCCTGCTCCGGTGTCACTCCGGAGGAGATCGCCGGGGCTTATGTCCGGGAGCAGGACGGGTACAGCAATGGGATCGCCCATTATATCGAGTGCCGGGAAGGATATGACCGGCTTCTGGATCTGGAGGCATTCGGCGGGAAGATCCGGGATACGGAAGATGAATTTGCAGGGGCCAGGTTCCGGGATGAGAAGAGCAAGCTGATGTTTGCCTATGATTATAAGAACAAATTTACTATCCGGGTCTGGGGCTCCACCTTCAAGCCCGCCCTGGCGAAGGAAATGAAGCGGCTGGGCATCCGGGTCCTGGAACGGACGGAAGCCACCGGCCTGATCCTGACGGGAGAAAAGGGAAACAGGCGGGGCGCGGGAGCTTTCGGAATGGATGTGCATACCGGGAAGTTCTATATTTTCCGGGCGAAGGCTACGGTACTTGCCATGTCCAGGCCGGCAAGGGTGTGGCTCTTTGATCCGGATCTGACCGGGCTGTGTGAATTTCGCCCCTTACAGAGCATTGGAAGCGGACACGCCATGGGCTGGCGGGCCGGGATGGAATTTACGATGATGGAAAAATCCGTGCGGGCCGAATTTTCCGCGGCAGGCAGAAGCTTTCCTCCTTACGGCGCGGGGAACAACCACAACACCTGGTACGCGGCCACGATGGTGGATGCCAGAGGAGTGGAGATCCCTTATGTAGACCGGGACGGAAACGAATTGAAAACCGTGTCCCAGCGGTATGATCCGGCGCCCGGACAGAAATTTTTCCTGAAAGGGGGCGTCATCGACAATCCCAAATATGAATACAGAGGCCCTGAGACGCTGGACTTTGAAACTCTTATGGAGCGGGGCTATCAGCTGCCCTTTTACGCGGACTTAAGCCGGATGCCCGAGGAGGAGCGGAGGGTCATCTGGGGCATGATGGTGGGAGAAGAGGCGAAAACCAAGATCCCCATTTTTCAGAATTATACGGAACGGGGCTTTGACCCCAAAAAGCATATGCTCCAAAGCTATGGAACAGGCTGGCAGTCCGCCAGCTTCCTGGAGCAGGAACGGCAGTTCTTCGGCGCGCCGGGGGGACTGATGCATGACTGGGATCTGAAAACAAATCTGGAGGGGATCTATGCCGCGGGCGACCAGCTCTATGCCTCGGATTGCGCGGGCTTTGCCTGCGCTACCGGGTATTACGCGGGAAGAAAGGCTGCGGACGCGGCTGCCCGGACAGAGGCGCTTTCAGAGGTGCCTGGAGAGGACATAGAAGCGGAGAAAAAGCGGTTATACCAGCCACTTTATGTAAGCCGGGAAAAGGGCATGGGATGGAAGGAACTGAACATGGCCATTGCCAAGGCCATGCAGAATTACTGCGGCGGGGTGAAGTGCGAGACGCTGTTAAGAGAAGGGCTGGATCTTTTGAAAAGCTTTGAGACAGAGATCGTTCCAAGGCTTTTTGCGTCCAACCCACATGAACTGATGCGCACCCATGAAGTGCTGGACATCCTGACGGTGGCGCAGATCGTATTGCGCGCGTCGCTGGAGCGGAAGGCAAGCTCAGAGCCGCTGTGTTTCCGGCGCGGCGATTATCCGGAGATGGAGAAGGAAGAAGAACGGCGGCACATCGTCATCCGGCAGGAGGACGGCGCGGTATGTACCCGGGATGTGCCTCTGGACTTCTTCGGAGATCTGCGGGAAGAATATGAGAAGCGCAATGGAGATTATATCAGAGAGAGGGAGGCCGCGGGATATGAGAAAGGTTGAATTTACAGCAGAGCCGTCTCCGTGCAGTACCGAACCGATTCGATATGACCCGGAGCTCTGTATCGGCTGCGGCCGGTGCGCGGATGTGTGTCAGTGTGACATCCTGCTCCCGCCCGGAAAGGAAGGGGAGCACCCGGCGGTGATGTATCCGGGAGAATGCTATTACTGCGGGGCATGTGTGATGGTATGCCCGAAGCCGGGGGCAATCCGGCTGGTGCATCCGCTGATGAACCGGGCGAAGTTTGTGCCGGTGAAACAGGTGTTATACTGAGTGCCAGATCAATCTGCCATATGCGCAATGAGCGTAAAACTACAGAAAAAAAGGACTGCGGGATCCGGGATGAGCAAGCGGATCCCGCAGTCTTTTGTCTTTTGTCTGAAAAAGAAAATTGACTCTAAATCAGAGATTTGCTACAATAAAACAGATCAGGCAGCCTGGATAAGAGGATCCGGCTGCTGACCTTGGAGGGAGTGGTCACAGGCTATACGAGGAGGATATTATGATGAAGAAGTATTACAAGAAGTGTCTGCTGTCCTGTATTCTGGCAGTGAGCCTGCTGTGCGGCTGTGCGGGAGGTACGGACGCGGGGGAAAGCGAAGAGGGCGCTGCGCGGCAGGATACAGAAAGCGTATCAGAGCAGGAGGAAAAGGACTCTTCTGCAGTACCGGATTTTGAGGGAAATGACATGGAGGGAAACGCGGTTACGTCGGAGATTTTTTCGGGGTCCAGACTCACGATGGTCAATGTATGGGCAACCTACTGCAGTCCTTGTCTGAATGAGATGCCGGAGCTGGGAGAACTTGCGCGGGAGTACGACAAGGAGGACTTTCAGCTGATCGGGATCGTCAGCAATGTGCCGGAAGGGGCGGACGAAGAGAAACTGGAGCTTGTGGAGGTGCTGATCGAACAGACCGAAGCAGACTATCCGCATCTGCTGCTGAATGAGTCCTTGAATGACGGGCTGCTTTCCGGCGTATCGGCGGTTCCGACGACATTCTTTATCGGCCAGGATGGGAAGATATTGGATACCGTTGTGGGAGCCAGGGATAAAGCGGCGTGGAAGGAGATCATTGACGGGATTCTCGAGGAAAGCCCGGAAAGCTAGAGAAGGATTGTCACTGCTCAGAACAGCAGACCACAGACCCGTCTGATGATTTTCAAAAAAAGGAATGTACTTATCAAGCGGGGATCCTAAGAACTTTTGAGCTTATTTCATCAGAGGCAGAGAGTAGAAAGGAGAAGGCTGCATGAAAGAATTATGTTTGGGAACCATCGGTTCCGGTTCGATCGTACACACCATACTGGATCAGGTAAATGTAACAGATGGGATCCGGCTCACCGCCGTCTATTCCAGAACGGAGGAAAAGGGAAGGCAGGTTGCGGCAGAATACGGGGCAGACCGGGTTTATACGGATCTGGATGCATTTCTGGCGGATGAGGAGATGAATACGGTCTATATCGCGTCGCCGAACCTGCTGCATTATGAGCAGACTAGAAAAACGCTCCTGGCGGGAAAGCATGTGATCTGCGAGAAGCCCTTCTGTACAAAAGCAGACCAGGCAAGGGAACTGACGGCTCTGGCGAAGGAAAAGCGTCTGTTTCTGGCAGATGCCGTACCCACCGCATTCCTGCCGAATCTGGAGGTGCTGAAAAGGGAACTGCCGAAGGTGGGGAAGGTCAGGCTGGTGCTTGGGAATTACAGCCAGTATTCCAGCCGCTATGACCTTGTGCTGCAGGGGGAGGTGCCCAATGTATTCAATCCGGAATATGGCGGCGGGTGCCTGATGGATATCAATTTTTATAATGTATACCTGAACGCGGCGCTGTTCGGAAAGCCGATGTCATCGGTCTATTATCCCAACCGCTGTGGGGAACTGGCGGATACCTCCGGGGTACTGATCATGCAGTATGACGGATTTGTCAGCAGCTCGGCAGGGGCGAAGGATACCTGGGGCGTAAACTATTTCCAGATCGAAGGCGAGAAGGGACATATCTATATCCGGGACGGGAGCAACGGACTTGCGGAGATCCGGGTGGTCACAAAGGATTCAGAGGAGACCTTTGACTGGCAGGACAACCCGGAATGGCGGTTCTATGAGGTCCAGAAGCTCACAGAGTATATGCTTGCCGGGGACTATGAGGCAGTGTATGGGCGGCTGGATGTAATGATCCATGTGATCGAGATTCTGGAAGAAGCCAGAAAGAAGGCGGGGATCCTGTTTCCGGGGGATTGATAGATAGTGGTTACTGTTCACACGATGTCGCGCGCTTGCCGCGCGGCATCCGTTACATGTCACACCTTGACCAGGTGTGACATGTAACTCAGGCCGCCATTTAAAATTGCCTTCGGCAATGGGCGGCCTGAATAGCAGTTTTTATGTGCATCCTCACGACCAATCAGCGTGGTGATTGGTCGGGGTGTGACATGTAACCGGCATCCGGCCAATTCAGTGATGGGGCGGGCAAAACATGTTGACAGATGACTCAGAAAAGACTAAAATAGTATAAGTGCTACAAGAAAACGAACATAAAAAGTGTTTTGTGAACACATTGCACAATCTGTATGGAGGTGCTGCTATTTGGAAGAGGCTCAGAGGATCCGCATGCTGCAGTGTCCGGAGCATCCGGTCGATGTGGTGATTGATACAGATACATTTAATGAGGTGGACGACCAGTTTGCGCTGGCATATCTGCTTCGGAATCCGGACAGGCTCCGGCTGCAGGCCATTTACGCGGCGCCTTTTTTGAATGAAAAGGCGGATACGCCCAAGGACGGGATGGAGAAAAGCTATCAGGAGATCTTAAAGCTCCTGGAGCTGGCAGGCACTCCGGAATATCAGGCAAAGGTGTACAAAGGAGCGGAGCGTTTTCTGGAACATACCGGGAGATCCGCTCAGGAAGAGCAGAACAGGATCGCTCCGGCGGTTTCTGAAGCTTCGGAGGATCTGATCCGAAGGGCGATGGCACATTCGGCAGAGAATCCTTTATATGTGATTGGAATTGCGGCGGCAACCAATATAGCCTCCGCAATTTTATGTGAGCCGAAGATCACAGAACGGATGGTAGTCGTCTGGCTGGGAGGAAGCGCCTTTCATTGTGAGGAGATGGAGGAGTTTAATCTGGCGGAGGATCCGGCTGCCGCGCAGATCCTGTTTGACAGCGGGGTACCGTTGGTTCAGCTGCCATGCTGGGGCGTGGTGGAGAGCTTCTCGATCAGCAGGCCGGAGTTGGAGAAGTACTTTATAGGAAAGAATCCGCTGGCGGATTATCTGGCCGGATATGCCATTGAAGCAGTGGAAGAATGGGCGTCAGGCACGGCCTGGGCAAAGGTGATCTGGGACGTGACGGCGGTGGCCTGGCTGCTCAATGACGGGCAGCGCTTTATGAACGACCGGCTTGTATCCTGTCCGGAGATCGTGGGAGGTTCAGAGGCTTCCCGGAGGATATCCGGGGCTTCCTGTTTTGATGAGACGAACGGGCTTGATCCGATGAGGTATGTCTTTTCAAAGGAAAGGCATACTATGAGATACGTATACCGCATTGAGCGGGACGCGCTCATGACAGACCTGATCAGAAAACTCTATCTGTAACGCGTCAAGCCCATGGAAAATTTAAAAAGGAGAAGAAAGTAATGGAAAAAAACGCATTGGTGTTCCAGACGGATTTCGGCATGGAGGACGGGGCGGTGAGCGCCATGTACGGGGTGGCCTACGGGGTCTCGCCGGATCTGAAGATCTATGACCTGACCCATGGCATCGAACCCTACAACACATGGGAAGCCAGCTACCGTCTGATCCAGACGGTGAACTACTGGCCGGAGGGAACCGTATTTGTATCGGTGGTGGATCCGGGCGTGGGCTCCACGAGAAGGAGTATCGTCGCAAAGACCAAAACCGGGCAGTACGTGGTGACTCCGGATAACGGCACATTGACCTTTGTAAAGAGGAATCTGGGGATTGAGGCGGTCCGGGTGATCGACGAATCCAAGAACCGCCGTTCGGGTTCGGAGGAATCCTATACATTCCATGGCCGGGACGTCTATGCATTTACCGGGGCAAAGCTGGCCTCCGGGGAGATCACATTTGACCAGGTAGGAGAGGAGATGGATCCGGAAAGTGTATTGGAGCTGCCGACGATCCCAGCAAAGGAGACCGAGGACGGCGGCGTGCAGGGCACCATTGACGTGCTGGATGTGCGTTTTGGAAGCCTGTGGTCCAACATCCCCATCGAGCTGTTCAAAAAGCTGGGCATCGAGTTCGGGGAGCGGGTGGAAGTGATGATCAGCAACGACACCAGGACACTGTACCGCAATACCATGGTATACGGCCATTCCTTCGCGGATGTGTATGTCGGGGAACCGCTGCTGTATATGAACTCCCTGAACTGCATGGCGGTGGCGATCAATCAGGGAAGCTTTGCAAGGGCTTACAATATCGGAACCGGGAACAGCTGGCATATCGCCATCCGGAAGGATTCCCGGGGCTGAGAGGCAGCACCGGCTTTTTGCCTGCCGTCTGTTTTGCGCATGCGGGCAGGACGGTAAGCATCATACTTTTGATACGTTCGGCCAACCGGCCTTTAGCGTATATAAAAAGGAATAGAGGAGGATTTACACATGAAGAATTTTGCAGTAAAAACAATCGTAGCAATCGGTATCGGGGCAGCGTTATTTTTTGTGCTGAGCACCTATATCGCAATCCCCACTCCGATCCCGAACCTGAAGCTGAGCGTGCACTATCCGGTGATCGGAGTCATGGCGATGCTGTTCGGTCCTCTGGCAGGCTGTCTGATGGGACTGATCGGACATTTCTTGAGCGACCTGGCAAGCGGCTGGGGCGTATGGTGGAGCTGGGTTGCGGGTTCCGCGTTTTTCGGACTGGCGATGGGATTCGTAGGCTATAAGATTGATCTGTCCAAGGGCGAATTCGGTGTCAAAGGCGCCGTGATCTTTAACGTGGTCCAGATTATCGCGCATCTGATTTCCTGGGGACTGATCGCGCCGGGACTGGACATTTTGATCTACAACGAGCCTGTGGAAAAGATTTTCCTGCAGGGAGCAGTGGGCAGTGTGGGAAATATTCTGTCTACCGCGGTTGTAGGTACGATCCTGTGCTTTGCGTACGCATCTACCAGGGCGAAAAAGGGATCTTTGAAAAAGGAAGATTAAGGAAAAACATCAGGAGGGGTGGCTCGCACGCTGCCCTTTTTTCCATGCGAAACGAAATAGGAGGACATGATTCGTGAAAGAACCGATCATAAAATTCGAAAACTTTGGTTTTCAGTATGACGCGCAGGCAGAGCCGACCTTAAAGGACATCAATCTGGAGATCTATCCCGGAGAGAAGATCCTGATCGCGGGTCCGTCAGGCTGCGGGAAATCGACGATGACCCATTGTATGAACGGATTGATCCCATTTGCGTATCCGGGAGAATCCACCGGGAAGCTGACGATCCAGGGGAAGGAGACAAAACACTTAAGCATCTTTGAGATCTCCAGGATGGTGGGAACGGTCCTGCAGGATCTGGACGGGCAGTTCATCGGCCTGACCGTTGCGGAGGACATTGCGTTTGCATTGGAAAATGCCTGCGTCGGGCAGGATGATATGAAAAAGACCGTCAGGCAGGTGGCGCGCCAGGTCGGCATCGGAGATCATCTGGAGCACTCGCCGGATGCCCTTTCCGGAGGCCAGAAGCAGCGGGTCTCTATGGCAGGCGTGATGGTCAATGAGGTCAGCATTTTATTGTTTGATGAGCCGCTGGCGAATCTGGATCCGGCCACCGGAAAAAAGGCCATTGAGATCATAGACCGGATCCAGGAGGAGACCGGGGCTGCGGTCATCATCATCGAGCACCGCCTGGAAGACGTGCTGTGGCGGGACGTGGATCGGATCGTGCTGATGAAGGACGGCCGGATCGTGACAGACGCGCCGCCGGATGAACTGCTTTCCACGGATGTACTGCTGGACAACGGGATCCGGGAGCCTCTGTATCTGACCGCCCTGAAATACGCGGGAGTGAAGATCACGCCCAAATGCCACCCCCGCGGCATCCGGAGCCTGACACTGACAGAGGAAGACAAACACAAAGTCCGGACCTGGTTTCACGCTCGGAAGCTGGCAAAAGAGAAACCGGAAGGCAAGGCGCTTCTGACTGCGGAGAAGATTGATTTTACATATGATAACGGCTTTTATGCTCTGAAGGATATCAATATTTCCATCAATGAAGGGGAGCTTCTTGCAATCGTAGGAACCAACGGCGCGGGGAAATCCACATTTTCCAAGGTGGTCTGCGGGTTCGAGAAGCAGCAGTTGGGAACACTGACATTCCAGGGGCTGGATATGAAAAGCTACAGCATCAAAGAACGTGCCGACCGGATCGGATACGTGATGCAGAATCCCAACCAGATGATCTCCAAGCCCATGATCTTTGACGAGGTGGCATTCGGCCTGCGCCAGAGAAATGTGCCGGAATCGGAGGTCACGGCGAAGGTGGAGGAGGTCTTGAAGATCTGCGGGCTCTACCCCTTCCGGAAATGGCCGGTGTCCGCGCTGAGCTTCGGTCAGAAGAAGCGTGTCACCATTGCGTCGATCCTGGCGCTGGATCCCCAGATGATCATATTGGACGAGCCCACGGCGGGACAGGATTACCGGCATTATACGGAGATCATGGAATTTCTGAACGAACTCCACGGCCGGGGGATCACGGTGGTCATGATCACCCACGACATGCATCTGATGTTGGAATACGCCCAGCGGGCCGTCGTATTTTCCGGCGGGCAGGTGATCGCCAACGACACCTCGGCAAATATCCTGACCAACCCGGAGATCATTGAGCGGGCCAACCTAAAGGAGACATCGCTTTACGACCTGTCGCTGCTCTGCGGGATCGAGGATCCCAATGTGTTCGTGCAGCATTTTATCGACTATGAGGAGGAAGGCAGAGACCGTCAGGCCGGCGGCGCGGCGGCACAAAACGATAGGAAGGAGGAAAAAAGAGGATGATCCAGTTATTTAATTATATCGACAGAGTTTCTCCGATCCACAGACTGACAGGGGCGGCCAAGCTGGCGTGTATGCTCTGCTGGGTTCTGGCGGCCATGATCACCTTCGACACACGGTATCTGATCCTCCTTACGGTCTGCGCGCTGGTGCTGTTTCGGGTGTCTAAGATCAAGGTGAGGGAAGTGAAGGTGATCCTGATCTTTTCCCTGGTCTTTCTGTTCCTCAATAACCTGCTGATCTACCTGTTTTCCCCGGAGCACGGGGTCAGCCTGTACGGCTCCCGGACGGTGCTCATAGACCTGATCGGAAGATACAGCGTCACGGCACAGCAATTGCTGTACCATGCAAATGTGATCCTCAAGTATACGGCAACCATCCCGGTGGTCATTCTCTTTGTGTCCACCACGCAGCCCAGTGAATTTGCGGCGTCGCTGAACAAGCTGGGAGTGAGCTACCGGATTTCCTATTCCGTGTCGCTGGCGCTCCGGTACATCCCGGACGTGATGGACGAGTTCCATTCCATTTCTCTGGCACAGCAGGCAAGAGGTGTGGAGCTGTCCGGGAAGGAGAACATCATCAAGCGGCTGAAAGGCGCGACGGCGATCCTGATGCCGCTGATCCTCTCCAGCATGGACCGGATCGAAGTGGTGTCCAACGCCATGGAGCTGCGGTGCTTCGGAAAAGAGCCGAAACGGACCTGGTATCGGGAGCGGAAGTTTACCGGGCTGGATTATGGAACCATGATCCTGGGCTTCGGGCTGATCGGGATTTCCTTTGTGCTGCAGGCAGTGAACGGGGGACGGTATTGGAATCCCTTCTAGATGAGCATCCCATGATGGCTGTTCGATCGTTTCACAAGGGATCCCCAACGGGTTTACCTCAATAAAAAAGTCTCGGAATTGAGTCAGTGATTCTGGGATTTTTTTTTGCGCAACTCTTATGGGATTTCTGGTATAATGGTATTGCGCTGACGCGCAAGCAGGTCATCAATTTTCGTATGCGTACCTCGAAGGAGAGTATTTTTACAGGGTTAAACAATCTGGAGGCGTTGGAGCGGATTGAGCGAAAAAAATATGAAGAAGAGCTTCTTGAGGAGGGTGTCGGTCGTATCTTAAAAGATGGAATCGCGTTCTATAAAAAGAGATGCAGGGTGATGTCTGCTGCTGACGGAACAGTATAAGGATCCTGTTTCTTAAAAAGATTCACATGCACAGTTAGAAAAATATCAGATTGAGAACGGTTTGTGATTCTTTTGAGATATACTCTGTTTATACGAGGAGGAACGCATATGGAATCATGGATCATCAGGACAAAAAACCTGAAAAAATATTATCAGCTTGGGGAGCATACAGTAAAGGCATTGGACGGCATGGATTTTCTCGTCAGGGAGCGGGAGTTTGTGGCGGTCATCGGTACCTCCGGGTCGGGAAAATCCACGCTGCTCCACATGATCGGCGGGCTGGATGTGCCCACCGGCGGAGAGGTCTATGTGGCCGGGAGAAATTTAAACGAGATGAACAAGGAGCAGCTTGCGGTGTTCCGCCGCCGGAAGGTGGGGTTCGTGTTCCAGAACTACAATCTGGTGCCGGATCTGAATGTATTTGAAAATGTGGTGCTCCCTGTGGAGCTGGACGGGCGGTATGTGGACCGGGAATTTGCGGAGGAGATCCTGGACTTTCTGAAGCTGAAAGAGAAGCAGGAGGCGCTTCCGGGTACTCTCTCAGGCGGCCAGCAGCAGAGGGCCGCCATTGCCCGGGCCCTGGTGTCCAAGCCGGCGATCTTGCTGGCCGATGAACCGACGGGAAATCTGGACACCGCCACCAGCCATGACGTGATCGGATTGTTAAAGCTGGCGGCAAAGCAGTTTCAGCAGACGGTGGTACTGATCACTCATGACAACGACGTTGCCCAGATGTCGGACCGGATCGTGCGGATCGAGGATGGGCGGATCGTGGAGCGAAGCGGGGCAGAGCGAGAGAAGGATCAGGGGACGAAAGGTTCATGTATGGACGGATCCCAAGCGGATGCTCAGGCGGATGGAGAGAAGCAGGAAGAGAAAGGCGGTGTCAGCCATGCTGAAAAATAACAATACCGCAGTCATCCAGAGTATGGCCAGGCGTTCCTTCCGGACCAACCGCCGACGGAATATCAGCATTTTTCTGGCAATCCTGTTTTCTACCTTTTTACTGTTCTGCGTTTTTACAGTAGGGATCACTTTTTTTGAAATGCAGCGGACACAGAATATCCGGCTTCATGGCGCGGATTTTGACGCGTATCTGTACGGACTGACCCCGGAGCAGGAGAAGCTGTGCCGGGAAAATCCCGACATCCTGCACTCCGGGATTGAGGCGGTAGCCGGCTACGTGGTGGAGACCGATCAGAATGATACGCCGGATGCCGGACTGATCTGGGACGATGAAGTCTGCTGGGAGGAAATGCGAGGGCCCGGCAGGACCTGGATGGAGGGGCATTATCCACGGGAGTACAATGAGGTGCTGGTCAAAAGGGACTGCCTCAGGGCCTGCGGCCTGGAAGGATTAAAAACAGGGGATACCTTTACCATGACCTACGGCACCGGCTCGGGGGAATTTACAGGGGAGTTTCGGATCTCCGGCATGTGGGACGGATACGGGGCCAAAAATGTTTGTTTTGTGTCCAAAGCTTTTTACGACCAGACCGGGGAGGAGCTGTCTAATGTAGGCTCCGGACGGTATATGATCGATTTTAAGCAAACGTACATGACACGGGCGAAGCAGGAGGCATTTACTGAGAGCCTGAACCTGGAAAAGCAGCAGAACCTGTTTTTTAATTCGGAATATGAGTCTTCGGTTCAGGTCCTTGGGGGCATCTTGGGGCTGGCCGCTATCGCCTGTCTGTGCTCCTACCTGCTGATCTACAATATCATGTACCTTTCTGTTTCCGGAAACATCCGGTATTACGGGCTGCTGCAGACCGTGGGAATGTCGGGAAGGCAGATCCGCTGTCTGGTGCGGCGGCAGCTGGCCATTCTTGCGGCGGCGGGAATTGGGGGCGGTCTGCTTGCCGGAACCGGCGTGTCCTTCTGGGTGATCCCCTCGGTTGTGAGATCCATGGGAGTCTATCTGGGAGAAAATGAACGCGTCCGGGTGGCATTTCACCCCGCGGTGCTGCTTCTGGCAGTGCTTCTGTCCGGGCTGACGGTATTTGCGGCAGGGTACAGACCGGCACGGATCGCGGAAGCCGCGTCCCCGGTGGAGGCGCTGGGATACCGTCCGGCGCAGTACGGGAAGCGAAGCCGCGGGACCGGGCGGGGCGGCATCCTGTGGCGTCTGGCAAAGGAGCAGCTCATGAAGGATAAAAAGAAATCCGGAATGGTGATCCTGTCTCTGTCTGTCGGATTGTCGCTGTTTTTGTGTCTGGTCACCCTGCTGGACAGCCAGGCGGCACGGACGATCGTGTCCAACTACATGGATATGGACATGGTGCTGGTGAATAAGACTCTGAAAAAAGAAGACCGGGAGGATTGGCGGCAGGTGATGGACGAGGAATTTCTCAGGGGACTGAAAGAGAAAGAAGCTCTGGAAGAGGTCCACGAGGTATTGTGCGCGGAGATCCTGGTCCCCTGGGAACCGGATTTTTCAGAAATGTGGATGAAAGAGTTTTATGACATGTGGATGCCATATGAGACTTATGAGGAGGGCAGGAAGAAATATCAGGAACACCCGGAGGAATACAGTTCCTTCCTGGTGGGGATCAATGAGGCGGAGTTCTCCTATCTGAACAGTACGCTGGCGCAGCCTGTGGATGAGGAAGCATTTTTATGCGGAGAGACCGGCATCCTGTACCGGGACAATCTGGATTTTAAGGACAGGGATGTACAGGGAAAGGAAGTGACCTGCGCAGCCTTTGAGGATCCGGAGCATATGAGGACATTTCAGATCTCAGGCCTGACGGATGAGTATTATTATACCGGAGGTCTGGCCAGCTTCGCTCCTACAGTGATCGTCAGCAGCCGTGCCCTGCGGGAATTTTCAGAGCATCCCTTTGTGTTTAAGGTCAGCCTCCGCTACCGGCAGGAGTATGATGAAGAGATGGAGGCGGAGCTTCGGCGGATGGTCGAAGACAGCGGTTACTCCAATCACATTTCCTGCGAATCCAAGCTGGATGAGATGAAGACCGTGAAAAAGGCTCAGGGAAATATGATGGAGGTGGGACTTGGGATCGTGCTGATCCTGGCCCTGATCGGGATTTTGAATTATGTGAATACGCTGGTGGGAAATATCCGGAGCCGGGAGCTGGAGATCACAGTCATGGAAAGTGTCGGCATGAGCGCAAAGCAGGTTCGGAAGATGCTGGTGCTGGAAGGGCTTCTGTTCGCGGGCGGCTCCCTGCTCGTCACCTGGACGGCCGGGCTGGCGGCAACCTGTGCGCTGTACCAGTCCATGAATTACCGGAAGGTACCCTTTGCGGTACCGGCGCTTCCGATGGCGGCGGCATCGGCACTTGTGCTGGCAGTATGCGCGGCGGTGCCGCTGATGGCTTACCGGAGTATGGAAAAAAAAGGAACGGTGGTGGAGAGGCTGCGGGGAGTGGAGTGAAGTGCGGGGGCCTTAAATGTACGGCGCTAATCGTACCCTGCTCTGGCTGAACAGAGAGACCTTGTCGGCCAAAAAGCACTTAAAAGAACAACACGGAGGTTCAGTTTTTAAAGTGGTAAACCTTACGGATTTGTGCTATTCTTTTATGTAAGAAATTCATTTTTAGAACAGTCAACAAAGGAGGGGGAGCATGGAACTAAAACGTGACATTTACAAGGAATTACTTGCGTGGAAAAGTAAAAGCAATCATAAGGTTCTGGAACTTGAGGGAGCGCGTCAGGTCGGAAAAACATATATTCTGGAAAAATTTGCAAAAAAAGAGTATCAGAGTCATGTCTATATTAATATGATCGGAAGTTCGGGCAAGGATTTTCTGCAGTGTCTCGAAACGGCTGCAAGCTGGGAGCCGGGGAAGAAGCGGGAAAACAATCCGGTTTATAAAGCGTTCCAGCTATACGACCCTGATTTTTCAGATTGTGAAGATCTGCTGATCGTGATTGACGAAATCCAGGAATCATCTGTTGTATATAGTAAGATCAGGGAATTTGCCAGAGATTTTAAGGCACATTTTATTGTGACGGGGTCTTATCTTGGAAAAACACGGGAAAAAGAGTATTTTCTTTCAGCCGGGGACACAGAGGTGCTTACAATGACCACGCTTACATTTCCTGAATTTCTGGATGCGTTTCATAGGCGCGGACTATACGAATCCATTGACTTATATGGTGGATCGGATCATGCCGGATATGATGAATTAAAATCATACTTTCATATTTATCTACAGATTGGCGGATATCCGGAGGTTGTAACCACATATTTGGAAAGCAGAAGCATTCCGGATTGTGAAGCAATGATAAGCAATCTGATCCAGATATTTGTCAAAGAATCTTCAAGATACTTTGACAGCCCATTAGAATTGCAAATGTTTGAAAAGATATTTTCTTCGATCGCGGCAACTCTTCTGAAAGAAAAAAAAGGAACGCCGGATCTGACCACAGATTTGACGAAGATCATTTTTAAAGAAGAAAGCGGGAGAATTACAAAAAAGATGACGAACTATGCCATCAGCTGGCTGTTTTTGTCGCACCAGATTGGCTATTGCAGTATGAGTGTGGATTGCAGTAATCTGGATATTGTAGATAACTGCCGGTATTACTTTAATGATTTGGGGGTAGCAGGCTATTTTCTGAAGCTGACTGGAGAGCCATTGAGTATCATTGAAGGGGTTCTGTGTGAAAATTTTGTCTACCTTGAGCTTGTCAGACGGATTCGGAAACAGGAAATAGCCGGCCAGGTGCCATGGTTTGCCATAGATAAAAGGACAAGCGGTGAATTGGATTTTTATGTCAGAAGCCGGATAGACAACATGGATTACGGCCTGGAAGTAAAAAGAGGGAAAAACAGGGCAAATACAGCAAATGCTCTGCTGGAAAGAGGAAAGCTGGATTTTATTTATCAGCTGAAAAACACCTATGGCGGAATCGAGGACAGAAAGTATTCTGTTCCGCTCTATCTCTGCGGCCGGATTCCATTTAACCTGGGGCTGTAAGAGACTCCGGAACATTTTCTTAACGCATTTTTCATTTATAAAGAAGCTTGTTCCTCATTCTATCATGATATAAAGCAAGATCGTACTATGAAGAACAAAAAGAAAGCAGTGGCAGATTGGCTGGAATTCTTGAAAAACTAAAATCCAATCGCGATGGGAAAGTAAAGAAAACAAGGAGAAGGATTTTTATGAAGCGTTTTTGCGAATCTTATGCTAAATTCAGTTAATGGCCCAGTATCAAAGAACTGGAACTGCTGACAAACCGTACTGTACGTCAGGAAACAGAACAGACGGTAGATTCCTGCGATTAATACATCCGGGCAGAAGGGCTGGAGGATAAATCACGGAGCTTCGAAATGAAGACGGGAAGTTATAAAGTCGATCAAAAGTATGGCCAGAGTCATTGAGATTTCCTCCGCGATTCTGTATAATAATAAAAACAATATGTGCTTCTGCGGTCACCGCTTACACGGCTGGTTAAGTCGTGAACAGTTATATTCTGCGGATTCCTGCCGCGATGATTTCGGAAGCGCGTCACAGAGATGAAGGAGGAAATGATATGCAGTATAAAGAGTTCAAGAGTTCAGCGAAGCTGTCCATGCTGGGCATGGGAGCCATGCGTCTGCCGGTCATCGGTGAGGATCAGGGGAACATTGATTATGGGAAGGCTAAGGCGATCATAGACAGGGCTTATTAGGGAGGGGTCAATTATTATGACACAGCCTACATCTACCACAACGGAAAGTCCGAGGAATTTCTGGGAAAAGCCCTGGCGGAATATCCCAGAGAGAGCTATTATGTGGCGGACAAGTTCAACCTGCAGGCGGAGCCGGATTTTAAAAAGCAGTTTCCGGAGCAGCTGTCCCGTCTGAACATGGAATACATCGACTTCTATCTGATCCATGGGATCCAGGACGCGTGGATGGACCAATTTCTGGAAAGCGGCGCGCTCCGGTATTTTGATGAATTAAAAAAGCAGGGCAAGATCAAGAACCTGGGCTTTTCTTTTCATGCGTCGCCGGCATCGCTGCGGAAACTGCTGAAAATATATCCCTGGGATTTTGTACAGATCCAGCTCAATTACCTGGACTGGTACTATGGAGACGCAAAGGAACTTTATGAGATTCTGGAGGAGGCAGAGATTCCGGCCATGATCATGGAACCGGTCCGTGGAGGGAAGCTGGCAAGCCTGACACCGGAAGCAGAAGCCATTTTCAAAGAAGCGGATCCGGAAGCTTCCATTGCTTCCTGGGCGCTGCGGTTTGTGATGAGCCGTCCCCAGGCGCAGGTCGTATTGAGCGGAATGTCCAATCTGGAACAGGTGGAGGACAATCTGCATACATTTTCAGAGACAGCATTTTTGACGGAGGAAGAGGAAGCGCTGGTAAAAAAAGCAACAGATGAATTTCGATCCAAGGTCGGGGTGGGCTGTACGGCCTGTCATTACTGTACACCGAACTGCCCTGCCGGAATCGATATCCCGAAGGTCCTTTCCCTTTACAATGACGTGAAGCTGGTAAATGAGGGGTCTCGGAAACCTAATAAGCATTTGAGAAAAATAGGGACGCAATAAAAAGGCAGAGGTGTTAGAAATGATATAGAGGGGAATGAAAGACGGATGGATGAAA
>CAJSZT010000041.1:0-52863 GCA_910573785.1 Lachnospiraceae bacterium | reverse complement strand
ATACTTCGGTTGATTAAGAACTTGATTATAAACAAATCTTGAATCACGTCTTTCACTTGTCAGTCAAAAAGATTATCCCACAGATTTTAGAATATGTAAAACCGGCAGATTATTCATCGCTTACAGAAGTAATTCAATAGTAAAACAAGAGCCGTAGCCAGCAGTGGTGTTCTCCGTGGGGCAAGACCCCGTTTGAAAGCTTGGCTGGCACTCGGTGTATGGATAGGTGGGACGAAGGAAGTTGGGACACGATCCCCATAGACACGGAAGGTTCACCGCCATAGTTGAACAGAGGGAAAATGGCCTTTATAGAGCAGAAACAAGGGACGCTCTATTCCCCCATACCCATCTATCAACTATTCAGTACCAGATACGATGATATCCATCACCATTGGCTCCTGTTTAAGAGGTATAAAAACACGTCAAGCCCGCAAAAAACTTACATTTAGGGCTTGACATAATAGGAAGGGATGCTGCTACAGGATATGCTGGTGGAATACGCCTACCGGCAGCTATCCGATGAAAAGGCCCCGACTTTTCATACGCTGCTCTTTGTCCATGTGGAAGATACCAGCGCCGGAGTGCTGCGGGCTGCTATGTTGCAAAAGGGCTTTGACCTGATTCTGATTCCCTCGATTGGGGAAGCCAAGCGCCGGATTTTTGAGGATAAGGAAATAGAACTGATTTTGTGTGATGTGGAACTGCCGGACGGTACAGCAATGGAGTTGTTTCATGCGCTGCGGCGGGTGGCGGGAATGTTCCAAATGAAGAATCCCCCTGTCCGGCTTCTGCCGTTCTTTATCCTCACCGAGAACAGCGACCTTGCCACACTTGCTGGTAGAGTACACCGCTTTTTTAGCCCTCACTTACTGGTAGGGTACACCGCTTTTTAGAGTATCTCTACTCATTTATTCTAATATTTTGTTAAGTGGAGGATGTCAATACAATTTTTTGGTTTTATGCATGATTACGTTACTATTCACAGTCATTTCACTCACATGCGCAAAAACAGTCGGCAAAGCCGTCTGCCGATGCTTCACATTTTGATTTTTTGTTTATGTGGGTGAAGTGACTGATTCCAGTCAGATAAAAACTGTCAATCGGCCTCTTACTAGTACAGCATTGCGTATATAATGGTGAATAATGTGCCTGATATTTTAGTCAGGACAAGGCGGAGGAAAGAGGCGATGCGGTGGCATCGTTGATTGACGACAACGCAGAACTGGCAGAAATAGCAGGTGCAGAATTCACCGTTAATTACGCAATGCTGTACTAGCTTCGCTTGAAGAATCCGACTGCCATTTTTTATCCGACTGTGAATAGTAACATGATTACAGTTTGCGGTTGGTTACTATGAGCGGCCAGTCAGGCTGTGGACTATAATGTGTGGCGGTTGTCACTGAAAAAATGATAAGAAAGAAGGTATCTAATGAAAAAAGAAGGATTAGAACGTTTTATCAACGCACAGGAGCATGATTTTGCGCGGGCTCTGCAGGAGATCAAAAACGGCCGGAAGACGAGCCATTGGATGTGGTATATTTTCCCGCAGATCCAGGGGCTTGGGCACAGCCCCACGGCGCGGTATTATGCGGTCAAAGACCAGAAAGAGGCGGATGCCTATATGAAGCATCCGGTTCTCGGCAGCAGGCTTCTCGAGATCTCCGGGGAACTGTTAAAGCTGAACTCCTGCAATGCCACGGAGATATTCGGCCGACCGGACGACATGAAGCTGAAATCTTCCATGACGCTATTTGAGGCGGTAAGCGGCGAACCGGTATTTGGCCGTGTGCTGGACAAATTTTTTGACGGTAGGCGGGACCCGTATACTCTGGATTTTTTGAATCAGGAAACAAAAACTTCGGATCAGAAAACGCCGCATTTCCAGAAGACGCTTCCAGAGCAGGAGGAGGGTGACTTCTCGGAGATCAGGAAGGCGGCGGAGGGATTTGCACTATGAAGATCATCAACCTTATGGAAGATACCTTGGGAGAAAAGCAGGTTTATGCGGAACACGGATTCAGCATTTATATAGAAACACCGCGTCATAGGCTGCTTGCGGATACGGGGGTATCCGAAAAAACATGGGAGAATGCAAAACGGCTGGGGGTGGATCTGGGCAGTATAGATTTGGTATTTTTAAGCCACGGCCACTACGATCACTCCGGCGGAATACTGTCCATTGCAGAGCAGAACCCGGACGTCAGGATCTACATGCATGCCCGGGCAGTACACGAATATTATAATTTAAAAGACGGCCGGGAAAAATATATCGGAATTGATCCCAGGATCCGGCAATTGCCCCAGGTGGTCCTGCTGGAGGGAGACTGCGGGATCGATCCGGAGCTTTCGATTTTCTCCGGAGTGACGGGCAGGCGGAAATGGCCGAAAAGCAACCTCAGTCTGAAACGAAAAACAGAAGACGGATTCATACAGGATTCCTTTGATCATGAGCAGTATCTTGTTGTGAAGGCGGAGGGAAAGACGGTCCTGATCTCCGGGTGCGCCCATAACGGGATCCTGAATATCCTGGACCGATTCCGGGAGCTGTACGGCTGCGATCCGGATATCGTGATCAGCGGCTTCCACATGATGAAAAAGACCGGGTATGAAGCGGATGAGGCAGCGCTGATCCGGGACGCGGCAAAGGAGCTGCGGGGGATGGACACCCGGTTCTATACGGGGCACTGCACCGGGATCCCGGCCTTTGAAATGATGCGGGAGATCATGGGGGAGCAGATCCGGTATATGCATTCTGGGGATCGGGTGGAGATACCAAATACGAAGGTGAAAATATGGGCGGCCATTTGAATCCAGGAAGCAAGGGATTCCGTGAAAGCATAAATTCTGTAATATATGTAGACAAAACCGGACTGATTGAGAAGACGAATGCTGTTTTGAATACGAGAAAAAAATTAATCTGTGCCAGCCGCCCCAGGCGTTTCGGGAAATCTATGGCAGCAGATATGCTGGCGGCATATTATGACAGGTATACTTTCGATTAAGAAATATGGTTCTCATTCCGCGTTGAATATGTTTACGAAATATTCCATGACGAACCCAAGGGAAATGGCTGAATTTTTTGGCTTCACGGAACAGGAAGTGGAATTACTGTGCGAGCAGCATAACAGAAGCTTTGAGGAAGCGCGGGCTTGGTATGATGGCTATGAACTGGTCACTATGGACGGTGATAAACAGAAAATCTATGCGATGTATAGTCCGAAGTCGGTTTTGGACGCAATGCTGACAGGGATGTTTGATAATTACTGGAACCAGACGGAGACCTATTTATCCCAAGGATGCTCTATGCCGATAAGCCGGCGGCAGTGATGGAACTGAAATGGGACAAAAATGCGGCAGGCGCAATCGCACAGATCGAAGAAAAGCAGTATGTAGACTCACTGATGGATTACCGGGGAAATCTGCTTCTGGCGGGGGCGTTTATTTAGATTCCCGGATCATTGAAAAATATCGCAAAAATTCCAACTGTACGGTTGGATGCTCTAAAGAGCCTCCAACCTACTCATCCATTCGCAAAAACCGTGCTTACGCACTCTAACGTCTGCTAACGCAGCCGCTTTTTTGCTCATTTATGAGTAGGTTGCTAATCAAAAATCTCAGTTTTATTGCAATAAACTGCATAAAACTGAGATTTCGGATTGCAACCGTACAGTTGGCAAAAATTCACTGACATTTTAATTGGGGGTGTTGGAAAATGACAGTATACATGCAATATGCTGCTATAGAAGTTGGCCTATTGTTCAACTAATCCTTCCCACTCCTTCTCCTTAAACCCCACCAACACCGTGTCCTCCGTCACCAGGATCGGCCGTTTGACGAGCATCCCATCAGACGCAAGCAAGCGAAACTGCTCATCCTCGCTCATGCCGGGCAGCTTTTCTTTCAGGTTCATTTCCTTATACAGGATGCCGCTGGTATTAAAAAAGCGTTTCAGCGGCAGCCCGCTCTTTTCGTGCCATTCTTTCAATTCATCTGCCGTGGGATTCTGCTCCTTGATATCCCGGCCCTCAAATTCCTGCTGATGCTCGATCAGCCATTTTTTCGCTTTCTGGCATGTGGAGCATTTTGGATAATTTACAAACAGCATGTCGATTGCCTCCTTTTCGATCTGCGGGCTGTCAGTTATTTTTCTACAGCTTCTTACGGTTCGCGATTCAGAGAACCGAGGACGGCCCGGCGTTTACTTTGCGTAATCTTTTATGACTATAATGTATCACAAGGAGCATCAGGATTCAAGAAAAACGTTACAATTCACAGCCTGGCCGCATTACAGTACGCGGCCAGGCTGTGAATTGTAACCGCGAATCATTTTATCAAAAAAACATCATAGCCACCGCGGCAATTCCGCCCGTCAGATACAGCCCATGGATCACAAGGCATACCTTCATGGTTGTTCTGCACCCTTGCCTTCATATAAGAAAGAATCGTAAACAGCCCGCCAAAGATCATGAATCCCGTATAGCAGGAGATCATGATTTCTGCCGTAGGGGATTCCAGCGCCCAGTCAAAGATCCGAGGCGGCCGGATCGTCCAGGGTATAAAGATCATCAGGGTACTGACAGCGGCTAAAATGTTCTTTTTCATAAGCATCCCATAGAATGGGAAACAGAAGAAAACCTGACAGTCTGTCCGGTCTGAGTGGATTCGGATCTGATGAAGCGGGCAATCAGTAATCTGATCCAGAACTGCGTCAACCACAATGAGCAGGGATGCACGATCTATGTCCGCATAACGATGGAAAATGAGAGATGTACGGTTACTGTTGCCTCCTCCTCCTGATGAAAAGGAAGTTGTTTATTCCCTAGTACAGCGCCGCATTAATAATTAAGTAACATTATATGGAAATTATTTCCAACATATGGTATAATAGAAAAAAATGTAAGGAGAAGATTGATATGCCATTTGTTGCTGCCTCCGTTAAAATGCCCGAAGACATTCGTCTCATTCTATCCAGAGTTGCCAAAAGCAAAACCCTTCCAGCCCGGCAGGTACAGCGTGCAAGGATAATTCTTTTGGCGGCAGATGGCTTTGATAACATGTATATATCAAAGCAGGTAGCTCTTGGACAGGATTCTGTCAGCAAGTGGCGAAGCCGTTTCATCAAGAAACTTCCTCTTCTCCAGGAAATTTCTGAAAAAGATCCAGCCAAACTGGCGGAGGCGGTTTCCTCTTTCCTGAATGACTGCCCGCGTCCCGGACAGCCTCCGCATTACACGGATGAGCAGATCATCAAAATCCTTGAAATTGCCTGTCGCAATCCAGAAGAGTTGGGATATGAGGTTAGCCACTGGAGTCTCAATCTGCTTGTGGACGCAGTAATAAAGGAAGGAATTGTGGATTCCATATCTGCCAAGACGGTAAGCCGTTTTTTAAAATATGGGGGAAATCCGCCCCCATCTCGTCCGCTACTGGCTTCATTCCTCCGAGAAAGTGGATTCTCCAGAGACTTTTGCGGAAAAAGTGAATGAGATCTGCACAGTTTACCATGAAGCAGGGAAAAACCATGAGGCAGGCAGTCATACCATATCCGCAGATGAGATGACCGGTATCTAGGCATTGGAACATAAATATCCGGACAAGCCCGTAATCCCTGGGAAACTAGTATAATCCAATTTAATTAGACGTACATTCAAAACGGTGGTATAATATATATAATACAGGAGAATAGGAAGATAACATTATGCCACGGACAACTAAAATAATAACCCTTACAGAAACAGAGGAAAAAACATTGAAAGGCCTTCTCAATCAAAGCACCATTGAAGCAAGGGTCTATATAAGAGCAAAAATCCTGCTGTTGAAAAACGAAGGGTATTCAAACGCATATATTGTAAGAAAGTTGGACATCTGCCGCCAAAGTGTAAGGCTATGCATTGACAAATATATTGACGGAGGCCTCGAATGTGCACTGCGTGACCACGAGGGCCGTGGACGCAAAGCTGAAATCACTGATTCTGATATTACTTGGGTCATAAATAAAGCCTGCCAAAAGCCAAAAGAATTTGGTTATTCTGCAGAATTATGGTATCCGGCCAGTTTTACGCGGTTCATTAATTCCATTGCGGAAGAAGAAGGGCATCCGCGTATGGCAACTGTAACAGAGACTACTTTGCGCAAGATCATGGCCAATGCCAAAATACGCCCTTTCAAGGTTACTTATTACTGCGAGAGGCGGGATCCGGATTTTGATTCCAAAATGCATGACGTGCTTGTCATTTATAAACAGATATCCCTGCAGTTTGATGAGGAAGGGAACCTGATCCCACAGGAAGGTACACCCGTCCATACGTTGTCATATGATGAGAAGCCGGGGGTACAGGCAACCGGAACCACGGCAGAGGACCGTCCGCCAATCCCGGGCACCGATAAGTCCAGTACCATATGGAGGGATTATGAATATGTCCGTTTTGGCACGCTTTCCCTGCTGGCAGCAATTGACCTGCTTACAGGGGAAGCAATACCACTGGTCAGCCCGACCCATAAAAGTTCAGACTTCATCAGGTTCTTAAAGCTGCTTGATAAAAAATACCCGGCGGGAGATAAAATCCGTCTCATCCTTGACAACCATTCCGCGCATACATCCCAGGAAACCCAGATGTACCTGAATACAATTCCAGGGAGGTTTGAGTTTGTGTTCACACCGCCCCATGGATCGTGGCTGAATATGGTAGAGGGATTTTTCAGCAAGATGACAAAGCAGATGCTGAACGGTATCAGGGTTAGCGGGAAAGAGGAACTTGAAGGCAGGATATATAAGTATTTTGAGGAAATCAACGAGGTACCTGTTCCTTATCATTGGTCGTATAACCTGGATGATATTGATCTGGAAAAGGAAGATCTGAGCCAGATTGTATATGAAGTTGTAAACCATAAAGCGGCACTTGCCGAAGATAAGGAAAAACGTGCACCTAAACCAAGGACCCGGAGGAACCATAAGCAGGAAGCTGAACAGCATTAATGTACGCATAATTAAATTGGGTTATACTAGTCACTCCCTGCGTGGGAGTATGGATTGAAATAGATTACAAAGAAACACAAAAATTTTGAAGAACGCTTTTTTTACATCAGACGATGTGGCGATGAGCATTTTACTGTGGAGGCATTGAGAAACATTCTCTCTCTGTCCGGGCGAGAAATAAATTGAACGCAGACATTTGATATAAAGCAGGATTGCTGGGCAACACAGAGGAGGGCATTTGTTCCGCATGCGTTTTACATTTAAGAACAAGAGGTATGACAAGAGCAAAAATTACTACTTGGTAGCGTATGATGAGTGCAATAATGCGGAAGCATTCCTACATCAAGAAGGGAGAAAAGATCATGAAAGTTTTTGAAATGACATCAGAAGCAATCCCAAAAATAGCACGACTCATGTGTACGATCAAGCCGGACTGGTGGGATTATGAGGGGGCGTTCAGCCAGTTGAGCGGTGTGGAGGATACGATCCGTACGGTCGGCTGGTATCTGGGGGAAGATGAGAACACCCCCAAGGGATGGATTCTGTGCCGTGAACTGATCGGATACCGTGCGCTGGAGTTGGAATGCAGCGGCTTTGACGACAACGGCGAATTTAAATTGGAGCATAAGCTGGGAGAGCTGATCTGCGCAGCAGAGAGCTATGCCAGGAGTAAAGGCTACCTGACGTTCCGCAGCGGGATGAGCTCCATAGGATTCAACATCCATAAAAAGAAAATCAACAGCATTGCGGATGCAATTGCAAACCTGGAATGTGACCGGATTGATTATAAATGGTATCTGGAACAGGGATTTCAAGTGATCGGGATTCAGCCGAACGCATACGAAAAAGGCTTTCATCTCATCATACTTGGAAAGGATCTCTCGGAATAAAAACAATCTTGTTCACCTCGGGGCAAATTCTGCTGATTTTCAATTTTGTTATTTTACGGCAAAAAATCAGGAACTGAACCGAACTCATCTGCAAACGATCTGCAGATGATTCCAGGACAGTTCCTGTGGGACGCAGAAACAAGATCCGTCCCTTCCTGTCTTTATCTATAGGAAACTTCTACGAATTTTCCTATAGGATAAAAACCTTCCGGGGGACGTACACTTTTTCACACCTGCTTCAGATAAAACTGAAACGAGCTGTACTCCGGAACTTCCCGGTCGATCGGAAGTCCCGCGTGCATCAGCGCCGCGCCGGAAAGCACCTGCTCCCCGTCATTGATCCGGTACATGGCATTCGGGATCAGCCCCTTTGCCTTCACATATTCCTGGGGCCCGTTGCAGGTGAGATTGGTCACGACCACACTCAGCAGAGATTCCGTTTTGTCCTTCGTTACATGCTGCCATGCGGTCATATTTCCCGCTTCGAACGGATTGCTCAGTCGGTAATAATCTCCGCTGAAGATGATGGGATAATATTTCCGGAAGAGATCGCTCTGCTCCCGGCAGATGTCCTGCTCTTCCTCGGACAGCTTGGACGCGTCCAGTTCATATCCAAAGGTTCCGCACATGGCGACGACCGCCTTTGTTTGGAGCGGTACGAATTTTCCGCTGTCGGAAATATGAGCCCCCATGGTGGAAATGGGGTATACAAAGGATGTCCCGTAATGCAGCTTTAAGCGGTCAATGGGATTATTGTTGTCGCTGACCCAGTACTGCGGATAATAGTGCAGCATGCCGGGGTCATACCGCCCGCCGCCTCCGCTGCAGCCCTCAAAGAGGATATCCGGATGGGTCAGGATGATCTCATTCATCACCCGGTACAGGCCCAGGATATAGCGGTGATATACTTCCCCCTGCTTATCCGGAGACAGCACGTTGGACCAGATGTCGGCAAGGGACCGGTTGATATCCCATTTTACATAGTAAATATCGGCATCATCCAGAATGGCGTTGACACTTTGGATGAGGTAATCCTGCACATCCTTGCGGCTCATATCCAGCGCCATTTGATTCCGGCTGCGGACAGCGTGTCGGCCTGGGATCTGCATGGCCCATTCGGGATGGGCGCGGTACAGGTCGCTGTCCTCGGAAACCATTTCCGGCTCGAACCAGATGCCGAATTTCATCCCCAGGCTGTTGATCTGCTCCACCAGCTTGTGCAGGCCGCCCCTGATCTTTTCCTCATTGACGACCCAGTCGCCCAGGCCGCTGTTGTCGTCGTCCCGCTTTCCAAACCAGCCGTCGTCCATGACCAGCATATCTACGCCCATATTTTTCGCGGCCTTTGCGATCTCAATGAGCTTCACATCGTCAAAATCCATGAAAGCGGCTTCCCAGCTGTTGATCAGGACCGGACGCCGCACATCGGAAACAAATTTGCTCCGGCACAGGTTGGCGCGGTAAAAATCATGGTACAGATGGGTCAGTCCGGTGAAACCGTGTTCGGTAAACGCCATGACCACCTCCGGACCCTCAAAAGCCTCTCCCGGCCGGATCTCGTATACAAACTGCTTGGGGTTGATCCCCATCACCAGGCGGAGCTGGTCATACTGGTCCAGCTCGGCTTCCGCGAGAAAGTTGCCGCTGTAAACCAGCGAGAAGCCGTAGCATGCTCCATAGTCCTCACAGGACTCCCGGCCGCACAGGATCACAAAGGGGTTCTGCTGGTGGCTGGAGGAGCCGCGCACACTTCCGATGGTGTGGATGTGGTGGGTCATTTTCTGGCGCTCCACCTGCCGCTCCTGCCCGTACCGTCCCGGCAGACTGACCAGATCCATGTCCAGGCCGTTCAAAAAGTCCAGGCATACGGACATGATCTTTTTTAAATGGATGGAAGCATCTCCTTTGTTGAAGACCTTTACGGCCCGGGTGATGATGTCGGCTTCCTCGAATACGCTGTATAATAAAATGACTTCCACGTCGCTGATATCGTCTGAGAGTATGATCTCCAGCGTGTCCGCATGCTCGTCCTCCCTTGCAAAGGTGCAGGGCAGGGTGGTCAGCTCATATTTTCCCTCCTGGATCGTGAAGCGCGACACTTTTCCATTGAAGGAATAGCTGCCGTCCGCGTTGACGACCTCAATGCTGGCAGTGCGGAAATCTCCCTGCTGCTGTGTGCTGAATTCCTGGGGCTGGGCATCCAGGGAAAAGGTCCTGGAGTCCCTGGACTCGTAAGGATTTCCGGAAAATCCCCGGTCGTACTGCATGATCTGGTAGCTTAAGTCTGCGTCATGCATGGTCGGACCATAGTAAAGGTGCAGCAGGTAATCCAGATTCCCGATCTTCATCTGGTATGTTGTATGCCTGGTATGCAGAGTAAATGTTTTTGACTGTTCGTTGAAAATAATCGACATAATTGACCTCCTGTTACAATGATGAAGCGCCGTTTTATATTCCGCGGCTTCTGTCGTCTGCAAACATAGTATAGCACGGAACGAATCTGGAAATGAATGGTTAGAATGTACGGAAAAATGTGGGAAAAGTTGGTTACTTGTGCAGAAGAAAAAAATTGGCGGCATTGTGGATGCGATTCAAACCTGGACTTTCAGAACTTCTTTATAAAGGAAGGATTTTTTGGAGGAAAATTATTGACAAACAATAATTTTATGCTATTATAAAGATATAAAATTATCGAAAAACAATAATTTTAATTGCGGCCTTTTTATCTTTGAGAGGGTTCGAAAGGAGGGCATATGAAGCGAAAAGGAATGATCGCTATCCTGACGGCAGAAGCCGCTGTCTGTATAGTTTTCAGCCTGGCGCAGGTGAATGCTTCAGGAGCATTTTCCGGCCTGGCGGCCTTTCCGTTTGAGCAGACAGGTTACGCGCTCCGTGTTCTGTCATTGTCCGGATCTGTTGGAAATGCGGTGGCAATCCTGCTTTATATGGGGTTGAGCCTGCTCCCATGCCTGGTCTGGCTGATCTTAAAAAAGAAGGGGAAGCTTCTTGGCATCGACCATGTACTGTATGGTCTGAGCATTCTGCTGTTTATCGTACACTATTATATGATCAATCCCGGCCTGTTTCCGGCCCCGGTTCCCGGAACGGTAAAATGGATGCTGAGCTGTATGCTTTACTCGGCGCTGTCAGGATACTTAGTGATCCGGGTGCTGCTCGTCTGCCGGAGGGCACAGCCAGAAACACTGCACAGCGTCCTGCAGAAGCTTCTTGTTTTTCTGAATATGGTTTTCGTATACCTCATCTTTGGACAAGGCCTGGGAACTCTTCTGAAAGCCGTCCAAAACGTGGGGAGCATGGACAGCGGTCCTGTTATGCGCGGCTTCGCGTCAAGCGCGCAGAGTCCGGGAATGACATACCTGTTTCTCGGATTGGGTTATCTGGTCAATCTCCTGCCTTATGTGTTTGACATGGGGATCGTATTTCTGGCAGGACGGATGCTGACTGCCCTGAAAACGGACCGATACGGCGACGTGTCCGTGGATCTGACAAACCGGCTTGCCGGGTTTTGCGCAAAAGCACTGGGAATTACGGTTGCTGCGGACGTGGGTTTCAACCTGCTGCAGGTTCTGTTTTGTTCCAGCCTTACTCAGATGGACCTTGTGCTCCATGTGCCCGTCATCTCCATTATTTTTGTACTGGCGGCGCTGCTGTTTGTGCGGTATCTGCAGGAGGACCAAAAGCTGAAGCGGGAGCATGATCTGATCATTTGACTGTATGGCGAAAAAACAGCTTCAAATAGGGGGAGCTCCCGGAAGTGCTCTAAACATAAAGGCGAGAATTATGGGAATCAGAGTTTGCTTGGAAGAGGTCTTGAAGGACCGGGGAATGACATCAAAGGAATTGTGCGGGCTGGTCAATATTACGGAAGCCAATCTGTCCGTTTTGCGCAGCGGAAAGGCAAAGGGCGTCCGTTTTCATACGATCAACCGGATCTGTTATTTTCTGAACTGCGATGTAGGAGATATTCTGAAGTTTGACGGAAAACTGGAGGAGGATGGGGATGTGGAATAAAAAGAAGATGTTTCGCGGCTTTTCCGGACAGGAAGGACGTCCTTCCTGCGGAGGTACGCGGCAGACTGTGGTATTTCAGATCAGCCTGTGCCTGTGTATCATGATATTGCTCTGCGGCTGTTCCCTGGCAGTTCCGAACGCCGGCACGGAGGGCGGAGATGACCGGATGATCGGAGTATTGATTACTGCGGAATATCTGGATATGGTTACCATGGAGACGGCGGAAGAACCATCTGCGGATATGGCAGGAGACGGGGATTTTGGGCGTCATACCGGGTCGGCGGGGAACGGTCAGAACCTGGTATTGTCTTATGATCCGGAGGACGGAGGAAAGCTGTATGCAGATATTGACAGGAGTAAAGGAGACAACCCCTCCGATTGGGAGATTTCTTTCGGTGATCTGGAAGGGATTCAGATGTTCACCCCGTATTGGACAATGGAAAACGGAGAAACCTGCTGGGGCTCCGTGGGTACGGAAGGGATTTCCGACCTGGATGTCCGTCTCAGCGAATCGGATGAGGGACAGGAGCGCAGCATCAGCGGGACCATTTATACCCTGGCGGGAAACGTAAAGGAAGATCAGGTGTATTATGCCAATCCGGTGTATCAGACCGCAGACGGAAGAGTCTATGTGACACGGGGAAGCGGGATTTCCGCAAGCGGGGAGGTTTCCGAGGGGACAGAGCTCACATCTGCGCTTGACGAAGAGACGAACATGACAGAGGGCGGAAAAACAAAAACGGAAAAGTGCAGCGTGACGATCCGTTATGAGGCCATGTACCGTCCGGTTCGGATCACGGTTTGCCAGATGGATCAGGGGCATGAGATCGTAAAGAAGGATGTATACCGTCCGGAGGAGATGCCGGAGCAGATCATGGCGGAAAAGGCCACGGAGTATATTCTGGTGGAAATTGAGAAAGAAGGATTGTCCGGAGAGAATGTTGCGGCAAGAGAAGTGTATGGCTATGAACCGGAAGGGGATGTATGGCTGGAAAGCTTTTCCGCGCGGGAGGACGGGATCGTGGTAAAGCAGGAAACAAGGGTGATTTGGAAGACATAAAAGGAAGGTGTGATTTGCTGCGGCAAGTCAACCTTCCTTAAAAAATCTTTTCAGCAACCGCACAGCTGGAAATCTTTTATATTTCGTACACTTCATACTGCTTCTTCGGTCCGCCGCACACCGGGCAGCGCTCCGAAACAGAATCCCCGGTCATGACATATCCGCAGATGGGACAGACATAGATGACCTTTTCACCGAACTCCTGCACATCCTCTGCCTGTTTCAGCAGAGCCGCATGTACTTTTTCCGCGGCAGACGCACCCAGGTAAGCCTGTTCGGTAAGAGGGCTCTGATGCTCCGACGCATAAGCGGCCATCGCTGGATAAAGATGCTGATATTCAAATTCTTCCCCCGGCATATAGGTACAGATGGATTCCATAAAAGCGGCGGGACGTTCCAGGATGGAATAAAAATTTCGGGCATGATGGTATTCGGAAGAAGCAAGGGCGCGGAAAAGGTTGGCAATTTGGTCAAATCCCCTGCGCTTTGCGCGGTCCGCAAACATCAGGTATCTGAAATGCGCCATCAGCTCTCCCTGTACGGATTCTTTCAGCTTCTGGTTTAAGACGCTGTTGTCACTTTCCTGCCCGTAGCAGTCCTCAGACAGATTGGCGATCCGATAGTCCAGCACTCCGTCCTTCTCATAAAAATGGACGATGTGGTGTTCCACGTCGCAGGCTTTGATCTCCTTCGATACATCCTCAATCATGGCTCCGCCGCCTCCGGTGCAGATCAGCGGGATTCCGTCCGCAACGTCAATGAACCGAGAGTGCACATGACCGCAGAGAAGGTATTTTACTTTTTCCTTCCAGGGTTCATAAACCTTCCGCAGCCGGGAAAATTCCTCCTCGGAGACACTGTTTTGAATAAAGTGGTTGGGAACCGGGATGTGGAACGCAATGATCACCTGCTCCACGTCTTCCCTTGCAAGGACCTCTGCCAGCAGTGCCAGCCCTTCCTCCTCAAAAGTACGGAGCGCGTTGTCCAGCGCGACGACTGCAAAATGCTCTGCCAGCAGCGCGTAATTCTTTTCACCAAAATATTCCGTATACGCTCCCGTATCATGATTCCCGCGGAGAGAGTAGACGGGGTTTTGCGCAAGCGCTTCCGTCATATCCTGTATCACCTGATAATAATGGTCCGATCCAATGGGCACCAGGTCGCCCGCGACCAGAGTGATGTCGTCTTTTCCGCTTTCCTCCAGCGCTCCGGCATACACTTTCATATTGTAAGTGCCGAGTCCCTCGCACCCAGGATCGCCGATCACGCCGATCGAATGTACATTTTCAAGCCGGAGGATCCGCTCCGGTACCTTTTTCATTTTCTTTTCTTTCATATTCTTTTTCCTCACTTGATCTTTGATTTCCCTTCTCTGGTATGCCGCGTCGCCGTCTTTTCCAATGTTCTGCCGCATCGGTTCCACCATGGCCCCAGTTCATTCATTCTCGTGCAGTATTTTTCCAATATAGCATTCTTTTGGTGGGATTTCAACATAAATTATTCATGTATTTTCTGCTCATTCATTGTTTTTTTTACGTATATCAGTTATAATTTGGAAAAGATAGTTACATTTCGGGGCTTGCGTATGATCGATCTTGTATACAACAGCCCAAATCGACTGATAGAGGAGACGAGAGTATGAAAACAAAAAAGAGAACAGAAGACAGACCATCAGCGAAAGCCCGGCGGCGGGGAGGGAGGATCGCGGCCAAGCTGGTCGTGACCATCGTGATCACCATTGTGATCATGGTTGCGGTGCTGCTGACGCTTGTTTACCGGCGCGTTTCTGACGCGCTGCTGGATAAAAGCGAGAATCTGATCCAGGAGACCACGGGAAAAGTGATCCAGGAGACCAATGCGTGGATGAATAAGACGCTGACGATGCTGGAGATGCAGAAGGATACCATTGAGTATGAAGAGATGGACATTCCGGAGATGGAGGAGTATATCAAGCACACGGTGGACCAGAACAGCGCCTATCCGGCGGGACTGTATGTGGCCCTGACGGACGGTTCCCTGTATCACGCGTCTTTTGTGCCCGGCCCGGATTTCAATGCATTGGAAAAATCCTGGTATCAGGACGGCATCGCGTCGGAGGATTTTATCCTGGGGGATGTATACTTTGACGAGGACAGTCAGTCCTACGTGGTAGGCGCTTCCGGAAGGCTAAAGGGAGAAGACGGAGAGACCCGCGGCGTGGCGGCTGCGGATGTATATCTGGACGCGATCTCGGATATCGTGGCGGAGATCCAGCTGGAGGAGACCGGCGGAGTATTCCTTGTAGATACCCGGACGGACACGATCATCGGCCATAAGGATCCGGAGATCACCGGACGGCTTTTGAGTGAATTCAGCGGGGATATGTATGCATATGCCGCGGAGCAGATCCAAAAAGGCAATTCGGAGCTGTCCCTGTTTGACGGCAGTACATATATCCAGGCGGTGAACGTTCCGAACAGCGACTGGACGGCCGTCGTTTACGTGCCGAAGGCGGAGGTGCTCACGGAGCTGAACGTACTGACCGGTATCATGACGACCATATCCGTCCTGGCGGTTCTGATCAGCATTGTTCTGATCATCATCCTTGTGAGAAGGATCATCGGCAGGCCGGTGGCAGAACTGAACAAAGTGGCAGCGCGAATCGCGGAAGGGGAACTGGAACAGACGATCAACCATTCCTCCAACGACGAGCTGGGTGAGCTGGCGGATAACTTTGAAAAAACCGTACTCCGGCTGCGGGAATATATCAAGTATATCCATGAGATTTCGGAAAAGCTGCAGGAGATCTCCAGAGGAAACCTGGATATCACACTGTCCCATGAGTATGTGGGGGACTTTTCCAAGATCAAGGACTCTCTGGAAAGCATTACCCTGTTTCTGAACCAGACTATCGGACAGATCCATGTGTCCTCCGGTCAGGTGGCGGAAGGGGCCGGATATGTTTCGGAAGGGGCGCAGACCCTCTCCATGGGCTCCGTGCAGCAGAATGATTCGGTAGAACGGCTCGCGGCCCATATCAACGAGGTGTCCGACGGCATCCAGAAGACGGCCCAGGGCGCGAAGAAGGCCAGCCAGATCTCGCAGGATGTGGGCAGCAGGATTCTGGAAAGCAACGACAAGATGCAGCATATGAATGAGGCGATTCGGAAGATCAGCGGCAAGTCAACGGAGATCCGGAATATCATCAAGACCATTGAGGATATCGCGTTCCAGACCAATATTCTGGCTCTCAACGCGGCTGTGGAGGCGGCACGCGCGGGGGAGGCCGGAAAGGGCTTTGCCGTGGTGGCGGACGAGGTGCGCAACCTGGCCGGAAAATCCTCGGAGGCAGCCCAAAATACAACAGTCCTGATCGAGCAGACCGTGGAAGCCGTAGAGGAGGGAACCAATGCGGCGGAAGATACGGCAGCGTCCATGATGGCAGTGGTAGCCCAGGCCGAAGAGGTCAACAAGCTGATCGAAGGGATTGCGGATTATTCCGCAAAACAGGCGGCGGCTACGGAAGAAGTCATCCGCGGGATCGACCAGATCTCCGGCGTGGTACAGTCCAACCTGTCCACCGCGGAGAAGAGCGCCGCGGCCAGCGAGGAGCTGTCCGGTCAGGCCAATATGCTGCGGGAGCTGGTGGCGAAGTTCCGGCTCAAAGCGCGGTAGTATTGAAAAAGAAGATACGGCAGAGTACATCGGCCGTGAGTATCATAATATGGATACAGAAGAGCAGGCTATACAAAAATGTACGGCCTGCTTTTTGTTGATGACCGTATTGCTTAAAATGGGGAAATAGGATAAAATAGATATGAAATTGGCCATGGAGGTAAAAAGCAGTGATTAAAAGTCTTTATATAGACAATTTCAAAGCATTGAATGATTTTTCTATGGATCTGGATCCGTTTACGGTTGTTGTAGGAAATAATATGTCCGGAAAAAGTACTGTCCTGCAGGCATTGGATTTTTTGTCCAATATCGTGAAAGAAGATTTTACTGTTTTTCTGGATCGAAGAGGATGGAAAGTGGCTGATATCAAGTCTCAAATGCAGAAATCTCAGAAAATGACCTTTGCCTGCGATTTGGAACTCATGGTAGAAGGCGAGATGGTATCTGTACAATGGAAAATAGAAATTTTAGCGTATGCTTTAAAGAACATGATGGAATTGTCACGGGAAGAAATCCGTGTGCAAAGGGAAGAGGGGGAGGATATTATCCTGAACTATGCCCAGCCCTCCGGAGGATATATGATAGATAAAATGGGAAAATGTACTGCGTTTCCAGAGAAGCTTCTGTTTCGGTCCTCTGTAATGAAAATGTTTGATCTGGACAATTATCCCGTCATACAGGCACTCAAAGTATTTTTTGAAAAGCTGGAATCCTTTGAATTACTTTCACCGGACAAAATGCGCCTGCCCAGCCGCGGTGATACAAACACGATCGGAAATGCCGGAGAAAAATTACCCTCCTTCGTGAAATCCATGAATCAAATACAGAAAGAAGATTTCGAGAGCAAGATAGAAGAACTGCTTGGAAAGCGTATTGTAAGTGTGGATGCCAAGACCAAGGGAAAGCCGGGATGGACGGAACTGATCACAGAGGAAAGATACGGGGCAAAAACCATGAAGATCAAGTCTAAAAATATGAGCGATGGTATGCTCCGGCTGTTAGCCTTTTTGGCAATCTGCGAAATGGACCCATGTACGATGCTGCTGGATGAGATTGAAAATGGGATTAATCTGGACTACGCAGAACAGATTGTTCATATTCTGGATGAGAATTGCAAAAGTAAAAACAATCAGTTGATCGTCACGACACACAGCCCGATTTTCTTAGATTATGTTCAAAAAGAAAATATCCGGTATTTGTATCGGGAGCCGGCTTCGGGAAATTGTAAATGCAGTTCTCTGGCCCAAAATACGGAGCTGAATGAAAAACTGCAGTATTTATATCCGGGAGAATTGTTTATGAATATGTGCAACAAGGACATTGTTGATCTATTATTGAAACAAGAGGGGCAAAATAGAGGGGCAATCTGATGGATAAAATCAAACCGTTGGTATATGGGGAAGGTCCAACGGATTATGGTTGGCGGGACGCATCGGGAGAATGGAGAGCAGGCCCGATCATTTATCTCCTTCAGAAATGTGCGGCAGAGTTACAGACAGAACTGGAAATTGATTATGCGGATAAAAGTGTAATTGATGGAAAAAAGCGAATGAAGTTTGGTATGAGGCGGACAAGAAATGTAAATGGAAAAGGGATCCCTGCACTTCGATTTACAGTATATGCTTTGGATCGAGGCTATACGAGAGGTATATTTTATTGCGATACGGATAAAGTCGAATATGGAAAAAACACAAGAGAGTCAGATTGTAAAAAACATTTTGAAAAAATATATGAGGATGTTTTACAGGGACTGCAGGATGATATTTCGAAAAAATGGATCGGTATACCTATGATCGCGCTGAAAATGATAGAGTGCTGGCTGTTAGCTGATCAGGACGCATATCAGAATTATTTTGGCTTGAGACCTGAAAAAGCGCTTTTGCCTAAAAGGCCGGAACTAATATGGGGAGAGAAAAAGGAGCCGAAGAGTGATTACCCTAAAAATGTAATGACTCGCGTACTGAAGCAATATCATAAGGAGCCGGGGCGTGAGGTTTTTATTGAAATTGCAAAAGCAACACAGATCAGAGTTTTGCTGGAGAAATGTCCGATCAGTTTTTCCAAATTTTATGAGGATTTTGAAAGGCTATTGTTGGCAGAGACATAATAATAAGAGGCTGCCGGAAAATGACGGTATGACAGCAAGCTCTTGCGGTCATACAGCATTCCCGGCAGTCTCTTTTCGGTGCGAGTGTGCGTCACGGCGCACACATTTTACTTTAACCGCTCCGCCATCGTATAAAACTGATAATACGTTCCCTTCTGCGCCATCAGGCTTTCATGGTTCCCTTCCTCCGTGATCCCCTGGTCGGTGAGCACCAGGATCCGGTCCGAATTTTTAATACTGGACAGCCGGTGCGCGATGGTAATGGTGGTCCGTCCCTCGGACAGGTGATGAAGCGACTGTGCCACCGCAAATTCGCTCTCATTGTCCAGCGCCGAGGTGGCTTCGTCCAGGATCATGATCGGCGGGTTCTTCAAAAAGACCCGGGCAATGCTGACGCGCTGCTTCTGCCCGCCGGACAATTTTACACCCCGCTCGCCTACATACGTATCATATCCGTCCTTCAATTCCCGGATAAATGCATCCGCGCCCGCCTTCTTTGCGGCTTCCACAGCGTCCTCTTTGGATGCGTCCGGGTTTCCGTACAGGATATTCTCCAGCACTGTGCCGGAAAACAGGTACACATCCTGCTGGACGATCCCGATATTTTTCCGAAGACTTTTCAAAGTAAAGGATTTGATATCCTCCCCGTCGATCCGAATCACCCCGCCGCTGATGTCATAAAACCGGGGGATCAGGTTGCACAGCGTCGTCTTCCCGCCGCCGGAAGGGCCCACGATGGCCAGCTTTTCCCCTGCATGGACGGTCAGGTCCAGATGCCGGAAGACTGTATTGTGGTCGTCCGGGTATTCAAAGGAAACATCCTCAAAGGAAATATTTCCCTCCGGAACGCCCATTTCCTTCGCCCCGGGCTCATCAAAGATCTCCACGTCCGCATCCATGATCTGCAGGAAACGCTCAATGCCGGTGAGCCCTCTCTGGAACTGCTCGGCAAATTCGATGATCCTGCGGATGGTGGCGATCAGCGTGGACACATACATCACATAGGCCACCAGATCACCGGCGGTGATCAATCCCTTTACAAGGAAAATGCCGCCCATCAGGATCACGGTCAGGTTCATCAGCCCGTCAAAGGCACGGGTCGAGGTCTGGAAGGCCGCCATATATTTGTAGGTTTCCTTTTTAATGTCATAAAAACGCAGGTTGCCCTTTTCAAACTTGTCAATCTCCACGGGCTCATTGGTAAAGGCCTTGACCACCTTCTGCCCCAGCAGGCTGTCCTCGATAGACGCGTTTAACTCCCCGATCTGAACCCGTTGCTTGGCAAAGGCCCTTCTGCTCCTTCGGTTCAGCTTAATGCACACATAGGCCATCACCGGGACGATCAGGAAAATAGCCAGAGTCAGGGGAAGGTTGACGGAGGCCAGGATCAGGAAGGAGATCACTGCCTTTACCGCCGCAATGAAAAATTCCTCCGGACAGTGGTGGGAAAATTCTGTTACGTCAAACAGGTCGTTGGTGATCCGCCCCATGATCTGCCCCACCTTCGTATTATTGTAATAGGTGTTGGACAGTTTCTGCAGGTGGGCGTAGGCGTCTCTGCGCATATCCGTCTCGATGGCGGCGCCCATGACATGCCCCATATCCGCCATATAGTAGTTGGCCATACAGTCGATGACACGCAGCACCAGGTACAGCAGCGCCATCTTCCCGATCACCTCCACAGTGAGCCCTGCCAGATCCTGTATACCGGTATTGGTGATAAACCGGATGATCATGGGGAGCACCAGCTCGCAGAGCGTGGTAAGGGAGGCGCAGAACAGGTCCGTGGCAAGCACGCCCTTATGCTTTCTGTAATAGGGGAAAAACCGCTTCATTAGCTCCCCGGTGGTATATTCTTTGTTCTCTGTTGGCATCATTTCCTCCGATCAAAGCAGCAGCGGAAATAGAAAAAATGGCCGAACCGGCTGCACATTCGCCGACCCTTTCGATCCGCTGCTCTGAATGTATTCTAACTGTACAGTTAGAATGTATTTCATGTCTGCATGAATCAGTTTATACGATATGACTCCGGAAAGCAATAGAAAAACGTTTCGTTTTTAAAAGTTGATTGACTTTTTGATGGTTATATGAAATAATGAAATTACATTAAAAGGTAAAACGTTTCGTGAAAAAGAAAAAGGAGAGCAAAAAGATGAAAGATACAAAGCAGCAATGGTTTAAGGATGCCAAATTCGGTCTGTTCATCCACTGGGGGCTGTATGCGCTTCTGGCTGGCGAGTATAATGGAAGGAAGACCGACCGTATTGCAGAGTGGATCATGAATGACCTGGATATCCCTGTGGAAGAGTATGAAAAATTAGCTTCCCAATTTAACCCGGTTGAATTTGACGCGGAGATGATCGTCCGCAAGGCCAAAGAATGGGGCATGAAGTATATCGTCTTTACTTCAAAGCATCATGAAGGCTTTGCGATGTGGGATTCCAAGTGCAGCGATTATAACGTGGTAAAAGCGACCCCCTACGGCAGGGACATCGTGAGACAGTTCAGGGAAGCCTGCGACAAGTATGACATGAAGCTGGGATTCTATTATTCTCAGGCGCAGGACTGGCACGATCCGGACGGGTACATACACAGAAAGGACAATTCCAAGAAGAATTACCGCGCATACCTGGAACGGAAATGCTTCCCGCAGCTTCGGGAACTTCTGACCGAGTATGGGGACGTCGCCCTGATCTGGTTCGATACCCCCATGGGGACAACAAAGGAAGAAAGCCAGGAGATGGTGGATCTGGTAAAGAGCCTCCAGCCGAACTGCATTGTCAGCGGGCGGATCGGAAATGAGCTGGGCGAATATATGACCACCGGAGACAATTTTATCCCCCGTCTTCCGTATGAAGGTGACTGGGAGGTTCCGGCGACGCTGAATGACACTTGGGGCTTCAACAAGGACGACCACAACTGGAAGGATCCGGAAGAGATCATCCGCCTTCTGGTCAAGATCAACAGCCGGGGAGGGAATTACCTGCTTAATATCGGGCCGGAGGCTTCCGGACATGTGCCGGATGAAAGCATCCGCATCCTGGATGAGGTTGGGAAATATGTGAATGAAAATGAAGAAGCCATTTTCGGGACAAAGCGGGTAGGGATCTATGCTTATGAACTGGACTGGGGCATGCTGACCAGAAAAGACCATAAGCTTTATGTTCATGTATTCAAGCCGAGAAGAAGGGTGGAGCTCATCAACATTGCAAATAAGATCACGGGGGCTTACCTGGTAGCAGACAAGCGTGAGCTGGAATTTAAGACATCGACGACCTGCGAGGGCAACAGCGCCATTGATGTAGAGCTTCCGGAAGACTATTTTGACAGGAAATATTTCAGCGTCTGTCTGGAAATGGAAGAGGAAGAGCCGATTTTTGAACCAATCATAGGATAAAATAGGAGATATAAAAAGGGGGGCGGAAAGCCCCCCTTTTTGTACACCATCGTATGCAGAAAAGCTGCCGGCGGCAGGTCTTTTGTATCTACTTCACATCCAGCGTCAGGTCTCTGACGGACTGCCTTTCATAAAAGCATACGTCTACACATCTGGTCAGCGGAAAATCAGAATAATCTCCCTGCATTCTCCTGTACAGGATGCGCGAAGCAGTTTCTCCGATCAAAGACAGATTCTGCGCCAGGGAGGTGATGGGCGGATACATACTGCGGAACAGAGGATCGTCGTCAAAGGTGACTACAGAGACATCTCCGGGGATGGAGCAGCCGGAGGTGCTGGCCTCCATCAGGCCCCCAAGGGCGCTTAAATAATTGGTGAAAAAGATTGCGGTGGGAGATTCTTTGCTTTCCATCAGCTGCCGGAAGTGCCTTTTCCCTTCATTGATGGCATCCTGGTTTGTTGAGAATCGGATGGATTCCGGGTAAGTAATGGAGTGGATCCCTGCTTTTTCATATACATCCCGGAAACCCTGGATTCGTTCGGCCACAGGACTGGAATCATAGGCCGGATCCAGGATATGGACTCTTTGATGCCCTTTTTTCAGCAGGTACCGGGCCAGCAGAGCGCCGCCGTTATAGTTGTCTGATACCACACAGTCCACAGGCGGATGGCCTATTGCGACAGGATTCTGGTCCAGAGCTACGACAGGGATATTTTCCGCCTGCAGAAGGCGGTATCGGTCATCCAGCAGATTGGCAAGCAGGATGATCACCCCGTCGATCTTACGGATGATCAGATCCTGCAGAAGCTCCCGCTCGATCTGTGTGTCATGGGAATAGGAACAGGTGATGACCGTATAGTTATAATTTACAAAAAACTGAGACACAGCGCTGATGATGGTCCCCCAGAAATAGTTCCCCAGATCGGAAACAAGGATCGCTACAGTCATGGTGCGTCTGGAACGCAGGACCTGGGCGGTGCGGTTCGGCTTGTAATTCAGGTGGGCGATAGCCTCTTCAATGCGGAGACGGTTCTTTTCCTGGATTTTTTTGTTGTTAAGATATTTGGAAATGGTAGCCAGGGAGAGGCCGGTTTCTCTGGAAATATCTTTAATCGTGACTTTCATGTGCTCCTCCGTTCTGTCATACCGGATCAGGACTGTATGATGGCAGCAAAGCTTCAAAGTGGTGAAGGCGTTATACGGAACGCCAAATTTCATCGACTATGAGTATTATTATACAATTATATTATCATGAGAAGAAGAAATGCTCAACAGAAAACAAAAGTGAAACGATTTTTGTTGTTTTTTGACAAAAACGATTGCTGCATCTTGTGCAATCATACCAAAATTAATTAATATGCACAGCGTTATTGACATTTTTTTGTGAGAAGGCTATAATAAACGTACAAAACGAAACGTTTTACTTCTGCAGATGTAAACTATTATGCACTAATAACTTTAAAAATTGAAAGAAAAATGGAGGGATTTATTTTGAAAAAGAAATTAGTAGGACTTCTTTTGACGGCAGCGATGCTTGCAACGGCACTGGCAGGATGCGGCAACGGCAATTCTTCATCTTCTGACAATGGGGGGAGCACAGATTCTGGTGCGGGGGATACAGCAGCAGAGTCAGACGCGGGAGAAGGAACAGACTATGATGTGGAGAACAGGGAGTATAAGGATGTAAACATCACGATCCATACCAGATGGGACGTGAGCGATGTTTCCGGTCCTCTGTATCAGGCGATCGTAGAAGGCTTTATGGAGAAATATCCGGGGATCACGGTAGAGCAGATCAATATTCCGACAGAGTCTGAATGGCTGAACTCAGAATCCGTGCTGATGTCCGATCCATCCTCCATGCCGAATGTTCTTGTAGAATACGGCGGTTCCAGAACTGCAGAGTATGTGAAGTCCAATCTGATCGTAAAGATGGATCCATACTATGAGCAGTATCCGGAGTGGGGGGGAAGCTTCAACTCTCTGGGCGAAAGCCTGACAGACTACAGTTCTTACGGGATGGACGGGATTTACGGCGTGCCATTTACGGCATATCAGGTCATGTTGTTCTATAATGAAGACATTCTGAGTGAAAATGACATCGATCCGCAGAGCATCGAGAGCTGGGATGACCTGATGGCGGCATGCGAGACTCTGAAGGCGAATGGAGTACAGCCGTTTGATATGGGTGAAAAAGATGACTACCGTTTCGGACATCTGCATTCCGCGCTGAATTATAAAACATTCGGATGCGATATGGCAGAGAAGCTTGGAAGCCGTGAAGTGGCTTATGACGGCGATGAGCAGAAAGAAATCTATCAGATGATCATTGATGCCAGCGATAAAGGCTATCTTGGAACAAACCTGCTTGGAAACGACGACGGACAGGAAAGAGCGCTTTTCAACACAGGAAAGGCAGCGTTCTTGTTCATGGGAACCTGGTTCTGTGCTGAGGATCATACAGGACTGGAGCTTTTCGATAATGAAAAGATCCATGCGCTCCGTATGCCTTATGTAAATGAAGAATTTAAGCTGCATGACATGGGCGGCGGAAATGAAGCTTACTATGTAGTAGATACCGGCGATGCGGATGAAGTGGCAGCTTCTGTATTATTCCTGAAGTATATGACAAGCGAGGAAGTTGTGAAGGAATTTGTAAAAGGATATCCGACTCCGGTCTGCGTAAATGTTGAATCAGAGGGAGGCAACTATCTGAGTCAGGAAGCTTCAGCGATCATAGCAGAGACAGCGGAAGTACGCGGCGATATCGAGAACTACGACAGCGCGACACATATGATCAATACAGTCCGTCAGGCGCTCCAGGGCATCGCAATGGGCGATGACGCGGAAAAGGTCGGAAAAACCGTTATGGATACGATCGCTCAATATGAATAAGATCGGATCGTCAGATACAGTTCTGCGGATCAGGCGCCGCGCCTTTCAGGTGCGTCGGTCTCGTAGATAAATGATAAAACAGCTTCTTAGATACGTGGGCATTGTAAAAGGGAAGTGCTTTACAATGTCCACGTATTCAGTTCAGGAGGTGGACTGTATGTTTTTTACATCAAGTAAATATCGAAAAGTCTTTTTCAAATCCATGCTTTTCGTCCTGCCCGGCGTTGCGATCACGGTGATTTTTGTAATTTATCCGGTGATCAATACATTCTGGTTATCTCTGAATGACTGGAACGGCGTCGCGACAGCTCCGGTGACATGGGTAGGGCTTGACAACTACATAAAAGTGTTTACAAGTGAGAAGTTCTGGAACAGTATGCTGAATGCGCTCTATTTCATGATCGGAGGATTTGTGGTCCTGATGCCGATTGCCTTTGGAATGGCGCTTCTCGTTACATCAAAGATTAAATTTACGAAATTTTTCAAAGCGTCTTACCTGATGCCTGTCATGTTAGGTACGACAGCGGTAGGTTTGATGTGGACCTTTATGCTCAATGCGGATTTCGGCATTTTTGCTCAGTTTTTAAGAGCGATCGGACTTGAGAGCGCGGTTATCAACTGGCTGGCGACTCCGACGGTCAATATCTGGTGCGTGGTTCTGGTCAATGAGTGGATGTATGCCGGCTATAACATGCTGATCTTTGCCGCGGGAATTGTTGCGATACCGGAAGATGTGCATGACGCGGCGCTGCTTGACGGCTGTACCGGCCTGAAAAAGATTATTTATATTATTGTGCCTCTTTGTAAAAATATGTTCATGGTATTCTCCGTGCTCTGTGTGACCGGATGTCTGAAGGCGTTTGATATCGTATGGGCAATGACGAATGGAGGTCCTATGGATTCCAGCGCGACTCCCGCGGTTCTTCTTTACACACAGGGCTTCCAGTATAAGCTGATGGGCCGGAGCAGTGCGATCGGTATCATTCTTCTGGTGCTGGGACTTGTGTTATCTGTTTTTCTGAATAATGTAATTTTTAAACAGGACAAAGATCTGTAAGCGGATTTTACAGAGAAAGGAGACATACATGAGTAAAAAGAAGAGCTTGAATAAACTGGGAGCAGGAATTTTGTATCTGGTGGCGATCTTTATGGCTGCGGCTACGTTCCTCCCGCTGATCATTACGTTGCTTTCTTCATTTAAAACAAATGAAGATCTGCTTTTAGGTATGTTTTCGCTGCCGGAGACCTGGAAATTCAGCAACTATCCTGAAGCGATGCGGACGGCGGATGCGATCCGCTCCATAGGTAATTCTCTTTTTGTCGCGATAGCGACGCTGATTTTGACGGTTGTGGTTGCGCTTCCTGCCGCCTATGTACTGGCCAGAAAACCTTATACATATCTGAAAGGTATTTATTTTCTCTTTATGGCAGGAGTGATGGTTCCGGTTCATACGACACTGGTATCCATATCCAAGATATCAAGTACATTAGGGGCAAGGAACAGCTATGTATTCCTGATCATTATTTATGTGGCGTTTAACTTGTCACAGGCAATCTTTTTGTTTACAGGGTATATCAGAGGGCTGTCCAGAGAACTGGATGAAGCGGCTAAAATTGACGGCTGCGGTGACTTGAGGCTTCTGGTAAATATTCTGGTGCCGATCTGCAAGCCGATTCTTGCGACGGAGGCGATCCTGGTATTTATTTATGGATACAGTGAACTGATCTTCTCTTTGATCCTGATATCTGACAGCAGCAAATATACGGTATCCAGAGCAATGCTCAATTTTACGAGCAACTTTACTACAAGCTACGGTCCGCAGTTTGCGTTTGTGATCATGTCCATGATCCCGATGCTGATCATCTACCTTGTACTCCATGAAAAGGTAGAATCAGGAATCCTTGCCGGCGCAGTCAAAGGCTGATCCAGAAGGAATATTACGGATAGTTTTATAGATGAACAGTGAGGTTGAGATGAATAAAAAAGAATATTTACAGCATATTGAAGATGTGATCGTACAGGGGCCATATACGGACACCTGGGATTCGCTCTGCGAGCATCCGGTGCCGAAATGGTATCAGAAAGGAAAGTTCGGTATTTTCATTCATTGGGGCGTATACAGCGTGCCGGCATTTGGAAATGAATGGTATCCGAGAAATATGTATATCAAAGGTTCCAAAGAGAATCTCCATCATGTGGAGACTTACGGCTCTCTGGATCAATTCGGATATAAAGATTTTATCCCTATGTTTCAGGCGGAAAAATTTGATCCGAAGGAATGGACGGAGCTTTTTGAGGAAGCAGGAGCAAAGTTTGTAGTTCCGGTTGCGGAGCACCATGACGGCTTCCAGATGTATGACAGCGAGTATTCCGAGTGGAATGCGGCGAAGATGGGACCGAAACGAAATATACTGGAAGAACTGAAAACGGAAGCAGAGAAAGCCGGCATCGTGTTCGGAGCGTCTTCCCACCGTGCGGAGCATTACTGGTTCTTCAACGGAGGCAGGCAGATCCCGGAATCCGATGTGAACCAGGGGGAGGCTGACGGCCTGTACGGTCCGGCTATGGGGATTACCCGTGACATGAGCAGCATTTATGATAATCCGCCTTCGGAAGAATTTATGCAGGACTGGCTTGTCCGGACTTGTGAGCTGGTTGAGAGATATCAGCCGAAGCTTCTGTTCTTTGACTGGTGGATCCAGCAGTATGCATGGAAGCCCTATCTGCGGAAATTTGCTGCTTTTTACTATAACCTGGCAGAGCAGTGGGGAGCGGAAGCCGCGATTGACGCGAAGTTTGACGCATATGTATTTGGAAGCGCGGTCAATGATCTGGAAAGAGGACAGTTGGATCACATTACGCCGGACTTCTGGCAGGACGATACCTCTGTGGCGAAAAATTCCTGGGGATACACGGTCGGGAATGACTACAAGGATCCTTCGGATATTGTTCTGGACCTGGTGGATGTGGTCAGCAAAAACGGCGCGCTGCTCCTGAACATAGGCCCGAAACCGGACGGCACGATCCCGGAGGAGGATGCCCATATTCTTAAGGAAGTAGGAAAATGGCTGAAAGTCAATGGAGAAGCGGTCTATGGAACAAAGTATTGGAAAGTATTCGGGGAAGGTCCTACGGATGTTCCGGAAGGCCATTTTACAGATACATACAGTAAGGACTATACTTCCCAGGATATCCGTTTTACAAGCAAGGCAGACCACATTTATGCGGTTGTGATGCGCTGGCCTGAGGACGGCGAGATATCGATCCGGTCTCTCGGCAATGACTACAGATATTTAAAATCAACGATCCGGGATATCCAGATACTTGGAACGGACCACCATCCGGAATTTCACAGAAATGAAACGCTGGATATTTCCTGTGGGATCAAGCTGGATCCGGGCCGTATGCCGGTGGTACTGAAACTTACAATTGACTGATGGAAACGGTTCGGGGCATGCGGGTAGATTCTGCGGCAGACGCGGTGGGGATTTTTGCCCCGAACAAAATAGAATCCGGCCGTGAGGCTGCGGTTGTTGGAGCATCCAACTGCGCAGCTGGAATAGAATGGATAGAAAAGAGGTTTGATATGGCAGCGAAACATTATACAGGAACATGGGCTTCTGTTCAGACGCACACGGTACCGAAGTGGTACGATGACGCAAAGTTTGGCATTTTTATCCACTGGGGGATCTACTCTGTTCCCGCTTATGCGCCGCATACGTGGGAGTTGGGAGCCGCGGAAGCTGCAGACTGGTTCTGCAACAACCCTTATGCGGAGTGGTATTATAATTCTGTCAATGTAGGACGGGGACCGGGATATGAGCATCATGTGCGGAACTATGGAGCGGATTTCAAGTACGAGGATTTTATCCCCATGTGGAAAGCGGAACGCTGGGACCCGGGGCAGTGGGCAGAGGTTTTCAAAAAAGCGGGCGCGCAGTATGTTGTCCTGACGACCAAGCATCATGACGGATTCTGCCTTTTCCCAAGCCGGTATACGGAGTTCAACTCTGTGAAAATGGGGCCCCAAAAGGACATTACCGGAGAACTGACAAAGGCTGTCAGAAACGCGGGGTTGCGGATGGGATTATATTATTCGGGACTGATCGACTGGCAGTATGCCAATGATCCGATCTTTGAGGATGACGACCTTTTTGGAACGGCAAGCCCCACCTATGCGTATGCGGACTATTCCTATAACCAGATGATGGAGCTGATCGATACCTATGAGCCGAGCGTGTTCTGGAATGATATCGGGTGGCCGAAGCAGAATGAGGAGGCAATGCCTTATCTGTTCGCGCATTATTATAACAAGGTGCCGGAGGGCGTGGTCAATGACCGTTTCAACGGAAGGTACTATGATTTCCTGACAAAGGAATATCAGGCAGGCAAGATGGACAGAAGCCAGAAATGGGAAATGTGCAGAGGAATGGGCTTATCCTTTGGATATAATGAGATCGAAGGGGACGATGAGCTTTTGCCCGTACCAAAGCTGATCCATCTGCTGATCTCTACGGTTGCCAATAACGGAAACCTGCTTCTGAACATTGGCCCAAAAGCAGACGGGACAATCCCGGCGGAGCAGATCAGGAGATTGGAGATCCTGGGAAGCTGGCTTGCGGTCAACGGAGAAGGAATCTATGGAACCCGCTGCAGCGAGAGAGAATCAGAAATGCGCTGTGACGGCCTGGAACTGCACTATACAAGAAAAGATCATGTACTCTATGTATTTGCGGACGGATTGAAGGAAGGGAGCAATACGTTCTGTATTCCGGGCTTTACGGGAAGCTTAAAGGCGATGGATCCGCTGGTACAGATCGAAACAGAGCCCGCGCAGGAAGGACTGCGTGTTACGGTCAAGAATTATCAGGCTGACATGTACGCGGTGGGACTGACATCAGAAGGATGATATAAGATCAATTAGAAAAAGCTGTCATTCACAGTAATGTGGAGGGCAGCTTTTTCATACCATCGTATGCAGAAAGGCTGCCAGTGGCAGGCTTTCTGTATTGTGTGATTGTGTGATATTGCATTGATTTTCAGCGAAAAAGCAGATATACTGTTATCAGTGGTTGTGGTAAATGTTTTTAAAACTGTCTGAAGGAGGAATCATTATGGCACCTACAAGCGCAGTGATCAGTGATATGCTGAATCATTTAGAGGAAGAAGATTATAGAACTGCAATCAGCTTTATAGAATATTTGGCATCCTCACGTAAGAAAAAAAGGGTTGAGGAAAGTAAAAATACTCTTGCGGAAATTCAAAAAATGTTTGTGGAAGATAAAGGATGGGATTCGGAAGAAAGCATGATTGAGGATATGGCAGCATTTAGAAGGGAACGGATGAATTTATGAAGATAATGCTTGATACAAATGTGCTTATATCAGCTTTGGTATTTGGCGGGAGGGCAGGAAAATTGCTCAATATGTTGTTTGAATCAGAGCATGAACTATATGTTTCCGAGTATATCGATCAGGAGTTTCAGGAGAAACTAAAAGAAAAATGGCCTGCTAAAGCTGAAAGGGTATATGATCTATACAGGCAGTTAGATATCCGATTTTGTAAAAGTACAGAAGAAAGGCTGGGTGAATTACGGGACAGAAAAGATATCCCAGTGCTGAGTGATGCATTGTATCATGAAATGGATATTATTTTATCCGGGGATAAGGATTTTTTGGAAGCTGATTTAGAAAGGCCGATCGTATATTCTCCATCGATGATGTTGGAATATCTTGAAATGCGCTGAAGCGCAAAAAGAAATGAAAGGGGGGAAGAGCATATGGCTGTGACGATCAAGGATGTGGCGCGAGAGACGAATCTTGCGATCTCTACAATTTCTAAATATATGAACGGCGGAACCGTACGCCATGAGAACCGGGTTCTGATTGAGGCGGCAGTGCAGAAGCTCGGGTATTCCCCGAATCGTTCGGCCAGGGGGCTGAGGACTTCGAAAACCTATATGATCGGGCTGGTAACGGGCCGGGTAAATTCTCCCCATACGGCGGCGATCGTCAGCGGGATCGAAAAGCGATTCCGGGAGCTGGGGTATTCCGTGATCTTTGCGACACATGAGGAAAACGGAGTTCAGATAGAGGACTATTTGGAATATCTGCTGGAGCGGGGCGTGGACGGGATCATTTCTTCGCCCATCGCAGCCGGAGGGGATTGCCTGAAAAGGGCAGTGGAGCAGAATATCCCGGTATTGGTCGTGGAAGAGAACAGCGGAGAGATGCGGACAGACTGCGTGCAGGTTGACTGCTGCGGCGGCGCTTATCAGATCGTGGAGCATCTGATCGAGTCCGGACACCACCGGATCGCCATCATCAAGGGGCCTGAGAATAAGCTGACAGCCCGGGAGCGTCTGCGGGGGTATTTCCGTGTGCTGGAGGATTATGGGTATCCGGTCAGGCAGGACTATCTGATACCAGGTGATTTTACCTATCAGTCCGGTTACAAAGGGATCATGAAGCTGTGGGAGCTGGAGGAAAAGCCTTCGGCAGTATTTGTCAGCAATTACGACATGTGCCTGGGGGCGATGGCGGCGGTGCACAATCTGGATATCCGGGTGCCGGAAGCACTGTCGGTCGTGTCATTTGATGATTTTGAACTGTCCGTTATGGTCCGGCCCAAGCTGACTACGATCCGCCAGCCGCTGGAGGAAATGGCAAATGCCGCCTGTGACCTGCTGTATCGGCGGATTCAGGGCGACTATTCGGATTTTCCGAAAAAGATCCGCTTGAAAACAAAGTGCATTTACAGGGATTCTGTGAAAACATATACCAGAGGGGAAGGTGATGACATTTTTGAATAACCATCAGATTCCGGTCACATCTGGAGCGTTAAGCGCAGACGCGCAGAAGGACCAGAGTACCTTTTGGGCGGACATCCCGCAACCAGGGGCTGAGATATGAAAAAGAAGGATATCAATATGTAAGAGGGAGGACTGTATAATATCATCGTAATATCATACAGTCTTCTTACCTCAGGTATGAAAAAAAATCCGCAGCTTTTCCACTGCGCTTTTTTCAATCCTGGATACATATGACCGGGAGATCCCGAGCTGCCGGGCGATTTCTCTCTGGGTATATTCTTCTCCGTTATACAGTCCATACCGCATTTTCAATACCAGCTTTTCACGCTGGGAGAGTTCATTTTCTACCTTTTCGTAGAGCTTCTGGATATTTTCCTTGAGATAGAGCCGTTCCGGGACATCCTCCTCTTCCGTTTCGATGATATCATAAAGCTTGATCTCATTCCCTTCCCGGTCCGTGCCGATCGGTTCATACAGGGAGATCTCCCTGCATGTTTTTTTACGGGACCGAAGATACATCAGGATTTCATTGTCAATGCATTTGGAGGCATATGCCGCCAGCCGGTTCCCTTTTTCCGCATTGAATGTAGCCACTGCCTTGATCAGCCCAATGGTTCCGATGGAGATCAGGTCTTCCTGGTCTTCTTCCAGGTACTGGTACTTTTTGATCACATGTGCGACGAGCCGTAGATTCCGTTCGATCAAGATATGCTTTGCCTGAAGGTCTCCTTCCGTATATTTCTGGATGTAGTATTTCTCTTCCGAAGGAGTGAGGGGATTGGGAAATGATTTCAAGACGACACCTCTTGGCACATTTGATATAGTTTATGTGGAAATATGGGATTTTGTGCTTTTCCACTTAAAATTGTTGCGTGCGTTTAAAAAAGAGGTTGACAAGCCTCAGCCAGATAAGGTATGATAACAGACATCAAGCGGTACTTTCTGTACCGGGCAATCCGGCCGTTTCGGTCAAGATTCATCAACTTGTGGTAACTGAAAACTGCGGTCAGCAATGCGGACATTCTTTTCCTGTGGAAAGTACGGTTCTCAATTCAGCCTCATTCACAAATGAAAAATTGTGTATTGCAGATACCTGACCGCAAAATTTTTTCATAACAGAAAGGAAGTGTATGAATGAGCTTCAGCACAGTATTATCTGCATCCATGTTTGGTTTAAAGGTGGAATTTATCCATGTGGAGGCGGATGTGAGCAACGGCCTTCCGGCGTTTCAGATGGTGGGATACCTTTCGTCGGAGGTGAAGGAGGCGGCCGAACGGGTGCGCACGGCGATCCGCAATTCCGGCCTGGATTTTCCGGCAAAAAAGACGGTCATCAACCTGGCGCCGGCAACGATGAAGAAGCGGGGGGCGGCCTTTGACCTGCCCATTGCAGTCAGTATCCTGCTTTCCCTGGGCAGACTGGACTCCGAGGCGGTTCGATCCATGCTGATCCTAGGAGAACTGAGTCTGGACGGCAAGGTGCGGAAGGTACCCGGCATCCTGCCGATCGTGGCGGAGGCCAGAGCTGCCGGAATCCACGCCTGTATGGTACCACGTGTCAACGCGGCGGAGGGGGCGCTGGTCGAGGGGATCGACGTGATCGGTGTGGAGAGCCTGGAGGAGACATATCGATACCTGAGCGGAAAAGTACAGATTGCGCCGGAAACCTATCCGGCAGTCAAACAGCAGGGGGAGACTGTCCATGGCCTGGACTACGGCGATATCTGCGGCCAGGCGGCGGTGAAGCGCGCGGCGGAGGTGGCGGTGGCAGGAGGACACAACCTGCTCCTGATCGGCCCTCCGGGAAGCGGAAAATCCATGACTGCCCAGCGAATTCCCACCATCTTTCCCGACATGACGCTGGAGGAAAGCATGGAGGTCACGAAGATCTACAGCATCCTGGGAATGCTGGACAGCGAAAAACCTCTGATCCAGAACCGCCCCTTCCGGAGTGTCCACCATACCTCCACCAAGGCTGCGCTCGTGGGAGGAGGAAAGATACCGGTTCCGGGAGAGATCAGCCTGGCCCATGGGGGAGTGCTGTTTCTGGATGAGCTTCCGGAATTTCAGAAAAATGTGCTGGAAGTGCTGCGCCAGCCTCTGGAGGATCATCAGGTGCGGATCACCAGAAGCCAGGGCAGTTACCTGTTTCCGGCCAATTTTACGCTGGTGGCGGCTATGAACCCCTGCCCCTGCGGCTGCTATCCGGACATGAACCGGTGTACCTGTACGCCCGGACAGATTCAGCACTATCTGGGGAAGCTCAGCCAGCCCTTCCTGGACCGGATGGATATCTGCGTGGAAGCGCCCCGGGTGGAGTATGAATCGCTTTGCGCCAAAGGGCGGGAAGAAACCTCCGCCCAGATCCGGGAGAGGGTCTGCCGTGCCAGGGAGGTGCAGAACCGGCGTTACCAGGGCACAGGCATCCTGACGAACGCCATGCTGGGGGTTCAGGAGACGAACCGGTGGTGCGTGCTGGGGGAAGCGGAAGAAACGCTGATGAAGCAGGCATTTTCCAGCCTCGGTCTGACCGCTCGGACCTATTACAAGATCTTAAAGGTGGCCCGTACGATCGCCGATCTGGACGGAGAGGAGCAGATTTTGGAAAAGCATCTGAAGGAAGCGGTGGGATACCGCACACTCGACAAAAAGTATTGGGGGCGATAAGATGAATCCATATGAATACTGGCTGGCTGCGCTCTCCATTTCTGACCGGAAAAAAACTTTGCTTTGCAAATACATGAAATCAGCAGAGGGAGTCTATTATATAGAAGAAACAACTTTAAACAGGTTTCGGTTCTTAAATGAAAGAGACTGTAATACAATGATTCAGGCGAAAAAAATATGGGACTTGCAGGGAGAATATGACCGCCTTTTGAAAAAGCAGGTCCGTCTTGTCACCTGCCAGAATCCGGAGTACCCGAAAAAGCTGGCAGATATCCCGGACAAACCCTATGCCCTTTATGTCAAGGGGAGCCTTCCGGACGAGCGGCTGCCTGGCGTTGCCATTGTGGGAGCAAGGAACTGCAGCCGTTATGGGGAAAAATATGCCTTTGAATTTGCCCAATCCCTGTCCGGACACGGGATCCAGGTCATCAGCGGTCTGGCCCGGGGTATTGACGGCGTGAGTCAGCGGGGAGCGCTGGTGGGGCAGGGAAAGACCTTTGCCGTCCTGGGCAGCGGAGTGGATATCTGTTATCCACGGGAGAACATCGGACTTTACGGAGACATTCTGGAGATGGGGGGCGGGATCCTCTCAGAGCTTCCTCCGGGGACCCCTCCGAAGCCGTATCATTTTCCCAAAAGGAACCGGATCATCAGTGGCCTTTCCGATCTGTTGCTGGTGATGGAGGCCAGGGAAAAAAGCGGCTCACTGATCACGGCGGACATGGCGCTGGAGCAGGGAAAGGACGTCTATGCCCTGCCGGGGCCTGTGGACAGCAGTCTGAGCCGGGGCTGCCATCAGTTGATCCGGCAGGGGGCAGGGATCCTGATCTCCCCGGAAATGCTTTTGGAGGAGATGGGGATTTCCGGAGGAAATTTTCAGGAAAAAAACGCGGAAGCAAAAAAAATGCTTGAAAGTCTGGAAGATATGGTGTATAGTTCAGTTGTTCTTTATCCCAGGAATATCGGACAGATTATGGACGAGTCCGGACTTTCGGCTCAGGAAGTATTGGAAACACTGGTTTCCCTGGAGATCAAAGGATACGTTCAGGAAGTTTCGAAAAATTATTATGTCAGAGTATGATCATATGTGGAAGATCTGCGGATTTTCCACTCTGGGAGGAAAGGTTTACATGGCACATTATCTTGTGATTGTGGAGTCGCCTGCCAAGGTGAAGACAATCAAAAAATTTTTAGGAAATAATTATACGGTCGCGGCCTCCAACGGACATGTCCGTGATCTCCCGAAAAGCCAGATGGGAATTGACGTGGAGCACGACTACGATCCGAAGTACATTACCATCCGCGGAAAGGGAGATATCCTGGCCAGCCTGCGCAAGGAAGTGAAAAAGGCTGACAAGGTCTATCTGGCAACCGACCCGGACCGCGAGGGGGAAGCCATTTCCTGGCATCTGTCGGCGGCTCTGAAGCTGGATGAGAAAAAAATGCGCCGGATCACCTTCAATGAGATTACGAAAAATGCCGTAAAGTCTGCGCTCAAGGCCCCCAGGGATATCAATATGGACCTGGTGGACGCTCAGCAGGCGCGCCGGATTCTGGACCGGATGGTGGGCTATCGGATCAGCCCTCTCCTCTGGGCAAAGGTGAAGCGGGGATTAAGCGCCGGAAGGGTGCAGTCCGTGGCTTTGCGGATCATTGCGGACCGGGAAGCGGAGATCGACGCGTTTATTCCCAGGGAATACTGGTCATTGGATGCGCTTCTCCGCGTCAAGGGAGAAAAACGACCGCTGACGGCCAAGTTCTACGGCACGGAAAAGCAGAAGATGGAGATCCATTCCAGGGAGGAGCTGGATCAGATCCTGAAGGAAGTGGAACAGGAGCAGTACCACATCATCGATATCAAAAAAGGAGAGCGGATCCGGAAGAGTCCTCTGCCCTTTACCACCAGTACCCTGCAGCAGGAAGCGGCAAAGGCGCTGAATTTCGGCACTCAGAAGACCATGCGGATCGCCCAGCAGTTATATGAAGGAATCGATATCAAGGGAAACGGGACCGTCGGTGTGATCACCTATCTGCGTACCGACTCCACCCGGATCTCGGACGAGGCGGACGCGGCGGCAAGAGAGTACATCGCCCGGACCTACGGGGAAGAATATGCAGCGTCCGGCAGCACGGCAAAGCAGACCGAGAAGAAGATCCAGGATGCTCACGAGGCCATCCGCCCGTCGGATATCACCCGGACTCCGGCAGCCCTGAAGGATTCCCTGTCTCGGGATCAGTTCCGGCTGTACCAGCTGATCTGGAAGCGTTTTACCGCAAGCCGGATGCAGCCGGCAAGGTTCGAGACCACTTCGGTCCGGATCGGGGCAGGAAAGTATGTCTTTACCATCTCCGCGTCCAGGGTGGCATTTGAAGGCTTCCGCTCCGTATATATGGAAGCGGACGAGGAAAAGGAAGAAAGCAACGTGCTGGTAGGAGGCCTGCAGAAAGATTCCGAGCTCACCAGGCAAGACTTTGAGACGAAGCAGCACTTTACTCAGCCTCCGGCGCATTATACAGAGGCGACGCTGGTGAAGGCGCTGGAGGAGCAGGGGATCGGACGGCCAAGTACCTATGCGCCCACCATCAGCACGATCCTGGGAAGGCGGTACATCACCAAGGAAGGAAAGAACCTCTATCTGACGGAGATTGGGGAGGTGGTCAACAACATCATGAAGCAGTCCTTCCCGAGTATTGTGGATATCCATTTTACGGCCAATATGGAAGGGCTTCTGGATATGGTGGAGGAGGGCAGGGTGCCCTGGAAGGAGGTCATCCGCAACTTCTATCCGGATCTGGACGAAGCGGTCCAGGTGGCGGAGAAGGAACAGGAAAGCGTGACCATAGAAGATGAAGTGACGGATGTGGTCTGCGAGGAATGCGGCCGCAATATGGTGATTAAGTACGGCCCCCACGGCAGGTTCCTTGCCTGTCCGGGCTTCCCAGACTGCCGCAATACGAAGCCTTATCTCGAAAAGATCGGGGTTCCCTGTCCGGTCTGTGGAAAAGAGATCGTCATCCGCAAGACGAAAAAGGGCAGAAAGTATTATGGCTGTGAGGACAATCCGGAATGCGACTTCATGTCCTGGCAGAAGCCTTCCGCGGAAAAATGCCCGGAATGCGGCGGATATATGGTAGAAAAAGGCAATAAGCTGGTCTGCGCGGACGAAAAATGCGGCTATGTGAGAAATAAAAAACAGGAGAATTAGAAAGGATACTCACGGCAGATTTCATCGGCCGTGAGTATAATAAATATTTGGCGTTTTTCTGTAAAATATATTCACATTTTAATTGATATTTTGAAAATTGTATGATAACATGGTTTTATCTGGTAAATGTAATGAGTTGTATATACAATTAGAATACGGTCTTTGATAAAGGTGGAGGAAGCTGATGAGTGTACAATTATTAGATAAAACAAGAAAGATCAATAAACTGCTTCACAATAACAATTCCAGCAAGGTGGTATTTAACGACATCTGCGCGGTGATGACAGAGATCCTGGATTCCAATGTCCTGGTGGTCAGTAAAAAGGGCAAGATCCTGGGAGTCAGCAGATCCGCTAGGATCAAGGGAATTGAAGAACTGATCGCGGAGTCGGTGGGAGCGCATATTGACGAGATGCTCAATGAGCGGCTTCTCAGCATTCTGTCCACGAAGGAAAATGTCAATCTGGAGACGCTTGGCTTTACTCCGGAGACCGTAAAAGGCTATCAGGCCATCATCACCCCTATCGACATTGCGGGCGAACGGCTGGGCACCTTGTTTGTATACAAGCAGGGGCCTCTTTATGAGATCGATGATATCATTTTAAGCGAATACGGGACTGCGGTTGTTGGACTTGAGATGCTCCGCTCCGTGAACGAGGAGAGCGCGGAAGAATCCAGGAAGGAGCATATCGTACAGTCCGCCATCGGTACGCTTTCCTTTTCGGAACTGGAAGCGATCCTTCATATCTTTGACGAGCTGGGGGATACGGAAGGAATCCTGGTGGCCAGCAAGATTGCGGACAGGGTGGGAATCACCCGCTCGGTCATCGTCAACGCCTTAAGAAAATTCGAGAGCGCCGGGGTGATCGAATCCCGCTCTTCGGGGATGAAAGGAACATACATAAAGGTCCTGAATGAATATGTATTTACGGAGCTGGAAAAGATCAAGAAGGAACGGATGTGAGATTTGCTCCGCGCCTCGGACGGATCGAAGCTCCGCCGGTTGGGATAAGAGGGGATGTCAGGATTCTGATATCCTTTTTTACAGGAAACGTATTCCGCCTGTGCGGTGAAGTATCGAAGGATGCTCTGCCGTACAGGTGGAATTTATTGAATAAACGCCTAAATAAAGGAGGAAAACACAATGTTTGAAGGGAATTCGGTAGACTTGCGGATGGCAAAGACCATCTCTGCGGACGTGGTATTGGATGATACGACGCACAAGTGCAAAGTTTACAGGTATGACATGGAGGAAGACTACATATACTTAGAGTTGACGGAGGAAGACCTGACGGTGATCTCCCTGGATGCCAAGTATCAGTGCTATATTTCCACCAAAAAGGAGCTTCTGTACTGCTCTGGAGTGGTAAAAGAACGCTTCCGGTCCGAGGACGGGAACATGATCACATTCCGGATCGAGAACGGATTTTACAGTGTGTCGGAAAAAAGGTTTATAAACTAATTATAAAAATTTGGAAACATTGTTGACAAATCGTCGGCGTAGTGCTATTTTATATTCATGGGTTAGCACTCAAACGAAATGAGTGCTAACAAAGAAAATGTTTGAAGGAGGAATTACAATGAAGTTAGTACCATTAGGTGACAAAATTGTATTAAAACAGTTAGAAGCAGAAGAAACAACAAAGTCTGGTATCGTTCTTCCGGGACAGGCCAAGGAGAAGCCGCAGGAAGCAGAAGTCATCGCAGTCGGACCCGGCGGAGTCATAGACGGAAAAGAAGTGACCATGCAGGTGAAGGAGGGAGACAGAGTCATCTACTCCAAGTATGCGGGAACAGACGTGGAGCTGGACGGAGAGAAGTTTATTATCGTAAAGCAGAATGATATTCTGGCAATCGTGGAAGCATAGGAATCAGCAGCTTTTCATAACAGAGACGCAGCTTAAAAATGATAGATGATAATGATGAGGTGAATGAAAAATGGCAAAGGAAATTAAATTTGGCGCAGAAGCCAGAGCAGCATTGGAAAAAGGTGTGAACCAGCTTGCGGATACAGTAAGCGTGACATTGGGACCAAAGGGAAGGAACGTAGTACTGGATAAGTCCTTCGGCGCTCCGCTGATTACAAACGACGGCGTGACCATCGCGAAAGAGATCGAACTGGAAGACGGATTTGAGAACATGGGAGCTCAGCTTATCCGGGAGGTTGCTTCCAAGACCAACGATGTAGCCGGCGACGGAACTACAACAGCAACCGTACTTGCACAGGCTATGGTCAACGAAGGAATGAAGAACCTGGCAGCAGGCGCGAACCCGATCGTGCTCCGCAAGGGTATGAAGAAAGCTACAGACAAGGCTGTGGAAGCAATCGCGGAGATGAGCAGCAAGGTAACCGGAAAAGAGCAGATTGCGAGAGTTGCCGCAGTTTCCTCAGGAGACGAGGCAGTGGGAGAGATGGTAGCAGACGCAATGGAGAAGGTTTCCAACGACGGCGTGATCACCATCGAAGAATCCAAGACCATGCTGACAGAGCTGGATCTGGTAGAAGGTATGCAGTTTGACAGAGGCTACATCTCCGCATATATGGCGACAGATATGGAGAAGATGGAAGCGGTTCTGGAAGATCCGTACATCCTCATCACAGATAAGAAGATTTCCAATATCCAGGATATCCTTCCGCTTCTGGAGCAGGTGGTACAGTCCGGCGCAAGGCTTCTGATCATCGCAGAGGATATCGAAGGAGAGGCGCTGACCACTCTGATCGTGAACAAGCTGCGCGGAACCTTCAACGTAGTGGCAGTTAAGGCTCCGGGATACGGCGACAGAAGAAAAGAGATGCTGCAGGATATTGCGATCCTGACAGGCGGACAGGTGATTTCCGAAGAACTTGGCCTGGATCTGAAGGATACCACCATGGATCAGCTTGGACGCGCGAAGTCCGTCAAGGTACAGAAGGAAAACACTGTGATCGTAGACGGCTCCGGTGACAAGCAGGCGATTGCCGACAGAGTAGCTCAGATCAAGAAGGGCATCGAAGAGACCACTTCTGATTTTGATAAAGAGAAGCTGCAGGAGAGACTTGCGAAGCTGGCAGGCGGCGTGGCAGTGATCCGTGTAGGCGCTGCGACCGAGACCGAGATGAAGGAAGCAAAGCTTCGGATGGAAGATGCTCTGAACGCAACAAGAGCAGCCGTAGAAGAGGGTATCATCGCAGGCGGCGGTTCCGCATATATCCATGCTGCAAAGCAGGTTGAGAAGCTGGCGGAGGAGATGGACGGAGACGAGAAGACCGGAGCGAAGATCATCCTGAAGGCTCTGGAATCCCCGCTGTTCCATATCGTAAGCAACGCAGGACTGGAAGGCTCTGTGGTTGTAAATAAAGTAAGAGAGTCCGAGATTGGCGTAGGCTTTGACGCATACAAGGAAGAGTATGTGGATATGGTAAAAGAAGGAATCCTGGATCCGGCGAAGGTGACAAGAAGCGCGTTACAGAATGCGACAAGCGTTGCTTCCACCCTGCTGACAACAGAATCTGTTGTAGCGACCATCAAGGAAGACACCCCGGCAATGCCGGCAGGCGGCGCTGGCGGAATGGGCATGATGTAATCATCTGCCGGGATTGGCCATCCATTCCCGAATCAGGATTCTGGAACAGGAAGCTCTGCGGCAGAGAGGCGGTTCCGAAGAGATAAGAAACGAGTTTCGTATCTGACTGGAAAGTATAACAGTCAGATGCGAAACTCTTTTTTATATGAAAAGCACTTGACAAGCCTACGGAATTTTTGTACCATATCAGATAAAATACCTCTGATTCGACCTCCAAAAATCTGCATTCATTGCGGAGATATGCTGGCAGGCGGATCTACATAGGAATTGTTTCAATAGTAACGGGATTGCCCCAACACAAAAGGAGAGGAAGGTAAAGTCATGGGCAGAATTATTGGAGAAGGTATTACATTTGATGATGTGCTGTTGGTGCCGGCATATTCGGAAGTGATTCCGAACCAGGTAAACTTGTCTACGAATCTGACAAAGAACATTAAGCTGAATATTCCGATGATGAGTGCAGGGATGGATACGGTAACCGAGTACCGGATGGCCATCGCGATGGCACGTCAGGGCGGAATCGGTATCATCCACAAGAACATGTCTATAGAGCAGCAGGCAGAGGAAGTGGATAAGGTAAAAAGGTCTGAAAACGGGGTCATTACGGATCCGTTTTATCTTTCACCGGAGCATACATTGAAGGATGCCAACGATCTGATGGCAAAGTTCCGTATATCCGGCGTCCCGGTAACTGAGGGCAGGAAGCTTGTCGGGATCATTACAAACCGTGATTTAAAATTCGAAACAGATTTCTCCAAGAAAATCAAAGAAAGCATGACCTCCGAGGGCCTGATCACAGCCCGCGAAGGGATCACACTGGACGAGGCAAAGCAGATCCTTGCAAAAGCAAGAAAGGAAAAGCTCCCGATCGTGGATGAATACGGCAACCTGAAAGGGCTGATCACCATCAAGGACATTGAGAAGCAGATCAAGTATCCGTCTTCCGCAAAGGATGCTCAGGGGCGTCTGCTCTGCGGAGCGGCCATCGGAATTACAGCCAATTGTCTGGACCGTGTGGAGGCGCTTGTGGATGCCAAGGTGGATGTGATCGTCATGGATTCCGCTCACGGGCATTCCGCCAATGTGCTGCAGGCAGTCCGCATGGTCAAGGAAAAGTTTCCGGAGCTGCAGGTCATCGCCGGAAATGTGGCAACGGCCGACGCGACAAGGGCGCTGATCGAGGCCGGAGTCGATGCGGTGAAGGTGGGGATCGGACCTGGTTCGATCTGTACCACCCGCGTAGTTGCGGGAATCGGTGTTCCCCAGATTACGGCCGTGATGGACTGCTACGGCGCGGCAAGAGAATACGGGATCCCGATCATTGCGGACGGCGGCATCAAGTATTCCGGAGATATGACGAAAGCGATCGCGGCAGGTGCCAATGTATGCATGATGGGAAGCATTTTCGCGGGATGCGATGAAAGCCCGGGAACATTTGAACTGTATCAGGGAAGAAAGTATAAGGTATACCGCGGGATGGGTTCCATTGCGGCGATGGAGAACGGCAGCAAGGACCGCTATTTCCAGGAGAACGCGAAGAAGCTGGTTCCGGAAGGCGTGGAAGGACGCGTGGCATATAAGGGAACCGTGGAGGATACGGTATTCCAGCTTATGGGTGGCCTGCGGTCCGGTATGGGGTACTGCGGCACGGCAACCATTGAGGAGCTGAAGCAGAACGGCCAGTTCGTGAAGATTTCCGCTGCTTCGCTGAAGGAAAGCCATCCTCACGATATCCATATTACGAAGGAAGCGCCGAACTACAGCGTGGACGAATAAAAACCTGCATAAGGAGTTGCAGAAAAATAGCAGCAGCCGCGCTTCGGCGCAGGCGCGCGGGAAAAATGTACGGAGCAGATAAAGATGGAACAGGAGAGCACGGAACAAAGAGGAACCGGGCAGAGCGGCATGGACCTGGGCAGTACGGATCTGAAAAACGCGGGGCCAGGCGGCACGGTACAGAAGAGCACGGGGAAGGCTGCGAAGCATAAAGGAAAACGGAAGAAAAAAAGAAGAAAGAAGAAAAGTCCCCGGAAGCTGACAGTCCGCGTCAACCTGGAGCCAAAGAGCTTTCTGTCCGGAATCGCGGCCGGGGTGCTGCTGACGCTGCTGGTGATGTTCCTGCTCACCCGCTGTTCCGCCGAGGAGGTGGAGACCAGCGGGCTGAGCCTGGACGCGTCGGAGCCGGAGATCAGTGTCCAGCTTCTGGATGTGAATGACTATTCCAGGCCGGGAACAGAAGTGGATTCCGTTGCTGGGATCGTGATCCACTATACGGCCAATCCGGGGAGTACGGCGCAGCAGAATCGGGACTATTTCAACAGCCTGCAGGACGGGCACGGAGCCTCTGTGAGCAGCCATTTCATCGTGGGACTGGACGGTGAGATCGTGCAGTGCATTCCGACCCAGGAGGTCGCTTATGCGTCCAATGAGCGCAACCGCGATACTATTTCCATTGAGTGCTGCCATCCTGACGCTACGGGAAAGTTCAACCAGGAGACCTATATTTCCATGGTCCGGCTGACGGCATTTCTGTGTGCAAAATATGACCTGGACGCAGAAGCGGTCATCCGGCATTATGATGTGACGGAAAAGAACTGCCCCAAGTATTTTGTGGAAAATGAAGACGCGTGGAAGCTTTTCAAGGCGGATGTGGATGCCGCTCTGAAAACGAAGATCAAAGAAGAATAAGCAGACAGACGGAAAATGGAGGAAACAGAAGCCTGCGGGAGGCTTCCGGATTTCCGTTCCGTGGGTATGAGGCGGAAAAACAGATCAGAATCAGGAAAAGGGAGAAGAGAAACAAAGATGAACGATTTGGAGATGTACCGGGAACAGCTTGCCATGTGCGATGACAGGATCATCGACGTTCTGGAGGAGCGCAATTCGATTATAGAAAAGATCATGGCCTACAAGCAGGAGTACGGCATGCCCGTCCTGCAGCCTGCACAGGAGGAGAAGCAGGAGCACAGAAGACAGGAAAGGCTGGAAGGCCACTGCTATCAGAATGAGATCGAGAACGTCTTTTCGGAAATTGTCAGGAGCAGCAAACGGATCCAGGCAAGACACCTGTTTGACTATAATATTGTTCTGATCGGCTTTATGGGGGCGGGAAAATCGACGGTTTCCGAGTACCTCAGCACCATGTTCGCCATGGATGTGGTGGAGATGGACCAGGTGATCGCGGAGCGGGAGGGCATGAGCATCCCGGATATCTTCGCGACCTACGGGGAAGAATATTTCCGCAACAGGGAAACCCAGCTCCTGAAAGAGATGCAGCTTCGGAAGCAGGCGGTGATCTCCTGCGGAGGCGGCGCCGCGCTCCGGGAAGAAAATGTGGCGGAGATGAAGAAAAACGGACGCGTGGTGCTTTTGACCGCAAGCCCTCATACGATTTATGAGCGTGTGAAGGACAGTACCGACCGTCCGATCCTGAACGGAAACAACAATGTGGAATTTATTGCGGAGCTGATGGAAAAACGCCGGGAAAAATACGAAAAGGCGGCGGATATCGTGATCTATACGGACGGTAAGAGCGTACTCCAGATCTGCGAGGAGCTGATCGCGAAGCTGTAGCGGCCCTGTCAGCCTGCCGCAGGAGCTTTGGCTGGCCGGGGGTGTAAACAGCAGTATCGGACTCAGGGAAAGGAGACGGGGATATGTTTGATATGTTCTTTCCGGATGAATATGTGGCTTCCACCTATATCATCCCTTTTGAAAAACTATATAAAGAGGGATACCGGGGCGTGATCTTTGATATCGACAATACCCTGGTTCCCCATGGCGCGCCTGCGGACAAGAGGGCAAAGGAGCTGTTTGGCAGGTTGGAATCAATCGGATTTGCCACCTGCCTGATCTCCAACAACCAGGAGCCCAGGGTGAAGATGTTCAATGAAGAGATCGGGACAAGATACATTTTTAACGCGCGCAAGCCGGCCCGGAAGAACTACATCCACGCCATGGAGATGATGGAAACGGACCGGACAAACACGATCTTCGTGGGGGATCAGTTATTTACCGATGTGTGGGGCGCAAAACGGGCGGGAATCCGCAATATCCTGGTCAAGCCGATGTATCCTAAAGAAGAGATCCAGATTGTCCTCAAGCGTTATCTGGAGCGGATCGTGCTGTATTTTTACAAAAGAAAGCAAAGAATGACCCGCGAAGAATAAAAAAAGGTTGAAAAAAGCTGGAAATTATTATAAAATGATACAAGTGTCAACAGGCTGTGCATTTCATGCCTGCATGAAAAAGCATGACTTTTATAAATGTAACAGCGAGAATTAAAGGAGGATTATATATGATCGCAGCAGGAGAATTTAAGAATGGCGTGACCGTTGAGATTGACGGAAATATTTACCAGATATTGGAATTTCAGCATGTTAAGCCGGGCAAGGGCGCTGCATTTGTCAGAACCAAGCTGAAAAATATCATCAGCGGCGGTGTAGTAGAGAAGACCTTCCGTCCCACCGAGAAGTTCCCGAAAGCCCATATCGACCGGAAGGAGATGCAGTACCTGTATCAGGATGGAGATTTATATAATTTCATGGACGTTGAGACATATGATCAGATCGCTCTGAATGCCGAGGTGGTAGGCGACGCGCTGAAGTTCGTGAAGGAGAATGAGAATGTGAAGATCTGTTCCCACAAAGGCAACGTATTTTCTGTGGAGCCGCCTCTGTTCGTAGAGCTGGCGATCACAGAGACTGAGCCGGGCTTCAAGGGCGATACCGCGCAGGGCGCGACAAAGCCGGCTACCGTAGAGACCGGGGCGACGGTTATGGTGCCGCTGTTTGTGGAGACCGGGGATGTGCTGAAGATCGACACACGTACCGGGGAGTATCTGTCCAGAGTATAACAGGCAGGACAGGCATCCGGAAGTTATGGGTTAAAAGCCTGCAGCGGATATTCAGATCAGAATGGCCGCAGAGCATGTATTTGACTATGAAGCAGGAGATTTCATCAGAACAGGTGGGATGTCCTGCTTTTGATATATCAACGTATGAGATTGATAAAAAGGAAAGGATAGAAGCTATGTTAAAGCTTGGTTCACATGTAGGAATGAGCGGCAGGGAGATGCTGCTCGGATCCGCGAAGGAAGCAGTTTCTTACGGGGCGGATACATTTATGTTTTATACCGGGGCACCGCAGAATACCCGCAGGAAGGAGCTGGATGAGCTGAACATCGGGCCGGCCTGGGAGTATATGAAGGAGCACGGCATTGAGGAGATCATTGTTCATGCCCCATATATCATCAACCTGGGCAATTCCGTAAAGCCGGAGACGTTTCAATTGGGAGTGGAATTTCTGGAAAAGGAGATCCAGAGGACAATCGCCTGCAAAAGCCATCTGCTGATCCTGCATCCGGGGGCCCATGTAGGAGCGGGTACAGATGCGGGGATCGCCCAGATCGTGAAAGGCCTGAATGAGGTTCTGACCAGGGACGCAGACTGCTGCGTCGTATTGGAGACCATGGCGGGAAAGGGCTCTGAGGTGGGGCGCTCGTTCGAAGAGCTGGCCAGAATCTATGATGGTGTGGTATATAATGAAAAGCTGCGGGTCTGCTTCGATACCTGCCATACCAGTGACAGCGGATACGATATCATCCATCATTTTGACGATGTGATCCGGGAATTTGACCAGATCCTTGGAAAGGACCAGATTGCTGTATTCCATATCAACGACAGCAAAAATGTACCCGGCGCCGCAAAGGACAGGCACGCCAATATCGGGTTTGGGGAGATTGGGTTTGACGCGTTGAATGCGATTGTGCATCATCCGGACTTTGAGGAGATCCCGAAGATCCTGGAGACACCCTATGTACCGGATCTGGAAGATAAGAAAAAATCTTATGCGCCTTACAAATATGAGATTGAAATGCTGCGGAAAGGGGAATTTGATCCCGGGCTGGAGGAGAAGATCCGGAACGGGGAGAAGTGATTTTTACGAGACTCATTGTTCCAATAAAAAAACACGTCTGGGCGGGATCGAACCGCCGCACCTGCCTCCGGAGGGCAGTGCTCTATCCACTGAGCTACAGACGTGTATTGCGTTCCGGAAAGGAAGCATCTCTCCGGAACACTTTAATTATGTTATCACATATTTCGGAAAAAGTAAAGAACTAATTTTTCAGATTGGTAAAGGTTTTGGAAAATGAATTGCTTTAAGCCTCATTTATGATACGATATACCCATTGCATGATTTCATGGGTATATTGTATTGCTGCTTTTGCATTTCTTTCTTCCAGAAACAGTTCATTTGGATATCTGATTGTCACTCCATATGGAGTCAGTGTATCTGTATAGTCATAAAATCTGTCTTCTACTTCTACTTTGTTTTTTATCTGATTTAGAAGGAATGATAAGTCATGAGGCTTTGGCATACCGCCTTCAGCACCATAATATATTATCAATGCTTTCATTCCTTTTTCAGCGGCTTGCTGACAGTGATAACAGATAATTTCAAGAGGCTTTGGACGATATGTTTCTTCCAGGTATCTTACGATTTTTAAATCCATGACTGCAAGATCATATCACTCTTTCGATTCCTGCCTCATATAATAATACCCCCTTTCGATAGACCTCATTTTCTACGGAGGGAAATTTTTTCCGAGCTTCAAATCTGCTTTTTGTTCCTACTACGATATCTACCGGACGTTGCTTTATTTTACGGATGGCCTTGTAAGCCTTTGTAGTCTCTTACGCAAGATCTGAAATTTCGTCCCGAACAATGATATAAAAATCCAGATCGCTGTTATCCGTATATGTGCCATTTGCATAAGAACCAAATAGATAGATCTGTATTGGAAAAAGTTGGTCTATGAAATGTTTTTTTAATTCTTCAATTTCCTGCATTGGCATCAGCGTCAGCTCCTTTATACTTTTCTATCCATATTATAGCAGGAAATTTGTTGCTTTACACTCAATATTTTTGAAATGAGCAGAACCTTTTTTGATCATTGAACTGAAATAGATCTTTTTAGAAATTGAAAGAATTTTGCATGACCAGCCTTCTGGTCTCTCTTTGGTAGAGGTATGCGTGATTGCTTAAAATCTCTTCTTCGGCTACCTGGGTCTGGTTGATCTCTGTGACCATCGCATCCATCTCCTCCGGCTCCATGCCCTTTGACGCGGGCACAAGCACGACCTCGTGGACGCTGCTGGGGAGTACGTAGTAGTCTTCTCCCAGAATCTGTCCGGCCATATCCAGGACCTCCGGATATACGATGCAGGCTGCGCCGAAGCTGCGGATCGGATTGGAGAGCACGTACATAAAATCATCCGCTTCCGCGGCAGATTCATTCAGCAGATTTTTCCGTCTGCCCGGGACCGTACGCAGGATCTCGTCCACGGCCTGCTGCATGGTAAATAATTCCGCCGGAAGCAGGCGTTTTACATTTCTGCGGGCCAGTGCGAGCAGGTCTTCCTCTGTCACATCCCAATACTCCAGGTGGTCGTTATTTACGGTCATGGTAGCGGTTCCCTGACTGTTTACATCCAAAAGAACATAGAATACGATGCTTAGATCCAACAGCTTAATATGGGGGACACTTTCCAGTAAGTCACGGTTTTTTTCCGTATGGATCAGCTTAAATACGATCTTGTCCTGAATGGAGTCATAGTGTTCGATCCCGTTGGTATCCATGGAACGGTCACATTTTACCGTGCGGTAAAAATCCAGGATCTCCTGTACAAGTCTGTCGATCAATTCGCCATCCAGATAGCGCTGATAAAATTCTTCCAGATAGATCGTGGGGGAAATGTTCACTCCCGGGGTCTCTATGAGCAGACCCTTCTTTACTTTTCCGTTATTTTTGATTGCCGTATATTGTGCTGCCTTAGCCCCTCCTTCCAGTTTCTGATTCATTTTCTTTTCGATAGCGCAAACAAACTCCTGATATTTCATGTATTCTCCCTTCTTCTGCGCGTCCACTTGAAATTAAAATGAGAAAGCCGGTACCGAAATCGTACCCAGAAAATTGATTTGAAAAATATTATGTAGGTAGATTATAGCGGACCGGGGAGAAAAAAGCAACCTTTTTTTGAAAATTAAAAATTATATTTTCCATATGCGCCATATTTTCCGGCAGAGATTCGTTCCAGTTCCTCAGAATCAACAATTTCATAACCATAAGCAATTTTTCTCAGAATATTCATCTCGCAAAGTCTGACCAAAGTCCGATGTAGATGCCGATAGCTTGTGCCAAGCATATCACACAGTTCGGATAGATTTTCTGAAAAAATCCCGTCAATATTCGTTTCAGCAATATAGGAACATACCCGCTCTTCTGCCGTACACAAAATATTCAGAGATGCGTTCCTGATACTGTATTGGGAACGGTAGGCGAGAATTTTCGTGATGGAGAGCATGAGTTCCGTATCAGAAAGCGCAGCGTCGTAAAGGGTTTTGGAAGAAATACAGATACATTCCAGGCTGGTTACGGCTTGTACCGTGGTAAAAGCTGTGTTATCCAGAAAGGCTTCTATCTCGCCGAGTACGGAATGCCTGTGCAGAAAACAAACAAGCAGAGACCGTCCGTTAGCGTTGTTGATACAGATCTTTACTTTACCCTGGAGGATGTAGTAGATTTTGTCCGTAGGGTATCCCTCCCGAAACAGGTATTCCCCGCGTTGGAAGGTGCAGATTTTTTTTGGAACCTCCGGATTTAGAAAAAAGTTTTCGAGAACATTTCCCGTGAGCTGTTTGTCATTCATAAGTGCTCCTCACTTAAAACATGAATTTATTCATAAAATTTAAAGAAGTAGGACATTTGTCATAATTACTATATCGTTTTAGGGCATATAATGCAAGCAAATACATAGTTCCAGCGTAAAAAACGGAATAGGAATGCAATATTTTGCGCGGGAATTATAAATAAGTCATATTGGAGGTAAGAAAATGAACAGGGAAAAAATCATTTATGATGGTGATCCGGGGCATGACGATGCTATGGCGATCATCATGGCAGAGGGGAGCGAGCAGATCGAGCTTTTGGGAGTCACCACCGTTGCGGGGAATTCTACATTGGACAATGTAACGAAAAACGCACTTCGGCTGAAAGACCTGATGTATTCGTCCGTACCGGTAGCTGCAGGCTGCGCCCGTCCTCTCATGAAGGAGCTATATACAGCCCCGTTTGTACATGGCGAGAGCGGGCTGGACGGTCCGGAGCTTTTTGAACCGCAGTCTCGGGCAATCGAACAGCATGCATGTGATTTTATGATTGAACAGATTATGCGTTCAGAAGGGGATATATCCATCGTGGCAGCGGGCCCATTAACAAATGTAGCAGCTGCACTGCGGAGAGAACCCGCGCTTGAGTCGAAAATCAAACAGATCGTGATCATGGGCGGGGGAAGGTTCGGTAATATTACCCCGGCGGCAGAGTTTAATATCTGGCAGGATGCTGAAGCCGCGAAGATTGTGTTTGACAGTCCAGTAAAAAAGGTGATGTGCGGACTGGATCTGACCTATCAGGCCCTCGCGACAAAGGAGGTTATGGAGAAAATCCGTAATATCCCGACAAGGCTTGGGCGGTTTGTAACGGAATTTCTTGATTTTTACGGAAGAATGACTTCCGGAAGAACAAAAAAAGGAGCTTCGATCAATGACGCGTGCTGTGTTGCGTATCTGATCGACCCGAATGTATTTGAGACACAGCTGATGCGTGTGGATGTGGAGACAAAAGGGGAATTTACATATGGGATGACCTGTATTGATGTGTATCGGATGAATTCTGGTAAAGCATTAAAAGAACCTAATGTTTATGTGGGAAAAAACCTGGATTTTGACAGGTTCTGGGAACTGATGATCAATGCGATAAAAGTATTTGAAGACAAGGAGTAAAAAGATGAGACAGGTAAGAGAAGGTGCTTCTACATGGTTTGAAAAGATTATGTATAGTCTGGGAGATATCGGCGCGAATTTTTGTTGGAGCTTTATGGGCGGTTTTGTAACCATGTATTATACGGACAGTGTGGGAATTGCGGCAGGATTCGCGGGAACGATGATGCTGGTAGCGAGGTTTTTTGACGGGATCAGCGACATCATCACCGGTTTTATTATGGAACGTACACATAGCCGTTGGGGGAAGGCAAGGCCGTGGCTTATGCTGGCGGCGCCTCTTCTGGGCATTAGTCTGTTTTTAAGCTTCCACGTTCCGGCCGGACTCGGCTATACGGCAAAGCTGATATGGGTCAGTGTCACCTATACCTTTACGGCAGCGGTTTCATTTACGCTGTATAATATGGCATTTACCGCGATTTTACCGCTGATGTCCCTGGATCCCCAGGACAGAGGGGTGGCGAGTGTTATGAACAGAATCTGCACGATGTCCGGCGTACTCTGCCTGAATGTCGTTACCCCGCTTCTTCTGTCGTTCAAAGGCGGAGAAAAAGCACAGGGGGCATGGTCGTTCATATCGGTGATATATGCCATAATATGCACAGTACTGGTGTTTTGTATGGGATATTTTATTCAGGAAAAAGTGCCGTTGGAAACGCTTTCAAATAAAAAAGAGGGGCAGGAGCAGACTGTCTCCACGGGCAAAATACTGAAAGCAGTTGTTTGTAATAAGTATTTCGTGCTTATATTGATCACATTTGTAATCGTATATCTGTTCCAGGGGCTTCAGGGAACCGCGATCTATTATTACAGAGATGTCCTGGGAGATATGAAGCTCTTCAGTGTGATGTCTGTCGTGACGTATCTGCCATTGATCATCGGAATGCTTTTTGTTCCGACATTATTTAAAAAATTTGGAAGAAGAAATGCGGCGATGTGCGGAATGGCAGTTGCGGCGGCAGCTGATATCGTGATGTTTCTTACGACGCCAAATATTCCGGTGTTTTGCGCCATGAAATGTTTCGAAGGACTTGGAAGAGCTCCGGTTTCAGCCTCCATCTTTACGTTTGTGGCTGATATTGTAGATTATATTGTGGCGCGGGAAGGGATACATGCGGAAGGCTATATCGCAATGGTATCAAGCGTGGGGACCAAGATAGGCACAGGGCTCGGCTCAGCGGCGATTGGATGGGGGCTTGCGTGGACAGGCTATAACGCGGCGCTTGAGGTGCAGTCACAGGCTACAAAAAGCGGGATCACATTTCTTATGACCGGGCTGCCGGCAATCATTGCAAGCATCCAGGTGGTAGTCTTTATGCTTTGGGATATGGACAAAAAGAAATTATGAAGGATGGGGCTTATTCATACGTCTGACTGTTCAAGTACATGCTGGTAAAGGAATATATTGGGCTCATTATAAAGTTGCCTTCGGAGAGGGGACAGATGCTGGAAACCGGAGCTTTACTGGCCGGATGCCTTACAGCGGGGTACATTTATTGTTACAGGTCACACCTTGACCAGGCGTGCCCTGTAACTCAGGCCGTCATTTAAAATTGCCTGCGGCAATGGACAGCCTGAATCCCAGCTTTTATGTGCATCCTCCTGACCAATCAGCGTAGTGATTGGTCAGTGTGTGACATGTAACCATTTATTACTACCTGAATCCGTGAACCTAACCTAAAAATAAAATGAAATCGGTAAATAAGAAATATGAGGCACTCTTTGTACCAATTTCATGCCAATAAAATATTGTTTTCGATAA
>CAJSZT010000040.1:0-53068 GCA_910573785.1 Lachnospiraceae bacterium | reverse complement strand
GGCGTCTCTGAAAATAAGAATACACCCATTTAGTCTATATGGAAATATGGAATCGAAGCTTTCGTCATCATTTGTGCCGCCGCAGGCGGTATGGTAACAAATTTGAAAATGTGTAGGTTGAGGCTTATAAAAATCTTGTTTTCGTGATATAATACGCTTATAAAAATCTTGATTTCGTGAATCGGTGCGGCATAAGGAAAGGACTGATACCGTTATGAAACGAAAAATATATGCGGAAATGCTGAAATGGAAGCAGGAGAGCGCCCGAAAAACCGCCCTTTTGATCGACGGCGCGTACCGTGTCGGAAAAAGCTATATCGCGGAAGCATTTGCAAAAAATGAATACAGGTCATATCTTATGATCGACTTCAACAATGTCAGCAGCGATGTAAAGGATCTGTTTTACAATTATCTGAATGACCTGGATACATTTTTTATGTATTTGTCAGGGTATTATAATGTGAAATTATATCCCGGGGAGTCCCTGATCATTTTTGATGAGGTTCAGCAGCTTCCAAGGGCGCGGGCTGCCTTGAAATATCTGGTTGCCGACGGCAGGTTTGATTATATGGAGACCGGATCTCTGATGTCCATCCGGAAAAATGTAACGGATATTGTAATTCCGTCGGAGGAGCGGCATATCAAAATGTACCCGATGGATTTTGAGGAATTTCTGTGGGCGATGGGGAATGAAGTTTTGATGGATATGATCCGAAAATGCTTTGATACCAGGAAGATGATGGGGCAGCTTCTGCATAGAAAGGCGATGGATTATTTTCGCCAATATCTGATCGTCGGGGGAATGCCCCAGGCAGTCGGAGAGTACGTATCCTCCCGTGATTTTGACCGGGCGGACGCAGTGAAGCGGGATATCCTGACGCTTTATCGGGCGGATATCGCAAAGCGCGCGGAAGGATATGTGCAGAAGGTCAGCAGCATTTTTGATGAAATCCCGGCGCAATTGCAGAAGCATGAAAAAAAGTTCCGCCTCTCCGCTATCAAAAAGGATGCCCGTTTCAGGGACTACGAGGACTCGCTTTTCTGGCTGAATGACGCGATGATCGTAAACACCTGTTTTTGCTCTGCAGAACCCAATATTGGATTGAAGCTGAATATGGACCGGCTGACATTGAAGTGCTATATGGCAGATACCGGGCTGCTGATCAGCCATGCCTTTGATGAAAACGGTCTGGTATCCGAGGAAATATACAAAAAGCTGCTTTTTGATAAGCTGGAGGTCAACAAGGGCATGATCATGGAAAATATTGTCGCGCAGATGCTTGCCGCATCCGGCCATAGGCTGTATTTTTATTCCAACCCCGACAGAAACGACGCAGATTCCCGGATGGAGATCGATTTTCTGCTTGCTAAGAGTAAGATCAGCAGCAGGCACAATATATCACCGATTGAGGTGAAGTCCGGAAAGAACTATACGCTGTCATCGCTTCGGAAGTTTATGAAAAAATACCATGAACAGCTCTATACCCCATATGTAATCCATACGCTGGATCTGAAGGAAGAGGAGGGCGTCGTATACCTGCCGGTTTACATGACACCACTATTATAGTGAACGACAAAATATAATAGAAGCAGAGGTGAACATGCCATGCACATTTTAATCGTAGAAGATGAATCTGCTATCCGTCAGGAGCTGAGGCTCCTTCTTGAAAATGCCCTGTACCGGGTGACTGCCCTGGATGATTTTACAGACGTGCCGGAACAGGTGCTGTCCTGCGGCCCGGACCTGGTGCTGCTGGATCTGAACCTGCCGGGAGAATCCGGATTTGACATCTGTACCAGGATCCGCGCTTCATCGGAGGTTCCGATCATCTTTGTGACCAGCAGGACCGATTCCATGGATGAACTGACCGGCCTGATGAAGGGCGGGGACGACTATATCACCAAGCCCTTCCAGGCGCCGATCCTGCTGGCGCATATCGCGGCGGTCCTGAAGCGCGCCGCGCGGGAGGGTACAGAAGTGACAAAGCTTACCCACAAAGGGGCAGAGCTGGATATCGCGCGGGGCAGCCTTTCTTTCTGCGGGCAGGTGGTAGAATTGACCAAAAATGAATTAAAGATCATGCATTATCTGTTCCTGAACAAAGAAAAAATCGTTTCCCGGGCGAACCTGATCGAGTACCTCTGGGATAACCAGGTCTTTATTGATGATAATACCCTGAGCGTTAATATGACCCGGATCCGCGCAAAACTGGAGCAGGCCGGGATGCATGATTTTATCAGGACCAAGAGAGGGATGGGGTATTCGATATGATCCGCGGGGCAATGAAAAAGGAACTGCATAGGGAAGAGGGTTCTCTGCCTTTCGGCGCTTTCCTGAAGGATAGGCTCCTTCTTTTTCTCCTGCATATCACCTGCATGCTGGTGCTCACCGGCTACCTCCTTCTCACAGGATACCCATGGGATTCCAGCGCCCTCATTCTGATCTGCTGGCTTCTGATCCTGACCGCCTGGACACTGTATGATTATTATGACCGAAAAACATATTTCTCGAAGATAGGGCATGTGCTGGACAAGGTGGATCAGAGATTCCTGCTGGGTGAACTGATGCCGGGATCTCCGCGTATCGAGGACAGGTTGTACCGGGAGATGATCCGCCGGTCCAATAAGTCCGTCATCGAACGGATCCGCCGGGTGGAGGAGGAACAGCGGGAATACCGGGAGTACATCGAAAGCTGGGTTCACGAGATCAAGGCCCCGATCACCAGTATATCCCTGATGTGCGAGAACCGAAGAGCGGAACGGAGATATCCGGAGTCCCTCAGCGAAAAGGCGGGCAGGGCTGACAGAATGAATGAAAACGATGCAGGCTGGGCACAGGCGGACTGCCCGGAGACGGGGGCGCCGGAAAACCAGAACGCGGCAATCCGGCAGATCGCGCTGGAAAATCAGAAGGTAGAGAATTATGTAGATATGGCGCTGTACTATGCCCGTTCGGATGAGGTATACAAGGATTATGTGATTCGGGAGACCGATCTGCAGACAACCGCGGAGGAGGCAGTGCTGAAAAATAAATATTACCTGATCCAGAATCAGATCCAGGTAGAAGTCCGGTGCGGAGAAGAAAAGGTATATACAGACCGGAAGTGGATCCTGTTCATTCTGAATCAGCTGATCCTGAACTGTACAAAATATAGAGCAAAGGAAAACGCCCGCATCCGGATCACTGCGGAAGCCCTTCCGAATGGTGTTCATCTGCTTGTAGAGGATAACGGCGCGGGGATCAAAAAGGAAGAACTGCCGCGTATCTTTGAAAAAGGTTTTACCGGGACCAATGGGCGTAAGAATGACCGGGCTACGGGGATGGGGCTGTACCTCTGCCGGAAGCTGTGCGGGAAATTAGGAATAGAGATTGACGCACGCTCAGAGTACGGAAACGGCACATGCATTGTGCTGGAATTTCCGATTAGCAGCTATGTCATAAACGAAGCATAGAAGAAAAGAACATGCCGCATTGCTTCGGCATAACGGCACGAAATTTTCATAAACTTATTTGGCAGTGAGAATGGATGCTTGACGATTGAATTATGAGTCTGTTTAGAAGGGATGATAACGATGGCATTGGAAAATAAACTTGGGATCACAAATTCAGCAGAGCTGGCACGGGAAGAGGAGAAAATCAGCAAGAAAAAAGCTCTGGAATTATTCGAATCAGGTATGCTTGACGAGCTTGATGCCGGAACCTTTGCGGCCCTTGCGGAGATTCACAGATACTTGTTCGACGAGATTTACGATTTCGCGGGAAAAGTGAGATCTGTAAATCTTGCGAAAGGAAACTTCCGTTTTGCGCCCTTGATGTATCTGCGGGCCGCATTGGAAAATATAGATAAAATGCCACAGTCCACGTTTGACGAGATCATCGAAAAATATGTGGAGATGAATATCGCGCATCCTTTCCGGGAAGGAAATGGACGGAGCGCCAGGATCTGGCTGGACCAGATCTTGAAAAAAGAGCTGCGCCAGGTGATCGACTGGAGCAGGGTGGACAAGGAGGACTACCTTCTCGCCATGGAACGGAGCCCGATCCGGGATATCGAGATCAAGCATGTATTGAAGGCCGCTCTGACATCAGAGATCCATGACAGGGATATCTATATGAAGGGGATCGATACCAGCTATTACTATGAAGGGTATACCACATTTAAGATGGAGGAATTGAAAGACTGACCGCCATGTCACAGAAAACTTCCCACCTGTACGGTTGGAAATCTTTCTAAAATGTAAGATAATTGTAAGCGAACCTGATACAATCCATCACCAGAATCTGTTACGATCAAGTTATACTCACGGCTGACGAAATCTGCTGTGAGTATCGCGCCAGCCGTAGCTGCAAAGCAATATATTTCCTCATACGGCTGTGCGCGTCATATGATACTGAGCTGCGGATTTATCTGGCGCTCAGTATACCATATGGTTTCGAAGGGAGAGTGACAGACAATGAAAGACTACATCCGGATCTGTGATGTGGAGAAGTATTATGGAAACGGCGCAAATGTGACAAAGGCGGTGGACCGTGTCAGCTTTACGGTGGAAAAAGGCGAATTTGTCGGTGTGATGGGGGCCTCTGGCAGCGGGAAAACAACCCTGCTCAACATGCTGTCCACCATTGACAGCGTAACAGCCGGGCATATCTACTACGGGGATACTGACATTACGGAACTCAAAGAGGATCAGCTGGCGGATTTCCGCAAGGAGAATCTGGGCTTTGTATTCCAGGACTACAACCTCCTAGATACGCTGACCATTGAGGAAAATATCATGCTGGCCATGACGCTCCAGCACAAAGGCCGCCGGGAGATCCAGGAAGAGTGTGAGAACATGCTGAACCTCCTGGGCATTGCGGACGTCCGCGGACAGTTCCCCTATCAGGTATCCGGCGGGCAGAAGCAGCGGTGCGCCTGTGCCAGGGCACTGATCAACCATCCCCGGCTCCTGCTGGCGGATGAGCCTACCGGGGCCCTGGATTCCAGGTCGTCCCAGACCCTTTTGGAGACCTTTACGAAGATGAACCGGGCGCTTTCGGCCACTATTTTCATGGTGACTCACGATGCGTTTTCCGCCAGCTACTGTTCCCGGATCTTATTTTTGAAGGACGGACGCATTTTCCATGAACTGGTCCGGGGGGAGCAGGATCGGCGCGGCTTCCTGAACCAGATCCTGGATGTACTGTCCCTGACAGGAGGTGAAGTCTCCGATGCTCGCTAAGCTCGCCTTCCGCAATGTCAAACGATCCGCCAGGGACTACCTGGTCTATTTTCTGACCATGACCTTTGTGACCGCGCTGATGTTTGCCTTCAACACCGTTATTTTTTCCAAAGACCTGCAGGGCAGAGTCAGCGATGTGGATATGATGCAGATGCTGATCATCCTGGCAACCGTATTCGTGGTGATCATCATTGCCTGGCTGATCAACTATATGGTGCGGTTCATGCTCGGCAAAAGAAGCCGGGAGTTTGGAACCTATCTGCTGCTGGGCATGCGCAAAAAAACGATCGCCCGCCTGTACATGCGGGAAAATGCGGCTCTCGGCATGGGAGCATTTTTCTGCGGCCTGGTGCTGGGAATCCTTCTGCAGCAGATTTTATTGTCCATCCTGTATGGCATGCTCCAGGAAACGTATCACCTGCAGATCGTTCTGGATCTCCGGTGCCTTCTGATGACGGCATCCTGCTATGGGGGCTGCTATATCCTGGCATTGCTACGCTGCTCCCGGAAATTCCGGAAAATGAACATCCGGGAGCTGATGTACGCGGGGCAGCAGAATGAAGAGATCAGGGAATCCCATGAAGCGCTGAAAAAATGGCTGTTTCCGGCATCCATCCTGCTGTTGTTTCTCCTGGGATACAAGCTGTTTTTCGGAGAAACGTGGAGTACGGGGGATATTCTGCTGTTCCTGGTGTCTCTGGTTTTCGCGATCTACCTGTTTTATATGGGACTGTCCTCCTGGATCGTCTGCTATGTGAGAAAAAAAGGCAGTGCCGTTTACAAAGGGGAAAACCTGTTTCTCCTGCGGCAGTTTTCCTCCAAGGTAAAGACCATGCAGTTTACGATGGGGACGCTGACCGCATTGTTTGCCATCGCGCTTCTCGGCTGTGCATTTGCCATGATGTTTTCGGATTACCAGAACCAGATGCTGGAGCAGAAATTTCCTTTTGATGTGCAGGTATTCAGTGAGAGGACGGATGAGGATTTTGCAAAGGAGCTGGAAGTGCTGGAGCAGGAAACACAGATCCATGACGCATACCCATATCCGATCTACCAGAACGGTACCATGGAGATGAATATATGGCTGAGTACGCATCTGCGTATCTTTGATGATTCCTTCCGCAAGGCCGACGGAACGCCGGATCTGAAAAAGATCAAGGAAGAGGCTGGCGGCTGTTACGGAACCTATGATACCTATATAGGTCTTTCGACATACAACCATCTGTGCGGGATGCTGGGCTATCCTGCGGTCTCATTAAAAGAAGGGGAATACCTGATCCACCTCAAGGAACGGATTTATCAGGAGACAGGAGATTTTTCCGGGGAGCTCTCTGTCAGAGGGAAGGATGGGGAGCTTTTCTGCGCCGGATACCGGACGGAACCATTTTCCCAGGACGGGCACAATGGGGCGGATTACCTGATCGTGGTCCCGGACAGCGAGACGGAGGCAATGGACGTATTTTACAGAGAGCTTGCCGTGGATATTGAGGGGGAGGCTCCGAAGGATCTGGGAAAACGTCTGGATGATCTGGCGGAATTGTCGGAGGATGAGATTCAGGACATGATGGGGCACGTGTACCTGGACGAAACAAGTATGGGATGCGGAACGGATACGATGGTGGTCTACTATACGAAATATCTGGTCCGCGACAACCTGATCCCGGAGGTGAAGTATATGCTTTCCTCTATCATCTTCCCGCTGTTTTATATCGGTCTGGTGTTCCTGTGCGTGGCCCTGACCGTGCTGTCCGTACAGCAGCTCAGCGACTCCGCGAAATACCGGTTCCGGTACGGGGTGCTGCAGAAGATCGGGATCAAGAAAAAGAAACTTGCGGCCGTGGTATGGAAGCAGCTGTTCATGTATTTCCTGTGTCCGGCGCTGTTTGCCGCGGTGCTCAGCGGAGTCGTCATCATCTTTGCCAGTGCGATGTTTGTCGCTTCCACCGGGGTGCATACCTTTGTACTGCAGTATTTCATGACGGCATTTCTGCTGTTCTTCGGGATCTATGCGATCTACTTTACGGCGACCTATGTAGGATTTCTGAGGAATGTGGAATAAGGAACTGCCCGCCTTCTGCTAAAAGATATATCTCTCACCGGGAGCAAACATGTGGAAAGCCTGTCCGGGGCTGAACCGGTATAAGCAGTCCACGAAGTAGGCCGGGCTGAGTCCGTTGCCCGCATACAGGTCAAAATGCATGGGCACAAGCAGCCGCGCATGGATTTCCTGTGCCAGCAGTACGGCCTCTTCCGCGTTCATATTTCCGATAATGTCATTTTGCAGTTTATAGTAGTCTCTTCCGTTGACCGGAACCATCAGGATATCCACCCCGCTGATCTGCTCTGCAAGGCCGTCGTAGATGCAGCAGTCTCCGGAGTGGAACAGGGTGGTGCTGCCGAAGGCCATCCGATACCCCAGTTCTTTATAATTTCCAGATTCATCGGTATGCAGCTCTTCGTGGGCCGCCGCGACAGGTGTGACACTGCAGGGGCCGAGAGACAGTTTCTGCCCGGCGGCAGCGCTCATGATACGGGAATCGTCTACCCCGTAGGAGCAGATATTTTCACGGACCGGCGCCGGAACAATGAATACCGCTTTGGTGTTGTGTGCGGCAAGAGCGCGCAGCGTGTCCGGATCCGCATGGTCCGTATGGTCATGGGTACAAAATACATAGTCTACAAAATCCAGCTCCTCCGGCAGGATGGGGATGTCATACCTGCGTGTCCAATCCGCGTCCTGCATTCCGTGATGGCGGTCGATGGAATCCGACAGATAGGGGTCGATGAGATAAAAGTGGTCACGGTATCGGATCAAAAATCCTTCCTGCCCCAGATAAAACATTGCGATCTGCTCTTCCGTCAGACGGGTGTTCAAAATCTGTTCTTTTGTCATATGGAAACCTCCTGAATGTATTATAAAATGCAAGCGTCCGTCCGGCTTCGGAGCTGTGGAGCCGATGGAGATCCTGAGCAGAAAACCGCTGCGGCCGCAATCCTTTACACCGCACCGCCGGAGGATCCGTGGACGATTATTTCTTACTGTCCTGCGGATTCCCTTCGGAGACATCCGGGTGCAGGAAGCTGTATTGAAGAATTTTGATATCCTCGGCGTCAACGGTATTTAAGATCACATTGCCGGTCTCCAGATACCAGACGTCGCCGGGGGATGCCAGATCGGAAAATCGATCCGAATTGTACTTGAACCCGCTTTTGCCAAGCATATCCTCCGCCTCCTTGTGGATCTGATCATAAACCGCCAGGAGATCGTCGGAATCGTCGGTTTCGTACATCCAGGCCATACTGACAAGCCTGTCATTTTCATCAAAAGAATACTTGACGGTTCCCTTCAAACCATCATATTCCTTCGGATAAGAATAAACCGGGCCGCCGTATACGGTGGAATCGTAGGCTTCACTGTCGGTGCCTTCCAGCTCCTGAATATCCTCCAGCGTATGCTCCCATGTGATCGTTGTGAATGGACACTCCGCCGCCTTCTTCCCGCATCCCCAAGTAAATAAAATGCAAAAAACCAGAGCGAAAAGCAGAGTGAAAAGTTTGCGTAGTTTTTTCATAGTAAAATAGAACCTCCATAATCGTTTCGCAAAAAATTGAAGACCTGTTTGTGCATCAGCATAGTTCCTATTATACAACAGATGGAATGTAAATAAAATGTCGAATTTTCCGTCAAAATATAGGAATTATTAGAAAATTTGGAATTTTCTATTGACTTGACCGAGAAAAATGTGTTTTACTAGAAAAAGTATTGAAACTAAGCGGTTCGTTTGACAGAAAGGAAGGTGAGAGTCGTGCCGGCAACAATGCGCGATGTCAAAAACAGGACAGGTTTATCAATGGCGACGATTTCCAAGTACTTGAATGGAGGAAACGTACTGCCGGAGAATAAGATTTTGATCGAAGAGGCAATCCATGAGCTGCACTATGAGGTCAATGAGATTGCAAGAGGACTTGTGAAAAATAAGACAAAGATCGTAGGCGTCATGGTTCATGATATTGCATGCTATTTTTCGGGGATGCTGCTGCATTACATAGGACAGGAGCTGAGAAAGCGGGGATATGGGATGATGAGCTGCGACTCCTGCAATGATGAAGAGATTGAGGCGCAGAATCTGAAGTTCCTGGTCAGCAGGAAGGTGGACGGGATCATTGCGCTCCCTGTCAGTATGAGAGGAACCTTTTTGAAGCCTGCGAAGCAGAATAAGATCCCCATCGTTCTGGTGGATCGGGCGTTTCAGGACGAAGAGTTCGACTGTGTGGGGATTGATAATAAAATTGCGGCCTACCGGGCGGTGGACCTGCTGCTGAAGCATAATCATAAAAAGATCGCGGTGATTGCTTCTGATGTGGAGTATACCGGGATCGAACGGATCAAGGGCTATGAAGACGCCATGCGCCAGGCGGGGCTGGAGATCCGGGAGGAGTATATCAAGCGGGGGCGCCATTCTATGGAGGTCGGTTATGAGAAGATGAAGGAGCTGCTGGCGGAACCGGATCGTCCGACAGCGGTCCTGATGGGGAATTATGATACGATGCTGGGCGGAGTGCTGGCGGTCAACCAGTCTGAATTTTCCTGTCCGGAGGACATCTCCCTGATCGGGTTTGACAACCTGATGCTTTCCGGACTGATCAATCCGAGCTGGTACATGGTGGAGCAGCCGATGGAAAGGATGTGCATGAAAGCGGTAGAACTGCTGTGGAACCGGATGGAAAAAAAGGAAGAGGAAGATTCGCCTGTAAAAATCTGCCTGGGAACAAAGATACAGAAAGGAGAATCTATCCGCAGACTGGAGGAAGACATCCCGTCCTGAACGCGGGCGCATGGATTTGCGAGGCAGTATATGAAGGGATGCGGAAACGCTGCAGGGGAAAGCGTGCGGACATAAGAAGCGAAGCGTTTCACTTTCGATAAAACGCTTTGGGAAAAGAGAAAGCTGAAACGGGATTCTGTTTGTAAAAATAATATAAAAATATGTTGACTTAAAGGAGGTTAGATAGTATAATATGCCCTATAGAAACGAGAAAACGTCGCGGGGTATCATGAAATATGTTCAAAACATTTCAAAAGCGTTTGGGGTGAATGAGAGCGAAGCGTTACGCGTGGCGAGCTGGATGCGTTCGCAAGAGCGGTATCTTGTACGGAAAAACGGACGTATTCCGGAGGAATCATTCATGGAGGAGGAATGAAAGTGGAAAAAATCAAACAAAATGCATTTGTAAAGAAGGTGGGGTTTAACAGAATTGTCCTGATCTTTGTACTGCTTTTAATGTACCTGGCATTCGGGGCATTGACCGGCGGAAGCTTTTTCGGCTTTTCGCGTATCATGAACACCCTGAATTACGTTTACTTTCTGGGATTTCTTTCGCTGGGGGTAACATTCGTGATCGCGACAGGAGGAATTGATTTCTCCATCGGGCCGGTGATGTTCTGCTGTTCACTGGTGTCAGGGTATTGCCTGACTACCTACGGTGTGCCCATGGCGCCCAGCCTGATCATGAGTATCCTGATTGGTGTTTTGTTCGGCGTTTTCAATGGATATCTGGTAGCATACTGGAAGGTACCTCCGTTTATCGTGTCTATGGCAAGCATGAACATTGCAAAAGGAATCGCGGCCGTATTTACAAAGACTCAGTCCGTAAGCTGGCCGCAGTCAACGACAGATGACGGATGGTACAGGAATTTTATCAACATGAACGGCATTCCGGTCGGCCTGTTTATCTTTTTGGGGATTTCAGTCATCTGCGCGATCGTATTGAATAAGACAAAATGGGGACGTTACATACTCTGCCTTGGAAGCAATGAAGAGGCTGTCAGGCTTTCAGGCGTGAATGTGAAAAAGTGGAAAATGCTGGCTTACATCATCTGCGGAACTCTGGTCGGCGTGGCATCAATCTTCTTCGTAGCCGCATACACGACCGTACAGCCCGGATATGGAGACCAGTATAACAATGAAGCGATCGCAGGATGCGTGATGGGCGGTACATCCATGGCCGGCGGGCTTGCATCCATCAGTGGTACTGTAATTGGTGTATTTATCATTTCTCTTTTACAGCAAGGTATTCTTGCGCTGGGATTTACAAAAGAATATCAGTATATTATCACCGGTTTGATCGTTATTGCGGCAGTTTACTCGGACGTTTCCGCAAGACGCAGAAGGAATTAGTGATAGTATAAAAGAAAGGAGAGGTGAGAAAATGGGCGAAATTATTTTGACAATGAAGGGTATTGACAAGTCTTTCCCTGGTGTTCATGCACTGGATCATGTTGATTTAGAGGTGAGAAAGGGAGAAGTCCTCGCGCTCATGGGCGAAAATGGAGCGGGAAAGTCAACTCTGATGAAGGTATTGACGGGAATCTATAAAAAGGATTCCGGTACGATCACATATGAAGGAAAAGAAGTCGAATTTAAAAATACAAGAGAAGCTCAGGACGCGGGTATCGTAATCGTGCATCAGGAGCTGAACATGCTTGGTCATCTGACCGTTGCGCAGAACCTGTTCATCGGCAGAGAATTCAAAAAAGGGATTCGGATCGACGATAAGAAGATGAATGAAGAAGCGGCGAAGCTTTTTGAAAGACTGAACGTGCATATTGATCCGACAGAGACCATGTCCAACCTGACGGTAGGAAAACAGCAGATGTGCGAGATCGCCAAGGCCGTTTCCTTTGACGCCAAGGTCATCATCTTTGACGAGCCGTCCGCGGCCCTCACGGAGTCTGAGATCGAAGAGATGTTCAAGATCATCCGTGACCTGAAGAAAAAAGACATTGCCATGGTCTATATCTCTCACCGTATGGATGAGATCAAGGTAATCACGGACCGCGTTACAGTCATGCGTGACGGTACCTATGTAGGAACATTGATCACAGAAGAGTGTACAAAGGAAGATATCATCAACATGATGGTAGGCCGTGTTATTTATGAGGATCCGAAGACCGAAAGCGCGGTTCCGAAGGACGCGCCGGTTGTATTAAAGGTAGAACACCTGAATGCGGGCAGGATGGTACAGGATGTCAGCTTTGAACTGCGCAAGGGCGAGATCCTCGGATTTTCAGGCTTGATGGGCGCGGGACGTACCGAGACGGCGAGAGCCCTGTTCGGAGCTGATCCGAAGGAAAGCGGAGACATCTACATCAATGGACAGAAGGTCACTATCAACAATCCGCAGGACGCGGTTAACTGCGGGATCGGATATCTGTCCGAGGATAGAAAGCGGTTTGGTATCGTTGTACAGAAGACCATTGCGGAAAATACAACGATGGCTTCCATGAAGGATTTCATGAATGGGATCTTTATTGACAAGAAGAAAGAGACTGATGTTGCCAACCAGTATGTAGAAGCGCTTGCAACTAAGACTCCGGGTGTGGACGAACTGGTTGTAAACCTCTCCGGCGGTAACCAGCAGAAGGTCGTAATCGCAAAATGGCTGACACGAAACAGTGACATCCTCATTTTCGACGAGCCAACGAGAGGTATTGACGTCGGAGCGAAGAACGAGATCTACAAGCTGATGAACAGGCTGGTAGCAGAAGGTAAATCCATTATCATGATCTCCTCGGAGATGACGGAGATCCTGCGTATGAGCGACCGGATCGTGGTAATGTGCGAAGGAAAAAAGACAGGCGAGTTGGATATTTCTGAAGCAAAACAGGAAACAATTATGAATCTTGCGACAAGAGAGATTGAATAGAGGAGGGCGGGAGAATGGCAAACAAGAAAGCTTTTGGTAAATTAAAAGGGCGAGAGGCCATGGTATTGGCAATCATCGTTGCGATGATCGCTCTGTTCAGTATTCTCAGCCCCACGTTCAGAACCTATCCGACTCTGGTGAGTGTTTTGGATAATACCTATTATATCACGCTGATGGCACTGGGAGTTACGTTCCCGCTGATCACAGGCGGTGTAGACCTTTCCATAGGTACAGGACTGGTTTCTTACGCGCTGATCGGAGGATTCCTGATCTTCCAGAAGGGAATGCCGGTTGGGGTTGCGATTGCGGTATGTATCGGCTTTGGAGTATTGATCGGTGTATTTAACGGTGTACTGGTTGCGATCATGGACCTGCCGCCGTTCCTGGCGACACTGTGTACCTGCATGATCACGCGTGGACTCGGACCTGCGCTCTGCGGCGGTTTCGGCGTATCCTGGCCGTCATCCATATCAGCAGACGGAGGCTTCCGGAAGATCTTCAAGTTCGTGACTGCGGAGGGAACGGTCATACCGATCGGGATCGTGTTTATGATCATCCTGGTAGCGATCATGTCCTTTGTATTAGATCATACCAGGGTAGGGCGTTATACGATTGCCATTGGAAGTAATAAAGAGGCAACAAGACTTGCAGGTGTAAACATCAAGTTCTATCATGTACTGGCATATGTGATCTCCGGATTATTTGCAGGTATGGCAGGGGTTGCATACGCTGCGACTTATGCAACGATCTATCCGGGCGCCGGCGCGGGATTTGAGCTGGATGCCATCGGCGGAGCGATCGTAGGCGGCGTATCTGCATCCGGCGGTGTAGGAACGATCCTGGGTTCCTTCCTCGGAGTTATCGTCATCTGTCTGATGAAGGTCGGACTTCCGTTTATCGGCCTGCAGGCAAACTGGCAGCAGATCTTTACCGGTATCGTGCTGATCGCGGCAGTATTGGTAGATGTATTGAAGAAGAAAAAAGACTGAGAAGAAACCAAAACTTTAGTTTATAAGAAACGGTAAACGAAAAAGAATCTGTTTTAAAACAGCAAGAATATGTTGTTCGAGCAAGAACTTCATATATAAAAAAATCTCATTAAAAGGAGGAAAAAAAATGAAAAAGAAGGTTTTAGCTATTTTACTCAGCGCAGCAATGGTGATCTCCATGGCGGCATGCGGCAGCGGTGGAAATGACAGCGGCGACAGCGGAAGCGCGGACAGCGGTGCAGCTACGGAAGATGCTGGGGATGCAGCAGATGACGCAGGAAGTTCCGAAGGCGGAAGCAAAGGATATTCTTTCCAGATGATCGTTAAGAGCTTCCAGTCTACATACTGGCAGGCAGCAATCCAGGGCGTTGAGCAGGCTAAAGCAGAACTGGGCGTGGAAGTAGAAGCAAACGGACCGGCGAATGAGTCCGATATCGCTGACCAGGTTCAGATGCTGGACAGTGCAATCCAGAAGAAACCCGACGGAATCGCTTTGGCAGCATGTGATACAAAGTCTGTAGTGGATTCACTTGCAAAGGCTCTGGAAGCCGGCATCCCGGTTGTATGTTTCGATACCGGCGTTGATGAGGCTCCGGAAGGTTCTGTATATGCAACGGTAGCAACCGACAACGTAGCAGCTGGCGCTGTAGCAGCAGAGAATATCTTCCCGGTGATCGAGGAAAAGATCAAGGCTGCAACAACCGACGCGCAGGTTCGTATCGGTGAAGTGAACCAGGATGCAACTGCGCTGAATATCCAGCAGCGTGGACAGGGATTCATCGACAAGATGATTGAGCTTTGCAATGGCGTTGACAAGAAGGTTGCAGTAGTTGGCAACGAATTTTATGTAAACGGAACAGAAGGCAAGGTTGATGAGAAAGAAGCAGAAGTGATCATCGAAGTCGGCGTTCCGGCTCAGACAACAGTAGACCTGGCTTCCACAGAGGCTCAGAAGATCATGTCCAAGGACGACACGATCGCAATCTTCGGCTCCAACCAGACAACAGCAGAAGGTGTTGTAACAGCGAACCAGACACTGAACAAGCTGTCAACAGATCCGGAAAAGGGTATCATCGGCGCAGGCTTTGACGCTGGTAGACCGCAGAAGGAAGCTATCATGAACGATCAGCTCATCGGCTCTGTAACACAGTCTCCGCTGATGATGGGTTATGAAGCAGTTGTGACTCTGACCAAGATCTGCGACGGCGAAGAAGTAGAGGATATTCCGATGAATGGTTACTGGTATGGCAAGGACAATATGGAAGACGATAACATCGCTCCTAACCTTTACGACTAATTGTGATTCGAATGGGGCAGATATGTCGGCATGAATATCTGGCGCAAAAAGTAAAAGGATCAGATTATGATCAGCTAGTAAAGGTGACTGCAAGTGTGCAGGCGCAAAAAAGGAATCGGATCTACTCCGATTCCTTTTTTTAAAGAAAGCTTGTCAGCAGCAGGCCTTTTGTTGTATAGTTATATGGAACGCCGGAAGATATCGGCTGTGAGAAAAAAATAAAAAGACTGGCTGCGCCGAGAAGCTTATGTATGCTGTGGACCATCTGCTGATCTGTAGCTACGGCAGTTTTTCAGGATCAGGGCAGTGGGAGGGATCATATGCTTGATAATGCGGATACAATGTTTGATAATATGGATCTGATGTTGAAAAAATTAAAGAAAAAATCGTATGAAGAGAATATGCGTCAATTCCTTGGAAAAAACCAGCACTATTTTCGGGAAATGACGGATCATATGGAGGCGGCGCAGGATAAAGAAAAGGCGGCCGATGAGATTGCGGCGGTATTGGCGGATTGTGTGGAAGGTCGATTTGCAAAGGGAGAAAAGAAAAAGATCTCTTCCCGGATGCAGGCGGATATCAATTTTTTTATGATCTATTATATCTTCCCGGCAATTCTTAAGACAGAGCATGCAGACTGCCGGCTGCTCGCAGACCGGATCTGCGCTGAATGGAAGAGCAGATTTAAGGACAGCGCGATCGGATATACGGATTATGATTCACTGTATGAATCATTCCGGGAGAAAATATTCGGGATTTTTTAAGTGAATAAGTCTTGAAATCAATCTCCCAATGCGTTATAATATTTTCTGTAAAAAGAATGAATTCTTCGGGGTCGGGTGTAATTCCCAACCGGCGGTATAGTCCGCGACCCGCTTAGGCGGCTGAACTGGTGACTCTTATCAACAGAGAATTCCAGTACCGACAGTAAAGTCTGGATGAGAGAAGAAATTTATGCCATAAAAGCGTGGATAGAATCAGACCCCGGATTGTTTTCCGGGGTTTTTATATGCCGCAAAACGTGACAGGATTTCCGTGAAGAGGTTCTTTCTTTTTAAAATATCGCGGCAATCGGTACGGCAGGCCGGCCGAATGACCACAGACTATCATTATTTTAAAGGAGAGAAGTAACATGAGTACACAGACAAACGTAGCAGTAAGAAAAGAATCAAAGACAGATATCCGTACTATTGTTCAGATCGGTATGCTTTCCGCAATTGCGATCGTATTGATGCTCTTTGAGATTCCGCTCCCATTCGCTCCCTCATTTTATGAGATTGATTTCAGCGAAGTGCCGGTCATGGTCGGATGCTTTGTGATGGGACCGCTGGCGGGGGCTGTGATCGAGCTTGTCAAGATCCTGCTGAACCTGGTCATCAACGGAACTGCAACTGCAGGAGTCGGCGAGGCGGCTAACTTTGTGATCGGATGTGCGCTGTGCGTTCCGGCAGGGATCATCTATAAGAGGAACCATACAAGAAAGGGCGCTCTGATCGGAATGATCACGGGAACGATCATCATGACAGTGGCAGGCTGCTTTATCAATGCATTCATCCTGCTTCCGGCTTACGGTGCGGCATTCGGAATGCCGATTGATGCCCTGGTCGGGATGGGAACGGCTGTAAACCCCAATATCACCAGCCTGACAACATTCGTGATATTTGCGGTTGCTCCGTTTAACCTGCTGAAAGGGGCACTGGTATCCTTGATCGTATTTATTATTTATAAGAAGATCCGTCCAATCTTCAAGATGAGATAAAAAAATTGGATTTTATAAGGGCTTCGGGTACTTTACCCGAAGTCTTTTTTCATCCGGACATTTACGAATGTGCCGTTTCATCTGGACACCTTCCTCCTATATGGTTTATAATTGAACATGAAAAGTAAGGAAAGGACAGTGGAGCAAGATGAGGAAAAAATTTAATACTACCGGCTTATGTATGCCGGAAAAGCATTATATGGCAGACATATCCGAACACCTTCATAAGATAAAAGAATATGTGAATGAAGGAAATTATTTTTCCATTTACTGTGCAAGGCAGTATGGCAAAACCACCACATTACATGCGCTGTCCCGTCATCTGGAGAAAGAGTATCTGGTGATCAGCCTTGATTTTCAGGCATTGGGAAATGCGTCCTTCCAAAATGAAAATATTTTTTCGCTTACATTTGCAGAATATTTTTTCAGGGAACTGCAGTTGGCAGATTGTGGGAATCCCCCGCAGCTAAAAGCGCAGTGCGATTTATTAAACTCTGCCATACAGAGCAAAGATGATAAATTTGTCTTATTTCAGTTGTTTGGACATCTTACCGCAATTTGCCGGACTGCGCCAAGACCGATCGTATTGATGATCGATGAGATAGACGGAGCTTCGAACAATCAGGTTTTTTTGGATTTTCTTGCTCAATTGAGATACTATTATTTGGAAAGAGAAAAGAGGAATATGCCGACATTTCACTCTGTAATTCTTGCCGGAGTATATGATATCAGGAGATTGAAAATGAAACTCCGACCGGAAAGCGAGCACAGATTCAACAGTCCATGGAATATTGCGGCAGATTTTAATATTGATATGAGCCTGTCTGCTGAGGGAATCGGACAAATGCTCACGGACTATGAAAAGGATTATCATACAGGTATGAATGTACAGGCTATTGCCCGGCTGATCTATGATTATACATCAGGATATCCATTTCTGATTTCACGTATCTGTAAGCTGGTTGATGAAGAAATCTCATTAGGCAGGGAGTTTGAGGGAAAAACCGCGGCGTGGACGAAAGATGGGGTTCTGCTCGCCGTCCGTATGCTGATTGCGGAACGCAACTCGCTGTTTGAATCTTTGACAGAAAAGCTGGACAACTACCCAGAATTGGAACGCATCCTCCACACACTATTGTTTGTAGGAAAAGAGGTTCCGTACAATGCAGATTCCGAAGTCATTAGTCTTGCCTCAATGTTTGGCTTTGTGAAAAATAGAGATGGAAATGTCGCAATTTCCAACCGTATATTCGAAACACGTCTTTACAATCGATTCCTTTCAGTGGAAGATCTGCAGGAAAATGATATTTATAAAGCGTCTCTCTGGGACAGGAATCAATTTATTGTCGGCGGGCATCTAGATATGCGGCTGATACTAAAACGATTTGTACAGCATTTTACTGATGTTTATGGGGACAGCGATGAAAAATTTGTGGAAGAATCCGGCCGAAAATTATTTCTGCTATATCTTCGCACAATTATAAACGGGAGCGGAAATTATTATATAGAGTCTCGGACAAGAAACATGGGACGCACAGATGTGATTGTTGATTATAGGGGAGAGCAATACCTTATAGAGTTAAAAATATGGAGGGGCAAGGAATACCATAACAGAGGGGAGCAGCAAATTATCGGCTATCTGAACGATTACCACAAAAATAAGGGATACATGCTGAGTTTTTGTTTTAATAAGAAAAAACAGGTCGGAATACAGGAAATTGTGATTGATGGTAAAACAGTGATTGAAGCGATTGTTTAGGGTAATGATAGATATAAGAGAATTTACGATGAGGATTTTGCTGATGATTGAGTTTTATTCGAATGAAAAAATCAAAGATTTGAAAATCACTCGAATAAAACTCGAAAAGCAAAATTCCATGAAACAGGCAATCATTTAAGTCGTGTGTCAGTGAAATGGGATTTTTATCTAACTAGTACAACGAATAATAAGTATCTGGCTATATCGCGCAGGATGATTTTTCAGATACAAGGCAGATTTTCGACGGCGTAGCGGTGGCTACGGCTAGAAAATCTAACGCAGTAGCTGGAAAATCAGACAAGTGATATGGCTAGTTATTTATTATTCGTTGTACTAGCCAGCGTTCTCCTCTTACGGTACAGATAATAAAGAATAAATAATATGGAGGTGGTCAGCCAGGTCACCGGATAGCTGAGAATGATCGCATTCACTGTCGGCCGGATCTGAAGCGCGCCGAACAGCCACAGGATCCGGAAAAGGCAGACCCCGCCCAGTGTGATCAGTGTAGGAATGATCACATCGCCGATCCCGCGCAGCGCACCGGACAGCACTTCAATACAAATGAAGAACATATAGCAGGGCGTGATCAATGCCATCATTTCACATCCGATCCGGATGACGTCGGCGTCATTCGTAAAGATCCGGAACAGCGGATTGCGCAGCAGCAAAAAGAAGATCACTAAAACACCCGATATCAGAGCATCGATCCCCAGGCAGACCCGGACACTTTTCTTCACCCGGCCATATTTGCGGGCGCCGAAGTTCTGCCCGACAAATGTGGTGATGGAGATCCCGATCGCTCCGCTGATCATCCAGAACACCGCGTCCAGTTTACCATATACAGACCATGCGGCGACGGTATCCGTTCCGAAACTGTTCAATGCGGATTGGATGATGACGTTGGAAAGGCTGTACATGATGGACTGAAATCCGGCAGGCATCCCGATGCGCAGCAGCGATCTCAGTACATTTGCATGAAAACGGAGCTGTTTCAGGGATAATTTCAAGATCCCCCCGGATACCATCAGCTTTCTCGTCACCAGCGCCGCGCTGGCCGCCTGTGAAAAAAATGTGGCGATGGCAGCACCTGCAACCCCCATATCAAGCCAGACGACACACAGAATATCCAGGATGATATTCAGCAGACAGCAGACCATCAGGTAATACAGCGGGTGCTTGGAGTCACCGATAGCACGCAGGATACTCGATCCAACGTTAAAAATAAAGACAAACAGGATTCCAGCAAAATAGATCCGCAGATACAAAGCCGAATCCCGGATCAGTTCAGCCGGCGTGTTCATCCATCTCAGCAGATGGGGAGCCAGCAGGATGCCGGGAATTGAGATGGCAATGCTTCCTAAAATGGAAAATGCATAGGCCGTGTGCAGGCTTTCCTGCACCGAGCGTTCATCCCGGGCGCCGTAAAACTGTGCAATGATGACGGAAGCACCGGAGGAAAGCCCGGTAAAAAATCCGACTACCAGATTCACGATCTGAGTAGAGGAGCCGCCCACGCTGGCGAGGGCGCTCTTTCCGATAAAATGACCTACTATGATCGTATCGATCGTATTGTATAATTGCTGAAAGAAAGTACCGAATACGATCGGAAAGAAAAAGATCAGAAGCTGTTTCCAGATGATCCCCTCCGTAATCTGATTCGCGAGTTGCGTTTCTTTTTTCATAGGTATACCTCAGTTATTCTCTATCTGTATTCAGATTGATCGTTTTGTACCAGAACCGCGGGATAAAACGAGAGCAGGAACCTGCTCAAAAAATGCAAAGTTCCTGCCCCATGTTAAGGAACCGTATGGAAATACTCACACCCTGACCGGGCACTCAAAGCAACAGCATTATTCAATAGGTTCAAAATCCGCAGCTCCATGTTTGCAGAGCGGGCATACGAAATCCTCAGGCAGCTCGTCGCCTTCGTAGATGTAACCGCATACAACGCACACAAAGCCTTTCTTGCCTTCGGTCTGCGGCTTTGGCTTCACATTATTCTGATAATAGGTATAAGTCATCGTATCAACATTTGAAATCACGCGTGCCTCTGTAATGGTGCAGATGAACATTCCGTGTGTATCTAGATCCACATACTGCTCGACCTTCAGCGACATGAAGGAGTTGATGTATCTCGGCAGGAATGCAAGTCCATTGTCGGAGTGCAGCGGTTTCAGGTTCGCGAATTTATCCGCGGTTCTACCGCTCTGGAATCCAAAGGTCTCAAACACCTTGAACGGCGCGTCCGTAGACAGGCAGTTCAGGTTCATGATGCCGGTCTGCTTGATCACATGGTGGGAGTAGTTATCCTTATTGATCGTCACAGCAACCCGGTTCGGTGTGTTGGTCACCTGGGAAACCGTATTCACGATCAGGCCGTTATCCTTCTTGCCGTCGTTGGAGGTGACCACATATAAGCCGTATCCGATCTTGAACAGAGCGGTCAGGTCGTTCTTATCCGCAGTCTCGTCCTGCTGTGCCAGATAGTCCTGGCAAAGCTCCTCTGCCAGAGCTTCCAGCTGTGCGTTGCTGTCATCATTCAATGCAGACTTGATCTGTACGGTTGTTTTAGTAAAGGTCAGCTTTTTGCAGCCTTCCAGCATGGACTTCATGGTCTTTGCAGCCAGCGGAGCCCAGGATCCATTCTCGATCAGTCCGACGATCCGGTTCTGGAAATTCCGTTCGGTCAAATGATTGATAAATTCACGCATGAATGGGAAGATTCCTGCGTTGTAGGTTGTAGTAGCGAGCACCAGCTTGCCGTAACGGAACGCGTCCTCTACAGCCTCCGCCATGTCTTCCCGGGCGAGATCAGTAACGACCACCTTTGGACAGCCTTTTGCGGTAAGCTTTGCAGCCAGAGCTTCTACAGCCTTCTTTGTATTTCCATAAATGGAAGTATAGGCGATCATGATGCCTTCGGTCTCCGCGGAGTAGGAGGACCAGGTCTGGTACAGTCCCAGATAATAGCCCAGGTTTTCCTTCAGGACGGGGCCGTGCAGCGGACAGATGGTCTGAATATCCAGTCCGGATGCCTTTTTCAGCAGATTCTGCACCTGCGCGCCGTATTTTCCGACGATTCCGATGTAATAACGGCGTGCTTCACATGCCCAGTCTTCTTCCACATCCAGGGCGCCGAACTTACCGAAGCCGTCTGCTGAGAACAGTACCTTGTCATAACTGTCGTAGGTCACGATCACCTCCGGCCAGTGTACCATGGGCGCTGCAACAAAAGAAAGCTCATGCTTTCCGAGAGAAAGAGTATCTCCTTCCTTTACAACGATCTGCCTGTCCTCAAAATCGGTACCGAAAAACTGCTTCATCATGACAAAGGCTTTTGCGGAGGAAACGATCTTGGTGTCCTTATATACCTGCATAAAATTGGCAATATTTGCAGAGTGGTCCGGTTCCATATGCTGGATGATCAGGTAATCCGGCTTGCGGGAGCCCAGAGCCGCCCCGACGTTGTCCAGCCATTCATGGGTGAAACGGGCATCCACGGTGTCCATGACCGCTGTCTTCTCATCCAGGATCACATAAGAATTATAAGCCATGCCGTTTTTTACAACATACTGGCCTTCAAATAGATCCACCTCATGGTCATTGACACCTACGTATCTGATATCGTTCGTAATATCCATTTGCAATACACTCCTTTTCTCTTTAAATGCAATTTATTATAATTTGTCACCAACTTTCAACGAAAATTGATGACCTGCTTGCGCTCAGCGCAATTCATTATAACATATGTTGATTTTTTTTGCAGGAAAATTGGAAAGATTTTATAATATATTTTTGGGCTTGCGGTGAAAGCACCAAAGGCAGCTTTTCCTTGTGTAATTTTCGGCCGCATGCTATAGTGAAAGTCAGGAGGAAAAGCAGATGGCAAAAATATTATTGGTAGAGGATGACGATACGATCTCATTTGGGATCCGTGCCTCATTGGAGAAAAAAGGATATGAGATCACGGCCTGCACCTGTCTCGCAGGTGCAAAAAAATTGTTTTCAGATGCATTTGCGCTGGTACTTCTGGACCTGAATCTGCCGGACGGAACGGGATATGAATTGTGTACCTGGGTAAAAGCCAGATGTGATACGCCCATTATCTTTCTGACAGTACGCGACGAAGTGAGTGACATTACGAGAGGACTGGATATGGGCGCTGATGATTATGTGACAAAGCCCTTCCACATTGCGGTCCTGGAGTCACGGATTGCGGCAGTGCTCCGGAGGGTGCCGGAAGAGCCGGACGGATCTGCTGCCTGCGGAAATATCCGCCTGAACAAAGAAAAAGTGCAGGTTCTTCTGGGTGGCCGGGAGATCACGCTTACTGCCCTGGAATACCGCATGCTGCTGATCCTGATGGAAAATAAAGGACGCACTCTGCCCCGCAGTCTGATCCTGGAAAAGCTGTGGGACTCGGAAGGGAATTTTGTCAATGACAATACGCTGACCGTGACGGTCAAGCGTCTTCGGGAAAAGCTGGATCATACCCGCTGCATCACAACAGTCCGCGGGATCGGCTACCGGATGGAGGAGGCGGGAGATGGGATATGATGACAGAGAAAGCGATTCCCTTAAGGCGGCGGACCGGAATCCGGACTATTCAGGCGTGACGGCTGCCGCAGGGGACGGTCAGCATGCGGCTGCCGGCGGAATATGGGGACACAGGACATGGATATGCTGGCTTCTGCCCGGACTGGCAGCCGGTTTTTTCATTGCGCTGGCTGTGACATATCAGGAGTACCATTGTTTCGCGGAATTTACAGGCGCGGTTCTGGACCAGGATGTGAGCGTATGGGAACAGACGGACCAGGGGGACCGGGACGCGGAGATATCTTCGCGGGAAAAACAGGAGGGAGACGCTCAGAAACGTACAGCGAAAAAAATCCTTGCGGCCGCGGCAAAGAGCCGCAGCCGCGGGAACAGGGAATCCGGAGAAGCATTTCTTCATGAATACGGTTATCACACATGGGGGCGTCTGGGGACACTTCTTCCCTTTACGCTGGGGATCTGTATCCTGCTGTCAGAGATTGCCGGCTGGTGTGTATTCCGAAAAGAGGAACGGGAGCGGAAAAAGCAGGAGCAGCGTATGGAAGAGCTGACCCGTTATCTCCTGGCGGCAGAACGCGGCGAAGCTGCGGTACTGCTGCGCAGGGAGGATGCCTTCTCCCATCTGGAGGATGCGGTCTACAAAGCGGTCATGGAGCTGAAAGGCACGAAGGAAGAGGCAGTACGCAGCCATGAGGTCCTTTCTCAGAGGATTGCGGATGTGGCCCATCAGCTCAAAACTCCTATCACCTCCATGTCTCTGATGACAGAGCTTCTGGGGGAGCAGGAGACGAAGGAGGGAAAAGAATGCCTGCGGCGTCTGACTCTGCAGATCCATCGGCTGCAGAATCTGGTCCATGCCCTGCTGTCCCTGGCAAAGCTGGAATCCCATACGATCCGGTACGAAAGGGAAACCCTGGATCTGGAGGATCTGATAGAGAGTGCGGCAGAGCCTCTTCGGGAACTGCTGCAGAATCGGCAGATTTGGCTGGAATATTCCGGAGATCCGGTGTCGGTCAGGGCGGACAGGCAGTGGACGGAGGAAGCCATACTCAATGTAATTAAAAACTGTGCGGAGCATACGCCGGAGGGCGGGCAGATTCAGATCCGGTGGGAGAAAAATCCCCTTTACACGGAAATCCGTTTCACAGACAGCGGAAAGGGATTCAGCAAAAAAGACCTGCCCCATCTTTTTGAACGCTTCTACCGGGGAGAAAACGCTCAAAAGGACAGTGCAGGGATCGGGCTTGCCCTTGCAAAGCTGGTGGTGGAACAGCAGGAGGGGCATATCTATGCGGAAAATACAAGGGATGGACATGCCTGCTTTATCCTGCGCTTCTTTCGGTAATTATGACAGGAAACAGAAGGAATTCGGACGCCGCGGTAAAAATCGCAGACGCACGGATTCCTTCGATTTTCTATCCCATCATGGCCATGCGGCCATTTCGCAAGGTATACCCAAAGGCATCCCGTTATGGCCATACGGCTGTTTCACAAGGTATCATTTTTGATTGCGGTGATGATATTCTCCTTTCGGATTCTCCGTCCCCCGACCAGGTACGCCCCAAGGACCGCCAGAAGGATCAGTGCCGTATATCCCAGGATGATTCCCAGCGGCGCAAAGGGCAGGTATTCCAGCAGCGTCACTTCACTGAGCCGCAGGAATACGGCCACGAATACGATCTGGAAAGGGAGGCTTAACAGCAACGGCTTGAGTCCCAGTGTTACCCCTTCCAGGAAGAGCAGACTCTTAAGCTGCCGGCTGGACAGCCCGACGGATTTCAGCATGGCGAACTCCCGGCTGCGCTGCCTCAGATTTCCGGAAATGGCCGCCCACACATTGGACAGGCCGATCACCGCCAGAAACGCGGTCAGGAAGGCGATGATCAGATTCCAGGATTCCTTCATATCCGCAATCATTTTTTTGTAGTCGATGACATCTGTAAACACATAATCTCCGCTTCCGTAATAGTAGGAAACAATCTCCTTCATCTGCCGGGAGACCTTCTCGATCCGGGAATCCGACAGGCCGCCCTCACTGCTGACCTGAAATCTTCCGTTGAGATTCTGCGTGCTGTTATGCCGCCTCTCACTGCAGTGTGTGCTGAGATCTAGGACATGCCGCATGGGCATGACGGCAGTCAGCGTAAAATGTGATTTGTCATAAAGGCCTGTGCAGGGAAGGGTATCCACCAGATCCCCGGCCCGCAGGGAAAACGTATAATCTCCGGTATCTTCGTCGTAGGCATGCTCCGTAAATTCCAGTGTCTGCCCCTGCTTTAGATCCAAAAGTCCGCAGTCTACCGGATGCCTCCGTGTGCTTGCGTCCGGATCCCGGGCAAAATTGTAGATCAGCGCCTGGCCCGGATCTTCAAAATAGGGCTCCGGGTCAATGCCAAGTCTCTCGCAGTATTCACGGAAGCAGTGCGCTTCCAGACCGATCAGTTCGGTCTGCATCCGGTAGCGTCCGTCCCGCTCAAGGAGGGAATATTTATTTCGGCTGACCACTCCGTCAAAGCCACCGAAACGCTCCTGGATATCCGGGGAGGCATCCTTGGCCGAAACCCAGACCGCACAGGTCAGAGTGTTATAAACCGCAGCCTGCCCGAGATCTGGAACCTCAACCAGCGCTTCCAGAAATTCCGGATCCGGTTCCCGTCCGTCACTGACGGACAACTGGATGTGTTCCTCCTGCATGGACTGATCCCGCAGCATGGTACTGGATGCGTCATTGATGGAAAAACCATACAGGAAGGTGGTCAGCAAAAGAAAGGACAGGCAGAGGGAAATGACAGCAGTCCGGTAGGAGCGCTTTCTCTGGGCCAGAGAAAGCGCCGACAGTTCCCCGATGATCCCTCCAAACGGCGATGCGGATGAGGTACGCGAAGGCTTGGGAACCGTTGCTTTCAGACGGCAAAAAAACCTCCGGGAGCGGGATATGCTCATAGCTTCCCCTTTATGCTTCCGTTCCTTTTTCTTCCCGGAGCTTCGAAGCCCTTCCTCCTGCTTTATGATCTCGATGGGCAGCGCCTTGGCAAGCTTCTTTGCCGGAATCCTCGCTGACAGGCAGGCTGTGAGCAGAGAGAGCAGGAGGGCGGGAAGAACGGCGGGCAGCCCGAATACCGGTATGATATCCGGCGCGGCCCGTCCGATGTCATTGTGGGCATTGATATTTGCAAACAACTGGATATTGACAAACCACCCTGCGGCCAGACCGAAGGGCAGGACCGGGATCACCAGGATCAGAGCCTCCGAGACGGCAGCTGTCAGGATCTGCCCAGGCGACGCCCCGACACAGGACAGGGTGCCGAACTGGGCCATTTTTTCATTCAGCGACAGGGCAAAAGCATTGTGGATGATCAGGACGAATACCCCTACGATCAGCAAGGCTAACACCAGAATCATCAGCGGAACCGCCAGCATTTCCAGGGAAAAGGACTGATCCGGCGGCAGGATCATATAGTCGGCCAAAAGCCTGCTATTGTACCGCAGAAGATAATTTCCGTATTCATCCTTTTTATAACCTATGGATTCGGCCAGCGCGGGAAGCTCCCGGTAAGTGCCGCGCATCGGATCAAACCGCAGATAGACGGTGATGGAATCCTCCGGCGCGATGGATTCCCGGCTCATATAGCTCATGCCGGTATAAGCCGGAACCGCGGAGGAAGTGGTGACATCCATGATCCCCACCAGCGTATAGGTTTTGGTGCCGGTCGGACGGAAGGTTTCCCCTTCCCGCCAGGTATCCGTTTCCATACAGACCTCTCCGTTATAAACGCGTTCCCCGACAGGAAGCGTCAGTGTATCCCCGACGTTGACATCAGGATGATCTTCAAAATATTGTTTGGACAGAACCAGCTCCGAATCTTTTTCTGGCAGACGACCTTCCAGAATGCTGTGCTTCTCCGGCATGGAATCCCAGTATTCTTGTGTGGCGGGCCGCTGGATGATGTACCTGCGCCGTCCGCTGTCGCTGATCTTTGCCACCTCCCAGGAGCCCTTGATCATAACGGCGGAAACAGAAGCGTAGTTTTCAATCTTTTCCAGATCCCTTCCATAGCTGTTATCAAACAGCTCGCCGTGCCAGTTTCCGTCATACCATTGATTCAGAAATACATCGTCCGCCCACATCGTATAGACCATGCCGCAGAAGCAGGACATCAGGGTGGTCATCAAAAACAGAGCCACCAGGATGGCAGCGCTGGTGTATTTATTTCTGCGGAGACTTTCGAACGCATATTCACGTATCACCTGCATCAGGACATCACCTCATCTCTGACAATTTTCCCGTCCTCCAAAGTCAGGATCCGTTCCGCCATAAGCGCCGTCTTTTCGTCATGGGTAATCAGGAGCACGGTCTGGCCGTATCTCTGGTTGGACAGCTTTAAAAGCTCGATGGTCTCCTCGGAATTGCGACGGTCCAGATTACCCGTGGGCTCATCGGCCAGAAGGATGGCAGGCTGGTAAATGAGGCTGCGGGCAATGGCCACCCTCTGCTGCTGACCGCCGGAGAGCTCCCTTGGAAGATGGGACAGGCGGTCCGAGAGCCCTAAGGTGTTTACGATCTGTTCAAAACGGGCCTCGTCCGGTTTCCGTCCGTCCAGGAGTATGGGAAGAAGGATATTTTTCCGGACATTCAAGGTGGGGATCAGGTTGTAGAACTGATACACCAGACCCACCTTGCGCCGGCGGAAGACCGCCAGCTCTTCCATATTCAGCGTGGAAATATCGGTATCCTCGATATAAATATTTCCGCTGGTGGGACGGTCCACCCCGCCCAGCAGGTGGAGCAGTGTGGATTTCCCGGAGCCGGACGCGCCGACAATGGCGGTAAAGCTCCCCTTTTCCAGCGCCAGGTCTACATTGTCTAATGCGACGACCTGATTCGAACCGGTTTTGTATGTTTTTGTTAAATGGCTGCAGCGCAGTATTTCCATAAAATGTAACTCTCCTTTCTGCAGTTGCTAATGCTGTTGGCCTGAAAATTTGTCAGACTGGTGGCCATGGTCTGTAGCCGATTACGTCTAATCGGGGTGTGACCTGTGACTGCGGTTATAGTAACAAATGAAAGTGACAGGAAGGTGACAAAATAAAATTTTCACAGACAAATTGAGCATTTACTGGTAAACTATACTTACGGCCGATTTATCTGGCGTTCAGTGTAATATAATTGACACTGTCTTGCAGATAAAAAAACAGTTTTCGTGGGAAAGGAATCTATATTATGAAAATAGAGTATAAGATCCGGGACAATTTTGCGGAGATCATCCGCTGCCGGGGGTCGGTCTCAAAGATCGTGCTGCCGGAGCAGATCGCCGGATATCCGGTAAAAAAGATTGCTGCCTATGCATTTTCCGCAAAAAAGGGGGAGGAGGATCCGGACGTACTTGTCTATGAGAGTCCGGAGGAGGTTTTGTTTGAAGAAAATGAAAGGCTTTTAGCGGGGGACGCGGTTGAGGAAGTTGTTTTTCCTGACACGGTAGAAGAGATTGGAAACTACATTTTTTATAACTGCAAAATGCTGAAAAAGCTGGAATTTACGGATTCCCTGGTATATCTTGGGAGCGGCGCGTTTACCGGATGCGGGAATCTTGACACCTTGAAGGTTCATTTGAAGCGCGGAAGGAAATCCTGTGTGAAGGAGATCCTGGGTGATCTGTGGCAGCGGATGGATGTGCTTTTTCTTCACGAAGGCTCCAATGCGCAGGAAGAAGTACAGGCGGTAAGACTGGTTTTTCCCGAGCATTATGAGGAGGCCGTGGAAAATACGCCTGCCCGGATCTTATTTACCCAGCATCATGGGACCGGGAACAATTATCGCCAGTGCTTTTACGGCCGGGAGATGGATTTCCGGAAATATGACAGCATATTTTCGCTGGCAGTGGCCCAGGAGAAGCCGGAGGTGCTGGCGGACATGGTGTTCTCACGCTTGACAGGTCCATGCGGTCTGACGGCGGAGCATCGGGCGATATACGAAGCCTATGCGCGGAATCATCCCAGGGACGCGGCGCGGTACCTGGTAAGCCGGGAAAATCTGCAATATTTTCAATGCATGTCCGAGCGGGGACTTTGGAGCCGGGAAGGGCTGGAGGAAGCGATCAGGGAGGCCGCGGAAAAAGGAAAAGCGGAAGTGCTCAGCCTCCTGATGAATGAGAAGCATCAGCGTTTTCCGGAAAAAAGGAAAAAGCGGTTTGAACTGTAGACGGCCCAGGCTGGAAGGGACTATCCATCCAGCCGTTCCTTGATCGCCCGGTATTCTTCTGGAATCTCCTCCATTGTGAGCGTATCGTGTACGGAGCAGGTGCCGACATCACGGGCGATCTCATAATACCATTTTTTATAATTCAGTGTATCCAGTGTCTCCTGAACCTGCTTCATCTGCAGAATCACCGCGTCTCTCTGGCGTTCGATCAGCTCCAGCCGCTGTTCAATGGTCGAATCCCCTTCCATACACCAGCCGATGAAGGTCCGGATATCCTTGATCGACATGCCTGTCTTTTTCAGGCATTCGATGATGGACAGCCATTCAAAATCATTATCACTGAACATGCGGATTCCGCCCTTGGAACGCTCCACAAAGGGGAGAAGCCCCTCCTTGTCATAATAGCGCAGCTTGGAAGGCGCTACATGCAGCTTTTTCGCCATTTCTCCGATCGTATAATACATAGACAAAACCTCTTTAAAGTTGATATAAGATATTAAAGATACTTTAACCTTTGATATTATAACAGAAAATAAAAGGTAGAGTCAATCATTTTATCGGGTTTGCTATTTTTTGAAGATTCACATATAATATACTCACGGTCGATGAGATCTGCAATTCGGACTACCGGCAATAGAGGATAAAGGAGCTGAGACAGATGGATATTAAAAGGGCTAAGCAGGAGATCAAGGATTCCATAGAGGCATATCTGGCTAAGGATGAGTTCGGCGCGTACCGGATCCCGGCTATTCGTCAGAGGCCGATCCTTCTGATGGGACCGCCGGGAATCGGTAAAACGCAGGTCATGGACCAGATCGCGAAGGAATGCCGCATCGGCCTGGTGGCATATACGATCACTCACCATACCAGACAGAGTGCGGTGGGGCTTCCGTTTATTCGGGAAAAAAATTATGGCGGAAAGACATTTTCCATCACAGAATATACGATGAGCGAGATCATAGCCTCCGTGTATGACAAGATCGAGCAGACCGGCATCCGGGAGGGGATTTTGTTTATTGACGAGATCAACTGTGTGTCGGAAACGCTGGCACCCACCATGCTGCAGTTCCTCCAGGGAAAGACTTTCGGCAATCAGCAGGTGCCGGAGGGCTGGATCATTGTTGCTGCGGGAAACCCTCCGGAATACAACAGGTCTGTGCGGGACTTTGACGTGGTGACGCTGGACAGGCTGAAAAAGATTGATGTGGAGGAGAACTTCGGCGTGTGGAAGGAGTATGCATACAGGCAAGGGATTCACCCGGCAGTCATTTCTTACCTGGAACTGCGGAAGCAGAATTTTTATAAGGTGGAGACAACGGTAGATGGAAAATGCTTTGCCACGGCCAGGGGCTGGGAGGATCTGTCCCAGCTCATCCAGGTTTATGAAAGCCTGGGAAAAAAGACGGACCGGGAGGTCATATCCCAGTATATCCAGCATCAGAAGATTGCCAGGGATTTTGCGAATTATCTGGAGCTCTATCATAAATATAAAGCAGATTACGGCGTGGAGGAGATCCTGCATGGGAAGTGGAATACGGCGGTTCTGCAGAAGGTGAAGGCAGCAGCGTTTGACGAGCATTTGAAGATCGTCAGCCTGTTTAACGGGAAGCTGAGCGAGCTCTTTACGGAATGCTTCCTGTCCGATGCCTATGTAACCAGGCTGTATGAATATCTGCTCCATTACCGGGAGGGGCAGGAGAAAAGAGCCGGAGACAGGCAGGCGGCGGAAGAGATTGACAAAAGCCGGATTGCGGAAACAGAAAGAACCGCAGGGGAGCAGGCAGCGGAAGGAAACGGAACCGGGCAGGTTCCCGAAGTAAGCGGCAGTGTCAGGATTCCGGTATCGATCGGAGATGAGCTCCATCGTGCGGAGAAGGACTTGGAAGAGCTGGAACAAAAGGAACTGCTGACCCGGCAGGAGGAGATCATCCTGAAAAGGGTGATCGCCGCATTGGAACGGTTTACAATAAGCGTCAAGGGGACACTGGCTGCGGAAAATACAGAATTTGAAGCGGTCAAGGCATTGTTCCAAAAAGAAGTGGATGCCCGGGAGGCGCTGATTGAACAGACTTCGGAAACACTGACTCATGTATTTGATTTTATGGAGGATGCGTTCGGGGAGAGCCAGGAAATGGTGGCTCTGATCACGGAGCTGAATGCCAATTATTACAGTGTATGGTTTATCAACGAATACGGCTGCGACCAGTATTATCGTTATAACAAGGGGCTTCTCTTCCAGGAACGCCATCAGTCGATCGTGCGGGAGATGGATGATGTGGAAGAACTGCTCAATACAGGATTGAAGTAAAGGTTCAGGAAATCAGTTAACGGCAATTTTAACTTCCTGATGTCTATTGTGTGAAGTGGGTTCAGAGCGCAGATATATCAATAGGGGAATTTTTTCTATACACATAGAAAGAAGCTCCGTCAGGAGCTTCTTCCGTATAGTTATCTAAAAAGGAATGAGAGTAAAAGTGCGGAATCCGGGGTTACCGCCCCGGATGTCCAAAACTTTATGAGGGGGGAGATAGTTGTTTTTCAACTATCTGACATTTAGTATAATAGAAAAATGTGTCCAAAGTGTTTTCATTTCATAAAAGAACTCGAAAAATTATAAACAAATCAAAAAGGAAATCAAAAGACTTCATAGAGTCTTAGCTTTTCACTCTGCGGAATCTGCATATACGATCCGTCCATTGCACAGGGTATATTTCACCTTTCCATATAATTTCCTGCCTGTAAACGGAGAATTGGAGGACATGGAATGATAGCTGTCCGGGATCCAGGACTCCTCCGGATCAAAAATTACTAGGTCCGCCGGGCTGTCCTGCTTTATGTTTCCATAAGGCAGATGGTAGAGCCGGGCCGGGTTTATGGTCATTTTTTCCAATAGCTGCATCAGTGTGAGATGGCCGGGGCGGACAAGCGACGTGATCCCAAGAGCAAGGGCTGTCTCCAGTCCGATGATGCCGCTGGGGGCGTCCGGGAACGGCTTCTCCTTTTCCGCCGCGCTGTGGGGGGCGTGATCCGTTGCAATGATGTCGATGGTGCCGTCGGACAGTCCCTGGATGATGGCCTGCCGGTCTTTTTCTGTGCGCAGAGGAGGGTTCATTTTTGCCAGGGTGCCATGGGTGAGTACAGCATCCTCCGTCAGGGTAAAATGATGCGGAGTCGCCTCGGCATGGAGTTTCGCGCCCATCGCCCGGAAGGACCGTACAAGCTCCACGGAATATCCAGAGCTGATATGCTGAATGACCACATGGGCGCCGGAGCGCAGCGCCAGCATACAATCCCTCGCCACAAGAGACTCCTCGGCGATGGACGGAGAGCCATAGAGCCCCATCTGTCGGGAGACCTCTCCGTGATTGATTCCATTATTCCGGATCAAGGCAGGATCCTCTTCGTGAAGGCTGATAGGAACGCCAAGCGCCCCTGCGGCCTTCATGGCCTCATAGCAGAATGCGGCATTGGTGATGGGAATCCCGTCATCCGTAAACCCGCAGGAGCCCGCTTCCTTAAGCGCCGGCATGTCTGTCATCACCTGGCCTTTCAGCCCCTGAGATACGGTTCCGGCCTGGAAGACGCGGATATCTTCCTGCTTTGCCCGCTCCAGGATATCCTGCAGTACGGGAACCGAATCCACCGCAGGGGACGTATTTGCCATGCAGATTACAGAGGTGAATCCGCCTCTTGCCGCCGCGAGCGCGCCGGTGTGGAGTGTCTCCTTGTGGGGAAAGCCGGGATCCCGGAAATGTGTATGGGTGTCGATCAGCCCCGGAGCAATGATGAAGCCTTCCGCGTCCAGACATTCCTCACCGGGAGCGGCACTCAGGTCCGGGCCGATCTTGGCAATGACGCCGTCTCGGATGTGAAGATCAGCTTTGTACGATGCGTTGGTACCTGGATCCATAATCAAGCCGTTTTTTAGAATCATAGTGTTGTTCCTTTCTGATTTTATGCAGCCGTGCAGTAAAGACACGGCATGATGTAATCTATTTTTACATATATTATGTGATTTGGCAATACAATTTATAGGCGTGTAGGATGAAAATGAAATTCTATTATGAAAAAACTAAATTTTCTACCAGTCAGATAAAAACTGTCAATCGGCTTCTTACAAGCTTCTCTTGACGAATCTGACTGCCATTTTTTATCTGACTGTGAATAGTAACCCCGGTGCTTCAAAAAGCACAATATATTCTTGACATTCATCTTGGAATGCGGTATATTTATAACATAAAGAGCGAAAAACACCACATATAAAAAGGAGGATTACGAATGAAAAAGATTAATTATCTGGGATTTTTATCTCTGCTCTCCCTGATTTCCATATTGGGATGGAAGAGCGGCAACACAGGACTGTATGGATTTTTTGGATTTATCTATTTTCTCCGCTATTTTTGGATGATTCCGGATGAAATGTTTCTATTGAATGTGCAGAAATCCGCGACCATCGCATTTATGCTGAGCATGGTTTCCCTTGTCCCGCTTATGTTTTCCTGCTCTGTATTCTACAATATCTCTGCGGCAATCCCTATGGCGTTTGCACTGAGCTTTGTGGTATCAACACTTGCGTTTACATTTGTGCTGACAGGATTGGAGTGGAGAGAGCGAAGAGGAGCGAAGGAATGATCAAAAACAGAATAAAAGAATACCGGGCCAGATATGATATGAAGCAGGAGGAACTGGCAAAGCTGGTCGGTGTGCGGAGGGAAACGATCGGGAATCTGGAAAAAGGAAAATACAATCCTTCGCTGGTTCTGGCATGGAATATCGCAAAGGTATTTCAGGTTACGATTGAGGAGGTTTTTACGGTAGAACCGTAATAATAAAAAAGACAAAGAAATCCGCTAACCTCACGGTTAGCGGATTTCTTGTTATAGTTATCTAAAAAGGAATGAGAGTAAAGTGTGACATCCAGGAATCTCTCCCCGGATGTCTTAACTTTATGAGGGGGGAGATAGTTGTTTTATCAACTATCTGACATTTAGTATAAAAGAAAAATGTGTCCAAAGTGTTTTCATTTTATAAAAGAAGTAGAAAAATTATAAAGAAAAAGTTTAGAATGTAGAAAACTGTCATAATTTGCGGCAAAAGTATGATAAGATAGACGTATTCAGAATAGGAAGTCACAGTTTTGATTAAAGTAAATGGATAGATAAAAACGGTGAATTGGCAGGAAGCGGGGAAACTATAGTATGGAAAAAAGAGAAGCGGCCGGGCGTCTGGAGCTGCTCGGAGAAAAAATATGGAATGCATCCAGGGATGAATTGTATCTTGGAATGCGTTTTCTGGATGTTGCGCTGAACAGCTTTGTGCATCAGATGGATACCAAAGTCAGCCCATTCGGAACCGACGGGGCTGTGCTGTACTTTCATCCTCAGCAGCTTGGCGGATTGTACCGGCAGAATCGGATCTTGGTGAACCGAGGGTATCTGCATATGGTGTATCACTGTATTTTCCGGCATATATGGAAGGAATATCGGGCAGGATCCAAGGAGGATATTCCGGAGGCAAAACGCCAGGAGACAGATCCCGGTGCCAGGCTATGGAACCTGAGCTGCGACATTGCCGCGGAACATCTGATTGATGGAAGCTATCACCGTTCGGTCCGATATTCCAGAAGCCTCCTTAGAAGGGAAACTTATCGGAAACTGGAACAGGAAGGGAAAACACTGCATGCCGAACGGATTTTTAAGCTGCTGCTGGATTGGGAACTGGACGAAAAGAGGCTGGCAAAGCTGGAACAGGAATTTTACGTAGACGACCATCAATACTGGGCGGCTCACCAGCCGGACAGGAAGCCTGATGCGGATTCCTGTATGCAGAAGAAGTGGCAGGATATCGATGAGCAGATGGAAACAGATCTGGAGAGCTTTTCCAAAGAGGCATCCGAGCAGAATGGAGACCTGCTGGGCCAGATGAAGATCGAGAACAGGGAGAGACACGATTACCGCTCTTTCCTGAGAAAGTTTTCCGTATTGAGAGAAGAACTGGGAGTCGATACAGACACCTTTGATTACACATTTTACAGCTATGGACTGTCCTTATATGGAAATATGCCGCTGATCGAGCCGCAGGAGACAAGGGAAGTCAAAAAAGTGGAAGAATTTGCAGTGGTGGTGGACACCTCCATGTCATGCTCTGGGGAGCTGGTGCGCAGATTCCTGGAAGAAACCTATGATGTATTGAGCCAAAACGAAAGCTTCTTCCGAAAGATCAATGTGCATATCATTCAGTGTGATGAGGATGTGAGGTCTGATGTGAAGATCAGCAGCGAGAAGGAGCTGAAAGCGTATATGGACAATCTGACATTGTACGGAGAAGGCGGGACCGACTTCCGTCCGGCATTTGAATATGTGAATGAGAAGATCAGGCAGGGGGAGTTTACAGAGCTCCGGGGGTTGATCTATTTTACGGATGGATACGGAATCTATCCGAGGAAGGCGCCGGGATATCAGACGGCATTTGTATTCATGCAAGAGGATTACAGGGATGCGGATGTCCCGGGATGGGCGATGAAGCTGGTGATATAGAGTTTTTATAGTTCTCTGGTCAGTACAAAAATAAACAAAATGTTTCTGGATGTATATTTGGCAAATTGTTGTTGCATTCTTCTGAATATGTGTGTAAAATTGGTTGTAAAAATGATACAGACACTTACATATCGAGATCAATGGCATAAATATAAGGTTTCGTAAGTGCAAAATCCTGGACCTAAGGGGCATACCACAGCGTATGTACCTGTGGAACGGACTTTGTCCGGCAAGAGAAAGAAGGAGTTCATATGCATCGTGAAGAAATAGAGCAGTTTGCTTTTTTATATTTATGCGGAGCAAGGGATCGTAGACTGCTGTCAGGAAGGGAGAAAATGACTTTTTCAGATTTTGAAAGGCTGATATATATTACTGCCTTTTTCGGATTAATCCATTATAATTTGAAAATATGGAATCAATATTCCACACAGTTTCAGAAGCAGTTAGAGTACTTCAATTTCTCCTTTGAATCAAAGAGTACTCCGTTCCATTCATCAGAATATGAAGAGGATATACACAAGCAGTGGCAGTGGCTTGCGGAATTTTGCGGCAATGCTCCAAACCGAAGCATCCGGGAGTACTTGAAAAAAGTAACAAACATGTAACTGATTGTTGCCGAACAATTTGTTTATAAAGAGTTCGGTACGGAAAAGCAGCATACCGGGTTTTGTATAGATGGGACTGTTGAAAGATATAAAGAGCCGGAAAGAAACATAAATCGATAGATACGTAGTACTAACAGTTGTTTCCTCTGCTGAAAAGTGGTATCATCTTTAATAAAAATAGAATATCAACGGAGGAAAAAGGATGAAGGTATTACTGATTAACGGGAGCCCGCATGCAAAGGGAAGTACATATACGGCGCTGCATGAGATGGAGCAGGTTTTTGCCGGGGAAGGAATGGAGACGGAGATCCTGCACATCGGCAATCAGGACATCAGAGGCTGCGTTGCCTGCGGATTCTGCGGAGGGCACGGCAGATGCGCCTTTAACGATGTGGTAAATGAAGCCGCGCAAAAGTTTGAAGCCTGCGACGGACTGGTAGTCGGAAGCCCGGTCTACTATGCGTCCGCCAATGCCACATTGGTTGCGTTTCTGGATCGTCTGTTTTACAGCACGCACTTTGACAAAACGATGAAGGTCGGAGCGGCTGTGGCGTCTGCCAGAAGAGGCGGGCTGTCAGCGACCTTTGATGAACTGAATAAATATTTTACAATCTGCGGAATGCCGGTGGCATCCGGCCAGTATTGGAACAGCATTCATGGAAATAACGCGGACGAGGCCACGCAGGACGCGGAGGGTTTGCAGATCATGCGGACGCTGGCGGTGAATATGGCATTTCTGATGAAGAGCATCGCCCTCGGAAAAGAACGGTACGGCCTGCCGGAGAAGGAAACGGCCTGCAGGACTAATTTTATCCGATAAAAAGAGAGCAGGAGGAATGACCATGAAACTGACTTTGAATGGTATAAAAGACAGACAGGATTGGGAGCAGGCCGGAATCGGGCTCCCGTCCTATGATGCCGGGGCACTTGCGGCCAGAACCAGAACAGCCCCGGTATGGGTACATTTCGGTGTGGGCAATATTTTCCGGATCTTCATCGGCGGGATTGCGGATCAGCTGATTTCAGAAGGCCTGATGGACCGGGGAATCATCGGTGCTGAGACCTTTGATTATGATGTGGTGGAGCAGATATACAGGCCCTTTGATAACCTGATCCTGTCCATTACGCTTCACGGAGACGGCACAACGGACCGAAAGGTGCTGGGCTCTGTGACAGAAGCAGTGAAAGCACAGCATTCCAATCCTGAACAGTGGAATCGGTTAAAAGAAATTTTCCGCGCCCCAGGCCTGCAGATGATCTCATTTACGATCACGGAAAAGGGATATGCGCTGACCAGAGCGGACGGAACCTATTTTGACTTTATAAGAGCAGACATTGAAAACGGGCCGGAGAAAGCGTCGAGTGCCATGGCAGTTGTAACGGCCATGCTGCTGGAGCGTTACCACGGCGGCAAACTTCCGCTTGCCCTGGTATCCATGGATAACTGTTCTCAAAACGGGCAGAAATTCCGAAATTCTGTATTGGAAATCGCAGAGGAATGGAAGAAACGAGGTCTTGTGGAGGAGGGATTTCTTCATTATATTCGAGACGAAAGCCAAGTTTCATTCCCGTGGACAATGATCGACAAGATTACGCCCCGGCCCAGCGAGAAGATCGCGAACGAGCTGGATGAGATCGGAGTGGAAAATATGCAGCCGGTGATCACGTCCGGAAAAACTTATATCGCGCCCTTTGTCAATGCGGAGGGGCCCCAGTATCTGGTGGTAGAGGACAGCTTTCCAAACGGCCGCCCGGCATTGGAGAAGGCAGGGGTATACATGACAGATCGGGATACGGTCAACAAGTCCGAGAAAATGAAGGTGACGGCCTGTCTCAATCCCATCCACACCGCATTGGGGCCCTATGGATGTGTGTTGGGGTATGAATTTTTTTCCGATGAAATGAAAGATCCCGACATGCTGGAGCTGGCGCGGCAGGTCGGGTACGTGGAAGGCATGAAGGTGGTTTCGGATCCGGGTATCCTCTCCCCGAAGGCATTTCTGGACGAGGTGCTCAACGAACGGTTTCCCAATCCTTACCTGGGCGATACCACCCAGAGACTATCGGTGGATGTGTCTCAGGGGATCGGGATCCGCTTCGGAGAGACGATCAAATCCTATGTGGCGAAGTTCGGGGACGCGGCACGCCTGAACGGTATCCCGGTTGCGATTGCCGGGTGGTTCCGTTATCTTCTTGCGATTGACGAGGAAGGCAATCCCTTTGAACTGGCGCCGGATCCCATGGTGCCGGAATTGCGGGAGCAGATGGCAGGGATCGCATTCGGAGATCCTGACAGTCTGACGGATCAGCTGAGGGCGATCCTGTCCAATGAAAATATCTTTGCCGTGGATCTGTATAAGGCCGGGATCGGGGAGAAGATCGAGGAAATATTCCGGGAAGAGATTGCCGGACCGGGAGCGGTCAGAAGAACGGTGAGAAAATATCTGGGCTGCTGAGAACATCTTCAAGAAAGGGGGCTGTCGGGAAATGCGTTTTGTCCGTAAGATAATGATATGCGGTCATACAACTATTTTCCGGTAGCCCCTTGATGACTGATCAGATATTAATGTGTCAGCCGACAGTAGATAGAATCGGCAGCAGGCCGCCGGGCCTTTTTCTTCCGCTGCCAGTTTGGATTGTACAGAAAAGAAATTTTGTCTCAGTGGAAATACCATGTTGTCTGGCAACCTCATCTACCATGACAAGAATTAGCCATATCCCATCCTCTGGCAACTTCATTATTTTTTCACATGCTTCCTGCTGGATTACCATATCTGCAATTCATTTCTTAAAAGGATTATTTTATGCTGATTTTTATCATTTATTTGATATAATCCTATCATACTTCTATGTACGATTCAATGAAGTCCGGTATCTGACAGCAAAAAGCAGAATTTAAAGTTGAATTTTCAGCCAATCCAGAATATAATAATTCCTATGGAAAAGCATTGAATGATACAGAATAACAAAGGAAAAAGCAGAAAACTACAATGGAGAATTGGAAGCAAAAATTTGACCAGGACACATTAGACAGAGGAAAGTCAAACTATCTGAACCAAAGAGTAGTTGACTTGACAGAGACCAGCGGCGGATATGAATCCGCTGTTTTAGGAAGGACAAGAATAACCGTGTCCGCAATCATCCGTGGCGGCCGTTTGGGCCGGATGAAGTGCGGATGCCCGGCAGCAAAAGGCGGCAGGAATTGTGAACACATGGCCGCCCTTTTATATGCCATAGAAGCCAGAACCCGGGCAAAGGCACAGGGAATCACGGAGGCGGAGCTTCTGGAAAAAGAGCAGAAAGCAGAAGCCGAGCTGCGTGAAAAGGAAGAGCGGCAAAGGGCGGAGGAGCAGCGGCTCAAGCGGGAACGGCAGGCCGCCCGGTTGCGGCGTCAGCAGGAAGCGAAGCTGACTCCCGAGGAAAGGCAGCGTTTAAAGGAAGAACGGGAAGCAGAAAAAAAGCGCCGGGCGGAGGAATTAAAAGCAGTTGCGGAGCAAGAGAAAAAGAAGCAAAAGCAGGCCCGCCTCCAAAAAGAAAAGGAAGCCGAACAGGCCCGCCTCGAGAAAGAAAAAGAGGCCCGGGAAGCACTCCGCCAGCAGGAAGAACGGGAAGCCCGCCGCCTTGCCAGAGAGCAGCGTAAAGCAGAGATGGCGCGGAAAAAGGAAGAGCAGAAGCGTCTGGCCGAGGAAGCCCGCCGACAGGAAACGGAGAAGCGCCTGGCCGAGGAGGCCCGCCGGCAGAAGCTCCGGGAGCAGAAGGCAGAGGAAGCCAGACTTCGGGCCGAGAAGCGAAAGAAGGAACAGGAAGAAGCCAGACGGAACGCAGAAAAAAGACGTAAGGAAGAGGAAATGCGCAGACAAAAAGAAGCAAAACGCCGGGAAGAAGAACAACGCCGCCAGGAGGAAGAAAAGCAGAAGGCTTTGGAAGCAAAGAAAAGGGCGGAGGAAAAACGCCGGAAGGAAGAAGAGGAAAAGCAGAAAGCCGAAGAAGCTCGTCGACAGCAGCAGGAACGGAGAAAGGCGGAATTTTCTCTTCTCGGAGATTCCTGGGAGGCGGAATCCGAAAGTGCGGAGGCTGAGCAGGAGAATAAAAATATTGAAAGACTGGAACGCTATAAATATTTTAAAGGAACCCTGATCAAGCATTCTATAAAGATACCAGCGGATGTTATGGCAAAAGGTGAAAAGCTGTATGCCCAGGGGGATATCGAGATGAAAGATATCCTGACCGGTTTTGACCAGTACAGCGAGGACATCCGGGGACAGATCGATGTGGTAGGAAGATCCGGCAATATGGAATTTCCTGTCAGGATCATCTTCTCACGTACCAATGTGACCTATACGGAGTGCCGATGCCCACAGTGTATACGGGAGTTCTATTCCTCCTGGGATATAGAGAAGACAAAATGCCCCTACAAGGCTGGGACGCTGAAGCTCCTGGAGGATTACCTGGATACCCACAGCTTTGGGGATGCCACGGACAGTTATGGAAAGGCGCTTCTGAAGCTTTATCAGGAAAAACGGTCAAATCTTGCGATCGCGGATACGGAAGATAAAAAGGAAAGCCTTCGATTAGTTCCGCGGCTGACCCGGAAGGACGGAAAGCTGTCCGTAGCGTTTAAGATCGGCGAAAAGAAGCTTTTTATTGTTAAAAAGCTGGATGATTTCTGCGAAAATGTAAAAAATTCGGCAACCGCTACCTACGGGTCAAATACCCAGATCAACCATAATCTTGATCATTTTACGGAATCCGGAAAGGGATGGATCCGTTTTATCAACCGGATCGTGCGGGAGGAAGAGGAATTTCTGCAGCGCATTCAGGAGTCCAACAGGTACGATTATTACGGCAGTCGGAAAACTACGGTAGGAGGGGCGCTGAACCTGTTTGGATGGAGGCTGGATGAATTTTATAATCAAATGGCGGATGAAGCCGTCGAATTTGAAGATAAAGACGGCTGGGAGAAAAGGAAAGAGATTCTAACCCGTGCGGAACGCAATCCCAATGTTTCCATGCGTATTTCCGAGGAAAAGGTGGGAAGCGGCAGAGTATTTCACGGAATCCGGGTGGACGGCGGCCTGCCGGAGCTGTATATGGGGACCGATACGGGATATTATATCGGTGACGGACAACTCTGCCGGGTGGAAAAGGATTTCCAGGAAAAGATTGAACCCCTGTCCCGTCTGACGAGTGATGAAGGATTTTCTTTTCATGTGGGAAGGAACCATATGGCAGAATTTTACTACAGGATCCTGCCCCAGCTGGAGGAAATTGTGGATATCGAGGAGACGGAACCGGAAAAATTCCGCTCCTACCTTCCGCCGGAGGTACGGTTTGTCTTTTATCTGGATGCCGCGGACCAGAATGTGACCTGCCAGGTCAGCGCAAAATACGGCGGCAGGGAATTTTCCGCGCTGGATGTTCTGAGCAAGCAGGATCACGGCGGGATCGAGGCGCTCCGGGACGTGTCCAGGGAGGAGGAGATCCTGTTTCATGTCATGCAGTGGTTTCCGCGGATCGACTGGGAGCGGGAAGAACTGCATTGCGGCGGCGACGAGGAGCTGGTTTACCAGGTCATGGAGAGCGGCACGGAGAAGCTGATGGAACTGGGCGAGGTTCGCTGTACCAAGAGCTTCCTGAATCATCACGTGGTACGGCGTATGAAGGTATCCGTGGGAGTTTCCGTATCATCCGGGCTTTTGGACCTGAGCATTACGACAGAGGATATCCCCCAGGCCGAGCTGCTGGATATCCTGGCAAGCTACCGGGCAAAGAAAAAATATTACCGTCTCAAGGACGGCTCTTTCATGAACCTGGACGATTCCTCTCTGCAGATGCTTTCGGAGATGATGGATGCCATGCATCTCAAACCAAAGGAATTTGTGAAGGGAAAAATGCATCTGCCCATGTACCGTACCCTTTATCTGGATAAAATGCTGGAGGAAAACGACAGCGTGTACAGCAAGAGGGACAGCCATTTCCGAAAGGTGGTCAAGGGCTTTAAGACGGTGAAGGACGCAGATTTCGAGGAACCGGAAAGCCTGTCCAGAATCATGCGTAAATACCAGAAAAACGGGTTCAAATGGCTTCGGACACTGGAAGCATGGCAGTTCGGGGGGATCCTGGCCGACGATATGGGGCTGGGCAAGACGCTGCAGGTGATCGCAGTGCTGCTTGCGGCAAAGCAGGAGGGAAAGGAAGGAACCTCCCTGGTGGTGGCGCCGGCCTCTCTGATTTTCAATTGGGGAGAGGAATTTGAGCGGTTCGCGCCGGAACTGAGAGTTTCCCTGATCACCGGAAATCAGGAGGAACGCCAGAATATCATTGCTTCTTATCAGGAGGTCGATGTGCTCGTCACGTCCTACGATCTTTTGAAACGGGATATCCTGTTTTATGAGGAGAAGCAGTTCCTCTATCAGATCATAGACGAGGCACAGTATATCAAGAACCATACCACAGCCGCGGCAAAGGCTGTGAAGGTGATTCACAGCCAGACCCGGTATGCGCTGACCGGAACCCCGATCGAGAACCGTCTGAGCGAATTGTGGAGTATTTTCGACTATCTGATGCCCGGCTTTTTATATGGCTACGATGTATTTAAGCGGGAGATGGAAAGCCCGATCGTGAAGAGCAGCGACGAGGCCGCCATGACCCGGCTGCAGAAAATGGCGGGTCCCTTTATCTTGCGGAGGCTGAAGGGGGACGTTCTGAAAGACCTGCCGGAGAAGCTGGAGGAGCACCGTTACGTCCGGTTCGGAAGTACACAGCAGAAGCTCTATGACGGCCAGGTGCTTCATATGAAGGAAACACTGGCACAGCAGAATGAGGCGGAGTTCAATAAGAACAAGCTTCTGATCCTTGCGGAGCTGACAAGACTGCGGCAGATCTGCTGTGATCCGTCTCTGTGCTTTGAAAACTATAAGGGCGAGGCGGCAAAGCTGGAGGCCTGCCTGCAGCTCATCCAGAGTGCCATTGACGGCGGACACCGGATGCTGGTATTTTCCCAGTTTACCTCCATGCTGGAGATCCTGCAGGACAAGCTGTCCGGACTGAACATCGCCTACTATACGATTACGGGAAGCACCTCCAAGGAAAAGCGGCTCCAGATGGTCAAAGAATTTAACGAAGGGGAGGTTCCGGTATTCCTGATCTCCTTAAAGGCCGGAGGTGTGGGACTGAATCTGACCGGGGCGGATGTGGTCATCCATTATGACCCCTGGTGGAATCTGGCAGTACAGAACCAGGCAACGGACCGCGCCCACCGAATTGGACAGACCAAAAAGGTGACGGTCTACAAGCTGATCGCAAAGGGCACCATTGAGGAAAAAATCCAAAAGCTTCAAGAGAAGAAGAAAGACCTGGCAGAGCAGGTGATCGGCGGCGAGGCGGCACAGCTCGGCAGTTTGGGCAGAGAAGAGATCATGGAGCTGCTGGGAGTATAGATGGCGTAAGATTCGAAGTCGGCTGACGGCAGGTATTTGGTATTCTATAGACAAAAAAGGACTGAAGGGAAATGACAGAAGCTCTAAAATATATGTGTGATTTTTTGAATATCACAGCAATATATTGCAGAGAAACGGCATTTTCCGACAGTCCTTTTTGACGCTGTTATATGGGGAAAGGCTTATATACTTACAATGCATGAACACCCGGTCAGTATTTCAAATTCCTCAGATAATAACTTTTGTGTCTCTTCATCTGCGGCTTCCCCGGGCTTGAGCTGGATTGTTTTTCGCTCCGGGAGATAGGACGGATTCTTTGCAAGCGCAATTCCGTATTTCATACAAAGCAGCTGTGCGGTGCGGATCAATTCTATCTGGTTCACCTTATCTGAGATTCGGATACGCCAGCCGGTTTGGTCGGCAAGCTCCTGCAGATATTCCCCGTACTGATGTCCGATCACGGGCGAGACGAAACTGAGCTCGAGAAAGCCGCCCTGGGCGTCCTGTTTCAGGCTTTTCTTATCCGGCTTGTGGGGAAGCCCCTCAAAGGTCTGGTCTATGCAGAGAAACGTAATGTTTTGTTCTGCTTTTTCCGCAGTCCGATCTGCAGGCAGAAAAAAGTCGTCACATCCATCTTCGTTCAGCGGAGTGAAAATTCCGGAATCTGCCGTCGGCTGCCCGTTGAGGGACAGTCTCCATCCCGTAATATTTTGGAACTGCTCTGCTGCCTGCACATCACCATCTGACGTTTCAGAAGTGCCGGTCAGGGTCACTGCATAGCATTTCTTCTCCGCATAGTAGGAGGCCTTGGCAAGCCGTCCGCCGAAGAGCGTGGAGAGCAGGAGCAACGCCGCATTGTGGTTCATGGACGGGCTGATCTGTGCAGTCCAGCCGGCAGCCTTGGCAAAGCAATCTGCTTTCTTTTGAAAGTCATCCATATCCTGTGCGTCCGGATAATCAAACTGAAGCAGCACTTTTTTCTGTTCGCTGTGGTAGCTGAGCTTCCGATACGAATAACCGGAGAAAACGGATTCAATCTGTGCGGCAAGCTCCTGCTGGGTCAGCTCTTTTGGAGCAAGTGCTTCTTCCACAGCCTCCCAGGGATTTGCTTCGAAGAGGAAGAGCCGCCTGGTATTGGGGGAGAAGTAGATACTGTGAAGAAAAATTTCCTGCATTTCCTGCAGAATCTCGCCGTCCTCCATGACTTCCGTAAGATATCCGGACGATTTTCCAAACCAGATCTGCGCAATCTGGGATATGGCAAATGCTTTTCCAAAGTAATGCTCCTGCCAGTAATCCCAGAGCAGCTTGTCATCCTCCCTGCGGTATGGGCGCTTCATCTGCATGGTATAGGCAGGACAAAATGAACGCTGTTTCCGCTTGCTGTGAAGCGTGATCTCATAGCGCTGTCCGCATTCCGGCAGATAAATCTGCCGCCGGTAATTCTCTGCGGCCAGTTCGCCGCCAAGCTCGCCGATCACTTCCCGGTTTCCGTGGACAAGGAAGATCCGGCGGGGGGAAAGCTGTTCCAGCAGCGCCATGATCTCGGATTTGTCTCCATGAGCAGAAAGCCCCACCTGTTCAATGCGGCATTTCACCGGGACGTTGCTGCCGTTTATGGAAAGGCTGCCTTCCTCCGGGTTTTCCAGAAGATTCATAAGCTGCCGTCCCGGAGATTCTTCGTCTTGGTAGCCGGTGATGATGATGCATGCATTCTCCGAACCGGCAAGCTCCTTGGCGTACTGAGCGCTTGGACCGCCGGTGAGCATCCCGGAGCTGGACAGAAAGATCACGGGTCCCTTGGTATTTAGAAGCTCCTCCCGCTTCTGCAAGGGAGCCACAGGCTGGATTTCCTTTGTGTAAAATGGCTCGTTCCCCTTCAGAATCCGTTTCCCAAGCGCATTTTTCAGATAGGTAGGATTGCGGGTGTACATGATATTGATATCCCGGACCATTCCGTCAATATAGACCGGTACAGGCGGAATCTCACCGTTCTGGATTGCGGCCCGCAGAATCAGCAGAACCTCCTGGGCACGCCCCAGGGCAAATGCGGGAATCAGGATTTTCTTTTCCTGCCGAACGCATTCAGCCACAAGCTCCGTCAGGCGCTTTTCCTCAACCTGCCGGTTGGCGTGAAGCCGGTTTCCATAAGTGGTCTCCACGATGGCAAGATCCGGACGCAGCTTCGGAATCCTCGCTCCCTCAATGGTCCTCTGGGAAAAATTAGAAAAATCTCCGGAATAAAACAGGCTCCCATCCACCGTTGTAAGATAGATGCAGGCCGCTCCGGCAATATGTCCGGCGGGATAAAGAGTCAGGGTAAATCCGTCAAAGAGCGGAAACGGGGTCTGATAACCAAGAGGATGGATCCGGCCCAGCATGGCGAGCACATCCTGCTCAGAATAGTGGGGAATCTCATCCTCCCTGTATTTCATGATTTTTAGACTGTCATAAAGAAGCACACGGGTCAGATCCGCAGTCATGACCGTCATAAAAATAGGGGCATTGGGAAACGCTTTGCTGATGATGGGCAGTGTTCCGATGTGGTCCATATGCGCATGGCTGATGAGGATCACATCCAGCCCGCCCTGTTCCTGTATGGTGCGGAAGTCTGGAAGAGGGTCCTTTGCGTTGGACTGCCGGATTCCGGAATCCAGCAGGATCCCTTTTCCGGCAATCCGCAGATAGACGCAGCTGCCGCCGATTTCCATGGCACCGCCGAGAAAATGAAGTTCCATAATTGAGTTCCTTTCCCTTCCTAAATTGAATAGATGATTCCTCCGCCAAAATCAAAAAAGGTTTTGACGGGGGAAAATCAGATTTTTTTCGCAAGCATTTCCGGATTGGAAGCATAGGCCAGTGCGGTGTCCCTGCTGATCACTCCGTTTTTGCACAGCTTCTGCAGGCTGCTGTCCATGGAGATCATGTCATCCTTTGCGGAGGAGTAAATGATTCCGTCAATCTGATGCACCTTGTTATCCCGGATCATATTCCGGATCGCGGGCGTCACGGTCATGATCTCAAACGCGGGAACGACTTGTCCGTCCACAGTAGGGACAAGCTGCTGGGACACAACGGCATTGAGCACGGTAGAAAGCTGAATGGCGATCTGCCTCTGCTGGTTTGCCGGAAATACGTCAATGATTCGGTCGATGGTATTTGCCGCCCCGATGGTATGCAGAGTGGACAAAAGCAGGTGTCCGGTCTCGGCCGCGGTCATGGCCACATTGATGGTCTCATAGTCGCGCATCTCCCCCAGCAGGATCACATCCGGACTCTGCCGGAGCGCCGCGCGCAGGGCAACCACGTAATTTTCCGTATCTACATTGATCTCCCTTTGGCTGACAATACTCCGCCCGTGACGGTGAAGGTATTCCAGGGGATCCTCCAGGGTAATGATGTGGGCATCCCGATTTCGGTTGATGCTGTCGATGATGCAGGCAAGCGTCGTGGATTTTCCGCTTCCCGCAGGCCCGGTGACCAGAACCATGCCGCTTCCGCTGTTGCCGTATTGGATAATGTTCTCCGGGATCCCAAGTTCATTCGGATCGGGCAGACGGAATGTAATGATCCGGATTACCGCAGACAGCGCACCCCTTTGCTTATAGGCGCAGACCCGAAAACGGGAGATGCCTGTCAGTGCAAACGCAAAATCATCATCTCCATTTTCTTCAAAAATATGGATATCTCGATGGTCGGCAAGCTCATAGATCTCTTTCAGGAGACTTTCTGTATCCGAAGGCAGAAGCTTCTCCTCATTGACCTGATGGATCACTCCGTTTTTACGAACCGAAACAGGCAGTCCGGCAACAATAAATACATCGGATGCATGTTCGGATACGGCCTGCTCCAGTATTGTCTGAATGTTCATCTTATTTTGATTCCTCCAAATTTATAACCTTATTATACCATGTCACATCTTAACCAGGTGTGACATATTCTGCTTTAGAAATTATTCGGGCATGGGCATGAGCTGCAGCGGCTGGCTTCCTTCCCGGGGCCTCGTATTGACTAGCTGCCATTTTTTAATTTCGTAATATCCCTCGTCTCTGTCCGGAGTTAATACAAGCCCGACTTCCAGCGCCTGTTTTTCGTTGACCGGAATCTGATAGGAGAGTGCGGCAGCTTCAGGGTCATACACGATCTCAAGCCCGACCTCGTCAAATTCCGTTCCGTCGATCTGGGTAAAGTCCAGCCCATTCATCCAATTCCGGGAACCGTCTGACCCGCCTGCCGGACTGTCTGCCGATTTCTCCAGGATGGCATCGATCTGCGCCAGCACATCCTCCGCTACGTTGCATGCCTGGTAATAGTCCGTTCTGCGCTGTGCCGCTCGGCTGCTGAAGGAATAATCACTCTGCGCGCTGGACAGAGATAATGTAGCAAATGTGACGAGACAAAGCACAAGGAAGACTACCAGCAGCAGGGAAGAACCGATATTGACAAAAGGTGCCTGTCTTTTATCTCTTTGCATGGTCAGCCCTCCTCTGCAGATAATGCTTTACAGTCAGCTCATAGATCGGGTCCTCTGTTTCAGCCTCACCGATTGTCATTCCGGCAGTCAGCATCTGTCCCTGTTCCCACAATACGGCCTGGAGTACATAAGCTTTGTCCTTTTCCGCGCAGGGGATAAATTCTTTGTCATAAAAGATCGATGCGGATACGGAAGGCACATCCCCGTTTTCTTCGGAGTCGGTAAGAGAAGCATCCGGATAGAGTCCGGTGATCACCTCTATGGCGTTCGTCATCCCGTCGGAAGTATTTACAATCTCTGCCATTCCGGAGCACTCGCTGACTGCATGATTCAGCCGCTGAGCATCCCGGCTCAGGATATGTGATTTCACAAAAAACTGCACGCAGACAGCACTTGCAAGTGAGAAAAATAAAATGGCAAGTACCAGCTCCAAAAGAAATAAACTGGATGACTTGGCCCGATTTCTGTGTTTCATGTCAAAACTCCCTCTGTATTTAGTGAGCCCTTCTATTTCTCCGATTGCACAGGTCAAAAAGCCTCGACGCAGCCGTAAGGAATTCACCATGCTGTGCATGGTCCCCCTTAGACACTTAACAAAAATTTCTTGAACAAAATGGCAAAATTTTTGTATGGTGCTTTTCCGGTTTATCCGGGTTAGGACAAAGCCTGCATCGCCTGCGTTTTTTGACCTGTATACTCGAAGAAATATCCTGCGCAATCTGTACAAGTTATTTTCCGACAGTTCCCTAGCGGCTCCGTATCCCTGCGATCATGCTGTCCCGGTTTCCGTCTGCGTCCGTACAGGTAAACCGGAACATGCCGTCCTTTACGGTCTCCATGGAAAAATCCTCCACGGCAAGGATGGTTTTACCGCTTTTTGCAGGGGCGTCCACTCCAACTTTGATAAATAATTCTTTCAGTTCATTTTCATATACGTAGATATAGGTCTGATAAGTATCCTCTCGGCGAGGTTGCTTCAGGATCAGCGCGTCACATCCGTCAAAAGTGCCGAGAACCACATCGCCATTGATATCATTTTGATGGATCTTCTCGCAGATATAGGCCAGGGAAGTGCGGGCCGTATAGTTGAGAGAGGAATGCTCGGTGGTGGAGCGATAGACTCCTGTAGCCAGCAGGATCACGGTCATAGCAGAAACTGCGAATACAAAAAATAATGCCACCGGAAACAAAAAATCAATCATATGATTCTGTTGGATTCGAAAGCGCATCATGGTTCTCCTTTCTCAATGATTGTGACATCCGGCAGGATATTGGCGCCGATTACCTGGTAATCTACAAAGAAACGATCCTCATCATAGGTCAGGCCGTAATGCTCCTTCAGATAATCCAGACTTTCAGGATAAGAGCCCTCGACCGCATAGCAATAAGTAATATTCCGGATCAGGGCACTTTCCAGACTTTCTTTCTGCCGCTTCTGAGTGCTGGAGGACAGGGATTCAATCCCCTGATAGAAGATTCCTGTGATCAGTGTAAACGCACAGACAGAAAGGACAATTTTCCGGTATGTATGCGGTGCTTTCCGATATTGAAAACGAGCCATTTTCTTCCTCCTATAAAATCCACTTACAGACTGGACATGATGCCCATCAGCGGCAGCATGACAGACAACAGGATCACGCCTACGATCAGGGATAAAGCAATAACAAGCGTAGGCTCTAATACTGCAAGGGCCGTATTCATCCGATTATCGATCTCATCCTGATACAGTTCGGCGATCCGGTCCATTACCTGATCCATGGAGCCCGTTCTGGAACCGATGGAAGCCATGCGGGCATAGATTCCGGCGAACATACCAGTTTCATGCAGGGCCTCGGACAGATCCTGCCCCTCGTCCATTTTCTTTCTGCAGCTTTCCAGCTTTTCCTGATACAGCGGATCGTCATTCAGGGCACTGACCAGTTCCATACTCCGTTCCGGATTCAGCCCGCTGCTCAGTGTGAGAGCCATTCCGCTGGCAAAACGGCAAGCTGCGATCTCCTCATAGACCGGACGTATAAAGGCCAGGCGATATCCCAGGCTGCGCATGAAGGCTCGTCCGCTTCTGGTGCGGGTGCAGTAAAGGATCAGCAGCACCACTGCCACCAGCAGTCCGGTCAGGGCAATGGAATAACGGTTGATGGCATTGCCGAGATCCATCAGCATTCGGGAAAATCCGGTCATCTCTGTACCAAGCTGAACAAATACCTGATTGAAGATCGGCATGACCTTTACAAGCAGAACAATAATGACCGCAATCATCATGCCGGCCATGATCAGCGGATATGTAACGGCGCTTTTGATGCTTTTCCCAATGGCATCCTCACGGTCATAGTGGCTGCTCAGGGCCTCCATGACATCATCCAGCGTGCCGGTCTCTTCCCCGATCTCGACCATATGAAGCATATAAGAGGGAAACAGCCCGGTATCAGACAGGGAATCATACAAGCTTCCGGTCTCCTGCATCCTCTTCAGGATCTGCTCCAGGATCTGGCGTTCCTCTCCCTCCGGGGCATCTTCAACCATGATCGTGATTCCTTCTATCGAAGAAATGCCGGATTTCAGGACCAGGGCAATCTGCCCGCAGAAAGCCGAAATCTCCATATTTGAAAAAGGTTTTGCATGTATTTCTTTATTCTCCATAACCGCCCTCCGTTTTCCTCTCAAAATAACACAAAAATTCAATAAGAATATTTAACGACATAATTGCTGCCGTCGCCGATATATTTTTCCACAGACTTCTTATTGTTTGACGCGCCCAGCGTCGGATCCATCAGTGTCCAGTTCGTACCGTCGAATTCGATGATGTTGTCCACCCAGCCGGCTTCCTTCAGATAGACACTGATCCATGCATGATAGGCTTCGCCGGAATAGCCGATCTCCAGTCTGGTGGGGATTCCCTGGGAGCGGAGCATGGCTGTCATCAAAGACGCATAATCAAAGCAGATGCCCTTCCCGGTGGACATGGTCTCGTCGATATTCGGAAGATAGTTGGGCTGGACATTCTCTGCCTTTTCCTTATCGTAGGTTACATTTTCTATAATGTAATGATATACATTCTCCACATAGGACAGGTCATCCGATGATTTTTCCGATAATTGAATACCGTATTGGACGGCCTGAGATTCCTGGGTATACCATGCGTATTGGTTGGGATACAAAAACGGTTTGAACTCATCATTTAAAGCAACCTCAATATCCTGTGAAAATGCCAACGCATACATATCATCATAGGCATGCTCCAGTATCTCCATATGATAGGAGCCGCTGCCGCCTGTCAGGGGAAAGGTCTCATACTGGCCGATTGCCAGCGCATAAATGTAAAAGGTTCCTCCCGGTATGGTGATCCGGAGACGTACCTGTTCCGAGGCACCGGCATAACGTACCATCACATAGCCCTCGCTGGTATTGGAAGCATCAATGGAAATGGTGTCGCTTCCATATACAACGGCTCCTGAAGCCTGTGGCAGCAGGGATTGCTCCACCGTTTGCCGTACTGCCTCCGGTTCAGACTTTTGATTTGAACCGGAAGAACTCCGACTCTGGCCGGATTCCCTGGAATCCTTGCCGCATCCTGTTAAAAAAAAGGCCGCTCCAAAAATGAAAAAAAGCATATACCAGAAAAATATCTTTCTATTCATTTTCTACAGCCTCCTTTTCCTTTTCCTATTCTATATTTTATAAATTCCATGAATCTCATTCATTCGAGATTGCGTGACGCAATCATCCATACCCATTTTGCCACAGATACATCAATTAATCAAGCTGTTTTTCAGGTAACAATATTGCGGATATAACAGGAGCAGGTGAAACACATATAATAGGTAGAGAAAGAAATAAAAGCGGCGGAAGAGAAAAAAATGTAAAAAAATGTAAAAAAACTATTGACATCTGATAAAGCAAGTGATATTATATGCAAGCTGACTCGTGAGAGACAGCCAAGAAAAAGAAGTTCGAAAGAAACTTCAAAAAAAATAAAAAAAGTTCTTGACAAGCGAAAAGCGATGTGATAATATATACGAGCTGTCGCTTGACAGAGAAAAAAGAGGAACCTTGATAATTAAACAATAGACAACGATCCTTGAAAATTTCTTAAAAGAGAGAAATTCAAAGAACGAGCATTAAGAAGAAGATTTTTGATGCGCCTCTGCTTCGAAAGAAGCGGAAAACAGTAAAAAAGGATGGATTAGCCAGAAAGGTTGATCCTGACGGAAAAAACTTTTAACGAGAGTTTGATCCTGGCTCAGGATGAACGCTGGCGGCGTGCTTAACACATGCAAGTCGAGCGAAGCACTTTTTTAGAACTCTTCGGAGGGAAGAGAGGGTGACTTAGCGGCGGACGGGTGAGTAACGCGTGGGCAACCTGCCTTACACAGGGGGATAACAATTAGAAATGATTGCTAATACCGCATAAGACCCCAGTGCCGCATGGTACAGGGGTAAAAACTGAGGTGGTGTAAGATGGGCCCGCGTCTGATTAGGTAGTTGGTGGGGTAGAAGCCTACCAAGCCGACGATCAGTAGCCGACCT
>CAJSZT010000039.1:0-54122 GCA_910573785.1 Lachnospiraceae bacterium | reverse complement strand
AGGAGGCCTTGGAACGGAAAGAAATAGCGGCCTGAAAATATTTTATAGGCTAAAGTATTGATTTTTCAATGTGCAAATCCCATTTTTGATGTGGGAAGTTTGAGTACTTTCATTAACTCTTCGTAAAAAGACGGAATTGCGCTCTCTTCATTGAGGCAAGGCACAATCAAAGATATCATGATATTACATCTCTCCACTAATATACTATTCCACAAAGCAAAAAAACAGTTACCATATAATTCATATGCCATTCATTTTTATTCTTTCCATAATATCCTTAAAGTCAAATATTAGACACTAAATAGCCTCTCCGCAAAATCCAGGAAACAATAAGATCCTTGAAAATACGCTGTTTTTCTCTTACTCATGCAAAAATGATTAACAACTTACATTCAATATCTGTGCTTTTCCATGCAGTTTTAGCGAAACACTTTCAGCCGGAACAAATACGCAATCTCCTTTAAAGAAGTTCAGCATCCCCCTATTCAGTAAAATAGAGCCACACCCCTCCACGCAAAGCAATGCATGAAAGGAATTACTTCCTGTCCTGAACTCTACTAAATCCCTGCATATCTCTGTGTTCAACAAAAGTCTCTCTATCTGGAAGTACTTACAACGTGTCAACAATTCGCTTGCATATCCAGGTTTATATTTCAACACCCTCATTGGCTGACGAGGTGTTGCAGATGAATTGAGGTTTGCCACGTCCAAAGCACGGTTTATGTGAAGTTCTCTTTTTGTCCCATTTTTATCAATTCTGTCATAGTCAAATAAGCGATATGTAATATTAGAAGATTCCTGTATCTCAGCGATAAGGCATCCCGCCCCAATAGCGTGAACAGTCCCCGGTTCTACCAAAAACACATCATTTTTCTTCACCTTTACAGTATTCAAATAGCGACCTATCACTCCTGTATTTATTGCATCGCAGACAGTTGCAGCATTAATGTCTCTACTAAAGCCATAAATAAGTGATGAATCTGGCTTTGCGTCAAGCACATACCACATCTCGGTCTTACCCAAGCTGTGCTCATGAATTGAAGCGTATTTATCATCAGGATGCACCTGAACAGATAAATCTTTTTTCGCATCAATCAGCTTTATCAATATTGGCAGATCAGCTCTTCCATCTACAAGACTTAAGGCGTGTGTTCCAAGATAATCGGGATGATTCTCTAACACAGTCCTTAAGCTTTCGCCTGTTGATGTCTTTGACTCTCCATCAGGATGCGTGCTGCATACCCATGCCTCAGCAAGAGAATCTGCATGTAATCCTAAATTAAAATCATCATTCAGCCTACTCCCGCCCCACAAGTACTCCTTTGCAGACGGCTTTAAGAGAAACGGAAGGTTCACACCACTCATATGCCTATAGCCGATACCGGCATCTCATATTTCTTCTTATCTGAAACGGTAATGCATTCTCCCAGCTGAACTTCAATAAGCCGCAATCCATCTTCTCCAGCTATTACTGTGTGCTTACATCCCGCCTGCATTGTCACCACGTCTCCTGGGTTAATTATTTGTTCCATCCCATCAACTACTGTTTTTCCGCTTCCTCTCACAACAGTCCAAACTTCATCTCGATGCTCATGGCTGTGATAATTCATTTTATGAGAGGGATTTAGCGTAACTAATACCGTCATGGAAGTTTCCTGCACATCGAGAACACAATATGAGCCCCAGCTTTTTTCAGCGAATTTAATCGGCTGCTTTATTTCATCTACATAGGGCTTTATATAAGAAGATTCATGCTTATCTGAAACTAATATCCCTTCTGCAGAGGCTGAGATAATCAGATCATGCACTCCTATCGCCAAGACCGGAATACCTAATTCGTTAAGAATATGTACATCATTACAGCTATTAGAAATTATGGCATCGCCAATTACAGGTTCCTCCATCGCCTCTGTGAGCGTATTCCACGTACCCAAGTCTTTCCATGTACCGGAATATTTTACGACACTTATACTCTCTTCCTGTTCTACAACTGCATAATCGAAGGATATCTCCTTTAAGGATCTGTAGCTACTGTAAAGGGTATCATAATCGCTGCTTCCCAAAAGTTCCCTACTCTTATCCAGCACATAAGAAAGCTTATATGCAAACACACCGCCATTCCAGAGTGCATGCCGAGCAATATATTCTTTTGCCATCTTTTCATCTGGCTTCTCAGTAAAGGAATACTGTATCTTCCCATCAAAAGATAAGGTCGGTATTATATACCCGTACTTCTCCGAAGGGTATGTAGGCTCTATTCCCATGAGTACCAGGTCAGAAACATCATTTTTCGCTGCATCATACAGCCTGCGAACACAGCGAAAATACCCCTCATCTACATAAGGGTCTACCGGGCAAACTACCACTGCTTCATCCTTATTCACACCTTTGACATCGTGTAAATAGCTAGTAGCCAACGCTATCGCCGCAAAAGTATCTCTTCTACAAGGTTCCACTGAAATCCCCGCACTCTCACCCAGTTGATTATGAATTGCTGAAACCTGCGATTTGGATGTTGCTATTGTAACAGTTGAACTTGGATCCACAGTTTTAATCTGTCTATATATCCGTTGTACCATGGACTCGAAGCCGTTTCCATCCTCTTTTTTAAATATTTTTATAAACTGTTTAGAACGTATGTCATTAGACAGCGGCCAGAGACGTTTTCCACTCCCACCAGACAAAAGGATGATATTCATGACAGTTCACCTCCTACCTTTCCGCCCTCATCGGATTATTTTGAAAGTCAGCATATGACCGCCTTATCCCCTCTTCCAGTTCTGTCTTATACTTCCACCCAAGTTCTGTCGCCTTACTCACATCTAAAAGCTTCCTTAGCGTGCCGTTAGGCTTACTTGTATCCCACAGTATCTCACCTTCATAACCGACAACCTTTGCCACAAGTTCTGTGAGAGATTTAATTGTCAGTTCTTTCCCTGTTCCCGCATTAATCGTTTCATCACCGCTGTAGTTGTTCATCACAAATACGCAGAAATTTGCAAGATCATCAACATAAAGGAACTCACGCAAGGGACTACCGTCTCCCCAGCAGGTGACAGAAGTCGCCCCGCTTTCCTTCGCTTCATGGAAACGACGAATTAGCGCTGGCAACACATGGCTATGCTCTGGATGATAATTATCGTTAGGACCATAGAGGTTCGTAGGCATTACAGAAATGAAGTCTGTACCATATTGACGATTCAGATATGAGCAATATTTTAAACCGCTGATTTTTGCCAAAGCATACGCCTCATTCGTCGGCTCTAAAGCTGATGTTAATAAACAACTCTCCGTCATCGGCTGTGGCGCAAGTTTCGGGTATATGCAGCTGGATCCTAGAAACTCTAATTTCCTAACGCCAGCTTTGAATGCACTGTGGATGACATTCATTTCCATCATCATATTTTCATACATGAAGTCTGCCGGCAGCTTGTTATTAGCCACGATTCCCCCCACTTTTCCTGCAGAATGGAACACGTATTCCGGCTTTTCTGTTTTAAAAAAATCTTCTACTGCTTCCTGACGGGTAAGGTCTAATTCTGTATGGATGCGAGTAACGAGGTTATTGTATCCTTGCCTCTGTAACTCACGGATGATAGCACTCCCAACCATACCTTTATGTCCGGCAACATATATTCTTGCATTTTTATCCATCATATTACTTCACCACACCTTTCTCCAAGTATTCCGCAAGATTGATGTGTTCAACTGCCCGCTCTTCTGCTACTTTCTTCATGTCATGTTCTACCATGATCCTGACCAGTTCTTCGAAAGACGTTTTAGTCGGGTTCCAGCCAAGTTCCCTCCTTGCTTTTCCGGGATTGCCCCAAAGGTTGACTACATCAGTCGGACGATAGAAATCCTCAGACACACATACCACTTCTCTGCCTGTCGCAGTATTGATGCCGACTTCGTTAAGGCCTTCTCCTCTCCATTCCAACTCTATCCCTGCATAATGGAAGGCTAATGTAGCAAACTCACGAACTGAATGCTGTACGCCTGTAGCAATTACAAAGTCCTCCGGTGTGTGATGCTGCAATATCAGCCACATACACTCCACATAATCCTTAGCATAGCCCCAGTCGCGAAGAGATGATAAATTTCCTAAGTACAACTTGTCCTGCTTGCCTTGTGCGATGCGAGATGCAGCAAGAGTAATCTTCCTAGTAACGAAAGTTTCACCACGTCGTTCCGATTCGTGGTTGAACAGAATCCCAGAACAGCAAAACATATTGTATGCCTCGCGATATTCTTTTGTGATCCAGAACCCATACTGTTTTGCCACAGCGTAAGGGGAATACGGATGGAAAGGTGTGGTTTCAGACTGAGGTACTTCCTCTACATTACCGTATAGTTCAGAGGTCGATGCCTGATAGATCCTGCAAGTATCAGCCAATCCTGTGATTCTTACAGCTTCAAGAACCCTCAATACACCCGTTGCGTCTACATCCGCCGTAAACTCAGGAACATCAAAAGATACCTGAACATGGCTCTGTGCTGCAAGGTTGTAAATCTCATCTGGGCCCACAGAACCAATCATCTTCACAAGGCTCATCGAATCGGAAAGATCTCCATAATGAAGATGAAAGTTCTTATGACCTTCCAGATGAGCGATACGCTCACGAAAGTCCACACTTGACCTTCTTATCATTCCATGGACATCATATCCTTTTTCCAATAACAACTCGGACAGATAACTTCCGTCCTGACCTGTTACACCTGTAATCAATGCTTTTTTCATCTATCTCCTCCTTAAAGTTCTCCCCTAAAAATGCTTGTCAATAAATTTGCCTGTGCCTTTTTCAAGCTTGTTCCATATACAATACATCTTGTCATATACTATTTTTGTAATCGGAGTTTCAATGTAGTAGAATAATAAACCTGCAGAAATGCAAACAATAAGATTTATTATAAGCTGAAGCCACCTGTTAGATACAAACATATAGATAACACCAGCACCGCTGTAATAATAGATCATCTGACACAAGAAAATGTCATAAGACGCACGACCTAAAGTTTCAATGAAACGATTACTCATCTTATTCAATATTATTGGCTCAGAAACAGGGATTATAAAGAGTGATACCACTGTTTCAAAAGTGGTCAAAGTGGTTCCAGATTCCCTTGAAACTCAGCCGCTGTTCCTGTCCATTGATGACACCATGGTAGAGAAGTTCGCCAAAAAGTTTGAACTCTGTTCAAAGCTCTTTGATCATGCAGCACATAATGGCTCCAATTACCTGAACGACCATTGTATGGTAAGCATCCTGCTATCCTTCCCGTTTTTAAAGAACGGGCAGATCCAGTACCTGTCGGTTCCCCTAGGATACCGGCTCTGGGATAAGGAAAAAAGTAAACTGGAAATCGCCACTGAAATGATCCGACAGACAATGGGGGTGATTGGCTCCTCAAGGCAATTATTCCTGCTGTGTGACAGCTGGTACCCGAAAGCCGATGTGGCAGAGCTCATCAATGAGTTTGGAAACCTTGACATCCTCTGCAATGCCCGCGTCGACACTGCCATGTACGAACTACCCCCTGCCCCTACCGGGAAGCGCGGACGCCCCAGGAAATATGGGGAAGAGAATATCAACTTTCTTACTCTGTCCTGTTACCTATTGCGCTGGAACCTCGAAGTCTCTTATTATGAAGGAAAGACTTTCTGGTCACTGGAAGAATACCGCATAAGGAGCCGTGAAGGGATAGTGCGTCTTATCAACCTTCTGGCTGTTTCTTATAGTGCTATGACACTGCTTTCCTTATAGTGATGAGATGTTTTCGTCTTATCAGTCTTTCAGCGCTCAGGAGACTCGATTTGAGATCTGACAGCAGATTCAGGCAAGCATATATATTCAACAGTTTCGTGGAATCGCCTGAAACTGTCAAAAAAGCTCGTGCGTTGGTAAAGTTGTTAGAACACCATATTCAGTCTTGGATTAGAAAGGTTCAAAAACTGCTGATTTATATCATATCCCAGTTTAAAATAGTATCTTCATTCAGATCCCTAACAACTTTTCTCCCTACAACTATATCCGTATAAATTGGCGAAATTCCAGTTCCTGGTCGTTTCGGCATGATGTCTGCATTAGATATACGTTCTCCAGCTTTCATATTACGAGTAAGTACAAGGGATCTTCTCGCCTCTTTTCTCGATAATAGTTCACAGTCCAAAACTGTCTTTTCACTATTTCCAAGAACAGTATCAATCCATTTGAAATTTCTAATTGCTTTCATGAAATCTTCTGGCTCTCCAGAATGGTAGTGGTCATTTCCATGTAAAGTTTTATCCAATGTAAAATGCTTTTCGATGATTTCCGCACCAAGCATATAAGCTATAGCCAAAGTCATCATTGTCTCATCTGGAGCAACATGGTCACTAAATCCAACTCTTATATCTGGAAAATCTCTTTTTAATGTTTCAATTATCTTTAAATTTGCATTACAAGGTTCCGTTGGATAAGATAAAACACAGTGAAGAATAGATATGTCCTCACAGCCTGCTTCTTTCAAAGTTCTCACTGCTTCGTCAATCTCTGAAAGGTACGCAGCACCGACAGAAAGTACAACAGGCTTTCCTTTGGCACCTATATGACGAATAAATGGCAAATTGGAAAGATCAGATGAACTGATTTTATAAAAGTCTACCATATCTTCTAAGTAGTCTGCTGACGCATAATCAAAAGGAGTTGATGTATAATCCATTCCTTTTGCATGAGTATAATCACAAAGTTCCTTATATTCATCTTTACCAAAACTGTCATACTTCAAAAACAATTCATATTGGGTTTCGGTCGGCTCCTTCGTCGTATCCCAGTAAGCCGGAGAATTTTTAGAAACAATAGTACCAGCCTTATAAGATTGGAACTTTGCACAGTCGATCCCAGCTTCTGCTGCTGCATCAATGTACATTTTGGCGGCTTGAATAGGTGAGATATTCAAAGCCTCCGCAGTTTCATAAAAATTAACGCCCATTTCAGCAATCATATACGGTTTTGTAGTCTTCATTATTCTTTCTTCCTTTCTCTTACCAAGCAGTTTGCCCGCCATCAACCATAATGTTTACACCAGTTATATACTTTGAGGCAGCGGATGCCAGAAACACCATCACCCCCACAAGATCATCCGGATATCCTACACGGCCCAGCATGGTCTTTTCTTCCAGCCTCCTCTTAAATAGTTCGTTTTTCTGAACATTCTCATGGGGATAAGAGCCTGGGCTAACGCTATTTGCTCGAATACCATACTTCGCAAGATATGCCGCGCAGAACTTGGTAAGCTCTACGGTAGCTGCCTTTCCCGCACCATAGTTAGGTGTGCTGCTAAAGGGAGTATCAAAATACGTCCGCGGATCAGGTGCACCGACTGCATAAAGAGATCCAATGTTGATAATGCTACCCGCATCGCTGTTCTTCATATAGGTAATGGCCTCACGAATAGTACGGAATGTATATCCGACCGTACCATCTATGCCCTTTGCCCAATACACATCATCCATATTCTCCACATCATTCAGCACACCTGTGCCCAAATTTGCCGCCATGGTAATCAAAATGTCGATCACTCCGTTCTCACCAGCCGCTTCTTTGAGTACCACTTTAATGTTCTCGGTATTTCCCAAATCACACTGATGATAAGAAACATGTTTGGAAAGTCCCTCAATCTCCATAATCTTCCAATCAGCAACTGCAACATCTGCTCCAAAGTCAACCAATCCCTTGACAATCTCGCTGCCCAGATAACCACAACCGCCAGTAACAACTGCCTTTTTGCCTTCCAGAGAAAAAAGATTCGAATAACTCATTTTTAGTCCTCCACTTATTTATTATAGCCTTTGGCTAATTTTAAACTGGTCAATGCATTTTCCAATGAATTAATATTTTTCATTCTTCCATCAGACTGCACAAGCGAGATAAAATACTTCATTTCCTTTTGATAAAATTGATCATCGACACCATAATCGTAAATATTGCCGGAAAGCTGATGTTCAACAATGTGTTTATTGTAATCTACCACGATAACATCATCTTTCGCAAACAACTCTACTCTACGATTATTAGTTCTTCCAAAATAATCGAGATGCATTTCAATTACTTTATGATCATATTCAAAGATAAATACTGCCAAATCAGGAGCATCCATTTCTAAGTTTGAATACTTACCGGCCACTCTCGATATAGTTTCAGGCACTCCAAACAATGATGTCATATAATCAATCTCATGAAGTGAATCAATGTCTACACCGCCGCCTTTTGATGTAAAACACCGGAAACTCTTTCTGTAGTCACGGCCCTTTTGCCAGTTCGGCATATAGCTGGAAAATATAATCCTTACAGAATATACATCATTATTAGTTATCACCTTTTTCAGTTCTTCGTAGTAGCGAGAAAATCTGATTGGGCAGGCTACATAGTAAACAGCCCCCGGTGGCGGCATAATTTGAGAAATATCATAACTGGCATTATCCAGTACAGGTTTTTCGATAAACATATGCGTACATCTATCTTTTAAGTAAACAATGCTATCAAAATGAGCTTTTGTTTCGTCTGTAATAAATGCAATATCATATTTATCATCTAAATCTATTTCATTTCGAATTTCATTCCTCACCAACTCCTTGATATCATTCGGAAGAATCCTGTCAGATTTCCTGATAACATCAATATCAAGAGGAATACCAAGTTTTTTGCTAACATCAGCAAGATTTCTGATATGCCTGCTTCCAATCGAACCGGCGGCTGTAAACAATGCTCTCATTCTGACTCTTCTCCTTTTTTGAACAATAATTCATATTTTAGCTTGGCGATCTCAAGATCCGTAAAATTGTCAATATCCTGGGACTCCATTTCATCAAGAAATAGTGGAAGAGTATTCTTAGTATATAATTTTTTATCTCTCAAAAGAGCCTCCGTCTTGAACATAAAAAACTGTCCGCAATCATGGTATTGTTTTTCCAAATCCTGTGACCTTGCAAAATAATTCTCAGGATACAACATTTGGAGTTTTCCACCTCTTACAACAAGACTTCTCTGTGGCGGATAAGAAAATGGTTCCACCGGACATACAGAATCAATTTCTTCAGTATTTACCAACATATCAAATGCTTTTACTAGATTATCCTTTTGTATCAATGGTGCTGATGCAAGAATGCAAATAATAAACTCAAATTCCATCCCTGTTTTTCTATACTGCTCAACAACATCTATAAGTACCTCAGCAATCCCGGTTTTGTCATCGGCGAGTTCCTCATTCCTAAAAAACGGGACGTCCGCTCCAAATCTTTTTGCTACATCTGCAATCTCTGGATCATCCGTAGATACCATAATCGTATCTGCTATATTTGCCTCCTTAATAGCAGCAATAGAATACGAGATCAGAGGTTTTCCTATGAAATCTATAATATTCTTTCTTTGTATTCTTTTACTTCCACCTCTGGCAGGAATAATACATAATGCTCTCTTTTTTTTCATAAACTACGTTTCCTCTTTACAAACTATTTATCAATCCCATAACTCTTTTACGTCCGCCTCTCAAGTCATGCCCCAGAAGCTTGTCCTGGAATTTTTGTCTTGCCTTTCGAGATAATCCCATGTACATCTTCAAGGTGCTTTCGATAACCTCATCATCCGGATTTAATCCAATATATGTAAACCCATTTTCGTTGCATACAAATCCATGTTTTTCCTCACGTTTATTTTGTGCCATAGCAATAGAGGGAATACCCAGCATCGCTAATTCATATCCTGTTCGTCCCCTTGAGGTAATCCCTATATCACAGCTAGTCATTAATTCGGGCATATTAGATATATCGTAAAGTACATCAATGTTTCCATATTCCCTATATTTAAGCAATTTATCCACATTTTTCTTTGCTCGTCCCAAAACCACAATAAACCGGCATTCTTTATACTCAAGTTTACTTATCATACCTAACAATCTATCAGAGTAATTCTGCGGATCAGCCCCGCCAAAAGAAATAAACACTCTCTCAACTTTATCCTTTATAGCAATCGGTTCATAGAACATAAACGTTTTTCCGGAAATATAATATTGTTCTCCAGCCTTAACTTGAGGAAGGTCACCTTCACTATAAAGAGCATTGAATACTAAATCTGCTTTAATCGTTCCTTCTCCGTCATCTTCAAAATTAATAAGCTTGGCTTTTGGCAGAACAGAACGAAGACCAATCATATAGTCTATTGAAGTTGTAAGTATATCATTAATAAATACTTTGTATTGCTCTTGTTTACATTTCTCAAACAATTCAGCAATTCCATTAACAGCTATTAAAGTATGACTCGTTTTTCCAAAGACAGCTGGATCAGTTTGATTGCTGTCATAGTAAATATCGGGTTTTGTATAAAACTCATCTGCGATTTCCAACGCTCGATAGATATGACCTATACCCCTTTTGTTATTTCCATTGACATAGATCGCAACCTTATTACTGCTCATTACGCTTTCGACAGTTCTAAGGTCATAAAATGTATCAACATTGATAGATTCCGTCTGAGAAGTTTCGAATACTTCTATCTTTTCGCCAATCCTTGTCTGTGATGAAATTACAGACCCTTTTGAAATCAAAAAAGCACCTGTTTCAACATAACACGGCGGCATATACTGACGATTTAGCCGTTCTTTATAATTCGGTACTTTTTTACCATCCTTAATCCCCCAGGAAAGCTGGGGAGCATTAATGGCAGATATCACTGTATCCAGATTATTACTAATCGTATATTGAATTGCAGCATCTAACGTTTCTACATGAAGTGTGGGAGATGTCGGCTGCATGGTAACAATGTAGTCCCACTTTTCTTCATTTGGAATCCCATCATATATCACTGCATCAAGTGTAACTGCATCACTGCATAAAGCTTCGTCTCTCCAGTGAACCTTTACTCCCATTTGTTGAGCAATTATCTTAACCTCTGGTGAGTCAGTCGAAACTACCACATCCGTGATATATTTTGAATTTAGCGCATTTCTTATAGAATAGTAAACTAAAGGATGGTCTCCGATAATTCTTATATTCTTATTTGGAATTCCATGCGATTCGGCACATGCCGGAATAATTGAAAGAATTTTCATGAAAATTCACCTCACTTATTTGTTTTCTCGCCAGCTTTTGTTTTCGATATAATCCACATTGTTAAAGGCTTCTCCACAGCATAAAATAACAAACCTATAGCAATACATAGCACTATTCCTGCAATTATTTCTACATTTCGATTATGAAACTGTTTCAATATCATTTCTCTATAGCTCAGATAGTAAACCATTTGAATAAAAAAATGTTATAGCTTGCTTTTCCAAGTAATTCTAACGGAGGACATTGCATATTTATATTTCTCAACAGATAAACTAAAAAAGGTACAACCCAAAGAACAGCAATGAAACATGTTCCAACCCAATATGTTATTATTCGTGAGCTATATATATCATAGGCTGTTAATCAAATACCCCCTCAGACCGTCTAAAAACCCTAATTCCTAATGGTTTATAGCATATTTTTTGCATTAAAAATGCCAGATATATTTCTCCGAAATAAATATCTGACCTTGGCAACTGAATAAAGTGTATATTTTGTTATTAGCAGATTCCTACTGCCATAAGTTCCATCATTTTTTTATATCCCGGCAAATTTTTCGCCCATTTTATATTATAGCCCAGCCACATAAGCGCAAACTCCCCCGCCACTTTTTTTACCTCTCAGTAGAAAGTAACTAAATCCCATCGCTCTTTTGATTGTTCCGAAGGGATGCTCCGATAAGCACATCCTCTCTGCCGTTTTGTTCCTATCTGGCTTCAAGAATAATCTCACCACTTTCTTTGTTTCAAAGTGATAAAGATACATTAACCATAAAATCTTCTTTTACGAATATGTTTTGCAATAGCTAAATACTCTTTTTCGTATAGCAACTTTATTAGATTTTCGAATCCATCTAAAATATAGTCTTTCTCTTATATATTTCCCTCAGAAGATAAATTCCCGATAAAATTGCAATCATCCATCTTATAAACCAATAATCTGCCAAAATATAGTAAAGAAAACTGAATATCACTACAATTGCAAATCCAATAACCTGCGATATAGATGGCAACGGATATTTGTGTTTTAATAACCTATACACAATAAAAGCATGAAAGAACACCAATGCGCCATAACCTGCCAATGTTGCCATAGCAGCTCCGTACATTCCATACTTGGGAATAAGGAAATAATTTAGCAGGATATTCGTACATGCCGCAAATGCTGTTCCAATAGTTATAATTTTGGGTTTTTCTTCATATGACTCAAAATTTACATAGAATTGGTAGATAAATACACAATATATTGCCAAGATAATCAGCGGCAAGATTGGAAGCCCACTCCAATACTCCTCATTCGCAAATATAAAAGTCATCTCTCTCGCAAGCATCAAGAATCCTACAGTAATTACAGTAAAGACCTGAACATAGTTTTTTACCATTTTCTTCAAATTTGAATAATTCTTGCTGTCAAGATTATCCATATAGAAAGGAACCCAGCTATTACCAAATGTACTCAAAACGGAATTCAAGATGGATGCAAATGTATAAAAAAAACTATATATTCCAATTAGCGCTCCATCTACATTAAACTGCTGCATCATCAACCGATCTGACGCCGTTAGTATATTGTGTGACAATGTATGAAATACCATTGGTATGCCAAAATTCAATCCATATTTCAAATATTCTTTGTTGAATCCATATGGATGTCGGAAAAAAACTATAAACCATAAAAAAAGGGCGATCAGAACCTGTGGCACAAAGATTCCTATGACCCTGCCATAGTAAAGCTTTGACATTTCCTGAGCCGGCCAAAAAAGTATTAGTACCATCGAAAAGACGGTGGTCGTCAATACAGTCACCACAGTCAATATCATATTATTTACCGCTTTTTTTTCGTATATCCATGTAACTCCTACAAAGCTTATGACAAACTCTGCAAATGCTTCTATAATTACAATGCAATATATCGTAAAATTAAACTTGATCAAACTGACAGTAATCGGATATCCTATTAAAAGTATTGCAATTATTCCTGCACTTATAGCAGTTCCTGCCAATAATAAACTCGATTTATAGTCCTTGTATGTATCATGATATTTATACTTACCTCTCGCCAATCCACTGCCTATATTAAAACCCATAATACAGGAAAATATCGATATCCAAGAAAATGCAAGCGAATACAGACCATACTGCTTTGCACCTAGTAATCTTGTAAAAATAGGCATTGTAAAAAATGAAACACCGGTTCTTACAATCGTACTTACAAAATTATAAAAAATCTGTGCATTTGCACCTTTTGAATTTATTCTTTTCATCATTTTCTTTTATAAAATCTTAAAACAATTAGTTAATTGCTCCTCATTTCTAATAATGATTATCTTTTCCTTATCAGTATAAAATTTTTTAAAATTTTCAATTCTTTTGGTCATAGTCTTTTCTGTATCTGTACCAGAAAAAACATATTCTCCAATCATAATAATATATGGCTCGATTCCATAAAGTATTTTTGGTGTCATAGCCCCAGTGGAACAAATCGATATAATTATACATTCTTTTGTAATAAAATCTGGAGTAAGAAGCTCCCACATCACTCCAGTATTATCGATTATTTTTTCTCCAAAATCATATTCTTTTTGTCTGGGATGGATTCTATATATCACATTTTTATGTTCCTGCATCAACAATTCTACAACCTCATTATATCGCTGCAGACATTCATCACCATGTTCAGTCCCACCCAGAAGCGAAATCTCATCCTCTCGGCTCATTAAAAATATAGTCTTTATCCCATTGTATAAAGAAGGTTTTTTGTAGTCAAATATTCGATTTGCAATTCGATCAAACTGGTTATTCTTTTTATAAAATAACGGTAATTCCTTAACTTCAAGCCCGCTTCTTAGTTCGCACATTTCTGGTTTGAAAACATATAATTTTTTTGGCTTGAACTTTTCTATATTTATACCTACAACTGCAAGTTTTCTATCTGGTTCATGTTGATTAGCATAATCAAACATGCTCTCTGAATACGATCCACTCCCATCCTCAAAACAGGAAATTTCAGCATTCGAAGATAGTAATGCCATATTTCTCACAAAAGGATTATAATAGCTCGCAAATATCTTTTCGTATGGACTTTCAAGATCATACCCCTTTCCAAAAGCCATCTGCTCGACACTCAGAAATCTTTTTATGACTAAAAACTTTGCCATCGTTTTTCTGCTGTACGCTTTAGCTATATTATCCAGAAGCTTTCGTTCATTGCGTGACACCATAACCAATTTGAAAAAATACCTAAGAAAATCCCCCGCTTTTACCTTGCCAAGATTACAGCTAAATTTATATACATGATCAAATATTTTTTCGTTTCTAACATTTTCTAATATCTTATCTGACTGATTAAAATTTGTACCTATATACAAATCATAGATATCATTGTCTCGACTTTTGCTGTTTTTTAAATCATACACAATATTTAACACACAAAACAGCTGATATGGTGTATCAATTATAAAGCAATATCGCATATTTAATTTTTGCCTCCAATTCGCTTTTTATCATAGAAATTCTTTGATTTAGCGAGTCTGAACCGCTTTTGAAACAGCAGCATGGTCTTAAATACCCTGAGTAAGTAAAATGCCGAATTCTTCCTTGAATGTGAAAAAATGGAAAATTCCGTTCCCGGCACTTCCTCCAGCGAAAAATACATTTCCTTATATTTTTTCATGTCGGATTCACTTCTATAGTATCTATTCAAGGTTTCGTCAAATAACTCATAAAGATATCTGTTAGACGGGTTTCTATATGCAGTAACCCCATTTTTTTTGCAAACAAGGCTGAAATTTGATTGGTCGTGCCGGTGGTTTTCCATAGGTTTCAAATCATGATCCAAAAGATTTTCTGCTATAGAGCATGAATCGAGCCACTCCTTGATTATTTTTAGTGTCCTGTTGTTCTTTCGAACACAGATATATCCTCCCTCTATTTGAAATATATTCTCTTTTAAATTAAATGTACTGGCATATTTGTCATACAGTATTTTTTTATCCCAGTCAATCTCTGGAAACGGCGTATAAAAACATAACAAATCAATACTTTTAGATTTCATGAAATCAATAAAGATATGCAAGGGCTTTAGTAATACGCATCCCGAATCCAAATAAAATATATACTCCCCTTCCTCGGCCTTTATAAGAGCATTATAGATAACATAAGGTTTCCAAATCCAGTATCCTCCGCCCCTTCTAAATTTCAATATATCACTATGTTCTTCGCGAAACACATCATCAATGTCATCCGGGCCAAATGCTATAGTTTTGTCTGCCTTACCAATATGCTTTGCCGCCCAAATATTTAGCTTTTGAGCATCGCTAAAATTTTCATCCGAATAACAGATTGCCGTTACTGTATAATCTTTCTTCATTTCCTTAACCTTTTTCAGATATTGCATCTCTGTTCTGCTGCAATCTTACCTGTTGATACCATTCGATAAAATATTCTGATAACTATACTTTTTGTCAAAACTCTTTTTTACAATCCTGGCAAGAATGGAGACATGAGATAATCCTGCCACCAGCCCACCACATAATGAGAGAGTGTAAACATCCCGCATTACTTCCAGCCCCTTCATGTATTTTGAATATTCCCTGTTTTCATCTATACTTAAAATATTTTTCTTTCCTGCCGACCTGAACACGTCAGTATAATGCAGTATCTTTCCCGGAAACTTCTTATGTAAATAATCCAGCTTAGATGTATCGTCAGTAGCTAAAAATATTTTTGTGAAGCAACCTTTCTCCAATCCTTCTTCAATTGCCCTCTCAAATTGCTTCATCGTAATGATTTTAGGATGATTCACAAACCCAACTACAAAGTCTGTCCCCCTCACATGTACCCCTATCACTTTATCACCATCTTGATTGCCGAACAGCAAATTTATACCGTCTTTTATGTATGTCTCTGCCGATTTATTCAAGTGCAAATATTTCTTATAAATTTCCCCCATAATCTCCAGATATTCTTCTGATACATTATAAGAAGCAAGCAGACTATTTTCCTCGTAGAAGCCAAGATCTTTATTTGCTCGGGTCAAAAGGCTCGTAATATTACAAGAAAAGACATGATGACTTCTATATACTTGTTCTAAAGAAACAGTATCCGGCTGACTATAATAATATTCAAAAATATTATTTGTACCGTTAACCTCACATGTTTCCTGTAACCATCCAACTGTGTCGGAAAATTTAATCACCGGAGTGAAATTTAACTTTTCTACTTCATAAAGAGCAAGAATCACATACCGTATATAGCATGGAAGCCCAATCCTGTTTCCCTTGATATCTAACAAAAAAATTTCTTTCTCTTTATTCTCATCTCCATAGCTGTCAATTGTCAGTACCCCAGGATATCCCTCATCAAACAACAGACGATAAAACCGTTTGTTACCAAATCTTTTTACTACATGTATAATATAATGCAGATTTGGATGTGATTTAATCCAATAAAATATCTTTTCTTTTTTATCAAAATAATTGCTCATTGCATATCTCCAAAACACCCTAAGTTATTTCTGCCCTCTTTGTTCTTTGCTTAAGAAATATAAGAAATTCACCATATAATTTAAACCTATTGCCTTTATCCCAAAATAAGCCATTCTATGTATTTTCTTTGTAGATTTCTTCAATAATTGTATTTTCTCTTTAACAACTGAAGACAACTCATGGTATCCTTCAATCTGTTTATATTCTCCCATCTGGCATATCGTTCCAAACACGAGAGAACAGCATCGATATGTTATACTTTTTCTTGTCTCCTCATCCGAATCGGAAAAAATATACTGTAAATGTTCTGCTATAAATAACTTGTCATACAGTCTCTTTATGTTTAATGTCTTTGTAATAGATCCCGCTCTATCTCTTCTATAACCATAAAAAACAATATCTGAAAAACTCAGTCTGCCACCCGACAGTAATATTCGTGGTACCCATTCTTCATCCTCATGACAGATACCTTCATAAAAAAATAAGTCGTTTTTAATGATGTATTCCCTTTTGACTGTAAAATTCCACGCCCCCATATTTCCTATTGGCATATTTTGGAACTTCATAAAGGCCTCTGCATTAGAATTATAACTATCAATATAATCCCCATATAAATATGGATAGTCTTCTGTATTTCCGTCATCGTCAAAAGCCATCCTCCGATGCGCCGCTACGTCAGGATAATTGTTCATTATAAGATGATCATATAAACTATTAAGCGCATTTATACACAGTTTATCATCTCCATCCAGCAATACAATATAGATTCCACTTGCGGCTTTTATGCCTGTGTTTCTTGCCGCAGACAACCCTGCATTTTCCTGGTGAATTATTCTGACATATCCATTCTCAGCTGCAAATACATCACATAGTTCTGCAGAACCATCTGTAGAACCGTCATCTACTAATATGATTTCACAGCTATCCGTATTTTGTTTTATAATGCTCTCGATTGATTCTTTCAGATACTCTTTAACTTGATATATTGGTACAATAACAGAAAAAAATATATCTTCATAACTATAATATTCTTTTTGCTCTTCCAATCTCCTTCAAACTCCTCTTCTGTTGCCAATTAATGCCATATCCTTCGCTTTATCTGACTTATCAATAGCGAGGGGTGAAAATAACAGGCATACAGTCACTGCCAGTCCAGGGTTGTAAAAATTAGAAAGCCCTTTGATTTCAAACAGTGTAAGACACATCCATAGAGCAAAATATAGGCTTTTAAACCCTTTTCCTACCTTACTTCCAGCTTTTCGTAATATAAAAAACCAAAAAACATATAAATATACTGTTCCTAACAATCCCATGAGCCATATATTGTTTGTGATTCCGGGGTCTGCATGATGATAGCCGACAGCATCTCCCATCACATTATGTCCTGTCCCAAACAAAAACTCCAGGGGACTATCCGGAAACTGCCAGTTGCTGTTATTCATCAAATGTCCAAATGATGTATATGATGCGGAACCCTTACCTAATTTACCTATAGCCAATAGATTTTGTTTGACCCAATTATAGACAAAGGGATTTGTTGTCTTCACAATACAAACGACTGCGACGGAAAATATTAATAAGCCAATAATATATTTTATACTTTGAAAATTTCTTTTTAAAAAATACGGCAATAAAATAATTGCACTAACCACAAACACAAATATAACTCCTGTAACAGAGTTAAAAAGAGGAACTAAAAACAAAATCGGCATTACCCAGAAATACTTCTTTTTATATTTTAATGCCATAAATAATGCCAATGCCGTAATTATACCGGTTCCCCACCCCAATGCGTCTTGAAGATTATTAGAAAACGCATTATATCTTCTTGCATACTCCCATGCGGACATATTCAAGAAACTTCCACCATCACCATTTGTCTTTGACATGAATTCAACTATTCTGGCCTTTATATCTGGAGAACTTACCATCAGTATTGTAAACACAGACTGAATGAGACCTGCCGCAATTATTGATTTTATCAATTCCAAATAATTATATCTGTATTTTTTGCAATATAGTGCTATATAAATTGCGCAAACAGGCAATTCTACCACAACCATAAAAGTACGATACAACTGTGTTACTTCATTTATTAAATTGATTTTTCCAGAAAGTATACACAAAAACATCAAAAACATAACATAGACCAACAGAATGCCATATCCTGCATAAAATGTCTTTGTAATTTCATCCTGAAAAGCTTTATTTACTGATACTCTGTATCTTAGCGCCAAAACCATCAAAGTGTACATAAATAAAATATGAAAAAAATTAAGCCTTACAATAAGCGGCGGCGCAAAAATAAAAGCAAATAAATATAAAGTTAAATATACTTTCCCCAAATCATATTTATGATTACTTACCATTAACGTCATTTTTCTACCTTTTCCATCATCGAATGGATGTTACGCTTCTAATTTTTCTACCCATTACTAATTAGACGATGCTTTATATATAACAACATATGATATGCTTCATCACATTCTTTCATTTTTAAGCAGTACCCTGAAACAAAGAAAAAAATCATAAGATGATAGGTGTACACTACTATTGTAACGCTTACATTGAATACAGGAATCATCAAATCGAAACAATGTCCTATCACAACAGAAATGATTCCAAAGGCCTTCATAATATCAATAAAATCATTTCTAGCCTTTGTATTCATATTATCGTATATTATAGTTCTCATTCACTTGCTCACTTGGAATTAATACTATATTCATGCGTTGCTTTGTCATGCCATGATTAAATAATGTATTAGCTATTCTGTCTCCTCCATATAATGCTATTGGAAAATTATCCGATGATTCGTATTGAGGTACCAATACTTCCACTCTTGATTGACCTTTCCTGTCTGCTTCAATAACCTGTTCAAGGATATAAGTGCTGACCTCTTTATTCGTTCTTGAATCATACTGGCCTATATCAAGATAACGACTCTGTATTGATGTTCTGGCAATAAGAACATATAATATTGCAGGAAATGTCATTTTTAACATCGGATACTTATTTGCAACATATCCAATGCAGTAGACAGATGCGAGCATCAAACCCTGTAGCCATCCTAATGTGATACTCGCACGCCCCATGTAATTTGGATTTACCCTTGTACTTAACGCTATCAGGTAAATAATTGACAATATTGTCATTGTGATACATTTATTCAGTTTCTGGTATAGTATTCTCGACTGCTCTTCGCTTTTCCGTTTAAGAAATGCAGATATATACACAATTGTACCTAACAGGAATATAATATAAATTCCATACCTGAAAGATCCTAATGTTCTAACAAACACACCAACTGTCGCATAAAGGTTCTTTATGATATTCACAGATGTACTCGCCTTGGCACGACTTCCATTAAATTCGATCAGTGCGGTGATGCTCCATATCATACAAATGGTAAGCTCCATCATCCTGCTCTGACAAATAGACTTTATACTTCTCTTCTTTTGAAGCAACACCCCCTTCATATCGGCTAAAAGCTCCTTACCGATATATGCCATAAGAACAACATTACTGTACATATTTGAATTAATGCATAGCAAAACCCAGAGAAAAATTACTCCCTTTTTCAACATTGATAAATCGGAAAGTCTATCTCCATAAAGCATGAAAAAAATAACAAATATTGCATTTAACAACGTTGGAATAGTATAATTAAAGACATCGTTGACCGTATATTCCCAAAACAGATATGAGCCATTTCTAAAAATATAAAAATGCAAAAGCAATATCAAAAATGGCATGAATATAATTGTCATCTTCGACATGTACATCTTTTTAAGCAATAATGACAAGAATACAATATAAATTGCAATAATCATGCTGTAGCATATTGCGAAGGCAATCGAAAGGGTCTCAAAGTAATCTCCGACAAAAGGCTTTATAAATATTATGCCCATTTTGGCTACCATAGGCAATAAAGTTTCCGGTAATATCTTTGTGGGATTCCATTCATTTATTGTAGGATATATGGGTCTTACATAACCTATGTATGTCCAATCATCTGTATCATACACGTAGAGAGGGTGAGAAAACTTAAAAAATATAAACATTGTAATAAATGCAACAATTCCAACAATGACAATTTCCCAGTTCTCCTTAAATTTCCCGTATTGCTTTTTTAGACCATTTGTTGATTCGCATATTAGCTGACTTGATTCTTTTCTTTCCATCAATAATTCCGTTCATTCCAAAATTAATATTTTTTCAACATTTCCTCATTAATAATTTCTACTATGTGATTAGTATTGTACCTGTTATAAAATTCTTCCGCAGCCAATTCCTTTACTTTTTTATCTACAGACTGCCATCCATTCAAAATATTAATATAGTCTTCTATTTTGGTTGCATGCTTGAAAAGAGTTATATTGGAATTGTCCCCAATACCTTCAAATGCAACATCTGTCCCGATTACGGGAGTTCCTGTCGTCAAAGTGTCAACTACTTTTACCTTCACGCCCGCTCCCTTTTTTAACGGTGCAATCAATGCTTGGCACTTTGCAATTTCATTTAATGGATTGTCTACGTAACCTATCACCTTAAATCTTTTGTCACTTTCAATCTTTAGCTTGTTTTTTTCATCCATTCCTCCGCCTATCACAATATATTTGATTTTTGGAACAATGCACTTTGAAACTTTATTAATAAACCATATCAGACTTTCTATATTTTCCTTTCGATTCCAAGCCCCATAAAAGCAGAACAGATTAGCCTTTGTTTCAACCTCATCGTACTTGAAGCTTTTATCTGTCTTGAGATAGAAATTAACTGGTTGCGAATTGACATTATAATTCTTTTCAAGCAATTTGCAGTCTTTTTTGCTGAACGTAAAAATCCTGTCGCCGTGATTCAGTATTCTTGACTCTGTCTTTTTTATCAGATAAACATTAAACGGTATTTTTCTCCTGGAATACCGTTGATATATAATATCATGACACATAAACAACTTAAGTGGATGCTTCAAGAAAATGGAATAAATCATAACTTGAGAAAAATCAAAATATACTAAATCATACATATTGGAAATCTTTTGAATATATCTGATCAATTTTGAGTCATATCGTTTTGTAAAAAAAGGATGGTACGTAATATGCTTTATGCAATTAAGCATATTAGGTCTACACACTTTCAGTATATGAACGGTATCAGGAACCTCCATAGCATGTCCTGGATATTCAAATGAAATCAACGACACGTCATAATCTGATCTCACAAGTTCTTCAATTACTCTTTTTGTATAATTTTGTCCTGCGGTCCTGCTACACGGAGGAAAAGCTGTAATCATTAATATGCTCTTCTTATTTTCCACATTCTTTTCCAATTTCACACCATCTTTCCTACTTCTTTCGGATTTTTTAAGAAAACTCGTATTTTGAACGTCTTGTTTATATCAAACACATCATTTTCTTTCTAAAAACATCTTCTGTAAGATGAGACTCAAAGAATCCTCTGCTATTCTTCCGTCTATCCACATACCATTTTGCATTTGAAAAATCTTTCTCATTTCCAATATTTATTTCTTTATCAATATTCATCCCACATCCATACGTCTCAATAACATCCCACGTATCGCCTTTAATGTTATTTATTATAGGTAATCCTGACTCGAAGTAGTCAATGCTTTTCATGGTAAGCCCAATGCAGACACTATCTTTCATTATGTTCAATCCATAATGGCAAGAGTCAAATATCCTCTGCTTTTCTTTTTTGTCATACACTGTACCTCTGAAATCAACTTTTGCTCCCGCTTCCTTGGCGATACTGCAGAGTTCATATTTCTTCTCTCCATTCCCAACAATAACCAGTTTTACAGGCCTAATCTTTCTGCACTTTTCTATTATTCTCCCTATAATATTGATGTCTATAATATTGTTAATAGAACCAAGGTAGCAAAGATTAATTTGATCATCCGGCAAATTTAGATGTGGTAGATATCCTATATTCTCACGCGCCAAATAAAGCGTTTCAACTTTTTTTCCATCAAGCACATGACCTAATACCCTTCTATATAAATCACACTCAGTTACTATCACATCAGCATATTTCAGATTCTCATCTCTAATCATCCGCCATACATAAAATGGAGGGGTGTGCTTTAATCCTCCCATCGGCATCGTTTCCGGCCACAAATCAATCAAATCTATGACAAGTTTTATATGGTCATATTTCTTTTTAATCTCTGCCGCATTTTTAACGAAACTATTCGGCGGAGCAAAAACCCACAAAATATCAATCTTTCGCTCATGCTCTTCCACCCATGAAAACATGTCTAGACTAAGCTGAGTATGACTATGCAGCCGTCTGATGCTAATATTTTTTTTATATGGTTCAGCGGTAAAAAATTTGAAGTTATCTTTCGTATCAAATCTTCGGCATTTTTCTATATGCCTGAAATCAGACATCAAGACCTCTACACTATGTCCTTGTTCCACCAACATTTTTAATAACAAATCGGCGCGATGTTCCCATGTGTCAAAACAGTCTATAATTGCAATGTTCATTAGTTGTCTCCCTAACCTGCCACAGAAATCCGGTCTGATTCTGTTTCAATAATTGATGATCGTAAGTCTACCTTCTGATAATCCATCCCTTCATACACTGACAACTTCTGAATATAGTATGAGTTGCCAAAGGCCTTCCTGAATATGCCCTGAACTTTTCCAAGCGGAACATGTTTAGCCACAAAAACAAAAAAATTCAGCAACTTAATTGTATAAGTCGGTTTATCTACTGTTATCGAAATCTCGTGGACTAATCGTGATGTAGAAGCATATCCTTTATTCTGCGGAAAAAACACTCCCCCTCTATTACTAAGCACCAACAGGCTTACAAATTCACATAGATTTTCTATATAAAGCATGGATCTTCTATTATCCACATTCGGAAACACAGCTAGCTTTCTGGCTATCTTGCTTAATATCGGATAGTTACCTTTAGAGCCTCTGCCATAAATCATTGGAGGCCTCAGCACCGCAACATGAAAATCTTTGTCATCCAATTCCCGCACACCCTTATCCGCAAGCCATTTACTGTTTCCATAAAAATTCTGCGGTTCTGGTACTGTGTGTTCATCAATCCTTTCCGCTCCTCCATAAATAATCATAGAGGACATAAGGATAAACTGCTTAACACCTGATGCCTTAGCTTTTTTGCAGCATTCAACCGCAAGATCTGTGTTCACTTCATAATACTTTTTCTGCTCTTCTACTGCAGCCTTTCCCACATCTGCATGAGCTATTCCCGCAACATGAAAAATGGTGTCATACCTACTGAAATCATATTCACGCCAGTTCCCATCCACCATATCGATGGTTGTGCATTCTATATTCGGATAGTAACTCTCACAGTAAGTCTTGAAAGACTCGCCAATATAAGAGCCTGCCCCTGCGATTAGAACACTTTTATGAGCATGTTTATCTATATGGAACTTCTTCTTATATCCATAATCTTCAAAACCAACATCTGCTGGATTAACAGATTTGATTGGACGATAACTGCTCCTACTTCCTGTACCACCTTCAACTATACCATCATGCTTCAGTACACTTTCTATCGTCCCAAAGAAGCACTTACAGTCAGTCACGAAGGACAGAGAGCTTACATACTCCCCATCAATCCTTGCCTTCTCAACTATCTCCAGTTCATCCCTACCGCTTATTTGCGCAAGCCCTGTGAGTCCTGGCAAAACATTATTTGCACCGTACTTATCACGTTCAGCCACCAAATCATCCTGATTCCAAAGTGCCGGCCTTGGACCTATTACTGACATCCGGTTTCTAAATATATCCCAGATTTGAGGGAGTTCGTCTAAAGAACTCGCCCTCAGCACTTTCCCAACTCTTGTGATGTACTGCTCTGGATTTTCCAACTGATGCGTCGGTACATTGTGAGGCGTATTCATTTTCATGCTTCTGAACTTATGAATCAGTATATAGTGTTTATCCTTCCCTATCCTCTTCTGTGTGAAGAATACTGGCCCCGGATCATCAATATACACCGCTAAACTAATCACTCCAAACACCGGAATTAAGACCACTAACCCGATGAATGAGAGTATCTGATCTAATAAAGGTTTAGCCACACTTTCATAAGTTGTCCGGGTTGCTTTGTTCTCATGTACGGAACTTACCGCTTTCTCATCTCCAGGATGCGCACAATCGTAAGTTTCTATATATGGATTATCATCATCAATATCCGTCGGCTCAGTTCTTTTCTTCGCAACAGCTTTCATAATACCGTATGTTGCAGCCAGACCTGTTCCGGCAATAAGGAAATTTTTAATTACTTTTCCCATAACGGTTGATAGCCCCTTCTAATCCCCATCAAAAATATTTATAGAGTGGTAAATATTTTTGATGGGGATAATTATTCCAGTTTCCCATCTCAATCAAAACAAGACCTCACGATCTCAATTATCCTCTCCTGCTCCCCCTCCGTCATCTTAATATCCGACGGCAGACAAAGCCCTCTCTCAAAACAGTCCTTCGCCACATCGCACCGCACCCAGAACTCCTCCTGATCAAACTCCGCATCCCCCCTCTTAGACCCATCCAGCGTGATCTGATCAAATTCCCGGAATACCGGCTGCATGCTCATCGGCTTATACACCGGAGAGCTCTCCACATTAAACGCTTCCAGAGCATCATAGATCTCCATCGGCGATGCCGTCCCGTGCTGGTTCGTGTAGGTATACTCCCGCTCCGACCTGGTTTCCTTGAACTGAATATTGCTCTCGCACGTCATACAGGACATCCAATAATTGGGCTCCGTCCCCTCGCCCACCGGGTTCATATACATGATATCGCCGTCCAGCTCCTCCAGATATCTCTCATAAATCGCCCGTTTCTTTGCGATATGCTCCTCCAGATGCCGGAACTGTCCAAGAACCAGCCCCGCAACGAGATCGCTCATCCGGCAGTCCTCCCCCAGCTCCTCGTGCTGACTCCATGGCGCCGCGGCTCTGGAATGGGATGCCCGGCTTCTCGCCTTTTTGGCGCTGTAATCATCATCTGTAAGGAGCATCCCGCCAACAGACCCCGTAATGATCTTATCGCTGCCGAAGCTCAGGATTCCATAGTCGCCAAATGCCCCTGTCTGCTTTCCGCAAACCTTTGCTCCCAGAGATTCTGACGCGTCCTCAATGAGCAATGCGCCGTGGGCCTCGCAGATTTCCTTAATCCTCAGGATCTGTCCGGGAAATCCATACGCATGGTTCATCATGACGAGCTTCACGTCGGGATATCGCTGAAACGCGATCTCCAGCACTTCCGGATCCATGGACCAGTCCTCGTCTGAGGCGTCCACAAAGACTGGCTCTCCGCCCTCAAAGAGAATGGCATCTGCCATGGTAGAGGATGCAAAATCGGAACAGAACACACGCTTTCCGCGCAATGCCCCCGCCTTTCCGAGACCGCCGGCAGCGGAGATTGTCGATACGCTGCCATAGATCCGTTCCGCGGCGAGCTTTACCGCCATGTGCATTGCCGCAGTGCCGGAACTGAGTGCCACCGCATGCTTCACACCAATGTATTCTGCCGCTTCTTTTTCCAGCCTGGCGATGTTTCTGCCTGCGAAACCCTCGTCAAATGCTTTGTCTATAAACGTTTTTTCCTCATTGTGCATGGTAGGCGACGCAAGCATGACCCGCCTCTCGAATTTTCCTTTATTCTTAAAAATGCCTTTGAATCTGGGCTGTTCCCTGATACACCTTGCCGCAATGTCTGTCATTTTTGCTCCTTTTCATTTCATATATGCACATAATAATGAAGGGGTTGCCGGAAATTCCCGCAGCCCCTTTACAAATTAATCTTATTCTATTCATCTGATGATCTTTCCTTTTCCCCTTTTGGACATAGCTTCGCCATCCGTGCCATAAGCTTCCTTTTCCTCATTCATACAAAACCTTCTGCTTTTTGGGCAGGCTTCGCCACCCGCAGGTTTGATGAATCCTTTCCGGAATCTCATCCCACGCTCCGATTGCGCGCTATGACCAGAATCAGGGGTGGGGTAACGTATACAGCGACTACCCGTCCGTCATCATCTTTTCAAATCAAAGCATTCTAAACTAACGCATGATTTTTCTCCTTTATTCTACTGACTCCTGATGAATCCATGGATGTCTGATCACATGATCTCCGCTCCGAAGGAACCTGTATGAAACAGCGCCCGAAAGGATCCTCTTATCTTTGCTTCTTCGCCCCCATCATCATATTCCGGAGGTTTTCCAGATTCACTTCTGTCCCGTCATGCAGGACCATGGGCGCATCGCTGTCATCGGGAAACCAGTACCGTTTCGGCTTGAGTTCAAATCCCGCCCTGACGGCACGTCCGTTGATCTTGATGTCCAGATACGCTTTCCGGTCATGGGCGTTTACCCTGGCGATGCGGTTCTGGTATTCCTTCAGCGGCCCTTTCATGACAACGTACTTCCCGCCTTCCCGGTATCCGTAGGACATCCGCAGAACGCCTTCCGTGGGAATCCGGAGCGCTGCCGCTGATTCTTCCCCATTGCTGTTCTTGCATATCCCGGTCCTTCGCGTATCCTCTCTGCATGTACCGTCTTTTCCTTTCGCATCCCCGCCTGCTTCCTGATCCGTATCCTCATTTCCGCAGGCCAGCAGAAAATCTAAAAATGCCTTCTCATCTTCTTTCAGATCCATCCGGATATATTGGTATTCATTGACCTCATCCGCTCTCTCAGCGGCATCGCCGCCGGAAATCTTCTTTTCACTGATACGCAGCTCCTTGATGAAGGACGATACGTCCCTCCGATGCTCTTCAATAAAGTGATGGAGCTCCTCCGGCTCCATATCAGAACGGACAAATAGATATCCCGGAAAAAGCGCCCGGATCTCTGTCCCTTTCCTATCGTGCCTCCACAGCTCAATGCAGGGATAAAATACAGTGCCCCTCCCCTCTGGAAGGGCTTTTTTCAATACCGCTGTCACTTCCCGCTGCTTCAATGTCTGCGTGTAGAGAACACAGTAATGAAATTGATGTTCCTTGTCATTTTGCTTCATTGATCATCGTCCTAAATCATGGATTTTGCTTTTTGTCTGCCGAGGCAGCCTATGTTTTGAATCGCAGATTACAACCATCTGCGAGAAAGCGTTGAAAAGCCCATGAAAACAGGATTCATGAAAAGCAGACCGATTTATCAAACCACTTTATCACCTTAAAAATCACCTTATTTCTTCTAACTATAAGACTTTCAAGAGCTAAACAAGATAATTTAAATACCTTTTGTATAAAGAAAATCTGTATATAGCAAATTTACTGTATTATTATGCCTTCCTGACTGAAGCGATATGATGCTCCGGGAAAAAATGGGTGTTGACAAATCTATCTGTTGGGTGTATTGTAACAGATGTCGAGATATACTATGAAGTTTTTCGTAGATGGTTGTAATCTGCGAAGAATTTGTCAATTTTATTTTTCTGTATTTCCCGGAAATTCCTCCTCTTTCCATAAGTCATATTACAGATATCACAATTCTTTTACACCCTTTTTGGTTACTGTGCATACAGTGTCGCACACCTGCCACAGGGCATCCGACCTATAAAACAGCCGTTTCAGGCATTAAGCCCTTTGCCATCGGGCAAATTTCAATGATCTGGATATGTAACTGACACTTTACAAATCCAATATTCCGTGTCATACTTAGTAGCTGTAGGAACGATGGAATTGCAGTGAACACATATAGGAACAGCAGAACTATAAAACCGCAGTTCACAGTTTTTCTTCCGTGAACCGCGGCATAGTAAGAAGCTGTATATAAATACAGCCCCTCTGCACATTATTTACATATTTATGGAGTGATCATTTATGAAGCATATTATCATATTCTTTTTGAAGCCTTTGTCATTTCTTCCGGCCCTTGCCATGATGTACGTCATCTACGGCTTTTCCGCTCAGGACGCCGGTGCTTCGAGCAATCTGAGCTATCAGGTCAGTTATAAGATTGTGGAGATTGGAAATGAAATCCTGGATAAAGGACTGGATGAGACACAGATTGCGGATTATGCAGACCAGATCGGATATCCGGTCCGGAAGCTGGCGCATATGACGGAATATTTTCTGCTGGCCGTTGCGGTTTCCTTTCCGTTCTATGTATACGGGCTGCGGGGATTCCCGCTGATGCTGGTGGCCGGGTTCATCTGCGTCGCTTTCGCGGCAGGAGACGAATACCACCAGTCCTTTGTCGCCGGACGCGGCCCCTCGGTAAAGGATGTGGGCATCGACAGCATCGGCGCTTTTTTCGGGATCATGACCGTTCAGATCATCTGCTGGGTCTTTCTGGCCCCGGCCCGCTCTGCCAGAAGGCAGGAGGAATTTGCCTACCGGAAGCGGGCCAGACGGGAAGAGGCACAGCGGCGGCGTGAAACCATACGCCGGCAGGAGGCAGCGCGGCGCAGACGATCCCGGTATTAGGAACCAAAATAGTAAGTGATTTTTGCGCAATTCCTTAGGAACTGGCACAAAATAACTTCCCGATAGTCCGCAGGATTTCTCTTCAGGAGTGCTACCAAAAAATCAGGCGCATAGCGGGCTATGTAACTGATTTTTTGGTAGTGCTCCAGGAGAGAAAGACAAGGAATATGGGAAGTTATTTGGGGACAGTTCCTTAGCATAGACAAACGAAAACATCCGCTTTCCTTCCGCAGCTTTCATGCTGTCATATCGGAAAGCGGACGTTTTTATTTCTTCATCCAAAAGATGTACCTGTTTTTCTGCTGACTGTTTTTGTATCTACTTTTTTCCTGTACTCGGAAAAATCAACATCCACATAGGTTAGAATTCCTTTTGAAAAATCGACGATCTCCGTATCTAGCTGTACCTTTTCTATCGCTGTATCATGGTCTGATGGAATTGGAATCTCTTCTTTCTGATCTTCCATGGAGATTCCAGACAGCCCGATCGCATCCCTTGCCATTTCATATGATTCCTCCAATGATAATTTCCATTTTCTCAGTATCATCTTTGCCAGATTTTCATTGACTTCCTTGTGCCTTGGAACCTTTTCTGTTTCATTCCCACGTCTGTATATATCATGATTTCGACCATGTCTCTCAAAGACAAAACCCGCTGCTTCTAATTTTTTATCAAGTCTCTTTGCTTCATTAGCGTTCCTCTCTTTTTTGTTATTATTACACACTAATTACACAATCGCCAATCAATTTTATATTGTTTGACCCAGACCCTTTGAATCACTATTTTACTTTCTTCATCCTGCTGGCCTTCATCACCGCGTCGTCCCCATATTTTTTCCTGATCTGATTCATCGCCGCATTCAGCCTCTGCCGCTTTTCATCCACAGGCTTTTGCGGCTCCAGGTCAAAGATGGACATCTGCTCCGGTTCCCCCGCGTCCACCAGCTTTGCCGTGCGGATCCCTAAAAGACGCACCGGTTCCCCGGTCCATGCCTCCTGAAACAGCCTGCATGCGGTATCCAGCAAGACCTGTTCGTCGCTGGTGGGCTTCGAAAGCTGGGTCTGATGGGACATGGACTGAAAATCATGATATTTAATCTCCATGCTGACCATGTTGGCCTTCTGCCCGGCTTTGCGCAATCTCCTTCCCACACTCTCCGCCAGTCCGGCAAACACTTCCCTGACCTCCTCATAGGTGGCGGCATCCTCCGCCAATGTAGTAGAATTTCCGATTCCCTTGGCTTCCGCCTGCTCCCACTGAACAGGCGAATGGTCGATGCCGTTGGCAAACTCCCACAGCATTTTCCCGTGGCTTTTCAGGTGCAGTTCGATCAGGCTCAAGTCTGCGTTCGCCAAGTCTCCGATGGTATTGATCTCCAATTTTTTCAACACCTCCACGCTGGAACGCCCCGCCATAAATAATTCTCCCAGAGGCAGAGGCCACATTTTCACGGGCACTTCTCTTAAAAACAGTGTATGTACCTTGTCCGGCTTTTCAAAATCCGAGGCCATCTTTGCCAGCAGCTTGTTCTCCGAGATCCCGATATTGACCGTAAAGCCGAACCGCTCCCGGATCCCGTTTTTCATCAGAAACGCGGCATCCAGCGGGGAAGGAAACCGGTCCGCAATGTCCGTAAAATCCAGGTAGCATTCGTCCACGCTGACCTGCTCAATCTTCGTGGTAAATCCTCTCAGATATTCCATAAGCTTCTGGCTTTTTTCCCGGTACATCCTGTGGTTTGGCGGCTCCATCGCCAGATTGGGGCACTTGCGGAATGCGTTCACCACAGGCTCCCCGGTACGGATGCCGTACTTTTTGGCAGAGATGGACTTTGCCAGGACCACGCCGTGGCGGGACTTCTTGTCTCCGCCGATGATAGACGGGATCTCCCGCAGATCCACTTTTGCTCCGTTCTTCAATTGTTCTACCGCCGTCCAGCTTAAATAGGCGGAATTCACATCTATATGAAAAATCACTGGTGACATGGCATAATTCGATTCCCTTCAAAATGATCTGTACGCCCCGTGTTAAACTTTTTCCTTTTTTTCGATCTCACCCTTCCCATCCGCGCCTCCTGTCATGATGTTTACCCGCTCTTCCTTCACAAACACCGATTGATACTGCTCCAGCCCGAACCTGCGGACGAACAGTTCACACTTACAGAGAAACAGGTAATAGGGATTCACCCCTTCCCCGAACAGCCCTTCAAAATTTCCCTGGCCCTTGGAGATCACCACATCGGCATCCAGAAGGAGCCGCCTTGTCTGTCTGCCGAACCGCTTGAGGACCGTGCCCGGCGCCCCGTTGTCATTTCCCACACAGGGCACCAGATCTGTCAGCCCCACCTCCCGCGCATCTTCCATGGTGGCGTCATTGATCACGTCATTTCCTCTGACGATCGCCGCAATCTGCAGGTTTGGATAGCTTTCCTTCAAAAAACGGATCAACACCTTGTCCAATACGATCTCCCCGCAGTTGTCGGTCAGATAGACCAGCCGTTTCGCCTTTCTCAGATCCTGCTGAAATGCCCAGTACTCCTCCCGGGGAACCGTCTCCAGGGCCGCCTTTTCCAGCAGCGCTTCAAAGGTCTGCTCCGTAACATGCTCCACGGCGGAAAAGTCGATATAATTTGCCGCGCAGACATACTTGATGCTCTCCTCTACCGGATCCTCCGATTCCCGGATCCGTCCCACCAGTTCCTTTTCCTTTGCCAGAAGCAGCTGGTTATACTGATGCTTGATCTCCGTATAATCCTCAGATTCTCCCCAGAAGTCCTCATACAGCCGACCGATCTGCTCCGCAAGCCACGGCGAAGACTCCGCGCGGCCGTGCCTGTAGAGGATTTCCAGTACCCGATGCATGTAGTCGGATTTTTTATGTTCATCGGAAAACGGCCGGATCAGCTTTTCCTGCTTGTCGATCATACAGGCGATACACATGGAATTTGCTTGCATTTTTTATTACCTCCATACCTTCACAATGCACAAATGCTTCTTTCCTGTATTTTACTCCAAATCCGACAAAAAATCATCTATTTCTTTTCCCCGTTCCATCTGATGTCTCAGCTTCCGGTTTTTTACGCTGTCAAAAATGATGGAAAAATCGTAATCCTCCGGATACAGCTTCTCCGCCGGCACATGGAGCTTGATCCGCTTTTGATTGATCCAGATCTTTTTATCCCGGAGCTGCACCCGCAGGACCCCCTTTTCGTTCATCGGCTGGCATATGATCCCGATCTTTTTATCCGGGTACACCATCACACTGTCGCCTCTCTGAAATTCCCTGCCCTTGGGCTGTGCCGCTCCCTGCGGCTTTCTCCTGCGGATTCCCGGCGTATGGACCTTTTCCAGCCGGTTCTTAGCCGCCGCCAGTTCCAGGTTTTGCGGAATCTCCCGGCTCCCATAAGCAGCCTCCATAGCGGTTTTCAGCATGTCCCCGGGCATGCCCATCCGCCCCGCGATATAGAACGCGCAGCTTTCCCCCGCCTCTCCGATGACCAGCTGATAAAGGGGCCTTAAGCTGTCCCGGTCAAAGGTCATCCTGGCGTTTACGATCTCTTCTCTCTGATCCGCGTACTGCTTGACCTCCGGGTAATGGGTCGTGACCAGAAACAGCGCGCCGCTTTTTCGCAGCTCCTCCAGGATCGCGACGGCGATTCCCATGCCCTCCGCCGGATCTGTGCCGGAACCCAGCTCATCCATGACCACAAGACTGTCCTGATCCACCCGTTTCAAAATATCCAGTACATTTGCGATGTGGGCGGAAAAGGTGGAAAGATTTTCAGACAGGTTCTGCCCGTCCCCGATATCACACAGGAAATTGCTGTTCATGCAGATCTCTGCCTCCCGGCAGGCCGTGTGCAGACCGCACTGGGCCATCATGCAGTTCAATGCCACTGTCTTGATGGCAACCGTCTTCCCGCCTGTGTTGGGCCCTGTAATGACGATCCCCCGGTATCCTTTCCCAATCTCAAACTGGAGCGGCACGCATTCCTCCCGGACCATCAGCGGATGCCGCACATCTCGGAAAATCATGTAACGCTCCGTATTGATCTCCGGCTCTGTACCGCCGTATTCCAGGCTCAGCCTGCCCTTCGAAAAAATGTAATCCAGTTTTTCCATCGTGCGGATATCCTGCTCCAGCACCTCAGCCTGGTCAGCGATCATGGCAGAAAGCTCGTACAGGATCCGGCGTTCCTCATTTTCCGCATAGACACAGAGAAGCTGAAGCGCTTCATAAAAACGTCCCACAGAAACAGGCTCGATGAACAAGGTGCTTCCCGTGGAGGATTTATCGATCACATTTCCCTGGATCTTGTACTTATATTCTTTTTTCACCGGAATGCACAGATGCCCGTTCCGAATGGTGCTGAAATGATCCGAAAGGCATTCCTTATTTGCGCGCATGACCGCATCTGCCTTCTCCCGCATTCCTCTCTCGTTGGTTTCAATTTCATTCCGGAAGGATTTCAGCAATTTGGACGCATTGTCGTCCACCCTGCCATTCCGGATCTGGAGCCCGATCAGTTCCTTCACATCCTCAAGGCCGTCCAGGTTTTCTTCATAATATGCCAGCGAGATCTCCCACTGCTTCGCCCGGTTCAGGTAGCTTTTCAGCCGGACAACAGCGGCCAGAGCCTGCTCGGCCTCCTCCAGCTGTGTGATAGACAGACAGTCGCCCTTTACTGCCGCCTGAACCGATTCCCGGATCCCTTCCAGAGAGACCAGCGGCGGATTTCCATGGATCTCGATCAGCTTTCTGGCCTCGCTGGTTTCTCTCAGCCTTGCCCGCAGTTCGCTCTCGGACAGGAAGGGCTGTGTAGTTTGGATCATTTCCTTTGCCCGTTCAGTAAGGGCCAGCCCGGCCCACCAGTGTTTGATCCTGTCAAATTCCAGGATTTCTTCTATATTTGTCATTTTCTGATTCAACCTTTCTTTTTTATTCTCTTCATGTTTGATTCCCGCAAGGCAGAAAAGCCAGGCGGATATGCCTGCATGTAGATCCGGTAACTGCCGGGACAGACTGAGACCATGGATTTCCTAAAAAAGAACTGTTCTGAAAGCAACAAAAAAGTATGACAAATACAGCCATACTTTCCCTATCCTATCTGATCGCAATAAGACAGTCAAATCCTGGTGTATGCAGTATTCTGTAAGGCAGAAACAACCGGCATGCAGTTATGCCGAAAAGGGTATCCAAATAAAACACGACGCTTCCCGTGCTTACCCCTTTTTCATTCAGTTGTTTTTTGTCATTACAGAACGACTAACATCCACACACCTGCCTTCTTTTTATGATGGGTTCATCTTAACCTGATATCGAATGCTTGTCAATACCTGTTTTTATTTATCTGCAAACTATGCTGAGTGGTTATTTCCATTCCGCATGTATTCTATCCTACATAGCCATTATGCAGCCTGTGAAAGAACCATTCTCATAAAAATCCCGCATTGTCTTTTCACTCTTGAAATACCGAATCCAGAAAATCTCGTAAAGTATTTTCAATACAAAGGAGGCCGCCCATCGCTTCATCGACTTTTTCTTTTGTTTTTAAAGCTGTTTGTCCAACATATCCTGCAACAAGCCCTGCTCTGTCAACTTCCACCAACTGACCTTTTTCCAACACGCCCAGGCTTTTATAGATTTTCGAAAGCAGTCTTGCAACTGTCGTCTTACCCGTTCCAGGATTTCCCAGAAACACAAGATGTTTAGACACGTTTGCTGTTTTCATTCCTCTGGATTCTCTGATTTTCTTTATCTTCAGCAGGTTGATCAAAGATGTTACTTCATGCTTCACTCCGTCAAGTCCAATCAACGTATTCAGTTTCGCCAACAATTCTTCCAATGTTTCCTCCGGCTCTGCCTCTGATGATTGATTTTCCACATTCTTTTTTTGCTCATCGCAATGCTGTGTCTCCGCAGCATTCAGATTTTCCACAGCTCCTGCCGCTTTATCTGTTACTGCAGAAGAATGGCGCATTTTAACCTGCTCTTCGTTCCTTTCGGAAATACTATCCTTCAAAGACCTGATATATCTCATATACTCCTGTTCATCAATGTCCTTTTTATCGTATCTGCTCAAACGGTAGTATCTTCCCAGTTCCGCAAAGAAGGCGATATATATTTCATCAGGACAAACAGCCGTAGTTCTTATTAATCTCTGACTAAAACTCTTCAAATATACAAATAATCCCGACAATCCATCAACATGTTCAGAATATGGCTCAGGATACGGATATTTGCCATTCTGATATACTTCATCAAAATAGGCATATCTTTCCTTGGCATTAGCTTTGGAAATCTGACTTATAAAACCGTATATATCTGCGGCAAGCTGCTCCTTTCGCTTTTCACTTTCCTTTTGCTGTAATCTATTGACACTATTGCAAGCTGAAGTCAGTCTATCATACGCATTTTTTACAGATATGTCCATTTGCTATTCTCCTCTTATATCATTGCTGCCAGCTGCATAGCCTCCTGATAGGCGGCTCTTATAACCGTCCCATCCATTCCGGCCCCCGCCTCTTTATACGCAGCCTCTATCGAGTCGGCGATCTCTTTGGAACTCATTTCCTTAAACCTGCCAAACAACTCAGTATCACCCATCGCAACGATCAACGCCTGATTATCCTCAATTTCTTCCTTTAATTCCGCCACCTGATCCATCAGACTGATATAGTAAATATCAACCCCCAGCGTTGTAAGTTTCGTTTCAAAGGTTCCATAATCCTGAAGCTTTTCTATAAACCACTCCGATGAAAGAGTATCATATACACTCATCCATTTCTCATGCGCCAGGTGCCATACATCCTTATCTCTCAATGTCTTATGATTATTAAAGAAATAAATCTCGTCAAAGGTTCGTAGGGATACCGTGAACATAGCAAGCATGGAAAATATGGAAAAAATCAGCGTGCTATTATCACTCGAAGTATCCTTCTGAAATGAACGGATCAAAAGCGTAAGTACATTGTATTCTCTGTCAACAAGTTCCCGCATTTTACCTTCTGAATAAGGCTGCTGTCTTCTCTGACTGTCCAGCATATCTGTATGATCGGAAAGAACTTTGTTAAATTCATAATCGTTTTGTATGTCCTGACTCTGCTTCATCAATTTCTGAATTTGATAGAGCTGTTGATTGATCTGTATGCTCATCTTATCCAACTTCGCATACATTATCGCAAAGCCCGCACAGGTCGCGCATAGATTTAGCCCATTAAGCAGAATTCCAATTTTTTCAAGCTTTGCAATTTCCCCAAGAAGCTTCAGATTCCGCTCATACATGGCAGTATTTTTATTTATGTTAAGGGCATGTATGACCTTTTCCGTCAGTTCTTTTTCCTGCGTCTCCGGAGGGTTGCTGATCATCACTTTCTGAAATGCTTTAAACCTCTTATTCTGATTTCTGACGGCAATCTCCATTACGCCTTTTTCGTTCAGGAATGCCTTCAATTCCTCCAATGTATTGATAACAATTGCATTACTCATGAGCACACTCTCCTTGGACTTTTCCGTTAATGATTGTCCACAGCATTATGATGGATATGACCAGAGAACATTCATCCATACCGTATCGTTCATGCAGATCAAACCTCTTCTTTTTCGGGAACGGAACTATAATGGAAACCTCTTCTTTTTTCATCGCATTAATAACCATCTCCGGATCAAGACTTTCTACAGAATAGTCAAAGTTCTCGATAACTCCCCCATTATTTCTGATAACTGCCGTGTACAAGCATAGCATCAACCGGGAATAATCTGTCAGCTGTGTAAATGTCGGATTCTTTTTGCTTTTGCTCTCTGCCGCTTTTTCATAGTATTTCCTTGATCTCGGTACAACAACCGGGTCTGGATCATTTTTCTTTGCAGAGGGTGTCTTTGCGATACAGGGTTCAACCATAGCATCCAACCCGTTCACATAGGCTTCAAGCATTTTTTCAAACTGTTTCCCTGTTTTTAGCTCTACCGCACAGAAATAATCACACAGTTTCTCGGCAAAGATATCAAGAGTAATATCATCATCTTTGACAACTGAAAATGATATATAGCTGTCAAGGAGCATATTTTTTAGCCCTTCAAAAGCCGCTTTGTCCATACCGCATACTGCCATTCTGACAAAATCGTTGTAGCTCCCTGGCTTGTTTTGTAACTTTCTTATTGCCGCTGATCCTGTATCGCAACGGCCTATCTCTTTATTGGCAGCGTTTACGATAGCATCTGTATCCAAATCCGAAATACCCATTTTCTGAATTGTGATCGAACTCATCAACCCTTCCTCCTTAAAGAACCTCTACCATACACCTATGCTTTTTATCTTCCTTCTGATATGCGATTCTGACAGCCAGGATCCTTCCCGTATACTGCCGTTCTTCCCCCAGTCTCCCCTGAAACTTCAGGGCATACCCGAGGTCCTTGATCTGCCGGATCGCTTCTTCGGCAGAATGATCTGCCTTCAATTCCAGATGCAAAACAACTGGAGCGGCGTTTTACTGTTCAAATAAATACCTATATGCCTGCACGCACCTTTCAATTACCTGTTTATACCACTGCTTCCACCAGAACTTTGTTTCTGGGCTGTCATTCCATGGGCTATACGCCTTATGCCCAGCCTCTGCTGTCAATTTCCGTTTCAAAAAACACCCGAATTTTATGTCTATAGCAGTTACTGAGGTTTTCTTATCAACTGTTTTCTCGTTCTGAATACTTATAATAAGTGTACTACAGACCTGATTCAAAGTCATTGAATTTTTATAGAAAAAGAACAAAGCGTTTCGCAATCGAAAAAAAAGGACCCCCCGATCACTCTCGGGAAGTCCCAAATATGCAGTCCATTACATATGGCTTACGGACAATTATTCAGCTTCTTCTGTGTCTTCAGTTCCTTCTGCATCCTCAGTTCCTTCTGTGTCCTCAGTTCCTTCTGTATCCTCAGTTCCTTCTGTATCTGCTCCTCCTTCTGTAATATCCGCATACATAAAATGCCAGTATCCATACGGTGAATGCCAGGAGCCTGTGATCTTGTCGCTCTGCAGCCAGAAGTCATTGTAGTAAGCTACCGGAACGCATCCAGTTTCTTCCATAAGGATATCCTCTGCCTCATGAAGTGCAGTGGAACGCTCTACCGGATCAAGTGTAGTTCTGGAAAGCTCCATAGCAGCATCATAATCTGCGTTGTTGAACTTACCGTCGTTGTTTCCGTTTGTAGAATACAGCAGATCTAACATATTGGAAGGATCGCTGTAGTCGCCAACCCATCCGTTACGGGAAACATCATAATCTCCGTTACGACGCATCGGTGTAAAACTTGCCCACTCTACGATATCAACCTTAAGGTCAACGCCTAACTCTGCCCATGCTTCCTGCAGATACTCAGCAACTACCTTGTGGTAACCTGTGTCATTGGTGGAGTAGGTGATGGACGGAAGTCCTTCCCCATTCTCATAGCCAGCTTCTTTCAGAAGCTTCTTCGCCTCTTCCAGGTTTGCTTCATGGTTGCTGATGTCAATATATGGCTGTCCGCCGTTTGCATTTTCCATAAATTCCTTGCCGTCTGTGTCAATCCAGCCAGGTCCCATGAAGTTGCTTGCCGGTGAATAGGTTCCCTGCATCAGTGTATTCGCAACATAATCACGGTCGATTGCAAGGCTCAGAGCCTTACGAACGTTCTTATCTGTGAACGGCTCTCTGTTCAGGTTCAGGCTCAGATAATAGGTTCCGATGATCGGATCTACATAGTAATCATCATTGCCTTCCAGAGACGGGATTTCCTCGGTCGGAACGTCCTTGATCATCAGAACTTCGCCTGTCTGGTATGCGCTGTAGGATGCGTTCGCATCTTCAATCAGGTTGAACTTGATACCGTCCAGCTTGATTGCATCTGCATTCCAGTAATTCGGGTTTTTGCTCATCAGGATGTGTGATCCCGGAACCCACTCGGATACATAGAATGATCCGTTAGAAATATAAGTCTCTGCTGAAGTTGCCCATCCGTCGCCGTTTGCTTCGATGGTTGCTTCCTGTACCGGGCTCAATGTAGCAAATGCTGCAAGGCTGCCGAAATAGGTACATGGAGAACTTAAAGTAACAACCAGTGTCTTGTCGTCCTCTGCTTTTACCTGAAGTGCATCCAGTTCGCCTTCAATCGCTTTGTCATAGCCTTCTACCATACCCAATACGGTCTCCGCATAAGGAGCTGCAACCTCCGGGTCACATACACGCTTCCAGCTGTAAACGAAGTCATTTGCTGTCAGGTCGGAACCGTCAGACCATTTCAGGCCGTCTCTTAAATGGAAGGTCCATGTCAGGCCGTCTTCACTTGTATCCCAGCTTTCTGCCTGTCCCTCTGTAAGCTGTCCGTCCTCACCAACGGTCAGCAGACACTCGAAGGAGTGCAGCAGCATATTTCCGCCGTCAACCGCGCTGTTCAGCGCCGGGTCAATGGTCTCCGGGTCAGGTCCGATCTGTACGGACAGGATCTTCTCTTCGGAACCCCCGCCTGCATTATCGGTACCTTCCGTACCATTCTGGGATGAACTATTATCCCCCCCCTGGTTATTGCCGCCTCCGCAGGCTGCCAGGCTGAAAGCCATTGTAGTCGCCAGTAATAAAGCGATTACTTTCTTTTTCATTTGATTTCCTCCTTTTTTACTTTGAGCGCTTCCGGCACAGCCGGGCACTCTGTTTTCTATAAACAATACGGATGCATTTTCCTGCATCTATATATGTTTATCCTCACTTACGCGCCGAGCCTCAAATCTCTACTCCAAACGGTCAATGTGATGACAGGCGGAAAAATGTCCTCTGTCCACTTCACGCCATACAGGAGCCTCATGGGCACAGCGCTCATCCGCATACGGACACCTGGTACGGAACCGGCAGCCGGACGGCGGATTCAAGGGACTCGGCACGTCGCCCTGAAGGGCGATACGCTTGCTCTCCTTCGCGATCTTCGGGTCTGCGATGGGGATCGCAGAGATCAGGCTCTTAGTGTACGGATGCAAAGGACGGGTGATCAGCTCGTAGCTGTCCGCCAGCTCCACCATCCGGCCAAGATACATGACGCCGATCCGGTTGGAAATATGCTTCACCGCGGAAAGGTCATGTGCAATGAACAGGTAGGTCAGCCCCATCTCCTCCTGCAGGTCCTCAAACATGTTGATCACCTGCGCCTGGATGGACACGTCCAGAGCCGAGATCGGCTCGTCGCAGACGATAAATTCCGGCCGCACCGCAAGGGCTCTCGCGATCCCCACACGCTGTCTCTGTCCGCCGGAAAACTCATGAGGATACCGGTTGGCATGCTCGGAGTTCAGTCCTACCCTTCGCAGCATTTCTATAATGATATCATAGCGTTCCTGTTTATTTGCCGCCATCTTGTGAACGTCGATTGCCTCGCCGACGATGTCCCCCACCGTCATACGCGGGTCCAGGCTGGCATATGGGTCCTGGAATACGATCTGCATCCGCTTCCGGTATGGAAGCATGTCCACAAACTGCTTTTTCTCCACATCAAAGATCACTTCATTATCGTAAACAAACCTGCCCCCGGTGGGCTCATACAGCCTTAGCAGCGTACGTCCGGTGGTGGTCTTGCCGCATCCGGACTCCCCTACCAGCCCCAGGGTCTCGCCCCTGCCGATGGTAAAGGATACATCGTCCACGGCCTGGATATATTTTTTATTCTTTCCGAAGCCGCCTGCCGGGAAATACTGTTGCAAATGTTCTACCTGTATGAAGCTGTTCTGTTTCTCACTCATTTTGCAGCTCCTTTCTCCATTTCCTCCTTCTGGTTCAGCCAGCACTGGGTATAATGAACCCTGTCAAAGTTGGTAACCGGAGGCATCTCCCGCAGGCAGATCTTCATGCACGCCTCGCACCGGGGCGCAAAGGGACATCCTTTGGGAGGATTCAGCATATCTACCGGAGTACCTTCGATGGGAATCAGCCTTTCATGCTCTTTCGCGTCGATTCTCGGAATGGAGCGGATCAGCCCCTTCGTATACTGGTGCTTCGGATTGTAGAAAATATCCTCCGTCGTACCGTACTCGATCACCTTTCCCGCGTACATAACCGCGATACGCTCGCACATGCTGGCTACCACGCCCAGGTCATGGGTGATCATAATGATCGCCATGCCCAGCTTGTCCTTCAATTCCATCATCAGCTCCAGAATCTGCGCCTGGATCGTCACGTCCAGGGCCGTCGTGGGCTCGTCCGCGATCAAGAGCTTGGGCTCGCAGGCCAGCGCGATGGCAATCATGACACGCTGCCTCATACCGCCGGAAAGCTCATGTGGATACTGTCTCAGACGCTTCTCCGGCTCGTTGATTCCAACCAGCTCCAGAAGCTCTTTTGCCCGATCCCTGGCCTGTGCCTTCGTCTTATCCGTATGGAGCAGGACTGCCTCCATGATCTGGTTGCCGATGGTGTACACAGGATTTAAGCTGGTCATGGGATCCTGGAAAATAATGGAGATTTCATTTCCGCGGATCTTGCGCATCTCCTTGTCTGTCATCTCTTCCACCTGATGGCCGTTGAAATACAGGCTTCCCCCGATCAGCTTGCCGGGATAGGCCGTCAGCCCCATCAGGCTGTATGCCGTTACAGATTTGCCGGAGCCGCTTTCGCCTACGATCCCCAGCACTTCTCCCTCTCTCAAATGAATGGACACATCATTCAGCGCTTTCACTTCTCCTGCAGGTGTGAAAAAGGAAAGCCGTTCATTTTTTATATCTACAAGATATTCTGACATATATTCCTCATTTCTGCATAGCTTAGGCTATGCTGCTTTTCCTAATTCTTCTATAAAAGACCGCCGGTCCCGGCAATTGCCTGATCAGGCCGCCGTGCCCGGACGGAACAGATGTCTGTTCCTAATTCTTTAACTTCGGGTCAAACGCATCCCGAAGTCCGTCACCCAGCAGGTTGAAACTCAGGATGATCAAACTGATCAAAATTGCAGGAATAAACAACAGATACGGATACGTATTCATACCGTTGATCGCGTCGCTCGCAAGGCTTCCGAGGGACGGCAGCGGAACCGCCACACCCATTCCAAGGAAACTCAGGAAACTCTCCGTAAAAATCGAAGAAGGAATCTGCAGCGTCGTGGTTACGATCAATGTTCCGATACAGTTTGTCAGCAAATGCTTCTTAATGATCTTGCCGTTTCCCACACCCAGCGCCCTGGCTGCCGTTACGTACTCGCTCTCTTTGAGCATCAGCACCTGGCTTCTGACCATTCGTGCCATACCAACCCAATACAGCAGGGCAAATACCACGAAAATACTGATCAGGTTCTCGCCTACGATCCCGACCCAGCTAAAGCCCGGCACATCCTTAAGACGGCTTAAGGGATCCTTCAATGCAAAGGACAGAAGTACGATCAGCAGAATATCCGGGATCGTATAGATGATATCCACGATCCGCATCATCACAAGGTCTACCCATCCTCCGAAAAATGCGGCGATCGATCCGTAAGCAGAACCGATGATCAGGATGATGCCTGTGGCGATCAGCCCTACCAGAAGGGATATGCGGCTCCCCATCATCACACGGATGGCATAGTCGCGGCCCAGTTTATCGGTTCCGAACACATGGGGAAATACCTTCTCCCCGGCATCAATCCTTGCCTGCTCATCCGCCGAATATTCCATGGGTGCCAGATTGTTGCCTCCCTTGATCTGATCCTGATAAGAATAAGGATAAAACGAAGGAACGATAAATGAGAAAATCATTACAAGTATTACAACCACGATACTTGTCATTGCTACTTTATTTTTTACAAGGCGGCGTCCGCCGTCCTTCCAGAAGCTCACACTCTCCCGCATGATGACCTGGCTTTGCTTCTCTTCTTCTGTTGCAGGCAGGAAATCCTCAGGATTAAGTTTCAGCTGAAAGCTGACCGGATTCTCTTTCATGATCACTGCACTCCTTACTTTAGTTTAATTCTCGGGTCTACAATCTTATATACGATGTCCACGGCCACGTTCATCACGATGATCAGCGTCGCGAGGAAGATCGTCGTACCCATGATCAGTGTATAGTCACGTCCGTTGATGGCGCGGATGAACTCACCGCCAAGTCCCGGGATCGTAAAGATCTTTTCCACAACAAAGCTTCCTGTTACCGTATAGGCAAGCATCGGGCCTACATAGGTCACTACAGGAAGGATTGCGTTACGAAGGGCATGCTTAAACAGAGAAACAAATCCCGACACACCTTTCGCTTTCGCCGTACGCATATAATCCTGTCCCAGCACGTCCAGCATGGAAGACCGCATCAGTCTCATGATATACGCAGTAGGATAGAAGGACAATGCCATAACCGGCATGATATAGTGCTTCCACGTTCCGATTCCAAGCGTCGGAAGCACTCCTAATTTAACACCGAAAAAATACAGGAGCACCGTGCAGATTACAAAGCTGGGAACCGCAATCCCGCAGGTTGCAACCACACTGATCAGACTGTCTAAAAACTTCCCTCTCTTCAGGGCTGCGATACAGCCAAGGGGGATTCCCAGCGTCAGGGCTACCAGTACGGAGATACCTCCTACCCTTGCCGACACAGGGAACTTCGTTGAGATAATGTCCATCACGGTACGGCCGCGCTGCTTTAAGCTGTCGCCGAGGTCACCGTGCAGGGCATCGCCGATATACGTTAGATATTGCTGAAATAAAGGCTTGTCCAGGCCGTACTTGGCCTCTAACGCCGCTGTTGCCTGCGGACTGATCGCCTTCTCCGAAAGGAACGGCCCGCCGGGAACCATATTCATCAGAAAAAATGTAATGGTTGCGACTGCCCAGATCGTCACTATGGCAAGACCGATTCGCTTTGCAATGTACTTTAACATGCTTTCCACTCCTTATCTTAATGCATTCCAGGAAGCCCTCTGCGCGTGATCACGGGAATCCCCGGAAATACATCCTATTAAAAATAAGGAACACTACTTCATGACAAACACTCAGCGTTCCTCACTGCGGATTATAATAGCAAATTAATAATGATTTGTCAATCCTTCATGACGGTAAAGCAATGAAATAGCGACAAATTTTCCCAAATAAATTCGTTTTTTTCTTGCATATTGCCGTTATTTTTTACAAATCTGCTCTTTTTTATAAATTATTTCTTTAAAAAGGATCGGAGAAAAATGGATTCTCCGGTGATATTCACCTTGGGAAACGCGCCCGTCCATTGAAAAGATCAAGACACAAAAAAGAACTCCGCCCTGGCCCTATCGGACGAAGCTCCTTTTTTTGTGTCTGCTAACACAGGTATCCCGTCAATGCACACACCGTCCTTCCAGCTTCCCATCAACCACATCAATGACGATCGTATCTCCACGGCCCACATTTCCTGCCAGGATCAGCTTCGCGGCCAGGGTCTCCACATTTTTCTGGAGATACCGCTTCAGCGGCCGCGCGCCGTACATGGGATCATAGCCGCCTTCCACAACGAAATTCCTGGCGCCTTCGGTCAGCTTGATGGACAGCTCCTTTTCTGACAGACGCAGATTGACATCCGCCACCAGCAGGTCAACGATCCCGCTGATATTGGATTTGGTCAGAGGCTTGAACATGATGATCTCATCCAGCCGGTTCAGAAATTCCGGTCGGAAATGGGCCCTCAGCTCGTTCATCACCATGGACTGGCTTTCCTCTGTCAGCGTACCGTCCTCCTGAATGCCTTCCAGCAGGAAATGCGCTCCGATGTTGGAGGTCATGATCAGGATGGTGTTCTTAAAGTCCACCGTCCGTCCCTGGGAATCGGTGATCCGCCCGTCATCCAATACCTGCAGAAGCACATTGAATACATCCGGATGTGCTTTTTCCACCTCATCAAACAGCACCACAGAGTAAGGCTTCCTGCGGACTGCCTCGGTAAGCTGTCCGCCCTCGTCGTATCCTACGTATCCTGGAGGCGCTCCGATCAGGCGGGATACGGAATATTTCTCCATATACTCGCTCATATCAATCCGGACCATATTGTTTTCGTCGTCAAACAGACTCTGCGCCAGCGCCTTTGCCAGCTCGGTCTTGCCTACGCCGGTGGGGCCGAGGAACAGGAATGACCCAATGGGCTTAGAAGGATCCTTGATCCCGGCTTTGGACCGGATGATGGCCTCTGTCACAAGCTCCACGCCCTGCTCCTGGCCGATCACCCGCTTATGCAGTTCATCTCCCAGATGCAGGGTCTTGCTGCGTTCGCTTTCGTTCAGCCTGGCCACCGGGATCCCCGTCCACCGGGAAATGATTCTGGCGATCTCCTCATCCGTCACGGCTTCATGTACCAGAGAAAGCTCCTTCTCTTTTACCCGCTCTTCCTCGGATTCCAACTGCTTTTTCAGCTGAGGCAGCCGGCCGTACTGCAGCTCCGCCGCCTTATTCAGGTCGTAATCCTGCTGCGCCTTCTGAATCTCCTTGTTGACCTGCTCGATCTCCTCCCGGATCTTCTGCACCCGCTCCACAGAGGATTTTTCATTATCCCACTGAGCCTTTTTCCCGGAAAATTCCTCCCGCAGCTCTGCCAATTCTTCCTGCAGATGGATCAGGCGCTCCTGGCTCAGACGGTCGTCTTCCTTTTTCAGAGCCTCCTCTTCGATCTCCAGCTGCATCACCCTCCGGCTCAGTTCGTCCAGCTCCGTGGGCATGGAATCCAGCTCCGTCTTGATCAGCGCACATGCCTCGTCCACCAGGTCGATGGCCTTATCCGGCAGGAATCGGTCGGATATATACCGATGGGAAAGCATGGCCGCCGCCACAAGCGCGCTGTCCGTGATCTTCACACCGTGGAATACTTCATATCGCTCTTTCAGTCCCCGGAGGATGGAGATCGCGTCCTCCACCGTAGGCTCCTCCACCATCACCGGCTGGAACCGCCGCTCCAGCGCCGCATCCTTTTCGATATACTGGCGGTACTCGTCCAGCGTGGTAGCGCCGATACAGTGCAGCTCCCCCCGGGCCAGCATGGGCTTGAGCATATTGCCCGCATCCATGGCGCCGTCTGTCTTGCCCGCGCCTACGATCGTATGCAGCTCGTCAATGAAAAGGATGATCCTGCCGTCGCTGTTCTTCACTTCCTCCAACACAGCCTTCAGACGCTCCTCAAATTCTCCCCGGTATTTTGCTCCGGCAACCAGGGCGCCCATATCCAGGGAGAAAATGGTCTTCTCCTTCAGTCCTTCCGGCACGTCTCCCTTTACGATCCGCTGGGCAAGCCCTTCCACTACGGCTGTCTTGCCGACGCCCGGCTCTCCGATCAGCACCGGATTGTTCTTCGTCTTACGGGACAGGATCCGGACCACATTCCGGATCTCTTCGTCACGTCCGATGACCGGATCCAGCTTCTGATCCCGGGCACGCTCCACCAGATCCTGGCCGTACTTATTCAAGGTATCGTATGTCGCCTCCGGATTGTCGCTGGTCACCCGCTGGTTGCCCCGGACAGAGGACAATGCCTGCAGAAAACCCTCCCGGCTGATACCCATTTCTTTCAGAAATGCCTTCATCTCCCGGCCGGCATACTTCAAAAGCGCCAGGAAAAGATGCTCCACGGAGACATATTCATCTCCCATCTGCGATGCCTCATCCTCCGCATGAATCAGCACATTGTTCAGATCCTGTCCTACAAAGACCTTGCCTCCCTGCACCTTGGGACGCTTCGCAAGCAGCTCTTCCACACGGTTCACGATGTAGGATGCCTGGAAGCCCATTTTCTCCAAAAGCTTTAAGGTCAGGCTGTCATCCTGCGTGATCAGCGCATACAGCAGATGCTCCTGCGCGATCTCCTGATTGCCGTAATCATAGGCCAACTTCTCGCAGGCCTGCACTGCCTGCATGGAATTCTGCGTAAATTTATTTATATTCATACTGAAACCTCCTCTTTTGCAGCAACAGTTTGCTGTGAATGGATTGTTATGTTGTTCTATTGACAATATAACAATAACAGAAGTTGTTAGCGCTGTCAAGAGGCGAGTGCTAATTTATCTTGATTTATTGTTACTATTTACTGACTGTTTTTGCCTTAGCATACAGAAAATCTGCCAGCGGCAGATTTTCTGTACACATGTGTGTGAAGCAGCTGTGAATAGTAATAATTTATTTATTATTCACAGGAATCGCACCGCAAACGTGCTCCCTTCTCCTACAGTCGATCTCACCGTCACATATCCCCCCTGGGCTTCCAGGATCTGCCGGGTCAGGTACAGCCCTACACCTGCGCCGGGCAGATTGTGGACTGCAGGCACACGGAAAAATTTGGAAAAGACAGCCCCCTGCCATTCTTCCGGGATACCCATTCCGTGATCCGTGACCGACAGGTACGCCCCGGCCTCACGCATTTCTACCCGCACCTCTATGGTTCCTCCCTCCGGAGAATATTTGACCGCATTATCCAGGAGATTGAAGACCGCTTCCTCCGTCCATTTCGGGTCATGCCGGACCGGAAACGGCTGAGGACAGTCCACGGCGATCTCGATTCCCTTCCGGTCTGCCGCCGTGCTCACGCTCAGCAGCGCATTTGCCAGTGTCACCGCAAAATCGGCCTGCTGGGGAAGGATCCGGATCGCGCCGCTTTCCAGCCGGCTCATCTTAATGACGGACTGGATCAGAAAATCCATCTTATCTGCTTGGTGCAGCGTCCGTCCCAAAAATTCCTGCTGCTGATCCGGAGGCATTTTTCTGGCGGAAAGCAGCTCCAGATCCATTTTTATATTCGCGACCGGGGTCTTGATCTGGTGGGAAAGATCTGCGACCATTCCCTGCATCACGCGTTTTTCCTCATCCGCACCGGCTTCGGCGATCCGCAGGGCTTCGTAGAGCCTCGACAGCTTTGACACAAAGCGGGCAAATAGATTCTCCTGATCCTCTACCTCCGGAAGCGGAACATCGCTTCTCCCGGAAAGCATCTGATCCATGCCTTCATTGACCTCGTCGAAAAAGTCCATGACCTTGCGCTGGTACGCGTGAAACAATACGAAAAATGCAATCCCGCCTGCTGCCAGAACCACATAAGCCGCCCAATCTATTTGAAAGCACAAAAGGATCGGGATTGACAGCAGCATCAGGATACAGATACAAATCGCACAGCGGTTCTGCCGTCGGAATGAAAATGGATCACGCATCACGAACCTCCCACATATACCCCATCCCGTAAATCGTCTTGATGTATTTGTTCCCGTCCTGCTCCACTTTTCTGCGCAGCCGTCCGATGTTTACGGTCAGCGCATGCTCATCCACATAATTTCCATTGGCGTCCCACAGCTTCTCCAGGATCATCTGCCGTGTCAGGACCTTTCCCCTTTGGTCGATGAACAGCTTCATCAGCTTATACTCTGTCGGTGTCAGAGTCAGCGGCTTTCCATCCAGTGTCACATCTGCCTTATCAAAGTCCGCGGTCAAATGGCCGTCCGAATAGAGATTCTGTTCCCTCCCCCTGCCGGAACGTTTCAATACGGCACCGATCCTTTTATGGAGCAGCGCCATGCTGAACGGCTTCGTCATATAGTCGTCGGCGCCGCAGTCGAACCCACGCATTTCATCCTGCTCCAAGTCACGGGCCGTCAGGAAAATAACCGGCACATCCCTCAGCCTTTTCATCTGGCTGCAGAGGGTAAAGCCGTCGCTGTCCGGCAGGTTCACATCCATCAGCACCAGATCAGGTTCCTGCAGCCGGAATGTTTTCAGAGCCAGCATAGCTGTCAGCGCGGAGGACACCTCATAGCCCTCCTCCCGCAGATCATATACAAGACCGTCATTCAGGCCTTTGTCATCTTCCACAATGAGTATCTTTTTCATAAATCTATCGTAACCTTTCACCATATTATTATACCTGCCATTATACATGACCTCCCCACATTTCTCAACACGGAGCAGCAGAAAAGCTGCCGGTTACTATTCACAGTCGGATAAAAAATGGCCGATACCAGACAGCTCTGGGAAATGTTTCGCACTGAGAAGTATGAATTGATTATAAATTATTTTTCGTCTATACTTGGGAGTGAAGACAATGTGGTACTTGCACATCCATTTTTCGGAACACGAAAAACTACGCCATGCTCAACAGGCTAAAGCCCATATCAAAAATAGGACTGAAGCACTATATTCGTGCAACAGCCCCATTCCAACCGTACAGTTAGAGATATTTTACAGCGGTTCCATAGGCGATCACCTCCGCCGCCCCCTGCATGACCTGTGATGAGCCGTACTTCACTCCGATCACCGCATCCGCGCCAAGTGCCTTCGCCTCATCCACCATTCTCTTGACCGCAATCTGACGTGCCTCGTTGAGCATTTCCGTATAACCTACGATCTCTCCGCCGACCAGCGTTTTCATCCCGGCCATAAAATCCTTGCCGAAATTCTTTGTCTGCACTACAGTTCCTTTTACCATATCCAGCGCCTCGATCTCCGTGCCCGGGATATAATCAATACTTAGAAGCTTCATCTTCTTCTCCTCCTTTGATCTCTTTTACTCTTCCGATCAGCGCCGCGATCACACCGATGATCACTGCTGCCGGGATTCCGATCATGAACAGCATAAACCCGATCGGAACCGGATCTTCCATACTGCCCCAGATCGTGATCCCGATCATTGCAGCCATAAATATAACCATGATCCCGCCGCCCAGAGCTGCTCCAATGATTTTTTTCTTATGAACATCTGTTTTTCTCACATCCATAAAATTCGTTCCCTCCTTTTCCAGCCGCTCCATCTGTTCCAGACACTGGGTCGCGTCGAGTGTTTCCAATGAAAGATCCGCATTCAGAAGCTCTTCGCAGAATGCCTGGACCTGCACAAGATTCTTTTTCTGGCGCTCCATCTCCTCCACCTGGTATTCCAGGCAGCTTCGCAGGCTTTTTTGTCCCGCGTACATCTGCCGCATATCCTCAATGGGAATGGCCAGCTTCCGCAGAAGCCGGATCTCCTGGAGACGTTTTACATCATTTAAGCTATATTCCCGGTATCCGTTTTCCGCGCGCTTCACTTCCAGAAGCCCCTGATCCTCGTAAAACCGGATATTCTTTTTTGTGATGCCCACCAGTTCCTCAACCTGCTTGATCTTCATGTTCCCGCTCCTTATCTCCCTCGGTGTCTTATTTTGTTTATACAGCTTCCACAAGGTGGAAAGTCAAGAGTTTTTCTCAAATTTTATAAAAAATAGGTTACTATTCACAGTCGGATAAAAAATGGCAGTCGGATTCTTCAAGCGAAGCTTGTAAGAAGCTGATTGACAGTTTTTATCTGGCTGGAATCAGTCACTTCACCCACATAAGTAAAAAGTCTAGATGCGAAGCATCGGCAGACAGCTTTGCTGGCTGTTTTTGCGCATGTGAGTGAAATGACTGTGAATAGTAACAAAAAATATGATCGCTGCTCCGATCGTCGGTTTCTAGACGCCTGTTCCGGACAACCGGCAGCTTCTATTCTAAAATCAACTCCGGTTTAAAGTTCAGGTAATCCCCGGAAACCAGCTTATACTCGATCCCGTTTACATAGCCCTTGAAGCTGTCGTCATATCTCTCCTTTCCATGGCAATGGGAGTAGATCACCTTTGACGCGCCGTACAGCTCCGCCATCCTGGTAAACGGGCTTTCCGCCTCCCCGATGCTGGTGGGCGGATAATGCAGGAACATGATATAGTTCTCTTCACCTGCAGCACGTGCCTCCTCAAAGGAAATCCGCAGACGTTCCAGTTCCCGGTTTCTGATCTTTTCAAAATGTTCGTAAGTATCCAGACCTTCATAGCAATAGCCCTTTGTCCCGACCAGCGCATAGCCCTGGCAGGTAAAAAAGTTGTTCTGCAGAAATTCCAGCCTGCCACGGAACTGTTCATTCAGCCGCCGGGTCTTTTTGGCATCCCAGAACATATCGTGATTGCCGCGGAGCAGGATCTTTCTTCCGGGCAGCTCCGCGATAAAATCCAGGTCCTTCCTGCTTTGCTCCAAGTTCCTTCCCCAGGAATGGTCCCCGGTGATCACAACCGTATCCCGGTCCGTCACCCGCTTATTCCAATATTTCCAGATCTTCTTCTCATGATTTTCCCATACTCTGCCGAAAATATCCATCGGTTTATCGACAGAAAAGGCCAGATGGAGGTCTCCGATCGCATATAGACTCATAGCATTCTCCCTGCCGCTCCGAAGCTGTAAAGACATATACTCACGGACGATGAAATCTGCCGCTCCGTATTATCCGCACGATCTGGTGGTTCTATTTTTTACAGCTCCGGATTTCTTTTTTCTCCCATCGGACCTGCACATTTTTTCCAAAATGCGCGAGTCCGATAAAATACACGGTGCCTGTCATTTCCGCGTCATATTTTTTATGCTTGATCTGGCCGATCGCGTCCAGCGCAAGTTCACCCAGATCCTCTGTCTCCTCTTTTGTATATTTGAATTCCAGGATCATATGGGGCAGTTCCTGTTTTTTCGCACAGAGGATGATATCACTTCTCCCGGCGCCGCTTTCCCGGTTGCTCTTTACATCATAATTCCGATACTGAAACGCACACATTCCCAGCATCATCATGTGATAGCTGTTTTCACTTTTCAGATCATGATAGGAAGGGAGCTTCCATAAAATCCTCTGATACCATTCGGCAAATTCCTCCATGGACTCTGTCCGAAGGCATCTCAGCATATCCGATATATGTCCGTCCTCCACCTTCAAATAGAAGGCGGTCAGCTCCTGAAAAGCTTCCCGGACTTCGTAATTGGGGATCCGAAGCTTGTAGATTTTATCTCCTGTCTTTTCCTGGACGGTGATCATCCCGGCATTGAGCAGAAGTCCCCAGAGTGAGGCATCATCCGGCTCCTCATAATAAGAAACCGCCAGTTCTACCTTTGCCTCCACGATCCCCTTCTCGATCAATTCGTTATATTTTCCGGCAAACGACTCTCCCCTCTGTTCGAATGCATTTTTCAGGATACTGTTCTCGCTGGTATTCACCCAGTAAGGCTCCAGCTCCTTTCTGGCCGCATAGCATGAGACAGACCACGGGTTATAGACTTTTGTTGTTCCGAACAGATACCCGTCATACATGGTTCTGACCTCTTCCGTAAGCTCCACTCCGCAATAGTCCAAAAGTCCTGCCGTCTCTTCTTCCGTAAATCCAAAGCAGTCTGAATATTCCGGGTCCTTTGCCGTACACACGATCAGATTATTGAGTCCCGAAAAAATATTTTCCTTTGCGACACGCTGGATTCCTGTCAGCAGCGCCCTTTCCAGAGATGGGTTCCCCTTCAGGGATGAGGACAGCATCTCTGCAAGGAGATCACTGATCTCATTGTAATACCCTTTTGCATTTGCGGTGATGAAGGGCGTATCGTACTCGTCCAGGAGAAGGTATATCTTCTTACCGTAATATACTTCCAGAATCTGGCACAATTCCGCAACCGCGCGGCGAATGCAGCCTTTTTTCTCTTCTGTGATGCCGGCCTTGTACAGATGCTCATAATTGCAGTCGAACATCTTTTTCTGCACATCCGGCAGGGAACCGTCATTGACAATGGGAAGGTATCTTTCATATTCCTGTTTCAGTGTGATCCTCAGCTCATCCAGCATCCTGTCCGCGCAATCGCCCTTTACATTCAGGAAGGAAAGGAAAATCACCGGATGCCGGTTCAGCTCCTCCATCAGATAGCTGCCGCTGATCCGGGTGTCCGCAAACAAGGCCGCGGAGTCCTTCGTACAATCCAGGAACTCCGCCAGCATAGACATATTCAGAGTCTTTCCGAAGCGTCTCGGCCTGGTGATCAGAGTCACCTCATACCAGGATTCCAAAAATTCTTCCACCATCTGTGTCTTATCCACATAATATGCCTTCCTTTCACGCAGCTTGCGGAAATCCTGTGTACCGATCGCCAATCTTCTGCCCGGTCCCCTCCGGGGCGCCTTCACATCGGCATAATAAGGCAGCGGCTCCTCACGGAGTATAGGATTGGAAGACTGAACCATGGTTTTTCCAAACAGATCGTCCATAGAGCAGCCCAGAATCTCGCTGATATATTCCAGCGCTTCCAGATTGGGCGAGCGGTTCCCTGACTCATAATTCGCATAGGTAGACCGGGAAATCTCAAGCTTTTCAGCCATCTGTGCCTGTGTAAAACCTTTTTGCTTCCGAAACATTGTCAGATATTCATGAAATTTTGTTTTCATTTCCGCTCCACATCCTTCCTTTTTATTTATTTTAGCACAAGAAGTTTCAAAAAGCAACATATATTACGTTTCCATTTGAATCATCTCTTTGGATAGCAGCTCGGACAAAAAGGAAGTGATTCATGGCCAGAAGAGCTTCCATCCCTCTTCCGTCATGAATCACTCTTCACTTCGCTTTCATGTCATCATTCAAAATAAAACAATTCTTCAAACTTCTTGTCCAGCGCGATGCACAGGATCAGCGCCAGCTTTGCGGTGGGATTGAACTGCCCTGTTTCGATTGAGCTGATGGTATTGCGCGAGACGCCGACCATCTGCGCCAGCTTTGCCTGGGACAGCTTTTGTTCGGTCCGAACTTCCTTCAGATGATTTTTCAGAATAAGTTCCATAGCCGTCCTCCTACAAAATCACAGCAGCCGTGAGCAAATTCCTAAAGTGCATTACAGAGTTCAATAGGATTCCGCCCCACAGCACTGCCGTAAGAGTGATATCCTGCCAGCGCTTCCTCCGGCATTCCTTTAATTTCACCGTATACCCAACTGCCAGCAGGGTGTGCGCCATTGCCCACAGGTCGTACCCTGCTCTTCCAGTCGCAAAAATGCTGATCAGGCAGAACAATGCAGCTGCAATATACACCATATAGATTCCCAATTCTCCGCCTTCTCTCAGAACTTCTTTTTCAAACAAATCCTGCCCGCCGTTTTCCTCTCTGCTTTTTTCCAGTATTTCCTCTCTCTTCATAGTCCATCCTCCTAAACTCCCTGCAAAACTTACAAAACGATTCATCTGTCCACATGAGTACAAAATAAAAACATATCCCCACAAAACCACGGAAATATACGCCATATTTATGTTATTGCTTTCTCAAAACATAAAAATAGAACGATGTATTTTGATTTTGGGCATAAACATTGAGCCTGACGATTTGGCAGACTTGAGAAAAAGTATTAACAG
>CAJSZT010000038.1:0-54980 GCA_910573785.1 Lachnospiraceae bacterium | reverse complement strand
AGGCGCAGACCTTTCTGGGCTGCGAGATCCTCACCCTGGTAGATTTCTTGAAAGAGAGAGGCTTGCTGTATGCGTACCTGCAATATAAATATCCTGAACCACTGACAGAAGAAGATGAGCTTCCATTCTGACCTCTCTGGGAAGAGATACCCCTGCGCAATTAATTTGCATAGGGGTATTTTCAGTTTCGGATAATGTGCAGAACCATGTTCAAATAATGTGATGAAAAGTCTATACGGAGCTCCTTTTAGAAAAAAATAATCTGCAAATCGAATGCTCTTTTAATCTGAAAAACAACACTCAGCTTCGCTTTCTGGCGGCGCGGGAAACACAGATGCAGGTGCTGGCCGCACGGGAAAGCATGGCCCAGGAACAGCTTGCGGTGGTTCAGGAGAGCGATGAATCACTCCGCAGGATGCGGCATGAAACTGTAAATCATTACACCGTCATGCAGAAACTGTCCCAGGCTGGGGCATGGGACAGGCTGGAAACATATCTGGACGGCCTGCTGTCGGATGTGGAGGCGGTTCCTGCTATGGTATACGTTGCACATCCGGCCATCAACGCAGTCCTGACCACGATCCTGGCCCGCGCACAGAAGCAGGGGATTAAAGTGGAGCATGAGGTGAGCGCTCCGGAAACGCTGCCGTTTCCAGATACAGAGCTTTGCACTGTTTTGATGAACCTGCTGCAAAATGCCCTGGATGCCAACGCCCTTGCACCCGCAGGGGCGGAAAAATGGCTCCGGGTCAGCATACACATCCGGGGAGCGCATTTATACATCGGCGTGGAGAATCCACGGTTCGGCCCGGTAAAATATGATGAAAAAACCGGCCTGTGCCGCACGACAAAGGCAGACAGGACGGTTCACGGTTATGGCCTGAAAGCAGTGCAGGCCGTGGCACAGAAATATCAGAGCGAGCTGCTGCTGGAATTTCCTTCTGGAATGTTTTCTGCCGCCACAGCTTTGCAGATGCCGGAAGAATGACAGGGCTTTTTGTAGAACCGGAGCCGCTGCCTGCGGCGGGATTTCTGCGCTGAATGATTTGCTGTATCCAATGGCATAAAAAAACCAGCCCTTTTGTGAACCGGAAAGGGCTGTTTTTTTTATTTGATGAAAGCGATATACTGTTTTTTGACTTCTTTCTTCCGGGAGCGGCTGACGGGAAGCTCCCGGCCGTCATCCAGCGTGAGGGCGCTGTCCGCCAGGCGGTAAACGTGTTCCAGGTTCACAAGGATGCTGAAATGGACGCGGCAGAACCGTTTCCCATTCAGGCGGGGGAGCAGGTCGGAAAAATTCTGGTTGATATACAAAACCTCTCCCCCTTGCAGGTGGACGGCGGATTTATGGCTGGTAGCTTCTGCATAGAGGACGTTCCGTGCATCCACAGTCTGCCAGCAGCCATCCACCAGAAGCCTGATCTGTTCCGGGTGGTAATTTTCCTGTAAGTCCCGTTCAATTACCCTTGCCAGCCTTTCCTGGTCTACCGGTTTGAGCAGGTAGTGGAGCGGGCGGGTGTCAAAGCAGTCGAAAACATAATCCCGGTAAGCGGTGATATAGATAATGGAGCAGTCTGCGTCTATTTCCCGCAGATGCGCGGCAAGGGAAAGCCCGTTGTCGTTTTTCAGCTTAATGTCCAGCAGGAGCAGGTGAAAGGCGGACGGCTGTTTTTCCATCTGTGCAAGCAAAGGCACAGGGGAGGAAAAACAATGGATGGAATAATCAATATCGCGTTTCAGGTTCCTGTCCTCCAGGATATGGCAGAGCATGGCTTCATTCTGCTCTGCGGCGTGTGGTTCATCATCACAGATGGCAACCCGGTACATAGGCGTTCCCCCTTTTCATACGAGGGATATTATAGCACACTGCTTTTCTAACGTCAAAGTATGCGTAATGTCATACTGACTGTCTGGGAAATCGGGTTACAGGTCACACCTTGACCAGGCGTGCCCTGTAACTCAGGCCGTCATTTAAAATTGCCTACGGCAATGGACGGCCTGAATCCCAGCTTTTATGTGCATCCTCCTGACCAATCAGCGTAGTGATTGGTCAGGGTGTGACATGTAACGAAATCGGACAAGTCTAAGGCGTTTCCTTGAATAATAGAAATATTTTCATGTGCATTTATAACAAATACAGCGATAAAATTTTTCTTCTCTGGATATATCTCGGATAGTACATTTGCCGGGACAAAGAAATATGTTCCGTTATAGTCCGTATCGCTCATGTCAATAGTTCCGACAACAGATAATTCGATTTTCTTTCAGAGCTTTTTTTTTCAAAGCCATCTTTACGCTTCAATTCTTTTTCTGTTAATTTTCTTTTATCGTTATCCATAGATAAATCCTCCCAATTTTATACGCTTATTCCATCGCCCGCATTTGTTCAATCAGAGATTGTTTTTTCATGGAACGATTCAAGATAAATTCTAACAGTATATCTATTACAATCAATACGACTAAGAATATACTATATTCTTTGAACGGGAAAATGTATTGTTCAACCGCGCCTGTGATTCTAAAAGTGTTCGCTGCAAGATAACCGACAGGAATACCAATTAGAGAGGCAATTAAGATAGAGCCAATAACCAATGCTTCACCCTCAAAAATGCGTGTTTTACAAAGTTGTCGTCTGGTAAGACCAACTGCCAGCAAAATACCGCTTTTAATTAGTATTACTCCGCACAAGCCCAGCGATAAAACCGTCAAAAAACTTCTCTTTTTACTTCTGCCTAAATTCAAAATAGTTAATCTCAAAGGAGTAATCCTGTATCTACGGTTTCTTTTATTTGATTTGTCTATTGAGTAACTTGAAAATCTCAAAGCCTTCATGGGCGAGGTTTTACTCGCTATTTTTGCAGGTGAATGTATGCTAAGTGATACTGTCAAAATTCCAAATACAAAGGAAAATAGAGCTGCTTTCAAAAAGTTTAGAGTATTCCACCCCTCCGGCAGAATAATATAGCCCAAAACCGCACCTGCTATTATCCCTACAACAATGCTTGGTAATGCAATTCGGCGACCCTCTCGCATAATTAACTGCTTCATTTGTTTTGAAGTCATACCGATGGTTCGTAATTGTCCATACTCTTGAACTTTTCGTGTGATAGAAATATGGAATATATTGTATATAACGACGGCGGCAGCCACTAAAACAACCAGCGCAATAAGGAGGTAGTCTAAAAGCTCATTTATAGTGATTTTTCGTTCTAGCCGGGAATGGCCATCCGCCGCATTCTATTTTGTCGGCAGCATAATGGAAAATTCCGAACCCATGCCCGGCTCCGAAACCACTTTGATATAGCCGCCCTGCCGCGTTACGATCTTGCGGGCCAGATACAGGCCAATGCCAACGCCCTGCTGTTCGTGCACCTCTTCCTCACGATAGAAGCGCCGAAAGATGGAGGCCTGCTTGCTTTCGGAAATGCCCTTGCCGGTGTCGGCTACTTTGATTTCCACATACATTTCCCACAGTACCACCGACACAGCGATTTTCCCGCCTGCCGGGGTGTACTTCACCGCATTGTCCAGCAGGTTAAAGAGGGCTTCGGATGTCCACTTGCTGTCATGGGAAACGGTCAAATCCTCCGGGCAGTCCACAGACACGGCGATTTCCTTTTTCTCCGCTGCATACACGATCCCACTCATGGCCTGCGCCACGGTATCAAAGAGGCGGCACGGTTTCTTATCCAACTGGATCACGCCCGTTTCCAGCCGGGAGGTTTTCACAAGGGCCTGAAAGAGAAAGTCCAGCTTATCCGTCTGGCTGCGGATTCCCTGGATAAAGTCAGTGCGCTCCGCCTCGGTCATGGGCTTTTCCAGCAGGGTGTCCGTCGCCATTTTCAGATTGCTTACCGGCGTTTTCACCTGATGGGAAATATCCGATACAAGGGTCTGTAACTCCTGCCGTTCCTCGTCCACAAGACGGCGGTTCTCCTGCATGATCTGATAGAGCCTTGCCAGCCGGTGTCCGATTCTGGCAAGCTGGGTTTCACGGTCCTCCGGGCGCTGGGGCGCTTCGTTCCCGGCGATCATGTGGTCTAAGGTCTGGCACAGGTCAGCGGTAAACTGTGACAGCCGCTTTCCAAACGCCTGCGTCAGTACAAAAATCTCCACAAGGGCGCACAGCAGCAGCGCCCCGCCAGTCAGCAGCACCGCTGCCTGTTTTGTCACAAAAAACAGGGCTATGGTGATCCCGGACATAGAGAGGACAAGTTCCATTGCTACCCGGCCAAACAGCCGCTTTACTGATAGGTTTTGAAACTTCATTTCGCCTCGCCTCCCGTCCACTGATAGCCCATGCCGTAAACGGTCTTGATGTAGGGCGCGCCGCCGTCAGATTCGATCTTGCCGCGAATCCGGCTGATGGAGGTTGTCAGGGTGTGTTCATCCACAAACTTCTCGTCTATATCCCACAGCTTTTCCAGAAGCTGCCCACGGGTCAGTACTTGCCGGGGATTTTTGCGGAACAGGTTCAACATTTTGTACTCCATCGGGGATAGGGTCAGGGGCTTGCCGTTTAAGGAAGCCGTCTGCTCCGAGAAGTCCATAAACAGCCTCCCGTCGTCGTAAATGTCCCTGGCCGGTTTGTGATGTTCCAGCATGGCGAACATGGCTTTGACTTTCCGCTGCAAGGCCCCGATCACAAAGGGCTTTGTGATGTAGTCCACCGCGCCCATCTCATAGCCCCGTATCTGGTCGCTCTCCTGATCGTTAGCGGTCAGGAAGATTACGATGGTGTCCTGGTGCTGGGGCTTTATCAGCCTGCACAGTTCAAAACCATTCCCGTCCGGCAGATTGATGTCCAGCAGCACTAAATCAAATTCCCGCTGGCGCAGGACATCGGCTGCGGTTCTGGCATTTAGGGCAGAAGTCACGCCGTATCCGTCTGCGGTCAGGTTATAGGCTAACATCTTATTCAAAAAACTGTCATCCTCGACAATTAAAATCTGTTTCATATCCTCACTTCCTTTGCTTTTTGCAGATAGTATAACAGGCAAATGTCCCGTGTTGCGGAACACATAATTTTCTGATAAAGGGAAATTTACTCCATTGTTTTTATCTGACTGTGAATAGTAACTTGAAAACTTCTATCCCTCCATGATTTTCCGCCAACTGGAAAAGCTTATTCTCAAAGTCCGTAAGCCGATCCCTTTCCACATCTACAATACAGGTCATGTTAAAGTTGGAAACATTTTCTTTCATCATAGGTAATCGTTCCTGCGGAATTATCAACGATAACGTCTTTTCCATTGATAAGTTTCTGACGGTCTGCGGTTCCCTCAATCAGTCTTTATGAAAAGGCCTCGTTTATCCAGTGGGTTTTCTGCTTGAAGTGCATGGATCTCGGCGGGGCGATCTTCCGCAATTGCGTTGTCGGGATTGAGGGAAAGTACAATGGCGCTGGTGCCATTCTCAAAAAGCCATGCCATAGCTGTATCACCTCCATATTTGATAAGGCCATTGTAAAACCCAAATGTCCGCGAAATGTTACAGCAGTCAAAAAATTTCCTTGAAAATCGGGGTGAGATGTTACAACGCTCGGACATTTCAAAAAAATATCTACCTCTATTATAATTTGATTTGGTTAGTGATACAAGGATAGCGTTTATCTCTCACTGTCATTGTTTGTGGGGACCCGGCTGGAACAGGAATACCGCGCAGCCGGTATGTGAAAAACAGTTTTTGAACGGAGGCGCGTCTTTATGACCAAACAGACAACCCCGACAAGCTCCTACAAAGAGGTGCGGATCGGGAAAACAATTTATCGCGTCACCAGCTTTTTTTCGGGAGAAAAGGACCTGGGAAAGACGCTGGAACAGCTGGCAGTCAGACGCGCTATGTCAGAAGCCGTTCCAGCTGCCAGCGGTTCCAAATAACAGAAAGTCTCGCGGCCTGCCGTATCCTTGCGCGGCGGTGGATTCTCCGGTAAGATATTCATGCGGGGTAAAACCTGTGGAGCCATTTTGCCGCACGAGGTATGGATTCTGAGATGGTCGGGAGGTAAAAGAAAGATGATGGATACAACATACAACGTGGCTGGAATGAGGTCGATGTCTATATTGATATGTAAAACCGCATTTTGATACAATCCAGTTTCCTAAAATGTATAAAGAACGCTTGAAATAAAGGCTTTCGGCAGATTCGATAATTTGCTGGAAGCCTTTTCTTTTTATGTTCTGAAATAGTGAGCTGTTCTTATAATGTAATTTGAACCCCTCTAACTGATTTGAACCCCCTTGTAAGGCAAAATAAAAAAGTTTAAAAAGGTTATTTTTCCTTATGAAACAGAAACCTGCTAAGTAATCTATTGATAAATCAGCTTTGTTTTTCTGGTAAGGATAACCGCAATGGCAAATGTAATCATTTCAGCAACGAGCGGGGCTGCCCAGATTGTGTTGCTTCCGAATATAATAGGGATACAGAATATGGCGATTGCTTTTATTACGATTCCCCTGCATATGGCAATGATATCCGACTGCTTTGTCCTTTTCGTGGAATAAAGCAGTGAGGTGTAGACCAGATTTAAAGCCATGGGAATAAAGGACAGGGCAAAAACCGGCAATGCTTTGGATGCTGCATTGATCAGCTCCATGTCTTGGCTGAAAATGCGGATGGCTGGTTCATCAAAGAGAATCAGAACTGCAGAAACCAGAACTGACAGCATAAGATTGATTGTCATGCCAAAGCGAAAATAGTCGTTGATTTCTTTTGTATCCTGTTTTCCATAACTGTTGCCCCAAAGCGGCTGTAATCCCTGTGCCACACCAGAAAGAACTGCATTTGCCAGAGAATAGATAAAACTTAGGACGCTGTAGGTGGATACCCCAATATCGCCTACTAGACCGGCAAGAATCAAATTATAACACAGGGCTGTAACCGGGGTAGTAAGCTGTGTGACAGCTTCGGGAGCGCCGCGTTTGCAGATCTTCCTGATCAGCACAGGCTGTATTGTAAAACGCCGAATTCGGAGATTTCCATGTTTACGGATGAAATGGGACAGCAGAACCAGAAGTGAGACAATCTGTCCCAATCCGGAGGCAACAGCAGCCCCAATCACGCCCATCTGAAGCGGGAAAATAAAAAGCCAGTCAAGAAAGATATTGGATACTGCCCCTGTACACATACCCACAAAGGATAGAGTAGGGGAACCGTCATTCCGGACAAATACGGAAAGGCAGTTGCTCATCAGCATGGGAAGTGAAAATGCGGAATAGTAAAAAAGATAGTCTGTCGACATCCTGCGCATTTCCTCCCCCAGCTTACGTGCGCCGCTTAAATCCACGATCTGCTGTGAAAAAACAGTTCCAACAACTGTCAGAATAACCGCTGTCAGGACAGTCAGTGTTAAGGCTGTCATGAAAGCATTATTTGCCCCATCCTTGTCATCCCGTCCCATTCTGATGGCAATAATAGTGGCACCTCCCATGGGGAACATTGAAACAATGGCTACAGCGAATGTAATGAATGGAACGCCGATATTGACAGCGCCTAAAGCAGCTGAACCAATTCCCTGACCTACGAAAATACCATCCATGACATTATACAGATAAGTGACAAACAGGCTTCCTACAGCCGGAAAGATATAGCTGCATAATTGCTTTGCTTTGGGATTCATAACATAAAACCTCCTTTAAATTAAAAAAGTGGGATAAAATCCATTGGATCTTATCCCACTTTAACAATCATATTGATTGCAAGTCCTCTGACAAGCACATAGATATATTTAACATCTTTTCATGAAAAAGTCAATCCTTATTTTTACGGTATCAAAAATTCGCAAGGTAAAATAAAAAAGTACAAATCCCCTCAAAGAAATCCCGTTGATTCTGACAATTTGAGAATCAACGGGATTTCACATTGTTTTCATAAGGTCGAGCAGGAGCCGTTTTTGCTCGTCAGTCAGCGGATTCCCAAAAGGGTACTATAATAGTCACGATTGGTAGATAGGTGGTTTCCCAAAAGGAACATACGGATTGATTATGACCAACAGTTAACAGGGGATAATACTTGTCAAGTCAGGAGGCAGATTTATGGCAGAACAGGAAACAATTTTTGGCAAATGGGCAAAAGAACGCGGCATTATGGAATCTGAAATGAAGAGGAGCATTTCAGAGAGGATAAGACAAGGGATGAATGACCCTGATCCGGAAAAACAGGATCAGTGGAAAGCAATACCTTGTGCTGGTGAAATGCCAACACCAGAAGAATGGCTTAAATATGTAGTTGAGAAACTTAAAGAAGACGGAAGGGACGATTTACTGCAATGGCATTCAGAACGGTAATTTACAGTAGTGGACTGCAGATTGTAAAAAAAGGAATTGTTAAAAAATGTGAAATGACTCCCCTTTCTTCTTGGATATGTCTATACAGTTCCGCTAATTAGCCATAATAATTCATATTTATATTCTTGCTATTATTCGTATGTCCGACTATAATTATGCTGATATGATTTGTAGAAAGGACCTGGGTGTTATGGAATATATGTCTTGCCCCGAAGCAGCGAAGAAATGGGGAATTTCTGAACGGCGGGTACAGGTACTTTGCAGAGAAAACCGCATACCGGGTGTTTCAAAACTTGGATATATGTGGCTGATACCAAAAGACGCAGAAAAACCGATTGACGGAAGAACAAAACAAGGAAAGGAGCTGCACCATGAATAAAGTTTTAATTATAGATGATGATAAAGAGCTTTGCGCTCTTATGAAAAAATGTATAGAGCAGGAAAAGTTATCAGCCGTAACTGTATATAACGGTATTGAGGGGGTTCGTCTGATTGATGAAAATAAAGATAGCTATTCCCTTATTATTTTGGACGTAATGCTGCCGGATATAGACGGGTTTCAGATTCTCCAAAAAATTAGAGATACAAGCAATATCCCGGTGCTTATGCTTACTGCAAAAAGCAACGAAGAAGATAAGGTTTTCGGTCTGCGACTTGGAGCAGACGACTACTTAACAAAGCCATTTGGTATTAACGAGCTTATGGCGCGTGTCAATTCCCTTATCCGGCGATATACCACCTTAAATCCCTTTACGGTAGACATAGATAGCATATCGTTGAAAGATATGGTAATTGACAAATTAAACCGTACAGTTACGGTCAAAGATATTCCTGTTTCGCTTACAGGGAAAGAATTTGATTTACTTCTCTTTCTTGCTTCCAACAAGGGACGGGTATTTACCAAAAAACAAATTTATTCACAGGTATGGGAGGAAGAATACGCTTTTGATGATAGCAATATTATGTCTTTTATCAGCAAATTAAGGAAAAAGATTGAGCCAGACCCCGACCACCCCTTTTACATTTTAACTGTCCGGGGTGTCGGCTACCGTTTTAACAAGGAGGCGTAACATGGATATAAATGTTTATCTTTTCATAGCGATAGCCCTTATGCTGCTTATTATTATGTATCTCCTTTTTCTCTTACGGCGTGTGCGGACACAGCTTGCGCTGATAAAAGACGCCTTAGAGGATATAAAGGGCGGGAATTTGAACCGACGTATTTTAGCAGGCGAAAACGATATGACAAAAACAATCTGCTATGACATTAACAAAATAGCAGTAAACAGCCAGGCGCGGCTTATACGGCAAAGACAATCTGAACAGGCATATAAACGGCTGATGACAAGTCTTTCACATGATGTAAAGACCCCGCTTGCTTCTCTTGTAGGTTATCTAGAAGCGGTTGAAAACAAAATTGTTATTGGAGAAGAAAAGGACGAATATATCCATGTCGCGCATGAAAAAGCCCACTATATGAAATCCTTTGTGGAAAATTTGTTTGAATGGGTAAAACTGGATTCCGGAGAGCAGATTTTTCATTTTGAAAAATTTGACCTTAACGAGTTATCCCGCAACATTATAGCGGACTGGATTCCCGTCTTAGAAAGCAATCATTTTGAGTATGAGTTTGCCATACCCGAAACAGAGTATTTTATTCGCATAGATGTAAACGCATATACCCGCGTACTTAACAATCTTTTTCAAAATATTATTATCCACAGTGCGGGAGATAAAATGGCACTGCATATTTGTGAAGATATACAACAAGCTAAAATTATAATTTCAGATAATGGAAAAGGAATAGCTCCCGACAAGCTGCCACATATTTTTGAAAGAATGTACCAGTGCGACCAGTCGCGGTCTGCAAAGGGAAATGGTTTAGGACTGGCGATTGTAAAAGAGCTTATCAGTGTTCACAAAGGAACCATTACCGCTGAAAACAGCTCTGATAAAGGGACTGTATTTACTATATTGCTTCCCAAAGCCCTGTAAATAATGCGGGGCTTTCCTGTTATAAAACAAGAAAAAAGCAAGGTTTCGGCAAGGTTATGGCAAGGTTAATACTATATAATGGGAGGTAGAAAGGAGGAAGAGACAATGACTATCATTTCTACTGAAATGCTGAAATGGAAACGCAATAAAACAGTCTTAGGTATCTTTATTCTAACTGCAATTTTAGGAATATTCGCAGTTGAACGTGCTTTCAGTATATCAAGAAGTAGCTCACTAATGAATAGTTTTAGTGATTTATACACATTGGCATTTAAGAACCTTACAAGTTTGTTTCTGCCTATTGTGTTGAGTATGTTTGCAACCACATTGTTCTTTGATGAACAGAAAAATGATACCTTAAAAGGACTTCTGATTATTCCGATTTCCAAAACGCAACTTTATTTTTCAAAGATAGCAGTGGTAATTTTTATGTCATTAGCACTATGTCTGCTTACTTTTGCAATCTGTATTCTTGGCGGCTTTCTTGCGGGCGGCTTTACAGATTTGAATACGGAAACAATTTTACAGGCGGGATTATTATTTTTAGCTGGTGGCGTGTTAGTTCCACTTGCAATGCTCCCCGTTATTTTTTTAGCAACATTGGCAAAGGGATATGTTCTACCGATTGGGGCTGCATTACTTTATCTTGTGCCTGTCGTGCTTATTCCGTCGGGGATTATGGGTCTGCACCCACTGGCGAGTGTTATGGGAATTTATCCCTATATTTCATCTGACGCAGCAGAAATGGTTAAGAAATGGGCGGGAGGAATAGAAATAACTATATCTCCGAATATCTGTTTGATTTCTCTTTTGGTAATTGGAAGTATTTCAGCCATTGCTTCCGTACTTGCATTGCGGAAACAGACCTATTGAAAGTGAGGATATATGATGAATAAATATGTAATTGAAACAAAACAACTGACAAAAACTTATGGAGAGCAAACGGTAGTCAATTCTGTTAATATCCATGTGAAACAAGGACAGATATATGGGCTGTTGGGGCGTAATGGGGCGGGTAAAACCACAATTATGAAAATGATTTTTGGGTTGACCGATATTACTTCCGGCGAAGTAGACGTATTCGGTCAAAATATCAAAGGGAGGGAAAAAAGAGTATATCCCCGGATTGGTGCTATTATTGAAACACCCGGCTTTTATCCGAATTTAACAGGTACGGAAAACTTGGAGATATTTGCAAAACTGCGCGGTACTGCTGCGCCAAATGCAGTAAAAAATGCCTTGGAGATTGTCGGTCTGCCTTATCGGGACCCAAAATTGTTTAGCAAGTATTCTCTTGGAATGAAGCAGCGTCTTGGAATAGCAAATGCTATTTTACATGACCCGGAACTGCTAATCTTAGATGAACCTACAAACGGTCTTGACCCGATAGGCATTGCAGAAGTAAGGGACTTTATTAAGACTTTAAGTATCGAGCGTGGAAAAACAATTCTTATTTCCAGTCATATTCTGTCCGAAATTGCACTACTGGCTGATGACATCGGCATTATTGACCATGGTGTACTACTGGAAGAAAACAGCATGAATGAGCTGCAAAAGAAAAACAGTAAGTATATACTTCTGCAAGTTTCTGATATACCGAAAACTTCTCTTGTTTTGGAAAGGCAGTTTGGGGTTACCGAATATTCCGTACAGGACGAACACACCCTGCGGATTTATGACACTTCGTTGGATATGGCTGCTGTCAATAAAGCTCTTGTGGTACAGGATATAGCTGTTATCGGTTCTCAGCTATGCAATGATACATTAGAGGACTATTTCAAAAAAATCACAGGAGGAGAAGGAATTGCTTAGGCTGATACAGGCAGAGTTTCTTAAACTGCGTCGAAAAAAAATTATTGTGTTCATGCTGTTATCCGCTCTTTTCATGCCACTTCTTGCAGTCTTTTATTTCAGAAGTGCTGATAAAACAGTTATTGAACCATTACAATTTTATAAGTGGGCTACATTCAGCTATACAGCTTGGATTATACTTCCTGTTGTATTGGGTTTGGTTTCTACTTTGCTCATGTATGACGAAAATCAAAACGATATGCTCAAACAGTTGTGGATTATACCGATTAGCAAGACAGGATATTTTTTTAGCAAATTTATTGTTGTACTGTCTTATTCCGTTTGTTTTATGTTGCTTACAGCCATAGCGTCTGTATTTTTCGGTATGCTTCCCGGTTATATAACCTTTGAATGGAATAGTATCAGTTATCTATTTAAGAAATGTATTGAAATCGCTATACTTACCGCATTTTCCATATTACCACTTTTAGCGGTTGCAACTGCCGGGAAGAACTATATACTCCCTGTATGTGTGACACTGGTTTACACCTTTCTTAGCTTTATTTTGCTTATGGTTAATATGTACCTACACCCTCTATCCAGTGCAACAGCAATTATCATGCGAGATATTCCTGGTGTTATTTTGGCACAGGAAGTCAATATTCCGGCTGCGCTTTTTTGTATCGGTATATGGACTATTGTTTCTATCGTATTTGCATACATTTCCTTAAAGCATAGAAAGTGAGTGATTGAATGATGAAAGAATTGATTTGGGCAGAACATCAAAAACTCCGACGTTCAAAAATTGTGTTGGTCGCCATATTCGCAGTTATTATGGCTGCAATTATTGTTTTTACTCAAGGGCAGTTTTCTTTTGGGGAAAAACGCTATATAGATGACGCAGGGTGGTTTATGAACGCAGCACAGTCTTTAGCAACTTTTTTTGTTCTTCCTGCGGTTATTGCGCTTTTGGGGAGCTATATGATTTGTCGTGAAGAACAAGAAGATACTATTAAATCATTACGTTTAATTCCTATAAGTGAAGCTAAAATGACGATTGCAAAATTACTTATTATTTTTGCGTTTAGCGTATTCTTTTATTTGCTGCTTTTCGGCATTACATTTTTAGTTGAAGTTATTTTGCATTTTAGGGGCTTGTCTATCAAAATGATTTTAAGTTTTTTCAAAATCTATTTACTTGACGGCATTGGGATTTTCTTTGCTATTGCACCTGTTATTGCGTTTGTATCAAGAATAAAGAAAGGCTATTGGCTTGCTTTGATTTTTACAGTAATTTATTCTTTTGCAGGATTATTCACAAGTATATGCGATGTTCTTTCGGCTTGCTATCCTATTACTGCTACATTCAATATTTCCGGCTATTATTCTGCCACCTTTGGAGAAAGCATTATTAGCCTTATGAGTTTGTTCTTTTGTGGATTGTTTTCTGTCTTGATTTTAATATCTAAAAAAACAATCAAAAATAAGTAATGATACAACCAACATCTGCCGGACGACGGCAAAGAAAAAAAGCCGTCGTATGATGGCTGCTCATAAAACAGTATCAACCAACAAATTGAAATAGGGTAGATGTCATACAGGGTGCAATCAAAATCAGTATACTATTCAAGGCGAGTAGTATACTGATTTTTAATAGCTATGAGTAGATGCTTATGTTATAATGCAAGCATACAATGTAGAGTAAACTCTATGTCAAGAGGATAGGAAGTGATTTTTTGGAATACTCCATAGGTGAATTTTCAAGGCTTACAGATTTAGGAATACATACCCTGCGCTACTATGAACATGAGGGCTTAATTACGCCGGGGCGCAATTCCAGTAACCGCCGCTGTTATTCGGATAAAGACCTTGTATGGATTGAATTTATCAAGCGTCTGAAAGATACGGGTATGCCGATTAAGGAGATACAGCATTATGCAAAACTGCGGGCGGCGGGAGACCCCACTCTACGTGAGAGAATGGAAATGCTGACTGTACATAGGGAAGCCCTAAATGAGCAAATAAGACAGTTACAGGAACACATGGCAAAACTGGATGATAAAATTGACTTTTACCGACAGGAGATAGACCGCACATCAAAAAATAATTAGGACGCAATAATACGCCTGTTTTCTTTCTGAAAAGATTGGAAACAGGCGTAAATTTTTATGATTTTGTTTGGCATTTCTAAAACTTGCCCGTATTAAGAAACAAGGAAAACTTTTTGAAGAATTTCTCTCAAAATTTCGTCAAAACTGCCCTGTGCGGTGTTGTAGGTAGTGAGTGGGTTTTCAAGAGGGTTTGGGATTCCTCCCAACAAGCAAAATCTGTCCGGCAAGCCATAGCGCGGACGGGCAGATTTACGGAAATGGGTACCCGTTTCCTATGCTTGCTCCGAAACTTATCACTTTAATAAACATAGAAAGGACGGGAAGGGAATGGAAAGGAAACGGAAAATCAAGGACGGGCATATCGTGGTGAAAAATCCGCTATATCAAGAAATGCCAAAACAGGAAGTGGCGATAAAATCCGGCAAGACGCTCTACCGCTTTACGGGAAGTTATGACGGAGAAAGGAGCCTGCCCCACAAGGTTCTGCGCCTTATGGAACAGGAAAAAGCAGAAAAAGATGTTGAAGAATGAACGGGAAGCCGCTATAATAGCTTCAAGCAATCCTGTATTGGCAGACTGCCCGCCGACGAAAGGAGCAGAAATTATGTTAAGGCAGTCTGACAAAATTACCGCCCTCTATTGCCGCTTATCACGCGATGACGATATGACAAAAGGACGTAAAGCCAAGTGATTTTGTTCGGCATCCATAGGGGATGCCGTTTTTGCTTTATTGAATAGCCCCGACAAATTTGTAGTAGATGGTAATTTTTCCTTACCCTTGCGGCAGCGTCCCATACCCGGCGTTTCATAAATTGTAATCCGGTCAATCAGTTCGTGAAGCATGAAGCGGTCGAGTTTTTCAAAGCTGGTGTATTTTCGGATAAGGGCAGCGAAGCTGTCAATATCGTCCTTGGTATCCCGTACCTTTTCCAGCGCCTTTTCCATCTCGGCAATGTTCGTTTTCAGTGTTGCCCGTTCTGCATCGTAATCTGCAATAAACATGGTGAAGATGTGGTCGGGCAGCTTGCCGCTCATGTTATCCTCATAGGTGCGTTTCAGCTTCATATCCAGGTCAGTAAGCCGCTTCTTTGCGGAAGCAAGGTCGCGCTTCATCGTTGCGGTCTGTTTCTGCTGGTCAGCACATTTCAGTTTCATGAGCCGCTGTGCGGCTTTTTCAGCGTCCTCACTGAACAGTTTTGCATTGCGGCGGATGTCCTCAAGCACTGCCTGATGAAAGGTGTCACGGTTGATGTAGTGGCTGGAGCAGGCTAATTGTCCAATCGCGTGGCTGCGCCCGCAGTTGTAATAGAAATATTTCTGCTGGCTTACCTTGGGCAGCATGGAGGTTCCGCAGGCTTCACAGAAGAACAATCCAGCAAATAAATCGGGTTCGTCTTTTGCCTTAATGGTCTTTTTCCGCGCTCCCATGCGTTTCTGTGCTTCGTCAAACAGTTCCCTCGATACAATAGGCTCGTGCATATCAGGGACAACGACCCAATCTTCTTTGGGGAGGGGTTCCCGCTTCTTACTGCGGTAGGATGGCGTGTACTGCCGCCCCTGCACCATGCTCCCCACATAGATTTCATTTTTCAGCATGAATTGTACATAAGTCCGTGTCCAGAAATGGCGGCGTTCAAATTCTCCGTCACGCTCCGGGTTATGTTTGCGGAAACGTGTGTATTCCTTGGGGGATAAGATACCCTCGTTGTTCAGGGTTGTTGCAATGCTCTTTGACCCCATCCCTGCCGCGCACATTTCAAACATTCGCCGCGCTTTGCTTTGGTATGGAGCGTGGACTTGATTTTGGTGGAAATATCCTTGGCGTACATATCGTTGAACACAGGTTATTGGGGAAAGGGAAAGCAAACAGGCAAAAATCCAGTATTCATGCGGGTTTGCGGCGAGATGGCTCTTAAAAGCTAACCTCACAAAAGACAGATTATTGCACAATCACATATCGTTTCTAAGGGAGAATGTTGATTCCGGTCACATTCTCCCCTTTTTTATACCAAGAAACGAGGTGATTATCTTGAACACGCAAATCATCGCCATCGCCAACCAAAAGGGAGGTGTGGGCAAGACCACAACCTGTGCCAACTTAGGGATTGGGCTGGCACAGGCGGGAAAGAAAGTGGTGCTCATTGACGGGGACCCGCAAGGGAGCCTGACCATCAGCCTGGGCAATCCCCAGCCGGATAAGCTGCCCTTTACCCTCTCTGACGCAATGGGCTGCATCCTGACCGATCAGCCGGTCCGCCCCGGCGAGGGGATTCTGCGTCACCCGGAGGGCGTAGACCTGATGCCAGCGGATATTCAGCTGTCCGGTATGGAGGTGTCGCTGGTAAACGCTATGAGCCGGGAAACGATTCTGCGGCAATATCTGGACAGTGTAAAGGGGCAGTATTCCCATATCCTCATAGACTGCCAGCCCTCCCTGGGTATGCTCACCGTCAACGCGCTGGCCGCCGCCAACCGGATCATAATCCCCGTCCAGGCGGAGTATCTGCCCGCCAAAGGGCTGGAACAGCTGCTCTCTACGGTAGCCAAAGTCAAGCGGCAGATCAACCCGAAACTGCAAATAGACGGTATCCTGCTGACGATGGTGGACAACCGCACCAACTTTGCCAAAGAGATTGCCGCCCTGCTGCGGGAAACCTACGGCAGCAAAATCAAGGTATTCGGCACAGAGATTCCCCATTCTGTCCGGGCAAAGGAAACCAGCGCGGAGGGCAGGAGCATTTTCGCCCACGATCCAGGAGGCAAAGTAGCCGAAGGCTACGCAAATCTGACCAAGGAGGTGTTGAAACTTGAAAAGCAGCGCGAAAAAAGTAGAGCTGGCATCAGTCGATGATCTGTTTACCACCGAGGAAAGCCGCGCCGACGCGGGGCGGGAAAAGGTGGTAGAAATCTCTTTGAGCGAGCTGCACCCGTTCAAGGGACACCCCTTCAAGGTCAAAGATGATGATGCCATGATGGAAACAGCGGACAGCATCCGGCAGTACGGTGTTCTGGTTCCTGCTATCGCCCGTCCTGACCCCAGCGGCGGCTATGAGCTGGTAGCCGGACACAGGCGGCATCGGGCCAGTGAACTGGCAGAGAAAGAAACCATGCCGGTCATTGTCCGGGATTTGGACGATGACGCCGCCACGATTATCATGGTTGACAGCAACCTGCAAAGGGAAAGCCTTCTCCCCAGCGAAAGGGCTTTTGCCTACAAAATGAAATTGGAGGCCATGAAACGGCAGGCAGGTCGGCCCTCTAAAAATTCCGCCCAACTTGGGCGGAATTTTGAAGGCAAGGAATCCAGAGAAATTTTAGCGGAACAGGTTGGGCAAAGCCGCAATCAGATTTCGCGCTACATCCGCCTGACCGAGTTAATCCCCGAACTGCTGAACATGGTGGACGAGAAGAAAATTGCCCTGAACCCGGCCTATGAGCTGTCCTTTCTCAAAAAAGAAGAACAGACACAGCTTTTGGACGCGATGGACAGCGAACAGGCCACCCCCTCCCTTTCCCAAGCCCAGCGGCTCAAAAAATTCAGTCAGGAGGGTCGTTTATCCATAGACGTAATGCGGGCGATTATGGGCGAGGAAAAGAAAAGCGATCTGGACAAGGTGACGTTTACCTCCGACACCCTGCGGAAGTATTTTCCCAAAAGCTACACCCCTGCCCGGATGCAGGAAACCATCATCAAACTGCTGGAACAGTGGCAGAAAAAGCGTCAGAGAGATCAGGAACGCTGAAAGGAGCGCCTATGAGAGATCACGTTGCCAGGGAGTTAAAGGGCCACAACATACTGGCTGTGGAACGGTTTCAGGATAAGACCCGCTGGATGGTGGAGTTTTCCGTCCTGCGGCCCCGCACCGCCTACGGCGCACCCGGCGATGAAACGCGCCTGTTTCTGGACGAGGACGGCTACCAGGCCGTTCTCGCCAGCCAGAAACGCCGGGACATCAAAATCAAACGGTATGCCCGCGTCATTGAGGGGCATATCCTGGACTTCAAGCCCAAAAAGAAACGCCACCCGTAAACCCGACAAATTGAGAGGAAGGAATGAATATGTGTACCGTTAAGGAAATCAGAGAAGCCATCCGGGAGGACTGCCGCTCCCAGCGAAACATGGAAACCATTGAGATCGACCGGATTTTTCAAACCCTGACGTTTCCGCAGTATGTGGTAAAGCTGGATTTGCCGGAGCTGAAGGAGCTGGTGTCCCTGATGCGCTATTCCAGCAACAACCTGAACCAGCTGACCCGTAAAGTGCATGAAACCGGGCGGGTTTATGACGCTGATTTGGAAGATATATCCCAGCGGCAGGAACAGCTTTGGGAGGGTGTGCAGAAGATACTGGCCCAGCTTTCTAAGCTCTCCTGACCGGACAATCTGCCCCATCTGCGGAGGGAGGAACGGCGTTCTTCGCCGCGCCTTCCTCCGCTTTTTCTTTTTGCCGCTATTTACTTTCGTGCTACAATCATGTATAATAGTAGCACGAAAGGAAGTGAGGGCATGACACAGTTTGAACAGCTGGACACGATTTTAGAGGGACAACACGGTATGCTCCAAACATCAGAGGTGGTGAAACGGGGAATTCCAAAATCCGTTTTTTACAACTATGTGAAGGAAAAAGAATTGGAACAGGCGGCACATGGGGTTTATGTATCGCCGGATGCCTGGGTCGATGGGATGTACCTGCTCCATTTACGATGCAGCCAGGGGATTTTTTCTCATGAAACGGCGCTGTTTTTCCATGATCTGACCGACCGGGAGCCTTCCCCCTATTCCATTACCGTCAGACGGGGATACAGCACGACCAGATTGAAAGCGGACGGGATTTTGGTCTACACCATAAAACCGGAGCTGCATGACGTCGGAAAGAGTACGGCTCGAACCCCTTTCGGGCATACGGTTCCGGCTTATGATATGGAGCGGACCATCTGCGACCTGCTTCGCTGCCGGAGCAGCATTGAGATGCAGACATTTCAAGGGGCGCTCAAAATGTACGCCCGCAGGAAAGAGAAAAACCTGCGGAGGCTGATGCAGTATGCAGGGCTGTTCCGGGTTGAAAAAATTTTGCGGCAGTATTTGGAGGTGCTATTATGATAAAGACAGCAAGGCAGCTGAAAGATTTGATCCGCAATCTCGCAAAGGAGAAATCGGCGGACGCACAGATTTTGATGCGGAACTATATGATGGAGCGTTTCCTGGAACGTATTTCCCTTTCTGAATATCGGGATAACTTTATTTTGAAAGGCGGGATGCTGGTTGCCGCAATGGTAGGGTTGGATGCCCGGTCTACAATGGATTTAGACGCAACCGTCAGAGGGGCCAGCGTGAATGTGGAGGACATTGAAAATCTGATGTCCTCTATCATAGCAGTCCCCATTGAGGACGGTGTGGAGTTCCAGGTGAAAAGCATTTCGGAAATCATGGACGAGGCCGAGTATCCGGGGATTCGGGTCAGCATGGCCACTGTCTTTGACGGGGTGGTGACGCCGCTGAAAATTGATATTTCTACCGGGGATGTGATTACGCCGAGGGCAGTCCGGTACAGGTTCCGGCTTATGCTGGAGGAACGCTCCATTGATATTTGGGCGTACAATCTGGAAACCGTACTTGCGGAAAAGCTGGAAACAATGATTGCCCGGACCATAACAAACACCCGTATGAGGGATTTTTATGACCTCTACATTCTGGAACAGCTTCATGGAAGATCGCTGGATTCCGATATTCTCCGCCACGCGCTCCTTGCTACCGCCCGCAAGCGCGGGACCGAGAGGCGTTTGAAAGAAGCGAAGGAAGTGTTTTCCGAAGTAGAAAACAGCCATGCGATGCAGGCGCTTTGGTCCGCTTACCGCAGGAAATTTTCCTATGCGGCTGATCTGGAATGGAACACCGTTATGGGGGCGGTTCACCGTTTGTATGCTCTGACAGAGGACAGTGAATCGGAATGAAAAAGCGCGGGCATTACTGCAAAATCTGCGGTGAGTATAAATCAAACGAAAAGTTTTCGGGTAAAGGCCATGCGGCGCATATCTGCAAAACGTGCGCCTCCCTGCCGCCGGAAAAGAAATCTGAAATGGCGGCAATGAACCGCTTGTTGAATCTCCCCTGGCGGCTTTCAAAGGAGCAGATTTCCTGGCTGAAAAAGAAGATGCACGATAAACGCCCGGACATTCGGGCGCTCGCAAAGGAACAATATGAAATGCGCTTTTCGCCAGCCCGGTTCGAGGAGGATGAACCAAACGGAGATTTCACAGATTTTCCCTATGACATACTTTGAATAACCAGCAACGGCCTGTTCATCAGGCCGTTATTTTTTTGAGAGGAGGATTCCATCATGGCAACCACACGCATCATGCCGCTGCACATTGGCAAAGGCCGCACCGAAAGTCAGGCAGTCAGTGACATTATCGACTATGTATCCAACCCACAAAAGACAGATAACGGCAGGCTCGTCACCGGCTTTGCGTGTGACAGCCGGGTAGCCGATGCCGAGTTTCTGTTGGCAAAACGGGAGTACATTTCTACCACCGGACGGGTACGCGGCGCGGACGATGTGCTGGCCTACCATGTCCGGCAGTCCTTTGTCCCCGGCGAGATTACCCCGGAAGAAGCCAACCGGCTGGGCGTGGAGTTTGCAAAGCGGTTCACCAAGGGCAGTCACGCCTTTGTGGTCTGTACCCATATCGACAAGTCCCATATCCATAACCACATCATCTGGAACGCGGTCAATCTGAACTGTGACCGGAAATTCCGAAACTTTTGGGGCAGCACCCGCGCGGTCCGGCGGCTCAACGATACTATCTGCGTTGAGAACGGCTATTCCATTGTAGAGGACCCAAAACCGCATGGAAAAAGCTACAACAAATGGCTGGGGGATCGGGCAAAGCCCTCCCACCGGGAACAGCTCCGCATGATGATTGACCAGGCGTTGGAACAGAAACCGGCAGACTTTGACGGGCTGTTAAAGCTGCTTGCGGAAATGGGCTGTGAAGTGTCGCGCCGGGGACAGGCGATCCGGCTCAAAGCCCCTGGCTGGAAGAATGTTGCCCGCATGGATGAAAAGCTGGGGCAAGGGTACAGCGAAGATGAAATCCGGGCGGTACTGGCTGGGGAAAAAGAGCATACCCCAAGAAAGAAACCGGCTGTTCAATCAGAGCCGCCCAAGGTCAATCTTCTGGTGGATATTCAGGCAAAATTGCAGGCGGGAAAAGGCGCTGGCTATGCGCGCTGGGCCAAGGTATTCAACCTCAAACAGATGGCGCAGACAATGAACTACCTCACCGAGCATGGCCTGCTGGAATATGCAGTCTTGGAAGAAAAAGCGGCTGCTGCTACCACCCGCCACAATGAGCTGTCGGCGCAGATCAAGGCGGCGGAAACCCGCATGGCGGAGATTGCCACACTGCGGACCCACATCATCAATTACGCCAAGACCCGCGAGGTCTATGCGGCCTACCGCAAGGCGGGATATTCCAAGAAATTTTTAGCGGAACATGAAGCGGATATTTTGCTCCACAAGGCGGCAAAACAGGCATTTGACGATTTGGGTATCAAGAAGCTGCCCACCGTCAAGAGCTTGCAGGCCGAGTATGCCCAGCTGTTGGAAGGAAAGAAAAAAGACTATGCCGAGTACCGGCGCTCCCGCGAGGAAATGCGGGAACTGCTGGCCGCAAAAGCCAATGTGGACCGGCTAATGGGATACGGGGAGGAACGCCAGAATGACCGGGAAAAGGAACAGGGGCAGGACCGCTGACGCTCCGTTTTTTCGTACTATCTCACCGCCGCAGGCAGGTGAAAAGTGTTCCGAAGGAATGCGCAGCCACAGAATGAAATTCTGTGTTCAAAGGGGCTTGGGGAATCCCCAACAAGCAGCGCCAGGAGCCGGATGGCTATCCTGGGGCATTGCTTGCCGCTTTCTTCGGAGCAAAACCCTGACTGGTCAAATGCCCCGTTTCGTGGTAGAATAACTCTTGAATATTTTTTCAGGAGGGCAGGCAATGTCCACATTTTTCAAACAAACCATTTCCATCGCTATCTGCGACGATGAATCAGCCGATTTAGTGGAAATGGAAACAATAACAAGTGAACTGTTGGAAGCAGAGGGAATCTCCTGCGACATCTCCAGGTTTGGGGATGCCGGTTCCCTGCTGTCCGCTGTCAACGGCGCGGAAACCTTTGATATTCTGCTTCTGGATGTGATGATGGAAAACCTGAACGGGATAGAACCAGTATCTTGCCGCCTACGCTCCCTACGGATACCGCAAGAGCGAGGAGGACAGACACAAGCTGGTCATTGACGGGGAATCCGCCGCTGTTGTGCGGCAGATATTCCAGATGCGTCAGTCCGGCATGGCCTATGGGAAAATCGCTGCTGCTTTGAATGAGAAAGGGATTCTCCCTCCCCGCTGGTACTGGGCGGTCCATTACGGAAATGGCAGCTGCAAGTATTCCCGGCTGTGGGCTTACGCAACCGTCCGAAGCCTTCTGAACGATGATGTTTATGCCGGTACGCTCACACAGAACTGCACCGGTTCCCGTTCCTATAAGGATAAGACCATGATAAGGAAACCGGAATCGGAATGGATTTCCCATGAGGGCGCGCACGAGGCAATTATCGGGCCGGAGCTGTGGGAGGCTGTCCAGAAAATCAATCAGGCGGCGAAACAGATTTCCGCTAACAATACGCCGCCCCAAGCATCTCTGTTTACCGGAAAGCTGGTCTGCGCGGACTGCGGGCATCCTCTGGTTGCCGCCCGCAAAACACAGCGCCGGAAAAATGGCACTGTCAAGCACTATACTTCTTATTTCTGCTCCCGGTTTGCCACTACCGGACACAGCATCTGCTCCTGGCACCGGATTTTTGAGATCAGCCTGAAAAACCTGGTGCTGAGTGAAATCCGGGCGCATGGCAAAGCGGTTGCAGCCGATGAAGCCGCTGTACTGGATAAGCTGAAACAGCACATCCAATCCGCAAGCGCCGCGCAACAAGAGGACTGCCGACAGGAAATCAGCCGTTTGCGGCGGCGTTTGGAGGAGTTGGAACAGATCACCGCAAAACTTTATGAAGATAAGGTAAGCGGGGCAATCAGCGGCGATTCCTTCTCGGTTCTGATTCAAAAGAACGAGCAGGAACGCATCCAGAAATCGGAACGCCTGGACAGCCTGTTAGCCGGGGAACGGAAATCCCAGCAGGACATCGCCAATATCCACCAGTGGGCCGGAACCATCCGGCAGTATCTGGACTTGCAGGAACTGAACCGGGAAATCATTGAGGAACTGATTGACCGCATTGAAGTTGGAGAACGAACCGTCATAGACGGTCAAAGACACCAGGACATTAAAATTTACTACCGCTTTGTTGGGGTGGTGTGATCGGGCAAAAAAAGCGCCTGACCGCATCAGCAGCCAGACGAAAACATTCTGTAACAGCAGCGATATTTGATTGTTGCACACGGATTTGTCGAATTGGAGAGAAATTAGCAGTTTACCCCTCCCAAATGCCTCGTGTTCTTTAGGATGTGCTTGAACGGCGTAATATCCATGCTGTTGGTCTGGTTCAGCGTGTCAACGCCATCGTTCAGGGCGATGTAGCGCACATGGCGCTCAGGGAAATAAATCTCGGTGTATTGCCCGCGCATGATGTAGTTACGGCCAAGACGGAGGAAAGAGGCGATGCGGTGGCATCGTTGATTGACGACAACGCAGTGCTGGCAGAAATAGCAGGTGCAGTATTCACCGTTAATTACGCAATGCTGTACTAGATATTGTATTTCAGCCGCTTAGAAAAGTAGTAACTCACCCATACAAACAGAGCCATGACTGCTATATAATCCGCCAGAAAGAAAATCAACGGTTCCTCAAAATCGAAAAACACATATTGATTTTGTAAGAACATATAATGTCCGATTTCCCGCCGTATGAAAGCATACACGCCATACCCGGCGATAAGGGCAACAATCCCATGAAGCACCCATTTTCCAGCAGTAGGGATTTCTTTTACAAGCTGTTTTGCCATCCCCATCATCATGCTCCAATGTAGTCCAAGATGGAGTGACATCAATACAAATCCACAATAGGCGGAAACCATGTGAATCTCTCTGGCAAAACCCCGCCCGCCTTTGATTGGAAGAAATGATAATGCGTGCTTGGAAAGAATCACTCCACCGTACATGGAACCGGTCATTGTAATCAGGACTCCAATGACAAGAACCGTCTGCCAGATACGAAACAATGTATATTTCCCTTTGAATACACACCGACTCCATTTCCGGTTTAAAATATGGTGGATGATGAAAAGAGCAAACATCCCGATTCCTAGCCATTCATGGGCTGCTTCGCCAATCAATTCATAAGCCATAAGAAGCAGCGACATGACTGTCATTCCAATATCGACTACTATTTTCAAGATTGTTTTTTGCTTCATGCTGCCTGCCTCCTATGACAATTTACTGAACGAAGCCTTTCTCTGTCAGCCATTCGATAATATCGGCTTCCGAATCCTGAACCACATTGCGCAATATGGAAAGACCGTCTGCCACTACATCCGCATCCGGTTCCATCTCTTTGATTGTGTTAATCGAATCAGAAAAACCACTTGCGCCGGATGTAACAAAAGGAACCACTGTTTTCCCCGCCAGATCATACTGGTCAAGAAAACTGTACATAATCATCGGCATATCATAATACCAGTTTGGGAATCCAAAAAAGATGGTATCATATTGCTCTATATTCTCCACAATCCCTGCAATTTCAGGCCGGAAATTGTCTGCCTGTTCTTTCTGCGCAATATCTTCAAGCTCCGAATGATCCAGCGGATATGGTGTAACTGGCTCAATCCGGAAAATATCCGCCCCCGTATTTTCTGCAATGATATAAGCAACATACTGGGTATTTCCCAAAACCTCGCCGTCGATCACCACGGTGCTGAGTTCTTCCTCCCTCGACATATTCTCAGGCTCCGTAGTTTCCGGCATGGAAAAATATACAACCAGATTTTTTGCTGTAGAATTAGAACCCATATTTTCAGTATCCTCCGTTTCGTTTGAAAGTGTCGTTTCTGTATTTTCCTCCGATTGCTGCTTGCCTGATCCAGCAGCAGGATTATTACTGGAAGGAGAAGCCCCGCAGCCGCTGAACATAGCACTCACAAGCAGAAAAGATACGCATAAACCAAATAATTTTCTCACAATCATTCCTCCTAATACCAATCATGTTTTTCGCCCCGGTCAAGGGCATCCATTCGTGCCATTTCATCCTCGGTCAGGCTGAAATGGTATATCTCCGTATTTTCCCTGATATGATCGGGATTACTGGAACCGGGGATGACCACCACGCCCTTTTGCAGATTCCATCGTAAAATCACCTGTGCGGAAGACACGCCATGCGCTCCGGCTATTTCAGAGATTACGGAATCGCCAAGCAGCTCTCCCATATGCCCTCTGCCACCCAGCGGATACCAACCCTGCATCACGATCCCTAAATCCTGAATAAACGGGATCACATCATTCGGATCAGGATTGTGCAAAAGCATTAAATCCACATAGCCAATATCCAGCCGATCAAGGCAAGCCTGGATCGACCGGGCCGGATGTTCCATCTCGTTCCCCGTACAGATTTAATGGTATCTATTGCCGGGATTGTTTCAATGCCTCCGGCTGTCCCGTTTTTCCCTGCCCTGTTTTGCCTGCGCGCTGTCATAGGAAATGCCAATGACAAACATATCTGCCTCCCCCAGCAGGGAATAGACTTCCTGCATATCATCTTTCTGCGCGCAGGCTCCGTTTCCCTTTGTATGGCAGTATTCGCAGGCCAGACAGCCCGCAATCCTTTTCTTACATACATCGATTACATCCACCCTGTGTCCTGCTGATTCTGCACCTTCCCGAAACGCATCCACCATCTGTTTCGTATTGCCCTTTGGACGGGGGCTTCCGTTTAATACTAAAATGCGCATAATTATTAGCTCCATATTGTATGTTTATTTCTTGCCAACACCAGAATGTCTTATTAAAAGCGGGATGCCAGAGCATCCCGCTACAGCATGATAACGCTTTGGTTTGTGCTGCCTTTTATAAGCTGTTCTTTAAAATTTCCCTGATTTCATCCTTATCCGGCACCTTATAACCGCCATCCATGACCAGCGTGCTGTCAACGATCCCCGGAAGCATCTCATCTGTTACCCCAAGTTCTTTCAGATGCATTGTAAGGCCCAGTTCCTCCATATAAGCTTCCATTTTCCGCAGACCTTCCGCTGCAACCTGTTCATCACTTTTTCCTTCCGGATTTACGCCCCATACGTTCATGGCAAATTTCTTAAACTTTGCCAGCCCAAACGGACAGACAAACCGGTAATAGGCCATGGATACCGCTGCAAGTGTCATGCCATGGGTTGCATCCGTATGTGCCGCAACAGCCTGCCCAAGCATATGCACCATCCAGTCTGTAGATTTTCCTTTCGCCACCAGGGTATTTAACGCCCATGTCGCAATCCACATGATATTGCTCCTTGCTTCATAATCCGTAGGATTCTTCACGGCAATCCTGCTGGAATGGATCAAAGACCTCAGCAGTCCTTCCATCAGATAATCCGAAGTATTGTCGTCCTCCCCGGAGAAATACTGCTCTGTAATATGGTTCATGATGTCATAGATTCCTGCAACCATCTGATACCGGGGCAGCGTGTAGGTATATATCGGATTTAAGATGGAGAATTTCGGATACACCCTCTCGTCAAATACATGGCCGATCTTCAACTTCTGCTCATGGTTCGTTATAACCGCGCCGCCGTTCATTTCAGAGCCGGTGCCAACCATTGTCAGGACACATCCCACCGGGATGATCTCATTGTCCACATCCTTCATCTGGAGATAGTATTTTTCCCAGGGATCTTCCGTACAGTATGCAGATACGGAAACTGCTTTTGCATAGTCACAGACAGAGCCGCCCCCGACCGCAAGAATCAGGTCTACCTTACCCTCCCTGGCAATCTTACAGCCTTCCTGCAGTTTCTGTACCGTTGGATTTGGCATGACGCCTGCATCTTCAAACACATTTTTTCCATTTGCTTTCAAAATCTCCATGACTTTGTCATAGATGCCATTCTTTTTGATCGACCCGCCGCCATACACAAGCTGTACATTCTGTCCGTATTTCGGCAGTTCCTCATTCAGGCTGGCTAGGGAATCCTCGCCAAAATAAAGTTTCGTCGGGTTACAATATATAAAATTTCCTAACATCGTCTTCCTCCTCGTATTTTAATCTCATATATGTCATCTCACATTTTCCGAAAAAACTGCTCCAGCTTATCAAATGGAATCGCATCCTTTCTGCCGCCGTCATACAGATCTGTATGGACTGCGTCCGGGATAATCAGCAACTCCTTATTATCTGTATAAGGGTTATCCTTCACCATTGCGTCATAAGCATCACGGCTGAAATAGCAGGAATGTGCCTTTTCCCCGTGCATGATAAGGACTGCGCCGCGGATCTCATTGCTGTAGAGGCAACCGTTGCTTTAATGCGGGTATCCAGTGCTGCCGCATTGAGAGCAATGCCTCCCCAGCCACAGATTCCGATAATGCCGATACGCTCAGGGTCAACATTTTCCTGTACAGAAAGGAAATCCACAGCCGCCTGAAAATCCTCTGTATTGATATCCGGTGAAGCCATGTATCGAGGTGTACCGCCGCTTTCACCAGTAAAAGAAGGGTCAAATGCCACAGTGAGGAAACCTCGCTCCGCCATCGTCTGCGCATATAGTCCGGCTGCCTGCTCTTTTACTGCGCCAAATGGCCCGCATACCGCAATCGCAGCCAGCTTCCCTTTTGCCCCTTTCGGCTCATAGAGATCTGCCGCCAGTGTAATTCCATAACGGTTAGGAAATGTCACCTTGCGATGGTTCACCTTTTCACTTTTTAGGAAAGTCTTATCCCATTCCTTTGTTAAATCCAGTTTTGAAATATTTTCCACTTTGTAATGCCTCTCTTTCTTTTTTGTTGCTTTTTAATTATTGCTTTTCCTTTTCCATCCGCCATACTAAAAAATCAAGACAGTCAACCCTTTCCTGACTTTCATGTAGGTTATCCATCAGGCCACAACGGTGTTTCCGCAGTGTTTTAATCGCATCATGAACCTGACCGTTACCATACAGTCTGCAAACCTTCTCAATGGTCTGGACGCTACAGCCTGCATCCTTTAGATTCTGAACCAAATCATCCGTGTGACCGCCTCCTTTTCTGTTATGTCTGTATTATATCCCCTTGACTTCCATTTTGCTAATGGCTATAATTTATATCGTGATATAAATTTCAGGAATATCACAGGAGGGCAAAATGGAACTGCGAACCATGAGATATTTTCTTGCCGTGGCAAGAGAAGAAAACATGACCCGTGCAGCAGAGCTGCTTCACGTTACCCAGCCCACACTCTCCAAGCAGTTAAAAGCGCTTGAAGATGAGCTTGGGAAAAAACTGTTCACGCGCCATAGCTTTAGCATACAGTTGACTGAGGAAGGTGTTTTGCTTCGAAAACGGGCAGAAGACCTGATAAAAATGGCTGACAAAATCACAATGGAATTTCTTACCTTAGATGATGTTCTGGGCGGGGATGTTTACTTCGGTCTGGCGGAATCCTACCAGATTAGATGCCTCGCTGCCACAATCAGAAGATTCAAGGAGGCTTACCCTGCTCTGCGTTATCATATCACCAGCGGCGACACGGAACAAGTTACGGAAAAACTGGATAAAGGTATCATTGACTTTGCCGTATTAGCACAGGAACCCAATACTGCGAAATATCATTATTTGACCTTTCCCCATGCTGATCTTTGGGGTGTTGTTATGCCAGAGAACTGTCCATTGGCGGAAAAAGAAGCCATCTGCGTGGATGACTTATTTGGACTCCCTCTTTTTTGTTCAGAACAGGGATGGATCAATGATATTTCCAAATGGTGTGGCAACAGCATGGATAAATTACACCTTGAAGGGTCGTTTCGGCTATCATATAACGGATCGCTTTTTGTGAAAGAAGGACTTGGCTATCTTTTGACCTTTGAACATTTGATTGACACAAACCCTGAAAGCGGACTTGTTTTCCGTCCCCTCACGCCGAAGCTTGAAACAAAGATATATTTAATCTGGAAAAAATACCAAATCTTTACCCCCATTGCCGAACGACTGCTTGAAAAATTGAAATCTGAATTGTTAGAATAGAAATCGAAACGTGTATTTTCAGATATGGCCAGGAAGCTGGTAAGGGAAGGTTACTTTAACTGTAAGCCTAGCGTTTTTACAAGTCTCGAAATCTGTGCGATAATCTCTTTAACTGGAGAAGCATCAGGTCATGATGGAGAGGCTTTTATCGGCGCCCGGAAAGGCAAATCTCACCATGGTTTCCATGCTGACAGGAGCAGTGGTAAATATTGTGCTTGACCCTGTTATGATCTTTGGCTGGTTTGGGCTTCCTGCCATGGGGATTGCAGGGGCGGCATATGCGACTGTGATTGCGCAGGCTGTAGCAGCGGTGGCAGGTTTCTGGATGAATTTACATTTCAACAAAGAAGTCCGTTTCGAGAAGAAAGGATTCCTGCCGGATGGAAGCATGATGGCAGAAATCATTAAAGTCGGTGTTCCGGTGGCGCTGTCGCAGTGTCTGATCTCCGTCCTCGCCTTTGGCATGAACAATATCCTCCTGTCACTGTCCGCAGTGGCACCTGGAATTTATGTGATCTATATCTGGCTCCAGAGCTTTGTCATCATGCCGGCCGGAGGGATGCGGTGGTATCGTTGATTGACGACAACGCAGAACTGGCAGAAATAGCAGGTGCAGAATTCACCGTTAATTACGCAATGCTGTACTAGTACAATGTCGCATTAATAATTGAGTAATAAGTGCTCGCTGTCCATGCCATTACTGCGTTGGAGTCAGTCAACGATGCTGCCGGCATCGCCTCCTTCCTCTGCCTTGTACTGACATGAACGTCGAACACTTATTACTTCAAAATTAATGCAACATTGTACTAGGCGGAGATCTATCAAGAAAATCATAGTCCATGTGCCGAAAAAGGTGGACGGGAAACGGGTACAGAAAGTGGATATTGTTTTCAATTTTGTGGGAGAAATCAATTTCCTTTCTGCCACGCAACCGAAACGGCTAGGCGCATAGGAACTCGAAAAAACGGTACAGCCCTTGTAATCAGGGCTATACCGCCTAACCGTAAACATTTGATTTTCCGGGGTTTTTGAGCAATTTTGATACGGTTTGAACAGCCGATTAACGCTTGCTGAACTGCGGAGCGCGACGAGCCGCTTTGAGACCGTATTTCTTTCTTTCTTTCATTCTCGGGTCACGGGTCAGGTAGCCGGCTTTTTTGAGGATCGGCCTGTACTCCGGATCTGCTTCGAGCAGGGCGCGGGAGATACCGTGGCGGATTGCTCCGGCCTGTCCGGTGTAACCGCCGCCATGTACATTGACAAGTACGTCAAACTTGTCGGTTGTTTCTGTTGCAACGAGGGGCTGGCGAACAACGACTTTCAAGGTCTCCAGACTCAGATAATCGTCGATATCTCTTTTATTTATAGTGATCTTACCTGTACCAGGTACCAGATATACTCTTGCGATAGATTTTTTTCTTCTTCCTGTTCCGTAATATTTTGCATTAGCCACTGTAATGTCCTCCTTTCAACCTTTCCTTAAAATGTCAATGCTTCTGGCTTCTGAGCCTGCTGTGCATGCTCCGGACCAGCATATACATGAAGCTTCTTAATCATTGCCCTTCCCAAAGGTCCTTTCGGAAGCATTCCCTTTACAGCCAGTTCCACTACCTTCTCAGGCTTCTTCTGCATCATCTCTGCCAGAGTGGTCTCTCTCATTCCGCCTACATATTCGGAATGGTTATAATAGATCTTCTGCTGCAGCTTCTTGCCTGTTACTTTTATCTTCTCTGCATTTACAACTACTATATAATCGCCTGTATCAACATGTGGGGTAAATTCCGGCTTATTCTTGCCTCTTAACACTTTTGCCACTTCGGAAGCAAGACGTCCTAATGTGCAGCCTTCAGCGTCAACCACATACCATTTTCTTTCAATCTTGTCTGGATTAGCCATATAAGTTTTCATGGGGGTTCCTCCTGTTATTTTCTGTTAATCTTTCATTTTGATATCTGTTTTTATATGAAATCAGTATACTCCGGGGCTTTGGTGTATACTGTTTCTCCCTTTTTCACGCTGTAATATTATAGTACGCTTAAAATGGAATGTCAACATTTTTTGCGGATAAACTTTACTTTCTTCAACGCAAAATATAAATAATGAGTATTTCCGCAATTCTTGACGTGCCTGCTGCCGTTGCTTTTCTAAAGCGTTCCAATGGTAGACCCTCTCCATATTCTGTGATTCATTGAGAAAACCATAAAGATATGATATGATGTCCTTGAGGAGAATGCAAGAATTATTTGACAACAGGCTACGGACTGCGGCTATATGGGTGACTGTTCACATACTGACCGGGTGCTTGCGGTAACGCTATATGAGGCACAGGGCCGCATGGTGATGGTGTGTCCCATATTCTGCTTGACAGTTCAGGAGGATAAAAAATTGAAACAGATTTTTTTAGTAGAAGATGATATGACGATTGCCAAAAATCTGACCAGACTGCTCAGCGCGGAGGGCTTTACAGTCGCTCACGCTCCGACACGGCAGCAGGCATTCGACATGCTGGGAAAACAAAAGTTTGATCTGGGGCTGGTGGATATCTCTCTGCCGGACGGAAACGGATTTACGGTCTGTACGGAGATCAAAGAAGTGCAGGATATCCCCGTGATCTTTTTGACGGCTTCTGGGGATGAGGCCAGTGTAGTGACCGGGTTAAACATGGGAGGGGACGACTATATCACCAAGCCATTCCGTCCCAGGGAGCTGGTGGCGCGGATACGGACAGCTCTGCGGCGGGGCGAACGTGTTTCCACTGTCTATGAAGCGGACGGGCTCTATGTGGACACAACTGCCGGTATTGTAAAAAAGGACGGCAGGGAGATCCCACTGTCCGCCCTGGAATACCGTCTGCTGCTGATGTTCGTCAGCAATCCGAAAGCAATCCTCACAAGGGACCGCCTTCTGGGTGAGCTTTGGGACGCGGCAGGCGAATTCGTCACAAACAATACACTGACTGTATATATCAAACGTCTTCGGGAGAAGATGGAAGAAGATCCGTCCAACCCGGAGATGATCCTGACGGTTCACGGGACTGGATATCGATTGGGGGACAGGTATGCTTCGAAATAAAGAATACCGGCGGTTTGTCGTTTGCTTTTTCGTGATCGCCGTGGCTTTTACAGCAGCGGGATTTCTGATTAACAGGCCGGCAGGGCTGCTTGCCGTCTTGTCTGCCTTTGTATTCGGAATTCTGTTCTATGTGTTTACCAGAGCGAGGTATCGAAGTATTGCGGAGATTTCAGAGCAGATTGATCTGGTGCTGCACAATGCGGACTATCTGTTTATCAGCGAATCCGAGGAGGGAGAGCTTTCGATCCTGCGCAGCGAGATCACGAAAATGACACAGCGCATTCGGGAACAGAATGCGGCCCTGAAAAAGGAGAAGGAGAATCTTGCTGATTCGCTGGCAGATATTGCCCATCAGCTCCGCACCCCTCTGACCTCCGTAAACCTGATCCTGTCATTGCTGGAAAACAACCCGGAGGAAACAGAGCGCAGGGAATTGCTGCAGGAGACAGAGGAGCTGCTGGCGCAGATGGACTGGCTCATCACTTCTTTATTAAAATTATCCCGTCTGGACGCAGGCATTGCCGTATTCCGAAGCGGACCAGTGGATGTTCGAGGGCTGATAGATGCAGCCCTTCGTCCGCTTCTGATCCCGATGGAGCTGCACAGTATTGCGTTACGGACGGAAGTGCCGGAGGGGATTGAGATCCAGGGGGATTCGGACTGGATGGCAGAGGCAATCCGGAATATTTTGAAAAACTGCATGGAAAGCGCCGGCGACCAGGGGCGGATCGAAATTGCCTGTGAAGACAATCTGCTGTATACGGAGCTTACGATTCATGATAATGGAGCAGGGTTTGAAGAAATAGAGTTGTGCTCCTTATTTGATCGTTTTTACAGAGGGAAAAATTCCAGGGCGGCAGGATACGGCATCGGACTGGCGCTTTGCAGAACGATCATCACCCGGCAGGGAGGGGTGGTGACCGCGGAGAATCATCCTCAGGGCGGCGCGGTCTTTATCATCCGCTTTCCAAAATAACGGGAAGCTGTATACGAATTGAAATTTTTACGAATGGAAATGTGACGAATCTCTCACAAAAAAGTCACGAAAATGTAAGTGTGAAATCCTATGATAAAAAAAGTTCAGAACCGGACGTCTCGGCATAATGCCATATTTGAGAAGTGCGTATTTAACATTTATGACAGAAGAAATCCAGAGATTATCCGGTTATGAACGTCCATAAATTAAAGGAGGTTCACATTATGGATTTTTTGAAAGTGGAAAATTTATACAAGGTTTACGGCAAGAACGAAAACCAGGTCGTTGCGCTGAACGGTGTCTCGTTGACGATTGAAAAGGGCGAGTTTACCGCAATCATCGGTTCTTCCGGTTCCGGAAAAAGCACGCTGCTCCACGCCATTGCCGGGGTAGACGTGCCTACAAAGGGAAAAATTTATCTGAACGGGCAGGATGTATATGATCAGAGCAACGAGAAGCTGGCCATCTTCCGGAGACGGCAGGTGGGGCTGATCTATCAGTTCCATAACCTGATCCCCACCCTCAATGTGGTGGAAAATATCACCCTGCCGGTGCTGATGGACAGACGGAAGGTGAATCAGAAACGGCTGAATGACCTGCTGCATCTGCTTGGTTTGGAGGACCGTCAGACGCATCTCCCCAACCAGCTTTCCGGCGGACAGCAGCAGCGTGTCGCCATCGGACGTGCTCTGATGAACGCGCCTCAGGTGATGCTTGCCGACGAGCCGACCGGAAGCCTGGACAGCCGGAACGGACATGAGATCGTAAAGCTTTTGAAAAAGAGCAACAAGGAATATGGGCAGACATTGATCCTGGTCACCCACGATAAAAATATCGCCCTCCAGGCAGACCGCATCATCCGTATTTCAGACGGGATGATCCTGCAGGATGAACGGCAGACGGCTTCGAAGGCCCGGATCCCGGACAGAATAGAAACACGGCCGGACAGCGAAGATGAGGTGAGCAAAAGGCAGGTGAAGCGGCCATGAATATTTTTCATAAAATCGCCCTGGAGGGGCTGAAAAAGAACCGCGCACGGACCCTCGTAACTATCATTGGTGTGGTATTGTCTACGGTGATGATCACAGGGGTGACCACCTTCGGCGTATCACTGCTGGACTATATGGCGCGGGGAGCCATACAGAAGTACGGAGGGTGGAGCGCCGCGTTTTTGAATGTAGATGATTCCTTTGTGCAGGAACGCTCCAAGGACAAAGAGGTAACGGACACAGTGACCTTTGAAAATATCGGTTATGCAAAGTCGGAGAACGAGACTGATCCCGGCAGGCCCTATCTTTTCATTGCCGGATTTCAGGAGGAGACCTTCCAGGCTCTGCCCATCACGCTGCTGTCCGGGCGGCTCCCGGAAAATGACGGGGAGATACTTGTGTCCGGAAGCGCTATGAAAGAATGCGGCATTTCCGGCAAAACAGGCAGCACACTGGAGCTTTTTGTGGGAAGCCGTATGCGGGGAGAGCAGGAGCTGAGCCAGGCCGATCCATACGAGGCCGGAGCGGAGAACTTTCTGCCCCGGAAGGAGAAGACCTATACGGTAGTCGGAATCTGCAGGACCCCGGTGTTTGAGACCGAGGAATCCCCGGGATGTACACTCATCACAAAGACAGATGCGGCGTCCGGCTACAATCCGCTCAGTCTGTTTGTCACGCTGGATCAGATGCGTAAGGTGTATTCCTATACGGATCAGGTAAAAGCCGGATATCCCTGCATGCTGAATTATGATGTGCTGCGCATTATGGGAATTTCAGACAGGCCGTCGGACAAGGTGTTTATGGCGTTTTTATATTCCTTCGGGGGAATCGTGCTGGCGATCATTATGATCGGCTCGGTTTTTCTGATCTATAATTCCTTCAGCATCTCACTGAGCGAACGGATCCGGGAGATCGGGGTGCTGGCCTCTGTGGGGGCTACGGAGAAGCAGCTGCGCAATTCCGTTCTTTTTGAAGGACTGTGCATCGGCGCGGCGGGGATTCCCATCGGTATCCTGGCAGGCCTGGGGTGCATCCGGGGCGTGATCTCCGTAGTATCCGGCCGGTTTGGCGCCGTTCTGTACACAGGGGTTCCGCTTATGACAAAGGTATCTCTCCCGGCGGTGGCAGGCGCGACCGCGGTCAGCCTGGTTACGATCCTGATCTCAGCCTGGCTGCCGGCGAAAAAAGCAGTCAGCCTGCCGGTGATGGAATGCATCCGGCAGACCAATGAGATCAAAGTGGAATCCGGGGCGATGGAAATCTCTCAGAGAAAGCAGCGCATGTACGGCCTGGAAGGAACCCTTGCCCTGAAAAATTTCAAACGAAACCGGAAGCGTTACCGGAGTATCGTGCTTTCCCTGGTACTGAGTATCGTATTGTTTGTATCTGCCAATGCTTTGATCGAAAGCATGCAGCAGTCGGCGGACGGGTTAAAAACTGTGTCTGATTATGATATAGGGTTCGGGACGCGGGAGATGGAGGATGAAGAACTGTTCCGCCTTTATGACAAGATGAAAACAATATCCGGTATTTCGGAAAGCTCCTGCCGGGCGGCCATCGCTTTTTCCTGCAAGGCTTCTCCGGATCTGCTTACGGATGCATACTGGGAAGCGTCGGGCGGAGGCTTCGCGCGGGAGGATCAGGAGCTTCTGCTGGAAGTGCATTTTTTTGACGACGCGTTTTATCAGAAGCTGGTTGAAAAGCTGGGACTGCCGGCGGCAGAGTATATGGGCCAAAACGGGAAACGGATTGCCGTCGCCAAGATCAACGACGACAGCGACAATGTGAAAGGCGCTGAAGACCTTGCGGATATGTTTCAAAGTGCTTCCGTGGAACTTGCCATTTCCCCCAAAATGACGGATGGAACAACAGGACAGGAGCAGAATGTCACCATAACGCCTGCAGAGTTTGTTCCGCCTGACATTCCGCCGATTGTGGATGCCGCCGGGCAGAAAACACTGCCCTATACGTTGGAGATCATTGCCCCCTGGTCAGTGAAGGAAACACTGGCGCCTTCGGATCTTCCGGCGGAGCTTAGAGTCAAGGGGATGTGCTTTGAAGCGGAAAACGCGTCTCAGGCTGTAGAGGAAATGCGCCAGGTCGTGATCGATGAAGGAATATCATATTCCTATACACTGATAAACAGCAGCGAGGCATTTGAGCAGTATCGAAATTACCTCTTTATCGCCAACGTATTTGCCTGGCTTTTTATTGCTCTGATCTCACTGATCGCGGCGGCCAATGTGTTCAATACGATCTCTACTAACATCAAGCTGCGCAGGCGGGAGCTGGCAATGCTGCGCTCCGTGGGAATGTCGGATAAGGATTTTAATAAAATGATGCGTTTTGAATGCGCGCTTTACGGCATCAAGGCGCTGGCCATCGGGATCCCTCTGTCACTGCTGGCTTCCGTGCTGATCGTTAAGACCATGTCAACGGACGACACAGCCTTTATTCTACCGTGGACTGGCATCGGGATCAGTGTTCTTAGTGTATTCCTTGTAATATTCGTCACAATGATGTATGCTGTAAGTAAGATCAGAAAGGAAAATATCATTGACGCACTGCGTGATGAGATGACCTGATACCGGAAACGGCAGGTCAAAAGTACGGAAAGGAATTGACAGGATAGTGAAGAGAAGAAGAAAAAGACATCCGATCCGAAAATTTATATTTACCATGCTACTCCTTGCCTTGGGAATGGCAGGGGCAGTCGGCGCTTTTTTCGGAGTGAAAGGATATCGGATGTACCAGGACGCCATATCTCAGACTTCTATTAAAGAGCGTGTGGAGGAGATCCGCGCGAAGGAAAACTTTACGGTCTATTCTGAGATGTCTGATTTTTATGTAGAAGCCGTCATATCCGTGGAGGACCACCGATTTATGTCCCATTCGGGAATTGATCCGATCGCGGTCGCGCGCGCCGCATGGACGGATATCCGGGAAATGTCTTATGTGGAAGGCGGAAGTACGATTACTCAGCAGATTGCGAAAAACATGCTTTTTACGCAGGAGAAGCGAATAGAGCGAAAAGTCGCGGAGGTATTTGCGGCATATGATATGGAAAAGAACTATACTAAAGAGGAACTCTTTGAACTGTATGTCAATACGGCCAATTTCGGCAGCGGCTATGAGGGAATCTATGCGGCTTCTATGGGTTACTTCGGGAAGCTGCCTGAAGAAGTGACGGATTACGAAGCCGCCATGCTGGCCGGGGTGCCCAACGCGCCTTCCATGTATTCCCCGGATATCAGCCGGGAGCTGGCCGCCCGACGCGTGGTCCTGGTGCTGCAGAGCATGGTCAGGCACCATGTGATCACGCAGGAGGAGGCAGAGCTGATTCAGCAGCAGGGCCTGTCCGGCAGTGGTTTTGAAGAATAGAATTTGTAGAAAGCTGATCGGATCTCTTCGTTTCCGGTCGGCTTTTCTCATACCATCGTATGCAGAAAGGCTGCCATCGGCAGGCTTCCTGTATGACAAAATGATACAGAAAAGCGGTCTGCAGTGTTTCGTCTCTATGCAAATGGTAAAATTACCCGCAAAATCCTGTTTCTTAATTGTTATTTTGGAAATGATATGTTAGAATGAGGTGACGTTTAGTACAGAACTGTGCGATAGGATATAAAATAAGATATCCGTTTTGCGCAGGACGATCGGATAAGATTGAAAAAGTATTTTGAGAGAAGATAATAAGTGAAACTCAAAAAGAAGGAGAAGCAGGACTATGGAGAGCTATAAGAGAGAATTTATTGAATTTATGGTGGAAAGCAAGGTGCTTCAATTCGGTGACTTCACATTAAAGAGCGGAAGAAAATCTCCGTTTTTCATGAATGCGGGCGCTTATGTGACGGGAACCCAGCTCCAGAAGCTGGGAGAATACTACGCAAAAGCAATCTATGACAATTACGGGCTGGATTTTGACGTACTGTTCGGGCCCGCATACAAGGGGATTCCACTGTCCGTGGCGACGACGATCGCAATCAGCAGGCTGTACGGCAAGGACGTGCGGTACTGCTCCAACCGGAAGGAGACCAAGGACCATGGGGATACGGGAATCCTGCTGGGAAGTAAGCTGCAGGACGGCGACAGGGTAGTGATCATTGAGGATGTGACCACGTCCGGCAAGTCGATTGAGGAAACCTTCCCCATCCTGAAAGCCCAGGCTGACGTGGAGGTGAAGGGGCTGATCGTGTCCCTGAACCGCATGGAGGTCGGAAAAGGCGGACAGAAGAGCGCGCTGGATGAGATCAAAGACCTTTATGGATTTGACACGGCGGCGCTCGTAAGTATGGAAGAAGTAGTAGAGTGTCTCTACAATCAGGAATGCGGCGGACAAATCGTGATCGATGATACATTAAAATCAGCGATTGATGCATATTATAATACATATGGTGTGAAGGTTACAGCGTGACCGGTAACGGAGGCCGCTATGAAAGCGGCGGCTTTTGGACTGCCAAGCACAAATACTATCAAAGGAGCATGATTGCATGGAGAGAGCATATAAAACAATGACGTCATCCGGCGGAATGAATATTGCATTTGGGATCGTGATGATCGTGATCGGGATCACATCCGGGGTGATCACCATCGTGAACGGCGCACGGCTTTTGAAGCATCGGGGAGAGATCACATTTTAAGGGGCTGTCCGGCCGGGACCGGACGGGAGACAATCTGAAGGAGTATTATTTTGAGTCAGAGACAAGTTAGAAGGTACCGCATTCTTGGAAAAGTAATGTTTGTACTTTATATTGCATTTCTGGTGTATTTTTTGTGCTTTGCGGAGTGGTACGGACGCACGGAGCCATCGGAAGGGTATCGGTATAACCTGGTGCTGTTCAAGGAGATCATGCGCTTTATCGAATACAGGGAGGAGCTGGGGGTATTTGCCGTATTTGCTAATCTGTTCGGAAATATCCTGATCTTTGTGCCGTATGGATTTTTCATATCTATGGCAAGCACGAGCAGAGGATTTTTCCAGACACTGTTCTACAGCTTCGCTCTGAGCCTGGGGGTGGAGATCTTTCAGCTATTTGCCAGGGTCGGAAGCTTTGACGTGGATGACCTGCTTCTGAATACCCTGGGAGGTGTTCTGGGATACATTTTATTTTTGATCTGCAATATCATAAGGAGAAAGTGTTATGGCCAGAAGCGCAAACTATACAAAAAAGCGGATTCGTGACAGGGGGAGAAAAAAGCGGGGGACCAGGAAGTACGGACAGGCCCCTATGAAATATTCCCACATGGGCGCGCATTCCTGCTGGTATGCTTCCGGCTCTTTTCTGCTTCTCGCGGGGGCAGTGGGGATCGCGTACTGGAAGCATGGTGCGGCCGCGGGATTTATCGGCGGATTCGGTATCATGGCAATGATATTTTCCGCTCTGGGAGTACGGGCAGGTGTAAAAGGATTTCGGGAGAGAGAAAAGAGATATATCTTCTGCAGGCTCGGGATCGCGGCGAATCTGCTGATCCTGCTCGGCCTGATCATTATTTTTTGTGGAGGAGTTAGGAAATGAGTGAAAACCAAGGCCAGATTCCGGAGGGAGCGCCGGAGTCTGAAAAGGAAGGATATCAGGAAAGGTATGACCTGTCGGTCGCAAGATTGAAGGAGATGCAGGCGGAGGACACCACGGCGGAGCCGTTTCGGGATTATTTCCGGCAGATGGCGGGATTTGCCCTGGGGCTGACAGAGATCACCAGGCAGATCATGGACGGCTCCTGGCACAAACTCAGCCTGGAAGAGCTGCAGGAGGGGAATCTTGCCTTATATGCGGACATCCTGCCGGACCATTATGAAAAAAGCTATGCCAATCCGGAGTATGCCGTGTCCGTCTTCGGGGAAGAAATGGGAAAGCTGCTCAGCTTCCTGTATACGGAGCTTCGCGGCGGGATCGCCTATGCCTTCGAGTGCAGGCCCGATTATCTGACGATCCTGAACGAACTGCTGATCCAGGTCTACAATCATTTTGAAGGCGGGATTCCAAAGCCTGAGAGCATACAGGACATCTTCTACTGGTATGCCAGCGATTACTGCGATGTCTTCCTGACAGATCGGATTGAGGAACAGCTCTATCCCATGCAGTCCTTTGCGGCGGATGTGGTGCTCTGTGAAGACCTGGACGATGAGAGGTATCTGTACCGCTTCGGGGAATACATTACAGAAAATGAGCTGGGAACCGCAAGGCATCTGAGAAGCCTGCCGCTGGAGACTCTGAAAAAGATGGCGGACGTCTATACGGAAGGCTATCGGATCGGCTTTATTAATACGGGAAAGGACCTGTCAAAAAAATCAGTGGTAGATATCCGTTATCGTCTGGGATTTGAGCGGGTAGTCAAGCTGGCGATCGAGAATTTTGAAAAAATGGGTCTGGCCCCGGTCATTTACCGTGCGGCTTCCAGCGTGGTGACAAAGTGCGGACAGAGAAAGGTCGGTTTCTGGGGAGCTGCCGCGAATAAGCAGTACGAATATGACCACCGCCAGGATGAGGCGCTGTTCCTGGACAAGCGGTATATGGAGCGGAAGCTGGATGTGGTCCGGCATGTGTACGAGGAGAGCAAGAGACAGGCAGCGCAGTATGCGGGCCCGGCACTGATCGAGACATTTGGAGAGAACCCTTTTTCTCCGCAGGTGAAAAAGGAAGCCAACACCTATACAGAAGCACAGCGAAGCTTATCCCTGGCATATGACAGCAGATCCGGGCAGATCACAAACCAATATATCAAGGGGGAGGAACGGAGCTTCACGATTATCGCGTTTCCGGTTCCGGAGATCGGAGAGCAGTATGCGGAGATCTTTGATGAAGTCATCCGGATCAATACCCTGGATGCCAAGCTTTATGAGACTGTACAGCAGAGGATGATCGACGCTCTGGATCAGGGAGAGTACGTCCATGTACTGGGAAAAGGGAAGAACGAGACGGATATCAGAGTGAAGCTGCATACTCTGGAGGATCCGGAAAAAGAGACGGTCTTCGAAAACTGTGTGGCAGACGTCAATATCCCGGTGGGCGAGATTTTCACCTCCCCGGTCCTGGAAGGGACACAAGGGGTTCTGCACGTGAGCAGGGTGTACCTGAACGAGCTGCAGTACAGGGATCTGAAGCTGACCTTCCGGGAAGGCAGGATCACGGATTATACCTGTTCCAACTTTGAAAATGAAGAGGATAACCGGAAGTATGTCAGCGACAATGTGCTCCACGACCATCCGACGCTGCCGCTGGGAGAGTTCGCGATCGGGACCAATACCACCGCTTACGTGGCAGGCAGGAAGTATCAGATCGAGGAAAAGCTGCCGATCCTCATTGCGGAAAAGACAGGCCCCCACTTTGCGGTGGGCGATACCTGCTACAGCTGGAGCGAGGATGTGAGGGTCTATAATCCCAACGGAAAGGAGATCGTGGCGAAGGACAATTCCATTTCCAGGCTTCGGAAGGAGGACCCGGAGAAGGCGTATTTCCAGTGTCATACAGATATCACGATTCCCTATGAGGAGCTGGATGAAATCAGTGTAGTGACAAAAGAAGGAAAAAGAATTATACTGTTGAAGAACGGAAGATTTGTACTCCCGGGAACGGAAGTGCTCAACGAACCATTAGAAAGGTGGGAAAAGGATGCCGAAGGTAGGAATTGTAATGGGCAGTGACTCAGACTTAAAGGTTATGAGCAAGGCTGCAAAGCAGTTAGAGAAGTTTGGGATCGAGTATGAGATGACGATCATCTCCGCGCATCGGGAACCGGATGTGTTTTTTGAATGGGCGAAGGCGGCAGAAGGAAAAGGAATCAGGGTGATCATCGCGGGGGCAGGTATGGCGGCCCATCTGCCAGGTATGTGCGCGGCGCTGTTCCCGATGCCGGTCATCGGAGTTCCGCTGTCCGGAAAGAATCTGGACGGGATGGACGCGCTGTATTCCATCGTACAGATGCCCCCAGGCATTCCGGTGGCAACGGTGGCGATCGACGGCGGCATGAACGCGGCAATCCTGGCTGCGAAGATCCTGGCTGTATCGGAACCCGAGCTTTTGGATCGGCTCAAGGAATATACGGCGGAAATGAAAGAAACCGTTCAGGCCAAGGCAGCGAAGCTGGACGAGATCGGCTACGAGGCGTATCTGGCACAATAAAGATTTCCGGCACGTTGAGAAGCAGGAAGATCAGAGCTGCATGCTGCGGGTTTACAACGTCATGTGACATGGGACAACAGGGCTTTGCGCATGCTGCTCACAGGACAGAAGAAGGAGAAAAAGCAATGGCAATAGACTACAAGGCTGCCGGTGTGGATATCGAGGCCGGCTATAAGGCAGTGGAATTGATGAAGAAGCATGTGCAGGGAACGATGCGTCCGGAGGTTCTGACGAACCTGGGTGGTTTTTCCGGAGCATTCTCCATGGAACGATTTAAAAGCATGGAAAAGCCGACCCTGGTATCCGGCACGGACGGCGTGGGGACCAAGCTGAAGCTGGCGTTTCTCATGGATCGGCACGATACGGTGGGGATCGACTGTGTGGCGATGTGTGTCAACGACATTGCCTGCGCGGGGGGCGAACCGCTGTTTTTTCTGGATTATATTGCATGCGGCAAAAATGAACCTGAGAAGATCGCGGCAATCGTAAGCGGGGTCGCGGAGGGCTGCAAGCAGTCAAATGCCGCTCTGATTGGCGGCGAGACCGCAGAGATGCCAGGCTTTTATCCGGAGGAGGAATATGACCTGGCCGGATTTGCGGTGGGGATCGTAGATGAAAAGGATCTGATCACCGGAAAGGACTTGAAGGCGGGAGACGTGCTCATCGGCATGGCCTCCTCGGGCGTTCACAGCAACGGGTTTTCTCTGGTGCGGAAGGTCTTTGATATGACCAGGGAAGCTCTGGAAACGCGTCATGACAGTCTGGGATGCACCCTGGGCGAGGCGCTGCTGGCTCCCACCAAGATCTATGTGAAGGCTCTTCGGAGCATCCGGGAGGCCGGGGTAACGGTGAAGGCGTGCAGCCACATTACCGGAGGCGGTTTCTATGAGAATATTCCAAGGATGCTAAAGGATGGCACCCGGGCGGTCATCCGCAGGGACAGCTATCCCATTCCTCCGATCTTCGAACTGCTTGCCAGGACCGGCGGCATCGAAGAGCAGATGATGTACAACACCTACAACATGGGCCTGGGGATGGTGCTTGCGGTGGATCCGGAAGACGCGGACAAGACCATGGAAGCGATCCGGACAGCAGGTGAGACTCCTTATGTGGTGGGAGAGATCGAAGCCGGTGAAAAAGGGGTGTCCTTATGTTAAACGTCGTAGTCATGGTTTCCGGAGGCGGGACAAACCTGCAGGCCATCATTGACGCGGTGGAAGCCGGAACCATTACCAATACAAGGCTGGCAGGCGTCATCAGCAATAATAAAAATGCATATGCCCTGGAGCGTGCCGCACAACACGGCATTCCCGCGGCATGTGTTTCACCGAAGGATTTTGAGAACCGGGGTCAGTTCAATCAAAAGCTTTTGGAGACGGTGGACGGCTTTGAGCCGGATCTGGTGGTGCTGGCAGGTTTCCTGGTAGTGATCCCGCCGGAGATGACATCAAAATATAGAAACAGAATGATCAACATCCATCCTTCTCTGATCCCTTCCTTCTGCGGAACCGGATATTACGGACTGAGAGTGCATGAGGCGGCTCTTGCCAGAGGGGTGAAGGTGGTCGGCGCCACGGTGCATTTTGTAGACGAGGGCACGGATACCGGGCCGATCATCCTGCAGAAGGCGGTGGAGGCGCGGCAGGGAGATACTCCCAAGGAGCTGCAGCGCAGGGTCATGGAGCAGGCGGAGTGGAAGATCCTGCCACGGGCCATTGACCTGATCGCCAACGGGAAGGTCAAGGTGGAAAACGGAAAGACGATCATAGAAGAACCAACGAGAAGCGGACAGGAGGCAAGTTTATAGAAATGAACGTATTGATTGTGGGAAGCGGAGGCAGAGAACATGCGATCGCGGCCAGCGCCGCGAAAAGCCCGAAAGTAAAGAAGATGTACTGCGCGCCGGGAAATGCCGGGATTGCGGAGTATGCCGAGTGTGTGCCGATCGGCGCCATGGAGTTCGATAAGCTTACGGCATTTGCAAAGGAGAACCGGATTGATCTGGTCATCGTAGGAATGGACGATCCGCTGGTAGGAGGGCTGGTGGATGAGTTGGAGGCTGCTGGAATCCGGACCTTCGGACCCCGGAAGAACGCGGCGATCCTGGAGGGCTCCAAGGCTTTTTCCAAGAATCTGATGAAAAAATACAACATCCCTACAGCGGCCTTTGAGAATTTTACCGACCCGGATGCGGCGCTTGCCTATCTGGAAACGGCGAAGTTTCCGATCGTACTGAAGGCGGACGGACTGGCTCTTGGCAAGGGCGTTCTGATCTGCCAGAACCTGGAAGAGGCAAAGGAAGGCGTCAAGACGATCATGCTGGATAAGAAGTTCGGTTCCGCGGGAAATGAGATGGTGGTGGAAGAATTTCTGGTGGGCCGGGAGGTGTCAGTGCTCTCCTTTGTAGACGGCAAGACCATCAAGACCATGACCTCTGCCCAGGACCACAAGCGGGCAGGAGACGGCGATACAGGTCTGAATACAGGCGGAATGGGAACCTTTTCTCCAAGCCCCTTCTATACGGAAGAGGTGGAGCGGTTCTGTGAAAAATATATCTATCAGGCGACCGTGGACGCGATGGCGGAAGAGGGACGGCCGTTTAAGGGTGTGATCTTCTTCGGGCTGATACTGACGGAGGACGGACCCAGGGTGCTGGAATACAATGCGCGTTTCGGGGATCCGGAGGCGCAGGTGGTACTGCCCAGGATGAAGAATGATCTGATCGAAGTGGTGGAGGCCTGCATCGACGGCTGCCTGGGACAGGTAGAGCTGGAATTTGAGGACAATGCGGCAGTCTGTGTGGTACTGGCATCAGACGGATATCCGCTCAAATACGAAAAGGGCTTTGCCATCAGTGGGCTGGAAAAGTTTAAGGAGCATGAGGGTTATTACTGCTTCCATGCGGGAACCCGTTCAGACGGAGACAGGATCGTGACTAACGGCGGCCGCGTGCTGGGAGTTACCGCCAAGGGAAGGAACCTTAGAGAAGCCCGGGAGAACGCATATGCGGCCACGGACTGGGTGGAATTTGGAAATAAGTATATGCGGCATGATATTGGGAAAGCTATAGATGAAGCGTAAAGAGCCGTAAAATGGAGTAGTCTGCGGCGAGAGGATGCCGGGAGTCAACAGGTTCCCAGCGTCTGGATCATTACATGAACTGCGGCAGAATTACGAAAAAGGAGGAGGAACAATGGCAGTATTAACAATCACGGCACAGAATTTTGAGCAGGAGGTCCTGCAGTCGGACAAGCCGGTCCTGATAGATTTTTATGCGGACTGGTGCGGGCCCTGCAAGATGATGGCTCCGGTGATCGAGGAGATCGCGGGGGAAGTGAACGATGTAAAGGTCGGCAAGCTGAATATCGACAATGAGATGGAGATCGCGCAGAAGTACGGTGTCATGAGCATCCCGACCCTGATCGTGTTCCAGGACGGCAAAGAAGTTAAGAGGGATCTTGGAGCAAAGCCTAAAAGGGCAGTGCTGGATATGCTGAGATAGACAGGGATAGAAGAAGGCTCATACTCTGCGGCTGCAGGGCTGTACGGCAGCACAACGGCGAGAATGAACCACAAAGTTTATGGGATATTTTTCCGAATGCAAATTTTTATTGAAAATACAGGGGAGAAATAGTAGAATAAGAACGTTATATGTTGGAAAGACATTTTCGGGGAGATTACAAATGAGAACAGGGAAGAGAACCCATTTACCGGATATCAAGATTATTTTATTGGCGGCAGGGATAATCATTATCACTGTCGTCATTATTGTGTTCATTTATAAAGACCAGAAGCAGGAGAAGAATAAGGAGAAGGTAGCCCAGGGAATCCGCTACCTGGAAAGCCTGGAACAGCAGAATGTTGCGGAGATCAACGAGACGATCAAGGCTATTCGGGTCAGGCACAGCCTGGATTTGGCGGATACGGATGAAAGCGTGGTGTGGGGAGCGTTTGAGAATTGTGCCATTATGGGGGATTCCCGCGCGGTTGGTTTTTCTTTTTATGAATTTCTTCCCGAGGACTGGGTCATTGCGGAAAGCGGCAGCACGGTCAGGGACGTGTCCGAGCATTTGGAGCAGTTAAAGAGACTGGATCCGGTTCGGGTATTCCTTTGCTTTGGAATCAATGATATTGCCTGCGGCCTGTGGCCGGAGCCTGCGGATTACGCGGCGGAGTGTGCCGCGCAGATCCGTGCGGTCGCGGGAGCGCTGCCGGGGACGGAGATCTACCTGAACTCTATACTGCCGCCGGGAGCCGCTGCGATGTGGAATGAGAGCTATGCGCGTCTGGGAGAATACAATGACGCGCTGAAAGCGATGACAGAGCAGAACGGATTCCGCTATATTGACAATACATACGTTGCGGAGGAACACCAGAATCTGTATCAGGATGACGGCTTGCATCTGCAGCCGGATTTTTATAAATACTGGGCGGCAAATATGCTGACAGAGGTGAATGAGCAGTGAAGATTAAAAAACCTGTTTTTCCAAAAAGACAAGAAAAAAGATCGGATGAAGCCGGGAACGGATCCGGAAAAATTCAGATCAAATTTCCGAAAGTAAAGATGCCTGTCAGACAGGAGCCTGATATGCACGCATCCAGGCAGAACCAGACAGAGAGATTACTGCCGCGCGGAGAGCTGTCCCAGCTTCCCTATCATTATATCAAGTACGTGCTGGCGGCGGTTTTGTTGGTATTCATTGTGCTGGATATGGCCAATGATCCCACCAGCAATGCCGATATTGAGACTGTGGCTGGGCAGGTAGTTAAGGCGGCGGAATTTCAGGGCATGGAAGAGGCAGAAGCCAGGATGGTCAAGCGGTTCTATGGACTGAATCCCAGAGACTATGAGGGAGCGGTTTTGTATGCCCCGATCGATAATATGGATGCTCATGAACTGCTTCTTGTAAAGCTGAAGGACAGTAGCCAGAAGAAGCAGGTACTGGAGGCCATCCGGGAACGGCTGAACACACAGCTGAAAAGCTTTGAAGGCTATGGCGCGGAGCAGACCGCGCTGCTGAAGAAGCATGTGCTCCTGGAAAAGGGCAATTTTGTGCTGTATGCAGTCGGGGAGCATGCGGCTGACGCTCAGGAAGCCTTTGTAAAAAGCTTGTGAGGTAGAGACTATGATTTTCAGCAGTATATTTTTTATCTTTGTATTTTTGCCTGTTGTGCTGGTGATCTATTATGTAATGCCGTTTGCCGGAAAGAATCTTGTGCTGCTGATCTCCAGCCTGATCTTTTATGCATGGGGGGAACCTGTGTATGTGATTCTGATGCTGCTCAGTATCGGGATCAATTTCGTCAGCGGCATGGAACTGGAAAGCCATATCAACGCAGGCGATATGGCAAAGGCAAAAACAGCATGTATCGTAACTGCAGTGATCAATTTCCTGATCCTGGGATTTTATAAATACTATGGATTCCTGATCGAGAACCTGAATGCTGTTCTGCCCTTTGAGATACCGTATAAGGAGCTTGCGCTTCCGATCGGGATATCCTTTTACACCTTTCAGACCATGTCCTATGTGATTGATGTGTACCGCGGCAAGGTGAAGGCACAGCATGATCCGGTTGCCTTCGGCGCGTATGTAAGCATGTTTCCGCAGCTAATTGCCGGGCCGATCGTGCGGTATTCGGATGTGGAGCGGCAGCTTATGAAGCGGAATATTTCCTGGGAACGGTTCGGGGAAGGCTCCGTGTGGTTCCTGCGGGGACTTGGAAAGAAGGTTTTGATCGCCAACAATATCGGAAGCATTTATGAATCCATTGTTTCTCTTGGAATCCCGCAGATGTCCGCGCTGACGGCATGGATCGGATGTTTTGCCTATACGATGCAGATATATTATGACTTCGGCGGCTATTCGGACATGGCGGTAGGACTCGGGAAAATGCTGGGATTCGATTTTATGAAGAATTTCGACTATCCGTATATTTCCAGAAGCATCACGGAATTCTGGCGGAGGTGGCATATCTCCTTAAGCTCCTGGTTTAAGGAGTATGTCTATATTCCTCTGGGCGGCAACCGGGGCGGCACATTGAAAGCTATCCGGAACCTGATGATCGTGTGGATGCTGACCGGATTGTGGCACGGCGCCGCATGGAATTTCATTTTCTGGGGATTGTATTACGGGATCATCCTGTGTCTGGAAAAATATGTCCTGGGGGATGCGCTGGAACGCCTTCCGCAGGCAGCCAGGCATGTATATACCATGGTTCTGGTGATGGTCGGCTGGGTGCTGTTCTTCTCACCGTCTATGGGAAGCGCGATGTCTTATCTGGGGGCCATGTTTGGAATCGGTGGAAAAGGGCTGATTGATATGACCGGCTTCTACTACCTGAAATCCGGTCTGCTGCTGGGGATCATTGCAGGAATCGGAAGTACTCCGTTCCTGCGCCGGAAGTTCTCGGAGCTGCTCTGGAGGGAAGAGCGGTATATGCAGATTGCCGGTGTTGTGATGTATGCGGGGATTTTTTTGATCTCTACGGCGTATCTGGTCAATGATACCTACAATCCGTTCCTGTATTTCCGGTTCTGATCTGCTTCATACACTTTGGAAGCTGCAGCAGCAGGAGGCGGACGATGCCGCGGCAGGAAAGCTTTCGGACAGGAAAGGGATAACAGGATCAATTCAGTTCTGCGGATTGTGCAAGGTGCTGTATGAAAATCTACAATGTGGGCGGGAAGGGAAAGACGAATGGAATTAAAAAGGGGAAAGGAAAGACGGAGAAAGGAAAATAAAAATCTCAACCGAGGTATGGCCTGGTGCTTTGCGGGAATAGTTTTGCTGCTGGTGGCGGCAAGCATCATACAGCCGGACAGAAAGATTTCGGACGAAGAGAACCGCATACTGACCACATTTCCCAAACCGAGTATAGAAAATATAAAGAATAAAGAGTATATGACTGCCCTTGAGGACTATTCTTCCGACCAGTTCATCCTGCGGGATCTCTGGATCCGCCTGAAAGTGCGCTGTGACCTTCTCGTGGGGAAGCGGGAGTTTAACGGGGTCTATCTTGGTAAGAAGAAGTACCTGATGCAGATTCCTGTGGGAATGGACGAAAAAAATACGAAGGAAAATCTGGAGGCTATGAACCAGTTCCGACAGAAAAACAGCAATCTGCGGATGAATGCTCTGATCGTACCCAATGCAGCTTATATTATGAAGGATTATTTGCCGCTGGGGGCTCCTGTGCGTGATCAGGGAGAGGACATGAACTATATCAAAAAGCAGCTTTCCGGGGGGATCGGCCTGATTGATACTACGGAGACACTTAGAAAGCATGTGGATGAGGGCATCTATTATAAGACGGACCACCACTGGACGAGCAGAGGGGCGGCTTATGGCTTCAACGCTGCCGCAAAGCAGCTGGAGATCGAAGGGCTGGTCTCGGATTATAAGATCCATACCGTGGCAACGGATTTTTCAGGAACGCTGGCATCCAGGAGCGGATACCACAAGGTGAAGGATACCGTGGAGGTGTACCAGCCGGAAAATGTGGAATATCAATATCTGGTAAGTGATTCCGACAATGAGGAGAAGCGGCCGACGATCTATGACCGGAAGGCTCTCGAGGGAAAGGACAAGTATCAGGTATTCTTCGGCGGCAACCACGCCATGGTGGATATCGTTACGACCAATGACAACCAGAGGCGTCTGCTGGTATTCAAGGATTCCTACGCAAACAGCTTTGTGCCGTTTCTGATTCCTTATTATAATGAGATCATCATGATCGACGCCAGGTATTATTATGAGAATGTGAATATGCTGATTGAGAATAAGGGAATTACGGATGTGCTGTTTTTGTACAATATGGATACCTTTTTGAATGATAATTCGCTGGGGGATGTGCTGGCGGGCGAATAGGGAATTGTCATAACAGATCCCATAAAAAGTGACTGTGAAATGTAAGGAATTGTACCACCTACAGATCCTTAGCAGAAGAAAGGAGCCAGAGATGGAGGAACGCAGGGCAATCGGCAGGGTAGGCTACTCTGCCAATGCAGTGATCGTGGTATGTGATACGCAGGAAAAATATTATGTGCATACGGAAAACGTAAGCCCGCTGGGGATGGCGCTTCGGGTGCCGGAGGAAGTACCGGATATTCTGGGAAAGGATATTATACTTGTGGCGGATACGCTGATCATGTATGCGGATGTGACACGGCAGGAAAAGCAGGAGGACGGAAGCGGGATACTGGGAATCGCGGCGCGGAAGTTCTCGGAGGATGTGCTGCAGTATCTGTTTGAACGGATTGGGACAGGGGAAGAGGAAGTAGAATAAGAGAAAGAAGATGTGAAGAGGAATGCGGAATGGATAGCTTTCGCATTCTTTTTAAGTTCAGGGCTAAAGTTGGGGCTAAAGGTGTTATCCGGCAAGATATTTTTGACGATATAGTATAAAAGAATGCAGAAAAAAAGAGGAAAGGACTGAGAAAATGAGGAAAAAATTGACGAATACAAGAGTGATCAATTCGATAGGGATTGGAATTTTGGCAATGGTAACTGCCGGTACTCCGGTTTTGGCAGAGATTAATGACACAGTGAATGATAATAGTACGGCTGATACAAGCGTTTCTGATATTCCGGCAGAGCCTGTTGAACAGCCGGCGCCGACACAGAATGAGCAGATCCTCCAGATGCTTTCTGACGCACAGAGTACGATTCAGGAGGTGCAGAGCAGTCTACAGCAGACTCCGGAGGGGGAGCTGCCCGATACAGAGGGAGCCGATCCTTCCGAGGAGATGCCGTCAGTGGAAACTGCCGGAATGCAGGAAGAAGCAGGGGTGTCGGAAGGATCTTTAGAGACCAAGGCAGAGATGCCTTCCGCCCCGGAGAATACGGAAAGCCTTGCTGAGGATTCTCAGATCCCGACAGGTACAGAGGGTGAGGATATAACCGACGATTCCCGGTCTCCCGAAGCGGAAGAGACACCGGGCGTGGAAACTGTAACTCCGCCGGCAGACGAAGGAACAGAGAATCCGCCTGTAGACGAAGGCATAGGGAATGAGGATAACGATGATGCATCCCAGGGGACGGATGTTGAGACACCGGAAACTGTAATTCCAGCGATCAATGAATGTCTTGAAGAATCACAGGAGGCGCTTGGCGGGTTAAAAAATAGTTTTACAGAATTACAGGAGAAGAATCAGGAAGCTCAGGAGGCTGTAAAAAACTATAATGAGGCGGTAGAAAATCCACATAACTTCATTGATTCCATCGCAGATATCATTTCTAATGCAAGCTCTGCTGTTGTAGGTACGGTAACATCAGTAACAGAAGAGGAAGCGACGGCCAGAGAACAGGCGCAGGCGGCGGTAGACGCACAGGCAAAGGTATATGAAGACCAAGAGGCGGCAGCGGCAGCTCAGCAGCAGGCTCAGGCAGCGGCGGCTGCTGCTGAGGAGGCATATAAAGCAGCGCAGTCCGCCGTCGAAAATGCAGCGGCAAATAAACAAATTGCGGATGACAGACTTGCGGATTTAGAAAATCAGTTATCGAATGCGGATGCGGCAGTACGTGATATGGAAATCAAAGTGCAGACTGCGCAGGAAATGCTGATTTCTATCCTTGAGCAGTATGGACTGACACTTGGAGAATTTAATCCGGATGAATTAAAAGGAGAAGCCGAGACAGCATATAAAAATGCGGAACAGGCCGTTATGTTAGCGCAGAGCGAATTGGATTCGGTACGGAGCAATTATAATGCATTGATCGAACAGGTAGAAGCTGCGAAAAATGAATATGCAGAGACGGTAAACACACTGAATGATTCGACTGCGAGTATGGATGCGGCGGTTTCAGATCTGGAAGCGAAAAGGCAGGAATGGGAGGACTCAAATTTTGATCTGAAAATTGCTGAGTATAATGAAGGGCTTATTGGAACTAAAAAGGTGTACTTGGCTTTGGAGGATACGAAGACGGCGTTTGATAAAGCAAATGAAGCATTATCAAAAGCAGAGGACATAAAGTCTAAGGCAGACAAGGTATTAGCGAATGCGCAAAATGCCGTTGATCAAGCGAAAAAAGAAGAGACTGAAATGTCTGACGCGGCGGAGAAAGCGGCGGCGGCAGCTAAAGAGGCAGATCTGACGAATGAAAAAGATGTAGAAGAAGCTAAGGCAGCGGCGGAAGAAGCAGAAAAAGCGGCAAAAGCAGCGGCAGCTAAGGTGGAGAGAAATTTGGTGGTTCTTGACTCAGCGGAAATGACTGCTGAACAGGCGCAAGAAGAATTGGAAGCTGCAAAACAAGCGGTGGAAGCTGCCGCAAAGGCAAAGGATACGGCGCAGGAAGCTTATGACAAAGCATTGGAGGATTGGGAAAAGGTTCAAAACGATGCGCTTGAACAGCAGATAGAGGCTGTGAAAAAGGCAATGGAACCTCTAGAAAATTTAAAAGAAGACCAAACTTTAGACAAGTTAGCTGGAACACTAAAATATGCGTTGGCCAAGGAATTGATTGAATACCAGCTTCTTTGTGAGGGCAAGGAGATTAAGGCAATAAGGGCGGGAGATGCTAAGAACGAGATAATTGTTACAGATCCAGAAGATAAAGAAACAATATATTATATTTCAACTCGAGACAATCCCTTTGCTGTTTATCCTAAGGAGGGTGGAACGGCCGCCAAACCTTTTATTAGCATAGACAAGTTTAAAGAGAGTATGGAGGAAATTACAGCACAAAAAGAGAATTTAGATTTAGCTCAAAAGAAGTTGGAGAATTTGACGAAAAGCTACACTGAGGCTGTACAGGGACAAAATAAGGCAGAAGTGGTAAAAGTGTTGGTTGATATGAGGGACGCTCTTACGAATGTTGAAGAGGAAGCAAAGAATCTAGTTGAGTCTGAGACCGCATATAGAACAAGTAACACTGATAACAAAATACTTGACGCATTAAGTTCAGCATTAACTAATCTGGCAGATGGCGGAGAGAAGCTTAATAGTGCAAAAAACACATTGGAGGCTGTCGAAACAGCTCAAAATGAGGTGAAAGATGCAATAGACAGACTCACAGAGTTTACTGTTCAGGAGAAAGCGGATCTGGAGGCATATGAAGATTTACAGAAGGCATATGAAAAAGCAAGTACGGATCATGCAGCCGCGGTTGAGGCACTGAAGCAATGCGTATCAGGACTGAATCGTGTACAAACACAAAAAGACCGAGCGAGAATAGCGGCAGACGCTATATTTGAGTATCTTTCCGGAGGAAACGAAGAACCAACGACTCCGTCTAATCCGGGAACGACAGAACCGACAACTCCGACTCAGCCGGGTAATAATAATGGTACGGATGATAACACGCCGTCGAATACAACGCCAGTGCAGCCTGTAGCTCCGATTGAACCCATTTATGGTACGCTCATAGATTCGGTTACCTCATCTGCTATGGAAAATGCTGGGAGAACATCTGGAACGGGTTATGCAGGCTATACATATACAATCGGCGGACAACCCGCATATACAGTTGGCGAGACAACAGCACCCGAAGAAGAGGCGGCAGACGAATTAGTCAATGTAGAAGACAGCGCAGTTCCATTGGCAGCGGTTGGTGAAAACAGCAAGAGTAAAACCACCAGTACAAAGAACACTCGTGCTGTCAGTGATGAAAAAATTCCACTGGACGATATGAAAACAGAGAATAACAAGGCTTCTTGGTGGTGGATCCTGGTCATTGCATTGCTCGGTGCAACAGGAACGGAAATGTACATCAGACATAAAGAAAAAACAGAGCAGGAGAGAAAATCGAAAACTGGTAAGCAAAGTTACGCGAAAATCTAAACATTAAGAAAAAAGAGTGTGGGGACAAAATAAACGTTTTCACACTCTTTTTCTTGCTATCTATGTTAATGTGAATACGCTCAAAGCTTATTGAGAACATTTCAAATATTCTAAATATCTGAAAAGAGAAATCATCTATTCCATTTTCAAGACTGTATCGCCTCTATTTCAATGTTTGAAAAAAATCATTAAAGGGAGGAATTGCAATTGACAAACAACCTACGAAACTTTTTTTCTATGATTCGGACGAGAAGAGATTTGCTGGAAGAAATCGGGGACAGCTCCCGTCTATCAGATTTGTTTAATAGCTGGTTCGAGGAAACACAGTAATGGCATCCAGCCCATTGAAAAGTCGCCTGCCGGCGGTTCTAAGCGCCAGCGACGCTTGTTTAGGACGGATCGGAACGGAGTGTAGACGGGCTGGATGCCCGCCCCATCACTGAATTGGCCGGATGCCGTGCGGCAAGTGCACGACATCGTGTGAACAAAAACGGAAATGAAACCCTCAACAGCAGATAAACAATATCTGAAGCAATGTTAACAACTTAGTATGCGCTTGGAATAAATGTCATTGAAACGTGTGAAAGAATGAGTGGTTGGAACATACAACCTTAAAAAATCGCAGACTTTCCCCTTGGTGCTTATCATTCTGA
>CAJSZT010000037.1:0-55682 GCA_910573785.1 Lachnospiraceae bacterium | reverse complement strand
TTAGTAGCAGCATAGTGTTCCAAAAGGCTGTTCTTTGATAATTGAATCATTGCCAGATATTGAATTTTCAAGGTGCATAGCTAAAATCTATGTGCGAAGTTTGAGTATATGAGACGGAGAAGCTTGCCACCCTGGCGGGAAAGAAGCTGCACGGCAAACGCAATCACATCAATAAGTTCAAGTCCTTGTATCCGGACTGGAGTTATGAGCCGATTACCGGGAAAAATGCGGAAGAATGCTTTCAGATGGCCCTGGAATGGCGTAACGAGAACGGCTGTGAGGAGGACCTGGAAAAAAATGCGGAGATGTGTGTGACTCTGAATTTCCTGCGTCTGTTCCAGGAACTGGGGATGAAGGGCGGCCTGATCCGGGTAGAGGGCAAAGTGGTGGCCTTCTGTGTCGGAGAGCCGGTCTGCGAGGATACCTTTGTAGTGCATGTGGAGAAAGCGTTTGCGGAAGTGGAAGGGGCCTACCCAATGATCAACCAGCAGTTTGTACAGCATGAATGCATGGAGTATCAATATGTAAACCGGGAGGAAGACACTGGAGCGGAGGGACTGAGGAAATCCAAGCTTTCCTATCATCCGGCATTTCTTGTAGAAAAAGGGATCGTGACCCGGAAGGCATACCCAAGGGCATCCCATTATAGCCATTCGGCCGTTTCATAAGGTATGACCGCGAGACAGGGAGATCACCTGCCGGGAATAGAATTTCAGCAATCGGAATCAGATCATGAGCGGGAGAACAATAGATTCGGTCCTGCGGAAAAAGGAGACAGATACGATGATTTCAAAAAAGATGGAAAATATGGTGGCAAACAGTTCTGCAATCCGTGCAATGTTCGAAGAGGGCAACCGCCTTGCAAAGCTCTACGGCAAGGAAAACGTATATGATTTCAGCCTGGGAAATCCCAATGTCCCCGCGCCAGCGGCAGTGAAACAGGCCATCCTGGAGATTCTGCAGGAGGAGGATCCGGTGGCGCTTCATGGCTACACCAACAGCAATGCAGGATATGAGGATGTGAGACAGGCTGTGGCACAATCCTTGAATGAGCGGTTCGGCACTGCATTTGCGGCGAAGAACATTACCATGACCGTGGGGGCGGCCGGCGGGCTGAATGTGATCTTAAAGTCCCTGCTGAATCCGGGGGACGAGGTCATTGTATTTGCGCCCTATTTCGGAGAATACCGGAGCTATACCAGCAATTACGACGGCGTCCTGGTGGAGATCTCTCCCAATACCGTGGATTTCCAGCCCAAGCTGGATGAGTTTGAAGAGAAGATCACGAAAAAGACAAAGGCCGTGATCGTCAATACGCCCAACAATCCCACCGGAGTCGTTTATTCTGAGGAGACGATCCGGAGGATGGCATCCATTCTGGAAGCAAAGCAAAAGGAATATGGAACGGAGATCTATCTGATCTCAGACGAGCCGTACCGGGAGCTTGCATATGACGGTGCAAAGGTCCCCTATCTGACAAAATATTATGCAAACACGGTGGTAGGATATTCCTACAGCAAATCCCTGTCGCTTCCCGGGGAGCGAATCGGATATCTGGTGATCCCTGACGAGGCGGCGGACAGCGAGGCGCTGATCAGCGCGGTCAATGTGGCGACCAGGATCCTGGGATTTGTGAATGCGCCGACACTGCAGCAGAAGGTGGTCAAATACTGCCTGAACGAAAAGACGGATATTTCCTTCTATGACCGGAACCGGGAGACACTATACAACGGCCTGAAAGAACTGGGCTTTGAGTGCATCAAGCCGGAGGGGGCATTTTATCTTTTCGTAAAATCTCCGGTTACGGATGAAAAGGCATTCTGCGCGGCGGCAAAAAAATATAATATTCTGATTGTTCCGGGAAGCTCCTTTGGATGTCCAGGATATGTCAGACTGGCCTATTGTGTGTCCCATGAAACGATCGTAAATTCCCTGCCTAGATTCGCAGAGCTGGCGAAGGAATATGACTGCAGATGATCCGATGCAAAGCGGCGCGATAGCGATAGTCTGTATGGCAGACGAGCTGGAGGTCTGCTGTCAGGAAAAGGAATGATACAATATATGAGCCGTACCGCAGGATACACCCAGACTTGGACTGCCTGGAAAAGGAATGACAGCCCAACACAAACAGACAGAATAACAGGAGATGAGATCAGTGGAAACCAATCCCGGAATCATAAAGAATATACGAAAAGTAGACCCTTATGTACCAGGCGAGCAGCCTCAGCGTAAGGTGATTAAATTGAATACCAACGAAAATCCGTATCCGCCCGCCCCCGGGGTGGAGCGCGCTCTGCGGGAAATGGATGCGGACAGGTTCAGGTTATACCCGGATCCTTCCGCAAATGACCTGGTGTCCGCATTGGCGGAGCATTACGGGGTAGGCCGGGACCAGGTGTTTGTGGGCGTCGGTTCGGACGATGTGCTGTCCATGTGCTTTCTGACCTTTTTTAATTCCGAAAAGCCCATACTTTTCCCGGATATTACGTATTCCTTCTATAAAGTCTGGGCAGAATTATATCGGATTCCTTATGAATGCCCGAAGCTGGATGAAAATTTTCGGATCGTGAAGGAAGATTATTACCGGGAAAACGGCGGGGTGATCTTTCCCAACCCCAATGCGCCTACGGCTATCTATGAGGAGCTTGGATTCGTAGAGGACATTCTTATCCATAATCCGGATTCGGTCGTGATCGTGGACGAGGCATATATTGACTTCGCGGGAAAATCCGCGCTGGAGCTGATCGGCCGATACAGCAACCTGATCGTTGTCCAGACCTTTTCCAAAGCCCGCTCCATGGCCGGCATGCGGATCGGATATGCGATCAGCAGCCCTGCACTGATCCGGTATCTCAACGATGTGAAATATTCCTTCAATTCCTATACCATGAATCAGACGTCTATTGTCTGCGGAACGGAGGCGGTGAAGGATCGGGCATATTTTGAGAAGACCACAAAAAAAATCGTGGAAACCAGGGAATGGGCGAAGGAAGAGCTTCGGAGGTTAGGCTTCGAATTTCCAGATTCCAGGGCAAATTTCATCTTTGCAAGACATCCCCGGTATGATGCCGGGGAACTGTTCGAGGCATTGAAGAAACAGGATATCTATGTGCGCCACTGGGACAGCGAACGGATCCGCCAGTATCTGCGGATCACCGTGGGAACCAGGGAAGAGATGGAGGCGCTGTTCGCGGCGCTGAGAGCGTATATGTGTTATACTCACGGCCGATGAAATCTGCCGTGAGTATCGCGCCAGCCGCAGCCGCGAAGCGGCATATTTCCTTATACGGCTGTGCGAATCAATTATACTGTGCGGCAGATTTATCTGGCGTGCAGTATAATATGCCGTATCGCAGTCTCTGCTTTTTCCTGCTTGGGAAAGGGATTCGAAACATACAGAGACAGCGATTTCTGAATCTGACATAAAACAGCAAAAACAGCAGGAGAGAATTTAGAAGATGAAAGAAGCACTGATCAGTTGGTTCATAGATAATTTAGGCGGAAAAGTCGGAAAAGAAGTGATCTTGTTTATCATTTCCATGGTTCCGATCCTGGAGCTTCGAGGGGGGCTTTTGGCCGCGGGACCGGCGGTATTGGACGTACCCATGTGGGAAGCGATCCCCATCTGCATCGTCGGAAACCTGATCCCGATCCCCTTCATCCTCCTTTTGATCACCAGGATCTTTAACTGGATGAAGGGCACGAAACGGCTGAAACCGCTGGTAGAGAAGCTGGAAAAAAAGGCCATGAGCAAGAGCGCCAACATTGAAAAATATGAGTTCTGGGGACTGGTTGCCTTTGTGGGGATCCCGCTTCCGGGCACCGGAGCCTGGACAGGTTCCCTGATTGCGGCATTAATCGGAATCCGCTTTCGGAAGGCGTTTCCGGCGATCGTGCTGGGAGTGTTTGTGGCGGCATTTTTGATGACGGTGCTGTCTTATGCGGTACTTGGCGGGATTTTTGTATAAGTCGTTACATGTCACACCCTGACCAATCACCACGCTGATTGGTCAGGAACAGTAACACTTATAGTGTTAGGAATCCGGCTGATGAAATCCACCCGTTGACACCGGTTTGAAATATCCGTATAATAAAGGAAAAGACGGCGCGGAACGATATAGAACAACCGTCGTGTATTGCCGGTTTTCTGGCAAGCAGCGGCCAAATGTTCCGCCGGGAGGGAAGTTGCGGCATGATTGCGGAAAATGATGAGAAAAAAAGAAGTAAGCTCTGGAGAATTGCGATGACCGTTTCATCGGTATTGATCATTGTCATCGCCGTATTTTTTGGATATACGCTTTTTACTTCGAATCCGTTGGAGGGAAGATGGGTGAACGAAGGCAGCGGCCTTGTCATGCGGATCCAGGGCAACGGATCTGCGTCCATCGAATGGCCGGATGAATCGGACGGCGCGGTAGAACTGCAGTATCATGTGGATCTGAAATCCAAAATATTCACCTTGTATCAGGGAGAGGAAAACGGGACCTCGCAGGCGGTCTATGATACGTCGGCAGAATCCGGTTTTGCCGCGGAGAACATGGAAGGAAGCTATGACTACAGCTTGGAACAGGGAGAATTGACACTGACAGAACGGGAGTATGGTGATCAGATGGTATTTGAAAAAGAGTAGGATAACGCATGGAGGGATAAACAGCTTTGTATGTTCGGGAAGCTCCGGATATGCAGGGCTGTTTTGTGTCATGGAATATACCTCAAGGCATCCTATTTATGGCTGTTTTATAAGATATCGGAAAGGAGACAATAGAACATGCTGAGACAGAACACAAAGGAAATCCGGATCGGAGACGTGGTGATCGGAGGAAATCATCCGGTGGCGATCCAGTCTATGACCAATACAAAGACCGAGGATATCAAAGGAACCATAGAGCAGATCCACAGGCTGGAGGCGGCAGGCTGTGAGATCGTGCGCTGTACCGTTCCCACACTGGAAGCGGCTGAGGCACTGCGGGAGATCAAAAAAAATATTCAGATCCCTCTGGTGGCGGATATCCATTTTGACTATCGGATGGCGATTGCGGCCATTGAGAACGGAGCCGACAAGATTCGGATCAATCCGGGCAATATCGGTGGAGAGGAGCGCCTGAGGGCCGTCGTCGATAAGGCGAAGGAGCATGAGATTCCCATCCGGGTCGGCGTCAACAGCGGTTCCCTGGAAAAAACACTTTTGGAAAAATATGGTGCAGTGACGGCCGAAGGAATCGTAGAGAGTGCGCTGGATAAGGTGCGGATGATTGAGGAGATGGGGTATGATAATCTGGTGGTCAGCATCAAATCCTCCGATGTCATGATGTGCGTGAAAGCCCACGAGTTGATCGCAGAGCAGTGTCCATATCCGCTGCATGTGGGAATCACGGAGGCAGGGACGGTCTACTCCGGAAATATCAAATCCTCGATAGGCCTTGGGATCATTCTCTATGAAGGCATCGGAAACACGATCCGGGTGTCCCTGACCGGCGATCCGTCGGAAGAGATCCGATCCGCAAAGCTGATCTTGAAGACCCTGGGGCTTCGCAAGGGCGGTATTGAGGTGGTATCCTGTCCTACCTGCGGCAGAACCCAGATCGACCTGATCGGGCTTGCAAATCAGGTGGAGAAGATGGTTCAGGAATTTCCGCTGGATCTCAAGGTAGCAGTCATGGGATGCGTCGTGAACGGCCCGGGAGAAGCCCGGGAAGCAGATATCGGGATCGCGGGCGGCAAGGGCGAAGGACTCCTGATCAAAAAGGGAGAGGTCGTGAAAAAGGTAAAGGAAGAGGAACTTCTGGAAACGTTGCGCCGGGAATTGCAGAACTGGGAAAATGAGTGACAGGAGCTGATCAATTGGAACAAGTAGGAACCGCAAAATTATTTTTTGATGTATTTCCCACTCTGAAAGTGGAGGACTCTGTCCGTATGCTGTTTTCGGATGTGGAAGTGAAGAAGATCACCACCAATTCCGCGCGGGATTTTCTGCACGTTTACATATTCAGCCGCCATCTGTTTCAGAAGAAACAGATCTGGCACATGGAGCACAAGATCAAGGAGCAGCTGTTCGGAACCTCCATGGTCCAGATTCATATAGAAGAAGAATACAGCCTGTCCGAGCAGTACACCCCCGCCGCCCTGATGGCGGAGTACCGGGAGAGCATTTCCCAGGAACTGCGGGACAGCAGCGTGCTGGCGGCCAATATGTTCGACCAGGCACAGCTTCGATTTGAGGAGGGGCAGATCTGCTGTCTGGAGCTGGCGGATACCATTGTATCCGAAGGAAGACGGGAGCAGATCCTGGAGCTTCTGGACGAGGTGTTCAATCGGCGCTGCGGCATTCCGACCGAGTTCCGCGTCACCTACCGGGAGAAAAAGGAAAGTAAGACACGGGAGTTTGAGGAACAGCGGATCCAGCGGGAGATCAACGCCATTTTCCAGAGGAATAAAAGTATTCACGGGGAAATGGATCCTGACGGGATAGGTTCCGGAGCCCCCTCCAACGGCAGCGATTTTGCGGCGCCCTGGGAGGAACCTGGCAGTGTTTCCGGTGCTGCCTCAGACCGGGCGGGCGACTCGGATGCAGTCGGAAACCAGGGCAGGGGAACCAAAACGGCCTGGAACGCGGCAGGAGCCGCGGCCGGAAAGAACGGAACAGCAAATGGTGCCGCAGCCGGGAAAAATGGAATGGCAAACGGAAGAAATGGAAGCGCAAACGGGACGGCTGCCGGCAGGAATGGAAGCGCGGGTGCGGCTGCCGCCGGAAAGAGCAATGCGTCGGGCAGAGGCGGCTTTTCCTATGGCCAGGGGAAAAACGGCTTTCGGAAGGATTCCGGCAGGGATTATGTGCGCCCCTTAAAGCAGGGAGACGCACCGGGCCTGATCTACGGAAGGGACTTTGAGGACGAGCCTTTGCGGCTGGACCAGGTGGCCACGGAGATGGGAGAGATCACCCTCCACGGCAAGGTTATCAGCTTTGAGACCCGGGAGATCCGGAATGAACGGACTATTATCATTTTTTCTATTACGGATTTTACGGATACCATTACCGTGAAAATGTTTGTCCGCAATGAGCAGCTTGCAGAGCTGTTAGGCGACCTGAAAAAGGGCGCGTTTTTGAAGATCAAGGGTGTCACCACCATTGACAAATATGATGGGGAGCTGACCATCGGCTCCATCACCGGGATCAAGAAGACCGGGGATTTTACCGTGTCCAGGGAGGACTTAAGCCCCGTCAAGCGTGTGGAGCTGCACTGCCATACGAAGATGAGCGATATGGACGGGGTCTCCGAGGTCAAGGATATTGTGGGCCGCGCCCACAAGTGGGGGCATCCTGCCATTGCGGTCACGGACCATGGGACTGCCCAGGCATTTCCGGACGCCAACCACTATATCGAGCGATTGGACAAGGCAGACCCGTTCAAGGTCATTTACGGTGTGGAAGGCTATGTGGTGGACGACCTGACCGAGATCGCTGTGGGCGCCGGGGAGGAAAGCCTGGATGATACCTTTGTGGTATTCGACCTGGAGACCACGGGATTCAGCGCCATCAAGGATAAGATCATCGAGATCGGGGCGGTAAAGGTAGTCAAAGGAGAGATCGTGGATTCTTTCAGCACCTTCGTCAATCCACGGCGGCCCATTCCCTTTGAGATCACCAAGCTGACCAGTATCACGGATGAGATGGTCATGGAATATCCGGACATTGAGACCATTCTGCCCCAATTTCTGGAATTTGTGGGGGACGCGGTGCTGGTGGCTCACAACGCAGGTTTTGACGTGGGATTTATCGAGCAGAACTGCAGGTATCAGGACATTGAGCCCCATTTTATCTCCGTGGATACCGTCGCCCTGGCCCGGGTACTGCTGCCCACTTTATCAAAATATAAGCTGAACGTGGTGGCAAAAGCGCTGAACATTTCCCTGGAAAATCATCACCGGGCGGTGGACGACGCAGGAGCCACGGCAGAGATTTTTGTAAAGTTCGTGCAGATGCTCAAAGACAGAGACATTACCACCCTGAAAGGCATCAACCAGTTTGGAAATACCAACGAGGACGCGATCCGCAAGCTCCCCACCTACCATATTATCATCTTGGTGAAAAATGACATCGGCCGTTATAACCTGTACCAGCTGATCTCTGCCTCCAACCTGAAATATTTTGCCCGTCGGCCCAGGATTCCGAAAAGCCTGCTGAACCAGCACAGGGAAGGGCTGATCATCGGAAGCGCCTGCGAGGCCGGAGAACTGTTTCAGGCGATCCTGAATCAAAAATCCCAGGAGACCATCGCGAAGCTGGCGGATTTTTATGATTATTATGAGATCCAGCCCCTGGGGAACAACCATTTCATGCTGGAGAGCGAAAAGCTGCCGGACATTCAGACCGAGGAGGATCTGAAAAATTTAAACCGTCAGATCCTGGAGCTGGGAGACCAGTTCAAAAAGCCGGTTGTGGCCACCTGCGACGTGCATTTCCTGGATCCGGAGGACGAGGTGTACCGCCGGATCATCATGGCCGGAAAGGGGTTCAGCGACGCAGACAATCAGGCCCCGCTGTATCTGCGGACAACCGAGGAAATGCTGGGGGAATTTGAATATCTGGGTTCCGCGAAGGCCTATGAGGTGGTGGTGGAAAATTCCAACAAGATCGCGGCCATGGTGGAGAAGATCGCGCCGGTGAACCCCAACAAGTGTCCGCCGGTCATCCAGGATTCGGACCAGAAGCTGCGGGATATCTGCTACAAAAAGGCCCACGAGGTCTACGGGGACGATCTGCCGGTGCAGGTGTCCTCCCGGCTGGAAAGAGAATTGAATTCCATCATTTCCAACGGCTACGCGGTGATGTATATCATTGCCCAGAAGCTGGTGTGGAAATCCGTTGCGGACGGCTACCTGGTGGGCTCCCGGGGATCGGTAGGCTCCTCCTTTGTAGCCACCATGGCGGGAATCACGGAGGTAAATCCCTTAAGTCCTCACTATTATTGTAAAAAATGCCATTACAGCGAGTTTGAGTCGGAGGAAGTGAAGGCCTATTCCGGCTGCTGCGGATTTGATATGCCGGATAAGATCTGCCCGGACTGCGGGGAAAAGCTTGTCAAGGACGGATATGACATTCCGTTCGAGACGTTTCTGGGCTTCAAGGGGGATAAGGAGCCGGATATTGACCTGAATTTCTCCGGGGACTACCAGTCCAAGGCCCACAAGTACACAGAGGTGCTGTTCGGGGAAGGCTATACCTTCAAGGCCGGGACCATCGGCACGCTGGCGGACAAGACGGCCTATGGATATGTACGCCGGTATTATGAGGAGAAGAACCAGCGGAAGCGGAAATGTGAGATCGAGCGGATCAGCCAGGGTTGCACCGGAGTGCGCAGAAGCACGGGCCAGCATCCGGGCGGGATCGTGGTGCTGCCCCACGGCCATAATATCAATGAATTTACTCCGGTGCAGCATCCGGCAAATGATGTGACCACAGACATCGTGACCACCCATTTTGACTACCATTCCATTGACCACAACCTGCTGAAGCTGGACATCCTGGGACACGATGATCCTACCATGATCAAGATGCTGGAGGAATACATTACCTCGGAATCCCTGGAAAATGACTACAATGAGGAGCACCCCTTTGTGGCCACCCAGATCCCTCTGGACGATCAGGAGGTCTTATCCCTGTTCCACGGCACCCAGGCCCTGGGGATCAAGCCGGAGGACATCGAAGGATGCAAGCTGGGGTGCTTAGGCATTCCGGAATTTGGAACCGATTTTGCCATGAGCATGGTCATTGAGGCCAATCCCCAGTCTCTGTCGGATCTGATCCGGCTGGCGGGATTGTCCCACGGAACCGACGTATGGCTGGGAAATGCCCAGGATCTGATCCGTTCCGGTACGGCCACCATTTCCACGGCCATCTGTACTCGTGACGATATTATGATCTACCTGATCAACCAGGGCGTGGACAGCGCGCTGTCCTTTACCATCATGGAAAGCGTCCGGAAGGGAAAGGGGCTCAAAGACGAATGGATCGAGGCCATGAAGGAAAAAAATGTGCCGGACTGGTATATCGGATCCTGCAAAAAGATCAAGTACATGTTCCCGAAAGCCCATGCGGCCGCCTATGTCATGATGGCGTACCGGATCGCGTACTGTAAGATCAACTATCCGCTGGCCTATTACGGGGCGTATTTCAGCATCCGGGCGGATGCCTTTTCCTATGAGCTGATGTGCCAGGGGAAGGAGAAGCTGAACTACTACATCAAGGATTATAAAAAACGGTCGGATACACTGACCAACAAGGAGCAGGATACTTTGAAGGACATGCGTCTTGTGCAGGAAATGTATGCCCGGGGGCTGGATTTTACGCCCATTGACCTGTACCGGGCCAAGGCGAAGCAGTTCCAGATCGTGGACGGGAAGCTGATGCCCTCCTTCGCCAGCATCGAAGGCATGGGGGAAAAAGCGGCGGAAGCGGTGGAGCTGGCGGCCAAGGACGGAGCATTTCTGTCTCTGGATGACTTCCGGGAGCGGACCAAAGTCAGCGTGACCGTGATCGACCTGATGTCGGATCTGGGGCTCTTCGGAGACCTGCCCCAGAGCAACCAGCTGTCGTTGTTTGACCTGGCATAAAAAAGCTCGAATCCGGATATTGCACAAAAAACTTAGGCTTGTAAACAGGATAGTAAAATGATATGATGTGAATGCTGCAACAATATTTTTTGGAATGCAGTGTATGTTTGCATATGGATTCTAATTCGAGAGATGTGGAGGAAACGAGAATGTACGATTTTGAAGAGATCAGGAAAACAGACGGTGAGATCGCGGATGCCATCCGGGCGGAGATGGACCGTCAGAATTCTCATATCGAGCTGATCGCGTCTGAGAACTGGGTAAGCCAGGCTGTGATGGCGGCGATGGGAAGCCCCCTGACCAACAAATACGCGGAAGGCTATCCGGGGAAGAGATATTACGGCGGATGCCAGTGCGTGGATGTGGTAGAGGATATCGCCAGGGAGCGGGCAAAGAAGCTGTTCGGCTGTGAATATGTCAACGTGCAGCCCCATTCCGGAGCCCAGGCGAATATGGCGGCCATGTTCGCCATGTTAGAACCGGGAGACAAGATCATGGGAATGAACCTGGATCACGGCGGACACCTGACCCACGGCTCTCCGGTGAACCTGTCCGGAAAATATTTTGACGTGACCTTTTACGGTGTAAATGATAACGGCGTAATCGACTACGACAATGTATTAAAGATCGCGAAGGAGTGCCGTCCGAAGCTGATCGTGGCGGGGGCCAGCGCATATGCCAGAACCATTGACTTCAAAAGGTTCCGCGAGATCGCGGATGAAGTGGGCGCTTACCTGATGGTGGATATTGCCCATATCGCCGGCCTGGTTGCCACAGGACTGCATCCAAGCCCGATCCCCTATGCTCATGTGACCACCACCACGACCCACAAGACCCTTCGGGGGCCAAGGGGAGGCATGATCCTGAGCAGCGAGGAGATGAATAAAAAGTTCAACTTTAATAAGGCCGTGTTCCCGGGAACACAGGGAGGTCCGCTGATGCATGTGATCGCGGCCAAGGCAGTCTGCTTCCAGGAGGCGCTGCAGCCGGAATACAAGGCCTATATGGAACAGGTCGTAAAGAATGCGAAGGCACTGTGCAAAAACCTGCAGGCACGGGGAATCAAGATCGTATCCGGAGATACGGACAACCACCTGATGCTGGTAGACCTGACGGAAAAGGATCTCAGCGGAAAAGAGCTGGAGAAGCGTCTGGATGATGCCCATGTAACGGCAAATAAGAATACCATTCCCAATGACCCCCGTTCTCCGTTCGTGACAAGCGGTGTGAGACTGGGGACTCCGGCCGTGACGACCCGCGGCATGGTGGAAGAGGATATGGAAAAGATCGCGGAGATCATTTCCCTGGTGATCGAGAGCGAAGATAACGTGGAGAAGGCGAAAGCCATGGTGGCGGAGCTGACTGCAAAGTATCCGCTATGCTAATATAAAGATATTTAAAATGATAGTCTGAGTTGGGGCTGCGGGGAAATGATATTTCCCCGCAGCCCCGAGCGTTTTAGCTTTCATTCTGTTCGATTAGTACAGCATTGCGAATCTGCTCCACAAATAATCTTACCGGTTTGGAATAAACCGGATGCCGTTTCCAGATGATATTCAGCTGTCCTGTGGCAGAAGGATTAATCTCACTTTACACGAACAAAAGTTTGTAAAGAGAAAAGACTTGACAACACATTTTTTTTCGGTTAAGATAGCAGAGGTGATGAGCAATGGATGAGATTTTACAACAGGCACTGCTGTATGATTTTTATGGAGAGCTTCTCAATGACCACCAGAAGGAGATTTATGAGCAGTTTATCCTGGAGGATCTTTCCTTAAGCGAGATTGCGGAAGCGGAAGGGATCAGCAGGCAGGGGGTTCATGACCTGGTGAAGCGATGTCAGAAGGCTTTGGAAGGATATGAGACCAGGCTGCATCTGGTCAGACGGTTCCTCTCCATCAAGGAGAAGGTCCGTGAGATGGAGACGCTTCTGGATACCGCCGAACTGACGAAGGAGAACCAGGGAGAGTTGCGGCGGCAGTTCCGGGAGCTTTCTGATTCGATCCTGGAAGTGCTGTAGGATTGCCGCATGCCCGTCAGGAAAAAGGATGCTGCATGTACCGCGCGATCCATACAATAACCTGGAAACCGCAGGAACACAGAAGATTTCAGTGACTGATCATGTATAGAAATGTTCATCCGACAGGATGACAGAGGAGTTGGACAATGGCATTTGACAGCTTAACGGAAAAACTTCAAAACGTATTTAAAAATCTCCGCAGCAAGGGACGGCTCACCGAGGAGGATGTAAAGGCGGCCTTAAAGGAAGTCAAGATGGCGCTTCTGGAGGCGGATGTCAACTTCAAGGTGGTCAAGGGATTCGTCAAGGATGTCCAGGAGAGGGCCATCGGGCAGGACGTGATGAACGGACTGAATCCGGGCCAGATGGTCATCAAGATCGTGAATGAAGAGCTGGTGTCCCTGATGGGCTCGGAGACCACCGAGATCCGGCAGCAGCCGGGGAGTGCCGCGACTGTGATCATGATGGCAGGCCTCCAGGGCGCAGGTAAGACGACTACCACGGCAAAGCTTGCGGGCAAGTTCAAGCTGAAGGGCAAAAAGCCGCTTCTGGTGGCATGCGATGTATACAGGCCCGCCGCTATCAAGCAGCTGCAGATCAACGGAGAGAAGCAGGGCGTAGAGGTCTTTTCCATGGGCGACAAGGTGAAGCCTGCGGATATCGCGAAGGCGGCGCTGGAGCATGGAGCAAAGAACGGCAACAACATCATCATTCTGGATACGGCCGGCCGGCTCCATATCGATGAAGATATGATGGCCGAACTTCAGGAGATCAAGGAAGCAGTCACCGTACACCAGACGATCTTGGTGGTAGACGCCATGACCGGGCAGGATGCGGTCAACGTAGCAAAAAGCTTCCATGAAAAGATAGGGATTGATGGCGTAATCGTCACCAAGCTGGACGGCGATACCCGAGGCGGCGCCGCGCTGTCCATCAAGGCCGTGACCGGAAGGCCTATCCTCTATGTGGGTATGGGCGAGAAGCTTTCTGACCTGGAGCAGTTTTATCCGGATCGGATGGCATCCCGGATCCTGGGCATGGGCGATGTCCTGACGCTGATCGAAAAGGCGGGGGCAGAGCTGGACGAGGAAAAGGCCCGGAAGATGACGGAAAAGATGAAGAAAGCCCAGTTTGATTATGAGGACTATCTGGAAAGCATGAACCAGATGAAGAAAATGGGCGGACTTTCCGGTGTCATGAGCATGATGCCGGGGCTGGGAGGAGCCATGGGCGGCAGGTCGAAAATGCCGGATCTGGATTCCGAAGAGAATGAGAAGCGGATGGCCAGGATGGAGGCCATGATCTATTCCATGACGCCGGAGGAACGGCGCAATCCGGATCTCATCAATCTTCCGAGAAAGCATAGGATCGCAAAGGGTGCCGGAGTGGATATCTCAGAGGTGAACCGCATGGTGAAGCAGTTCAACGAAACCCGGAAGATGATGAAGAAGCTTCCGGGACTTATGGGCGGTGGTAAAAAAGGCAGGTTTCGGCTTCCTTTTTAACACATAAATGATCTGGCAGTCAGACCTCTGGTTTTGACCGGCGGATCGAAAAAGAATATGACAAACAAAAATAAAAACAAGAAAGAATGAGGTGCAAGACAATGGCAGTAAAGATCAGGTTAAAGAGAATGGGAAAGAAGAAGGCTCCTTTTTATAGAATCGTTGTAGCGGATTCCAGATCCCCGAGAGACGGCAAGTTCATTGAGGAGATCGGAACCTACGACCCGAACCAGGAGCCCAGCCTGTTCAAGGTGAATGAAGACGCGGCCAAGAAGTGGCTGAACAACGGCGCGCAGCCGACAGAGGTTGTAGGCAAGCTGTTCAAACTGGCAGGAATTGAAAAATAATCGAATCTGTACTGAACAGAGACAAAGAATCTGATCCGCGGAGGTACGCGCGCATGAAAGAATTAGTAGAAGTAATCATCAAAGCATTGGTGGACAACCCGGACGGCGTTACCGTTACGGAAAGACAGGACGGCAGGACGACTGTCCTGGAGGTTCGTGTTGCGGACGGTGACATGGGAAAGGTCATCGGCAAGCAGGGACGTATTGCCAAGGCGATCCGTTCCGTTGTCAAGGCGGCTGCGGCCAGGGATGACAAACGAGTGGTTGTGGACATTATCCAATAGGAGCGCAGTAAAGTTGGGGGTTGTCGGAAAATACAGATTTCTCAAAAGATATTGTTATGCGGTATGATAAATCACAGCAGTATCTTGCGGTTATACGGCTGTTTTCCGACAGCCCCTTTTTTATAAAACAGGAGTGTGGCATGGAGCAGTTTTTTCAAGTGGGGGTTATTACCTCCACACACGGGATCCGCGGTGAGGTCAAGGTATTTCCGACCACCAGTGATCCGCAGCGTTTTCGGAAGCTGAAAGAAGTGATACTGGCTTCGGAAAAGGAACAGGTTTCTCTGGAGATTCAGAGCGTCCGGTTTTCCAAGCAGTTTGTCATCGTAAGGTTCCGGGGGATTGATGATATCAACGAGGTGGAAAAATATAAAGGGCGGCAGCTTCTTGTAGCCCGGAAGGATGCCGCAAAGCTGGAGAAGGACGAGTACTATATTGCCGACCTGCTGGGCATGGATGTGGTGACAGATGACGGGGAGAAGGGAATCCTCAAAGACGTGATCGAGACCGGTGCCAATGAAGTCTATGCAGTGCAGTTTGAAACATCAGGGGAAGTACTCATCCCCGCGATCCGGGACTGTATCCTGGACGTGGATGTGGAAGCGGGAAGCATGCGGGTACATTTATTGGAAGGGCTGAAAGAATGAATTTTTATATACTGACATTATTTCCTGACATGGTATCACAGGGACTGAATACCAGCATCATCGGACGGGCTGCCGGACGGGGGCTGCTATCTATCCGGACCGTCAATATCCGGGACTATGCGTTTAATAAGCATCAGAGTGTGGATGATTACCCCTACGGAGGTGGAGCCGGTATGCTGATGCAGGCAGAGCCGGTATACCTGGCATACGAGGCGGCGGCGGCGGAGATCCGGATGCGGCGGCAGGGGTGCGGGGAGCAGGAGAGGAAGCCCAGAGTGGTGTACCTTTCTCCCCAGGGAGCGGTATTCAATCAGTGCATGGCAGAGGAACTGGCAAAGGAAGAGGACCTGATCTTTCTCTGTGGACACTATGAGGGGATCGACGAGCGGGTGCTGGAAGAGATCGTGACCGACCAGGTGTCCATTGGGGATTATGTGCTGACCGGCGGCGAGCTCCCGGCCATGGTCATGGTGGATACGATCTCCCGTCTGGTGCCGGGAGTGCTCCACAACGATGTGTCTGCGGAATCGGAATCGTTCCAGGACAATCTGCTGGAGCATCCCCAGTATTCCCGGCCGGAGGTGTGGCATGGAAAACGGGTACCGGAGGTGCTTTTATCCGGACATCACGCCAATATCCTGAAATGGAAGCGGGAGCAGTCCATCCTCCGCACAAAGGAGCGGCGGCCCGACCTGCTGGAACGCTGTGCTTTGACGGAACAGGAAAAAGTCTGGATTGGAAAAATGTGACGGAAATGCTTGCAAGTTGCGAAAAAATGTGATAACATACAATAGTTGTGAAAAGAAGAGCGATGGTCCTCTGGCACAGGGAGACAGAAATCAAAAGAGAATTTTCCCAAAAGGAGTGTTAAGAACGTCAAATAAACAGGAGGTCACACAATGAACGATATTATCAAAAATATTGAAGCTGAGCAGTTAAAAGAGAATGCTCCCGAGTTTCACGTCGGCGATACGGTAAAGGTATACGCAAAGATCAAGGAAGGAAACCGCGAAAGGATCCAGGTGTTCGAAGGAACCGTGCTCAAAAGACAGGGCGGCGGTGTCAGAGAGACATTTACAGTGAGAAAGAATTCCAACGGTGTCGGTGTAGAGAAGACTTGGCCGCTTCATTCTCCTCATGTTGAGAAGGTGGAAGTGATCCGCAGAGGTAAGGTAAGGAGAGCAAAGCTGAACTACCTGCGCGGCCGTGTCGGCAAGAGAGCAAAGGTAAAAGAGTTAGTAAAATAGTAAGGAAGAGTGAGGGACAATTACAGAGCTTGTAGTTTGTCCCTTTTCTATATATATGCAAGCCGGCTTTTCGGGACGGAAAAAAGGACGGAGGGCAGGATTGAATGAAGAAAAGAGAGATCCGGAAAAAAAGAAGGAGACAAAGGACAAAGCAGCAGGCACAGCGCAAGCCGAAGCTGCATTTCCCGAATGAAGGGATACACATCGATAAAGAACGCGTTAAAAAATCGTTTCTTCTCCTGCTGGAGATCGGAGCTGCCTGCCTTCTGGCGTATTCGCTGGTGCTGTTCTACGGGCAGCGGGTCAGCAACGCGGGAGATTCCATGAGCCCCATCCTGAAAAACGGGGACGTGGTGCTGGTGGACCGTCTCATCTACAATGCGGTCAAGCCGAAGCGGGGGGATATCATCGTATTCAAGCCGGCCGGAAATGAAAACGCGCACTATCTGATCAAGCGGGTGGCTGCCCTTCCCGGGGAGACGATCCAGATCAAAAACGGCAGCATTTACATTGACGGGGAGGAGCATACGGAAGGAATCTATGTTTCTGATCTGTCCTCCGCCGGACTTGCCGCGGAGCCTGTCGAGCTGGGGAGCAACGAGTACTTCGTGATAGGGGATAATCACGAGGGAAGCGACGACAGCCGGACGGCAGATGTGGGAAATGTAAAGCGCGGCGACATTTTCGGAAAGGTGTGGTTCGTGATCAGCCCGGGAGACAATTTCGGAAGGATCAGGGATTGACGCGGTTACAGGCGGCACAGATTTAGGAGGAAAGAACATGCATTTTCAGTGGTATCCGGGTCATATGACAAAAGCGAAACGGATGATGCAGGAAAATATCAAGCTGATCGATCTTATCATCGAACTGGTGGATGCCAGGATTCCCTTAAGCAGCCGGAATCCGGATATTGATGAGCTGGGAAAGAATAAGGCAAGACTGATCCTGCTGAATAAAGCGGATCTGGCGGAGGAGAAATGGAACACGGCCTGGATCGAATATTTTCAGAAAAAAGGATTTTCTGCGGTAAAGGTCAATTCGAAAAAGGGCGGCGGAATGAAGTCCATCCAGGAGGTGATCCAGGAGGCCTGCCGGGAAAAGACGGAGCGCGACAGAAAGCGCGGTATCCTGAACCGGCCGGTGCGTGCCATGGTGGTCGGTATCCCCAATGTGGGCAAGTCCACATTCATCAATGCCCTGGCTGGAAAAGCCTGCGCAAAGACCGGGAATAAGCCGGGGGTGACCAAAGGAAAGCAGTGGATCCGGCTGAATAAGAACGTGGAGCTGTTAGATACGCCGGGGATTCTGTGGCCCAGGTTTGAGGATCAGACCGTGGGGCTGCGTCTGGCATTTATCGGTTCCATCAAGGATGAGATCCTGCAGTCGGAGGAGCTTTCGGCGGAACTGATGCAGTTTTTGGTGAAAAGCTATCCGGGTATCCTGGCAGAAAAGTATGGGATCAAGGAATCCGAAGATGGATTTGAAGATCTGCGGGGCGTGGCAGAAAGCCGGCACTGCCTTTTGAAGGGGAATGAATTGGATCTGGAGAAGGCGTCAAAGCTATTGCTGGATGATTTCCGGAACGGCAGGCTTGGAAGGATCACGCTGGAATATCCGGAAGAATTTGCCTGAACCGCGGGACGCGGATCAGCAGGTCGGGAACGGATATGTAAAAGCCTGCCGGGGGAAAGAATACGAAAGTGAAAAGGAATCGGAAAGAGGAGATTCAGGATATGAAAGAGGAAAGTAATGAGAAAAGTATATTGCGGGAGCTGGGGAGCTGGCTGCTGTACCTGCTGTTCGTATTGGTGTTTTCCTATGTGATCATCACCTATGTGGGGCAGCGCACCCGTGTGGACGGACAGTCTATGGAGACGACACTGTACAATAACGACAATCTGCTGGTAGATAAGCTTTCTTATCGGTTCCGGGATCCGAAGCGGTTTGAGATCGTCGTATTTCCATACCAGTACAGGGAAAATACCTATTATATCAAGCGGATCATCGGACTGCCGGGAGAGACCGTGCAGGTGATTGACGGTTATGTGTATATCGACGGGGAGCAGCTTGACGAGCATTATGGAAATGAACTGATGGAGAACCCGGGGATTGCCGCGGAGCCGCTGATGCTGGAAGAGGATCAATATTTTGTCCTTGGAGACAACCGGAACCACAGCTCCGACAGCAGGGATCCCAGCGTGGGAGTGATTCGGCGGGAGAATCTGCTGGGCAGGGCCTGGATTCGAATCTGGCCTTTTGAGCGGTTTGGAGCGATCAAGCATGAATAAGAAGATCGCAGAGATCAGAAAAGAACTGGAACAGGCACAAAAAGAGGAACGAAGCAGGCTTCTGGAGCAATATGCCTCCGACACAAGGGCCGGGGTAAAAAGCCTTCTGGAAAAATACCGTAAGCAGGAGGAAAAGCTCTCTGCGGAGCGGAAACGGATGGAGGCAATGCGGGAATTTGAACGGCAGTATGCACATTGTACATATATCTGCGGGATTGATGAGGCTGGGAGAGGCCCGCTGGCAGGCCCGGTGGCGGCCGCGGCGGTGATTCTTCCAAAGGACTGCGAGATCCTGTATCTGAACGATTCCAAGAAGCTGTCCCCAAAACGCCGGGAAGCATTATATGATGAGATCCTGGAAAAGGCCGTTGCCGCAGGCATCGGGCTGGTCGAGGCGTCCCGGATCGATGAGATCAATATCCTGCAGGCGACGTATGAAGCTATGCGTCTGGCGGTCGGGAAGCTGGGGATCGTGCCGGAGGTATTGCTGAATGACGCGGTGACGATCCCGGAGCTTGACCTGGAGCAGGTGCCTATCATCAAGGGAGATGCCAGGAGTGTCTCCATCGCCGCGGCCAGCATCCTGGCAAAGGTGACTAGGGACCGGCTGATGACAGAGTACGACAACATGTATCCTCAGTATGGGTTTGCGGTACATAAGGGATACGGTACGGCTGCCCATATAGAAGCATTGAAAACATACGGCCCGTGCCCGGTCCACCGGAACACATTTATCAAAGGGATCGTATGAAAAGCATGTTATCAGAACGCGCGCTTTATCAGAACGCGTTTGTATCGGGAACGGCATGGACGCAGGAATGATTTTCAGACAGGGGGATTATGGCACAAAACAAGCGAAAAACGGGAGCGGCCTATGAACAGGCGGCGGGATACTATCTGGAGCAGCAGGGGTATGTGATCCTCCAGTACAACTACAGGTGCCGTGTCGGGGAGATCGACCTGATCGCGCAGGATGGGGACTGCCTAGTGTTCTGCGAGGTCAAGTACCGCAGAAGCGGGAGCTGGGGGAATCCTCTGGAAGCTGTGGATGCAAGGAAGCAGTACCGGATCTCCCGGTGCGCCCGGTATTATATGATGGAAAAACGGCTGGGAGACATTCCCTGCAGGTATGATGTGATCGGAATCGAAGGTTCCCGGATCACGCTGATCAAAAATGCCTTTGAGGGCGGTTCATAAAAGAAAGGAAACCGGATGAGTTTAGGTATAAGATATCAGAATCAGAATAAAATATTCAGAGAAGTAGAGAAGGAAACTCCATTTTTGGAATATCCGCTGCTGGCGGATACAGGTGTCGTGAGGCATGGGTTCTCCACCCGCCTTGGGGGAGTCAGCGAAGGCTGCTTTTCCTCCCTGAATCTGGGCTTCCACCGGGGGGACCGGGAAGAAGCGGTGCAGGAAAATTTCCGGCGGATCGCGGCTTCCATGGGGGTGCGTTGTGAGGATATGGTCCTGTCCCGGCAGACCCACACCACCAATGTATGGGTGGTGACAGAGGAGGACCGGGGGATGGGGATGACCTGTTCCATGGAATACAGCAAACGGGCATCCGAAAATCCTGGCCGCAGTGCTTCCGGGGGCTTTCAGCTGGAGGCAAACGGGAAGCTGGAAGGGGTGGACGGCCTGGTGACGAATATTCCGGGAATCTGTCTGGTCACATTTTACGCCGACTGTGTGCCGCTGTTTTTTGTAGATCCGGTCAAAAAGGTGATCGGGCTGAGCCACTCCGGATGGCGGGGCACCGTGGGAAAGATCGGCAGAGTGACGGTAGAGCTGATGCAGCAGCAGTACGGCTGTGAACCTTGCGATATCCTGGCTGCTGTGGGCCCTTCTGTCTGCAGGGACTGTTATGAGGTCAGCGGGGATGTGATCGAGCGGTTCCGGGAAAGCTTTGCGGAAAAGTATTGGAAAGACCTGTTCTATCAGAAGGAAAACGGAAAATACCAGCTGGATCTGTGGAAGGCGAATGAGATCATCTTTGCGGAGGCCGGGATCCTTCCGGAGCATACGGCAGTGACGAATGTATGTACGCACTGCAACAGCGAGATATTATATTCCCACCGGACGGCCGGAAATGAGCGGGGGAGCCTGGCAGCATTTTTGGCATTGTACTGAGCGACAGATATGTCATTCAGTATCATATGACGCGAACAGCCGCAAGAGGAATTATGCCGCTTTGCGGCTGCGGATGGTACCTGGCAGAAGGGAGGCGGACTATGGATTCTACAGTTGTGGACTCTACGGTGGAGATCCTGCAGGAATCAGCCGAACAATCGGCAGAAAAGGTACAGACACAGATGAATGATTTCGTTGTTTTTATCCAGGAACACATTCCTAATTTTATCGAATTTGGAATCCGGCTGCTGATTGCAGTCCTGATCTTTTCCGTGGGACGGCTTTTGATCAAATGGATCCGCAAACGGATCCGGAATTCTCTGAATCGGTCAAGCGCGGATGCGGGATTGACCCAGTTTACGGATTCTTTTTTGAAAATATCCCTTTATATCGTTCTGATTTTGATTGTCGCGGCCAATCTGGGGATTGAGATCTCATCGATCTCTATGCTGTTTGCGTCGGCAGGCGTGGGAATCTCCCTGTCGCTGCAGCAGACGCTGTCCAACTTTGCGGGCGGCGTGCTGATTTTGCTGCTCAAGCCCTTTGTGGTGGGAGACTATATCATCGAAGACACCAACAAGGATGAGGGAACAGTCAAGGAAATCCAGACCTTTTATACAAAGCTGACCACGGTGGACAATAAAACCATTGTGATCCCCAATGGGATCCTGGCAAACAACAGCCTGACCAATGTGACGGCAAAGGCTGAGCGGCAGCTGGATCTGCGGATCGGAATCTCCTACGATTCCGACCTGAAAAAGGCAAAGCAGCTGCTGGAACAGATGCTCAAGGAAATTCCCAGCATTATGCAGGATGAGAACCTTTACGTATTCGTGGATTCCCTTAGCGAGAGCTCGGTGGTGCTTGGCATCCGGGGATGGGTGAAGACAGACGAGTACTGGACCACACGGTGGGATCTGCTGGAGCGGATCAAGCTGACCTTTGATGAGGAAGGAATCGTGATCCCATACAACCAGCTTACGGTCCATCTGGATGAAAAGGCTGAATCCGGTTCTCATGCCTGAGCGGAACTGCGGAAGATTCGAGATGCTATGAAAAGTCATTGTTATTGTTCACACCTTGACCGAGCACTCACAGTAACAAGATATTTTGATTTTTTCAGAATTTTTGAAAAAAGTAGTTGAAATTTGTATAAAAAGTAGTTATAATAGTAAAGGTTCGTTTGTTGAGCCTTGCCGAAATAGCTCAGTTGGTAGAGCACTTCACTCGTAATGAAGGGGTCGTCGGTTCGAGTCCGATTTTCGGCTTTTTCCGGAGAGGCTTTTTCCGCGTTTCCGGAAAACTCCTTTGTATTATTTTGAATCAGTATTTTGAAAAAGCATTTCCAAGATCAGGAAATGCTTTTTTATTTACAGACATGTAGAAATCAGCAGGCAGTTGCTTACAGGCTTTGCTTGATGAATCACTGGAAAAATCAAAAAAGTGCTTGACAACTATCAAATGTTAGATTATACTAACCAATGTAAGTGATCAGATTAATCCATTACAGAAAGAAGATGAGTGATGATGCCTTTATCAATGGTGAAGCAGGGGGTGCCGAACAGGATACACAGGATCGGCGGAAAGGAAGATACGAGACGTTTCATTGAGAATCTTGGGTTTGTAGCCGGAGCGGAGGTGACAGTCGTATCGGTAACAGACGGCAATATGATCGTGAATGTGAAGGATTCCCGCGTGGCGATCGGCAGAGATATGGCAAACAAGATCATGGTTGTATGAAAGCCGTGTAAAGGATTGTATGAAAAAAGAGATCAGGAGGAGAAGAGGTCATGACATTGAGAGAAGTTCCATGCGGCCAGACTGTAAAAGTCGCGAAGCTGACCGGAGAAGGGCCGGTCAAGAGACGGATCATGGACATGGGGATTACAAAGGGAGTTCAGGTTTTTGTAAGAAAGGTTGCCCCCTTGGGAGATCCGGTGGAGATTACAGTAAGGGGATATGAATTATCTGTCCGCAAGGCGGACGCAGAGATGATCGTTGTGGAGTAGTCTTATTTTTTGAACAGTGGTTAGTTAATACTAATTTTCAATAGATAAAACTGTACAAAGATAGCTGTCGCTAAATCATTTATTAGAGAATCAGTAGGAGGAAGGAAACAATGGCGATTAAAATTGCTTTGGCGGGAAATCCGAACAGCGGAAAGACCACATTATTTAATGCGTTGACCGGATCCAACCAGTTTGTCGGAAACTGGCCTGGGGTTACGGTAGAGAAGAAGGAAGGAAAACTGAAAGGGAAAAAAGATGTGATCATCATGGATCTTCCGGGAATCTACTCTTTATCTCCCTATACCCTGGAGGAAGTGGTCGCGAGAAATTATCTGATCAATGAAAAGCCGGATGCGATCCTGAATATCGTGGACGGGACCAATATCGAACGGAACCTGTATCTGAGCACGCAGCTGATGGAGCTGGGGATCCCGGTGGTTATGGCAGTCAACATGATGGATCTGGTGGAGAAGAACGGCGACAGGATCCATGTGGAAAAGCTGGCAAAGAAACTGGGCTGTGAGGTGGTGGAAATCTCCGCGCTGAAAGGCAGCGGAATCCAGGCTGCGGCAGACAGGGCGGTCCTCGTAGCATCCGCGAAGAAGCCGTCTGTGCCGGTACATACCTTTGCGCAAAATGTGGAGGCGGTGCTTTCTTCGGTAGAAAGCAAACTGGGAGCCGAAGTGCCGGATGCGCAAAAACGATTTTTTGCAGTGAAATTACTGGAAAAAGATGATAAAATAGTAGAGCAGATGCAAAGCGTACCGGATATTTCCGCTGAGATCGCGCAGATTGAAGAAGAGATGGATGATGATACGGAAAGCATTATCACCAATGAGCGGTATACGTATATTTCTTCCATTATCGGGGAATGCTGTACCAAGCATGCGGCGGGCGGCGAGCTGACGACTTCCGATAAGATTGACCGTATTGTGACCAACCGTTTTCTGGCGCTTCCGATCTTCGGCCTGATCATGTTTGCGGTATACTATGTGTCGGTTACAACCGTGGGAGCATTTGTGACAGACTGGACGAATGATGTGCTGTTCGGTGAGATTATCCCGCCTGCGATCGAAGGTGTGCTGACGGCTTTGAACTGCGCGGACTGGCTGCAGGGGCTGATCCTGGACGGGATCGTGGCCGGTGTAGGCGGCGTCCTTGGATTCGTTCCCCAGATGCTGGTATTGTTTTTATTTCTGGCATTTCTGGAAAGCTGCGGGTACATGGCAAGGGTTGCCTTTATCATGGACCGGATCTTCCGCAAATTCGGCCTTTCTGGAAAATCCTTCATCCCTATGCTGATCGGATCGGGCTGCGGGGTTCCGGGAATCATGGCTTCCCGTACCATTGAAAATGACCGGGACCGGAAGATGACGGTCATTACCACCACATTTATTCCCTGCGGGGCAAAGATGCCGATCATTGCCCTGATCGCCGGGGCGTTGTTCGGCGGGGCAGCCTGGGTAGCGCCGAGTGCGTACTTTCTCGGGGTTGCGGCTGTAATCTGCTCCGGGATCATTTTGAAAAAGACAAGGATGTTCGCGGGAGATCCGGCACCCTTCGTGATGGAACTTCCGGCCTATCATATGCCCACCCCGGGCAATGTGCTGCGGAGCATGTGGGAGCGTGGCTGGTCCTTCATTAAAAAGGCCGGAACCATCATCCTGCTTTCTGCGATCGCAGTATGGTTTGCATCATACTTTGGATGGGTAGACGGGCAGTTTAGGATGCTGGACGGCATGGAACTGGATCACAGCATTCTGGCTTCTATCGGAAACCTGTTCGCGTGGATCTTCGTACCTCTGGGATGGGGAGACTGGAGAGCGGCAGTGGCAGCCATCACAGGGCTGGTAGCCAAGGAAAATGTAGTCGGAACATTCGGGATCCTCTATGGACTGGAAGAGGTGGCGGAAGACGGCGCTGAGATCTGGAGCACCCTTGCGGGAAGCATGTCCGCCCTTGCAGGATATTCCTTCCTGGTGTTCAATCTGCTCTGCGCTCCCTGCTTTGCGGCAATGGGAGCCATCAAGCGGGAGATGAACAACGCAAAATGGTTCTGGTTCGCAATCGGTTACCAGTGCCTGCTGGCTTATGCTGTGGCGCTCTGCGTATACCAGATCGGTATGCTCGTGACAGGCGGAGGCTTCGGAATCTTTACGATCATCGCATTTGTCCTGACGGCAGGTTTTGTCTATCTGCTTTTTAGACCGTACCGGGAAAGCGTTTCGCTGCATGTGAATCTGCGGAAGGCAGCGGGAGCAAGATAGAAGTACAAGGATAGAAGCACAGGATTGGCTGCTGTCTGTTTCGGACAGCAGCGTATGCGGAAAATCTGTCGGCGACAGGTTTTCTGCATTGTAAATTGGATTAAAATCATAGGAGAGGATGCATATGGGAACTGTTTTGGTCGGTCTGATCCTGGCTGGGATTGTGGCACTGATCATCCGAAGCATGATCCGCGATAAGAAAAATGGGAAATCCATCCACTGCGGCGGAGATTGCAAATACTGCGGCGGTCATTGCGGGCACAGTGAGACAGAGCGTTAGAATATGAAGAAGTCCTTATGGAGCTGAGAAACATGCTCCATAAGGACTTTTTTTCATACTGCCTTTGATGGATCAAACAGAACTCCGCTGCATTACAGCTTCAGGTTTTTGAACAGATCTCCAAGGCTGGTTCCGATATTCTCGGACTTTGGAATCTCGACCTTTTCCGAAACATCCTCCGCGGCGGTCTCCAGGGCCTTCATGCTCAGGCTGATCTTGCCTTCCTTGATCCCGATGACCTTGACCTTGACCTCGTCGCCCACCTTCAGCACATCGGACGGAGTCTTTACCCGCTTTTGGGAAATCTGGGATACATGTACCAAGCCGGAAAGATTGTTCTCCAGCTTGATGAACGCGCCGTAATTCTGCAGCGTCTCCACAACACCGTCCATGACCGTGCCTACCTTGACGCTGGCGATCTGATCCTGATGCGCTTTCTTTTCTTTTGCCCTTAAAATATCACGGGCGGAGAGTACAAGGCGGTTGTTCGCCTGGTCCGCGTCGATGACATGGACCTCAATCTCCTTGAGCAGGTAGTCCTCCAGATCCTCCACATAGGACAGGGACAGCTTGGAAGCGGGGACGAATCCGCGCAGGCCTTCCACCATGGCGATGACGCCGCCGTTAACAACACCTTCTATCTTTACCGAGAGGACGGTCTTCTCTTCCATATACTTCTTGACCAGATTCCAGGGATTGGCATCATCCAGATGTTCCTCATAGTCTGCCATGCTCTCGGCAGGTGCTTCTGCGGCCTGAGCTGCCTCTTCGGCAACACCGCCGTTCACGGCTTCCTCGGGCTGTACATTTTCAGGGGTCATTTCTTCGGTTTTTAATTCTTCATTCATGGTTACACCTCAACGTATCTTTCTATAATTTGTAATATCTATGGCACAAGTATAACATATGTTTGACTAAAAAAACAACTAATCTTGCAAATTCAAGTGACGAAATTTAAAAATAATGTTACACTGTTAGATAAAGGCTGTGAAAAGTAATAGAAAGGCTTGGTACAATTTATGGAAAAAGGTGTAATCAACAACAAGATCTATGTGGTAGGGCACAAGAACCCGGATACGGACTCCGTCTGTTCTGCCATCGCCTATGCCCAGCTTCGGACGGAGCTGACCGGAGAGCGGCATAACGCGAGGCGGGCAGGGCAGCTGAATGAAGAGACCCAGTACGTGCTGGATTATTTCAACGTGAAGGCCCCCGCGCTGCTGACAGACCTGCGGGTGCAGGTGAAGGATGTGGCCATGCGCGAGGTGGAAGGGATGCGCGGTTCGGTCTCCATCAAGTCCGCATGGGCCAGGATGAAGGAGGAGAATCTGAAAACCCTTCCGGTGACGAGGGACGGCAAGCTGGAGGGGTTGATCACCATCGGAGATATCGCAACCTCCTACATGGATGTGTATGACAGCACGATCCTTGCAACCTCCCGGACCCAGTACCGCAACATCGCCACCTGCATTGAGGGGGAGATCGTCACGGGAAATCCGCACAGCTATATGTCCAACGGTAAGGTGGGGATCGTGGCCTCCAGCCGGAAGCTGATGGCGGAGTTTGTGGAGCCGGAAGACCTGGTGATCCTGGGCAACCGGAAGGAGGTACAGCAGATGGCCATTGACATGGGGGTCAGCTGTATGATCGTTTCCACCGGAGCGGAGCTGGACGAAGGTATCCTGGAGCAGGCCAAAGAGAAGGAGATCGTGATCATCACCACGGAACAGGACACATTTACCGTGGCGAGGCTGATCAACCAGAGCATTCCGATCCGGCATTTTATGAGCGGCAAGGACGGGCTGGTCTCCTTTAAGATGCGGGATTATGTGGATGATGTCAAGGAAGTCATGATGAGGAACCGTTTCCGCGATTTCCCGGTGCTGGACAATAAGGGCAAATTCCTTGGATTCATTTCCAGACGGAGACTTTTAAACTGCCGGAAGAAGCAGGTGATCCTGGTGGACCACAATGAAAAGAGCCAGGCAGTCAACGGGATCGAGCAGGCGGATGTGCTGGAGATCATTGACCACCACAGACTGAGCAGCATTGAGACCATGGGGCCGGTCTTTTTCCGTAACCAGCCGGTAGGATGTACGGCAACCATCGTGTACCAGATGTACCAGGAGAATGGCGTGAAGGTATCCGCTACCATTGCCGGGCTTCTGTGCGCGGCCATTATTTCGGATACCCTGATGTTTCGGTCTCCCACCTGCACTCCGCTGGATGAGCAGTCCGCAAGGCAGCTTGCGGAGCTGGCAGAGGTAGATATCGAGATGCTGGCCCAGGCCATGTTCCGCGCAGGCAGTAACCTGAAAGGAAAGACGGCGGAGGAGATCTGCTTTTTGGATTTCAAGCAGTTTACGGTCAACGACATGGTATTCGGTGTGGGGCAGGTGAACTCCATGAGCGAAGAGGAGCTCTCGGAGATCAAGGAAAAGGTCATGCCGCATCTGGAAAAGGCAAGAACCAACCACAGTCTGAATATGATCTTTTTCATGCTGACCAACATTATCACGGAATCCTCCGAGCTGCTCTGCGCCGGGCCGGAAGCCAGAGAGAAGCTGATCAACGCCTTCGACCTGCGCGCGGAGATGGAGGAGCTGCATTTAAAGGGAGTCGTATCCAGGAAAAAGCAGCTGGTACCCGCTCTGGTGGAAGCGCTGCAGCAGTAGTGATACATAACAGAACGTTACTGTTCATACAGTACCCTGGGCATCCGCCAGGGGGGTGTATTCTATATTATAGAAGGAATGGATTTATGGGCAAGCAAATATGGAAGCCGGGGAATATGCTGTATCCTCTTCCGGCTGTGATGGTGAGCACAGGGGATACAAAAGGAAACACCAATATACTGACCATAGCCTGGACCGGGACTGTCTGCACCAATCCTGCCATGGCATATATCTCCGTGCGTCCGGAGCGCTATTCTTACGGAATGCTGCGGGAAACCGGGGAATTTGTCATCAACCTGACCACGGAGAAACTGGCATGGGCCGCGGATTACTGCGGCGTCCGGTCGGGCCGGGACGTGGACAAGTGGAAGGAGACAAGGCTCCACAGGGGGAAGGCAGAGGCGCTTGACTTTGCGCCCCTGATCCGGGAATCCCCGGTGAATCTGGAATGCCGGGTAACGGAGGTGAAGGAGCTGGGCAGCCACCATATGTTTCTGGCGGAAGTGAAGGCGGTCCATGCAGACGAAGCTTATCTGGACAAAAGCGGACGCCTGGAGCTGAACCGTGCCGGACTGCTGGTGTATTCCCACGGGGAATATCTGGCGGCCGGGAAAAAGCTGGGCACCTTCGGCTACAGCGTGAAAAAGAAAGCGCCGGAGCAGAAGCGGGCCGTCCAAAGGAAAAAAGCGACAGCGCATAAGAAGAGAACGGAACATAAGAAAACATCCAATCGGAAAGCAACATAATTGCATATTTTTGCACGGATTTTATATGGATTTCAACAGTAGGGACATCTATAATAAAATCTGAGGAAACAAACCAGAAAGTGAGGACTTTGATGATCATGAAAGAAAAATTGCTGAAAAAATTTGCGGAACTCTTTGGAAATGCGGACGGAGTCGGCTTTTATTTTTCTCCGGGGCGTGTCAATCTGATCGGAGAGCATACGGATTATAACGGAGGACATGTATTTCCATGCGCGCTGACGATTGGTACATACGGCATTGCGCGGAAGCGTACGGACCGCAAAATCCATTTTTACTCGATGAATCTGGATCGTTTCGGGGTTGTAGAAGCTTCTCTGGATGAATTGATCAATAAAGATGCTTACGGCTGGGCAAATTATCCTCTCGGCGTGGTGTGGGCATTTCAGGAAAAGGGCCATACGCTGGATACCGGCTTTGATATGGTGATCTGGGGCAACATTCCCAACGGAAGCGGACTTTCGTCCTCTGCGTCTCTGGAGGTGCTGACCGGCGTGATCCTCAGCAGCCTGTATCACATCACCGATCTGAGTATGGTAGATATCGCGCTGATCGGTCAGTATTCGGAAAATCATTTCAACGGCTGCAACTGCGGGATCATGGATCAGTTTGCGGTGGCCATGGGAAAGAAGGACAATGCTATCTTCCTGGATACCAGCACCCTGCATTATGAGTATGCGCCTGTCAAGCTAAAAGATGCGCGGATCGTCATTGTGAACAGCAAGGTGAAGCACAGCCTGGTGGATTCTGCGTACAACGACCGCCGTCAGGAATGTACGGACGCGCTTGCCGCATTGAAGACGGTTGCGGACATCAAGACGCTGGGCGACCTGACCGTAGAGGAATTTGAGAAATATAAGCATGTTCTGACCGATCCGATCCTGGAAAAGAGGGCAAGGCATGCGGTTGCGGAGAACCAGCGCACCATTGAGGCGGTTGCCGCATTGAAGGCGGACAACATCGCGCGGTTCGGAGAGCTGATGAACCAGTCTCATGTATCCCTGCGGGATGACTATGAGGTTTCCTGTGAGGAGATCGATATTCTGGTAGATCTGGCCTGGAAGATTCCCGGCGTGATCGGATCCAGAATTACCGGAGGCGGCTTCGGCGGCTGCACCGTGAGCATTGTGGAAAATGACGCGGTAGATGATTTCATCCGTTCCATCGGAGCTTCCTACAAGGAAAAGGTGGGACACGAGGCGGAATTTTATACCGTAGATATCGGGGAAGGCGCAGGCGAACTGAAATAACTTACAGATTGGAGAACGGTATGATGAAATTATATGAAAATATCAAAAAGCTGGTTCAATACGGAATTAACACCGGGCTGACCCCGGAATGTGAACGGATCTATACAACGAATCTTCTTCTGGACCTCTTTCAGGAGAATGATTATGAGGACAGCACCTGCGATCTGTCCAAGATTGTTCTGGAGGATGTTTTAAAGGAACTCCTGGACGAAGCGTGCAGCCGCGGGATCATTGAGGACAGCGTGGTACACCGGGATCTTTTTGACACAAAGCTGATGAACTGCCTGATGCCCCGCCCGGCTCAGGTACAGAAAAGCTTCTGGGAGGACTATGCCGTTTCCCCGGAGCATGCGACGGAAAAGTATTACAAGTTCAGCCAGGACAGCGATTATATCCGCCGCTACCGTATCAAAAAGGACCGGAAGTGGACGGTGGATACGGACTACGGCACACTGGACATCACCATCAATCTGTCCAAGCCGGAAAAGGACCCGAAGGCAATAGCCGCTGCCAGGAACGCAAAGAATTCCGCCTATCCGAAATGCCAGCTCTGTATGGAAAATGAAGGCTACGCGGGACGCGCCAACCACCCGGCCAGGGAGAATCACCGGATCATCCCGATCACCATCAACGAGTCCGCCTGGGGCTTCCAGTATTCGCCTTATGTATATTACAACGAGCACTGCATCGTATTCAACGGGGAGCATACTCCCATGAAGATCGACCGTGCCGCGTTTATTAAATTATTTGATTTTGTAAAGCAGTTCCCCCATTATTTCCTGGGATCCAACGCGGACCTTCCCATTGTGGGAGGCTCCATCCTGAGCCATGACCATTTCCAGGGCGGGCATTATACCTTTGCCATGGCAAAGGCGCCTGTGGTGGAAAGCTTCACGGTAAAGGGATATGAGGACGTGACGGCAGGCATTGTAAAATGGCCCCTTTCCGTGATCCGTCTGCAGTGCGCCGACGAGACCCGGATCATTGATCTGGCGGAGTACATCCTGAAGGCATGGAGAGACTATACGGACGAGGCGGCGTTTATCTTCGCGGAGACGGAAGGACAGCCCCACAATACGATTACGCCGATCGCGCGGAAGCGGGGAGAACTGTATGAATTGGATTTGACGCTGCGAAACAACATCACTACGGAGGAGCATCCCCTGGGAGTCTATCATCCCCATGGGAAGCTGCATCATATCAAGAAGGAGAATATCGGCCTGATTGAGGTCATGGGCCTTGCCGTGCTTCCGGCGCGGCTGAAGGGAGAACTGGAGCTTTTAAAGGAATATATCCTGGAAGGAAAAGACATCCGCTCGGAGGAAAGCATTGAGAAGCATGCGGACTGGGTGGAGGGATTTTTGCCACAGTATCCGGACGTGAACGCGGAAAACATAGAGGAGATACTTCAGAAAGAGGTGGGAAAGGTATTCTGCCAGGTATTGGAGGATGCCGGTGTATACAAATATACGCCGGAAGGGCTGGAAGCATTCCGCAGATTTATCGGAACGCTTTAAAGATATAGAATGCTTGCAGGAACGGTTTGTGCCAAAAAACGTTTCGCTCCGTATGGAATCATTGCAATCATGCCGATATATAAATGTGGTTTGATTCATATGGTATATGGAATGAATGGCAAGTCTAAGAGGATTCGTATGAGTTATCGTAACCTGGAAGCAGAACAGCTAGTTCCGCTGCGAGATGCATTGGAGGAGTTGATGTTATTCCTGTATAATTGGCAGGATTGCGGTGTTCCGCACTTTTACCGCTATCTTGATTTTATGAAGAATAACATTGAGACCTGCATCTGTACACGGGAGGATCAGGGAGAGGGATTGATCTATCTCAGGATGCTCCTGCAGCGGGACTGGGATAAGGCGAATGATGAATATGTGGGAATTCCGTCCTGCGTGTTGTTCCAGGAAGGCCAGAGGGAACTGTTTCTGCAGTATCTTGGTCTGTTGGATGAGGTGGGAAGTTATTTTATTTTGGATACAGATTAAAAAATAGAATGAGTGAAAACCAGGAGTTCAGAAAAACTCTAAAAGGGCCGGCCCGTTTTCAGCTGCTTTCAGCGGAGGGTCGGTCTTTTTCTGCGTTGCTTTTCGGTTACTGTTCACGGTGCCTTGCGCTCTGCCACAAGACATCCGTCCAGTAAAATAGCGGCTGCAGGCATCCAGCCCTCGCCGTCAGGCGACTTTTCAATGGCTGGATGCGTTACAGTTCGCGGCCGGTCAGGCCGTGAACTGTAACCCTTTGTTACATGTCACACACTGACCAATCACTACGCTGATTGGTCAGGAGGATGCACATAAAAGCTGGGATTCAGGCCGTCCATTGCCGCAGGCAATTTAAAATGACGGTCTGAGTTACAGGGCACGCCTGGTCAAGGTGTGACCTGTAACAACCCTTTTCGTGAATCGTAACGAAAACCCTGCTTTCAGCCTTGCCGTTGTATACAAATTATGGTAAGATAGTGGGCAGAGATTTCGAGAGTATCTATAGAGAAAGACTGAGGAGGAAACCATGGAAAACGAAGTTGTATCCAAGAATTTTATAGAGCAGGAGATTGACAGGGACCTTGCGGAGGGCGTGTATGACAAGGTGTGCACCCGGTTCCCACCGGAACCCAACGGATATCTGCATATCGGACATGCCAAGTCCATACTGTTGAATTATGGGCTGGCGCAGAAGTATCACGGAACCTTCAATATGCGTTTTGACGACACCAACCCTACCAAAGAGAAGGTGGAGTTCGTGGATTCGATCATGGAGGATATCCGCTGGCTGGGAGCGGAATGGGAGGACAGGCTGTACTTTGCGTCGGATTATTTTGATCAGATGTATGACTGTGCCATCCGGCTGATCGAAAAAGGGAAAGCCTATGTCTGCGACTTGTCTGCGGAGGAGATCCGTGCATATCGGGGCACGCTGACAGAAGCCGGAAAGGACAGTCCTTACCGGGACCGTACGGTGGAAGAGAACCTGCGGCTCTTTGAAGAGATGCGTAAAGGGACCTATCAGGACGGGGAGAAGGTGCTCCGGGCGAAGATCGACATGGCGTCTCCTAATATCAACATGCGCGACCCTGTGATCTACCGTGTAGCGCGCATGTCCCATCACAGGACCGGAGACAAGTGGCGCATCTATCCCATGTATGATTTTGCGCACCCGATCGAGGACGCCATTGAGGGGATCACCCACTCCATCTGTACGCTGGAGTTTGAGGATCACCGCCCGCTGTATGACTGGGTGGTAAGGGAATGTGAATTTAAAAATCCGCCCCGCCAGATTGAGTTTGCCAAGCTCTATCTTACCAATGTGGTGACGGGGAAGCGGTATATCAAGAAGCTGGTGGAGGACGGCATCGTGGACGGATGGGATGACCCCCGTCTGGTGTCTATCGCGGCGCTGCGCAGGCGCGGCTTTACCCCGGAGTCCATCAAGATGTTCATCGACATGTGCGGAGTGTCAAAGGCGCAGAGCTCTGTGGATTATGCCATGCTGGAATACTGCATCCGGGAAGACTTAAAGATGAAGAAGGCCCGTATGATGGCGGTGCTGGATCCCATCAAACTGATCATAGACAACTATCCGGAGGGCGAGACGGAATATCTGGAGGTTCCCAACAACCTGGAGAATGAAGCGCTGGGTACAAGGAAGGTCCCCTTCTGCCGGGAGTTGTATATAGAGCGTGAGGACTTTATGGAGGAGCCTCCGAAGAAGTATTTCCGACTCTTCCCGGGAAATGAAGTGCGCCTCATGTCCGCGTATTTTGTAAAATGCGAAAGCTTTGTGAAGGATGAAAATGGAAATGTGACCGAGGTTCATTGTACCTATGATCCGGAGACCAAAAGCGGCAGCGGATTTAGCGGGAGAAAGGTCAAGGGGACCATCCACTGGGTGGCGGCTCCTTACGCAAAGAAAGCGGAGATCCGCCTGTATGAGAATCTGGTGGACGAGGAGAAGGGCGTTTATAATAAGGAGGACGGATCTCTGAATCTGAATCCGGATTCCCTCACGGTTTTGAAGGACTGTTTCGTAGAACCGGGATTTTCGGAGGCAAAGGCTTATGACAGCTTCCAGTTTGTAAGAACCGGGTATTTCTGCATTGACGCAAAGGATTCCGCTCCGGACGCGCTGGTATTTAACCGGATCGTATCCCTGAAGAGTTCGTTTAAGCTGCCGAAGTAAGATTAGGAGTTGTAGAAAAAGATGAATGATCTGGCGATCAGTCTGGACGGAACGTCGAAGACCCCGCTGTATGAGCAGATCTACCGCTATATCAAGCATGAGATCCAGACCGGAGGGATCAAAAGCGGGGATAAGCTGCCCTCCACCCGTGCATTGTGCCGGTATCTGGATGTCAGCAGGAGTACGGTGGAGCTTGCCTATGAGCAGCTCATATCCGAGGGCTATCTGGAATCGGAAGCCTGCCGGGGCTTCTTTGCCGCGGATGTGGAGGGCTTATATCAGCTGGAGCGCCCCAGCCCCGCACATCCGGAGATTGACGGACAAAAAAAGAATTTTTATCCCTATGATTTTACGCCCAACGGCGTGGATCTGAACAGCTTTCCCTACAATGCCTGGAGGAAGCTTTCCAAGGAAAGCCTGCTGGACGACCAGGCGGAGCTGTTCCGTCTGGGAAGTCCCCAGGGGGAATACGGGCTGCGCAGCGCCATCTGCAGTTATCTCCATCAGGCCAGAGGAGTCAACTGCGGACCGGAGCAGCTCATCATCGGGGCCGGCAATGACTATCTTTTGATGCTGCTTGCGACAGTGATTGGGCAGGACCATAAGGTGGCCTTCGAAAATCCCACATACCGGCAGGCTTACCGATTGTTTGAAAACCTGTCCTTCCGGATCTGTACGGTGGATATGGATGAAAAAGGGATGAACGCGCAGAAGCTGGAAGAGTCCGGCGCGGATATTGCGTTTGTGATGCCCTCCCACCAGTATCCTCTGGGGATCGTGATGCCGATCCGGCGCCGCATGGAGCTGCTGCGCTGGGCAGGGAAGCAGGAAGGGCGATACATCATTGAGGATGACTACGACAGCGAGTTCCGGTATAAGGGAAAGCCGGTGCCCGCTCTCCAGGGGTATGACAGTCGGGAAAAGGTGATCTATATCGGGACATTTTCCAAGGCCATCGCGCCTGCCATCCGTATGAGCTACCTGGTCCTGCCCCGGCCTCTTTTGAAACGCTATCAGGAGAAAAGCGGATTTTTAAACTCCACGGTATCCAAGGTGGATCAGCTGATCCTGAAAAAATTCATTGAAGAGGGGTATTTTGAGCGGCATCTGAATAAGACCCGGGCACTGTATAAGAGCAGGCATGATACGCTCCTTTCCTGCCTAAAGAGCAGACTTTGCCGGACCGGAGGGGATATGCGGCAGGGGATTCGTCCGGGAAATGCCTGCAAAAACGAAGGCCCGTTGTTTCGGATTTCTGGGGAGCATGCAGGAGTCCATCTTCTGCTCCATGTTCTGAACGGCATGACGGAGGAGGAACTGATCGGGCGGGCGGAAAAAAGGGGTGTACGGGTGTACGGACTTTCCGAGTATGATGTCGAGCCGCGGCCGGACGCGCCTGCAACGATCCTGCTGGGCTATGCGAACATGAGCGAGGAAAAGATCGTAGAAGCTGTGCGGATCCTGGAAGAAGAATGGATATGACAGCTTGCGTGCCGAATTGTTTTCCGCGGTATGGAATGCGGCTCAAAAAAAGATTGTGATGAAAAAAGATTGTAATTATGATTAAAAAGTATTAGAATAGTAAATGATTTAGTCACGGTAGGGAAGAAAGGAGAGCTCTGTTTTGAAAAAGAATTTTAAATGGCTGACAGCCCTTGCTGTTGCGGGTACCGTAATCGGACTGATAATTGCTTATTTTATGCGGAAAAACGATGAGATATCTGATTTTGATGAGGACGATTTTGATGAGGACGATGATTTTGACCTGGACGGAGACTTAAAGCCTGTTTCCGAAAGGGAATATGTTCCGCTGAACAAAGCGGCCGACATTGCGGCGCGTAAAGCGGAGACCGAAGCAGAAGAGAACGGTGATAAGGCCCGCGGGGACGCTTCCGGCGAGAAGGAGACGCCTGCGGCAGAAGAGTCCAGAGACCAGGAAGAAGCGGCCGAAGAGGATGCTTCTGAGAAGGTACAGATCTGACATGATTGATGAGATCCCTGAGAGCCTTTGCTCCAAGGGATTTTATCTGTTTTTGCGCAGAGTTGGAATTTCTTGTGGTCCGCAATGAAAGGATGTTTTATGGAGTACAATATTGCCGTAAAGGCAGGGAAAAAAGCAAAAAAGGGCGTGCTGCGCGTGATATTCAGCCGGACCGCGCTGATCCTGCTGCTGATCCTTCTGCAGCTGGCAACCTTTGCCGGACTGCTCACGATCCTGAAGGATTATATGGTCTATATTTATGGCGTGATTCTGGTAGTGCAGGCAGGTGTGATCATCTACATTATGAATGAGCAGACCTGTCCTGAATTCACCCGGACATGGATCCTTCTGATCCTGATCTTTCCAGTGTTCGGATGTGCCTTTTATGTCTACGCGAAGCTGGAGCTGGGCACCCATTTTGTGGGAGAGCAGCTGAAAAAGCGGCAGATGGAGACGTGGCCGTATCTCAATCAAAAAAAGAGTATCCTGGAGGATCTGCGTTCCAGCAAGCCGGCCAACGCCAATCTGGCCCATTATATGAACCGGTCGCTTCATTTCCCGGTATACCGCAATACAAAGGCGACTTATTTCAGCTGCGGGGAGGAAAAATTTCCGGCTCTGATCGAACAGATGAAGCAGGCGAAGAGATTTATCTTTCTCGAATATTTTATTGTAGCCGAGGGATATATGTGGGGCTCGATCCTGAAGGTTCTCAAGGAGAAGGCGGCACAGGGACTGGATGTGCGTTTTATGTACGACGGCATGTGCAGTATCTCGCTCCTTCCCTATAATTATCCGAAAATGATCGAAAAATACGGAATCCGCTGCAAGATGTTCAGTCCCATCCGCCCGGTGCTTACTACTGCGCAGAATAACCGGGATCACCGAAAGATCTGTGTCATAGACGGAAAAGTCGGGTTTACCGGGGGGATCAACCTGGGGGACGAGTATATCAACCGGCAGGAACGGTTCGGCTATTGGAAGGATACCGCAGTTATGCTGGAGGGAGACGCGGTGCAAAGCCTGACTATGCTGTTTCTGCAGATGTGGAACGTGACGGAGCGTAAGCCGGAGCATTATGGACGGTATCTCACGAAGCCGGCGGGGAAGCTTCGCCGGGAGCTGGGCTTTGTGATGCCTTACGGGGACAGTCCCTTTGACCACGAGGATGTGGGAGAGGAGGTGTACTGCCATATTCTGAACCATGCGAAAAAATATGTACATATCATGACCCCGTATCTGATCCTGGACAGCAAGATGATGGATGCGCTCTGCCGGGCGGCAAAGAGCGGGATCGATGTGAAGATCATCATGCCGGGGATTCCGGATAAGAAGTATGCGTTTGCTCTGGCAAAGACCTACTATAAAGAGCTGATCAAGGCAGGGGTAAAAATCTATGAATTTACACCCGGATTTGTGCACGCCAAGATTTTTGTGTCCGACAACGATACGGCCACCATCGGGACGATCAACCTGGATTACCGGAGCCTGTACCTGCATTTTGAGTGCGGTGTCTTTCTCTACAATAATCCGGTGGTGTGGGATGTGGAGCAGGATTTCCAGAATACATTGAAGCAGTGCCGCAGGATCTGTGTGGCAGATTTAAAAAAGATCAGTCTCGGAATGAGCATCATGGGCAGGAGCCTGCGGATGATCGCGCCGCTGATGTAGGGAGGTTACTGTTCACACCCTTTGGGTGCTCCAGTAACAGTATCCAGCCTATTTTAAGTCGCCTTCGGCGAGAGGCTGGATATTATGGCAAATGTTACTTTATTGACCGGACGCCGCGCAGCAGGGTGCGCGACGCCGTGTGAACAGTAATGTAGGGAGGGCTCTGTCCTGAATTTTTACAAAAAATATTTTACAGATCGGGGAAATTATAGTATAATGCTTACGGCGCTTTGGAGAAGGAGCGCTAAAAGGAGGATCTGAAATGGTTAAAGCAGTAGTTGGAGCAAACTGGGGCGATGAAGGCAAGGGCAAGATTACCGATATGCTGGGGAAGGAATCGGATATCATTGTCCGGTTTCAGGGAGGTGCCAATGCAGGGCATACGATCGTGAATGATTATGGCAAGTTTGCATTGCATACTCTGCCGTCAGGTGTGTTTTACAGCCATACAACGAGTGTGATCGGAAACGGGGTCGCGCTGGATATTCCCAGGCTGTGCGGGGAGATACAGTCTGTTGTGGACCGGGGAGTGCCGTCTCCGAAGATCTTGGTGTCCGACCGGGCGCAGATCGTGATGTCTTATCATAAGCTGTTTGACGCGTATGAGGAAGAACGTCTCGGCGGAAAGTCATTTGGCTCGACCAAGTCCGGGATCGCGCCCTTCTATTCCGATAAATTTGCGAAGATTGGCTTCCAGGTCAGCGAGCTTTATGACGAAGCGCTGCTCAGGGAAAAGTCCGTCCGTGTGGCGGAACAGAAAAATGTGTTCCTGGAGCATCTGTATCACAAACCTCTGATCGATCCGGACGCGTTATATCAGGAATTGATGGAATATAAAGAGATGATTGATCCGTATGTAGGCGATGTATCCCTGTTTTTGCACAATGCCTTAAAGGAGGGGAAGAATATCCTGCTGGAAGGACAGCTGGGTTCTTTAAAGGATCCGGACCATGGGATCTATCCGATGGTCACATCCTCGTCCACGCTGGCAGCATACGGCGCCATCGGCGCGGGGATCCCGCCCTATGAGATCAAACAGGTCATCACGGTGTGCAAGGCATACTCCAGCGCGGTAGGGGCCGGTGCATTTGTCAGTGAATTGTTCGGTGACGAGGCGGAAGAACTCAGAAGACGGGGCGGAGACGGCGGAGAGTACGGCGCAACCACAGGGCGCCCCAGAAGAGTGGGCTGGTTTGACTGTGTGGCCTCCAAATACGGATGCAGGATGCAGGGCACGACAGACGTGGCATTTACAGTGCTGGATGTGCTGGGGTATCTGGATGAGATCCCGGTCTGCGTGGGCTATGAGATCAACGGTGAGGTGACGACGGACTTCCCGGTGACATACCTGCTGGATCAGGCAAAGCCGGTGCTGAAAAAGCTGCCGGGATGGAAATGCGATATCCGGGGCATCAAAACCTATGGGGATCTTCCGGAAAACTGCAGAAAATATATTGAATTTGTAGAGGAACAGATCGGATATCCGATCCGGATGATCAGCAATGGTCCGGGAAGAGAGGATATCATATACAGATAAGGAATCGAAAAGAGGCTTCCTGCGCTTCGGCAGTCAAAAAGACTGCGGACGGAGGCAGGTGTCTTTCAGGCTGGACGGATATTCCCCTGTAAAGAGGAATGTTGTCCGGCCTTTTTTGCTTAACAGGAAGCTTTAATCTCCGCATCGGTTGAAAATAATACAGATGTTTTGTTAAGAATTGTTAGAAAAATTTAAGAATTGAGTCACTTGCTTGTCACATTTGACTGCTAAGATGATACAGAAATGAATAAAGAGGAATATTTCCGGGGGGAGGGCATATAATAGTAAAGCTGGGGTTTATGCGCACAGGAGGTAATTTATGCAGCAGAAAATGAATAGAAAATCGGAGGATACCATGATATCGATGGAAGAGTATTTGAGAAAACGGAATGTGATCAAAGGAAGAGAACCGGAAGAGCAGGAGCGCGGAAAGGATCTACATAGCAGAGGCAAGAAGGAGCCAAAAGGGGAGGAAGCCGGCAAAGGGAATAACGGACAGTGGTATTCCATGCTGGCGCTGGCAGAACTGATGCTGATCTGATCAGTCATCATCATCCCGGTGGTTGAGCCGGGCAACGAGAATACAGGCATACAGCAGCACAGGCAGTAAGATCGTGGCTGCTACCGAGATCTTTAGCAGATCGTAGGACAGCGGGCTGTCTGACAGGGCAAAGATCAGAGTGCAAAGATACAAGGCGGCCAACAGGACGGCGCCGAGCAGGGCAAGAATTTGTTTGATATGTTTCATATGGGGAATTCTCCTTTATTGGTATTCGAGCAGCGAAAAGGCTGACAGTGATCGTGTGACGATATAGTTTGAATTATATCTGAATTTGCTGGAAACTTCAATCAGAAAATGAAAAGGGCATGGACAGCATGAAGAGCTTCCGGTGCCATTTATTATGCATATAGATTAAAATAAGAGTTTACGTAAGAATAAAATTAGTATATAATGATTAAGCGATTTATTTTATGATGAAGGAGTTAAGTACGATGAGTGATAAGAGTTTATTGGAACAATGGCGGGAGATGGCTTATGACCAGAAAAAGACGAGAGAGCAGTTAAAAAGCCTGTGGGATGCGTATTTTCAGGTGGAAAAGGGCGTTTATGAAAAGCTTTTGTCCGATCCGGACACGGAAGTAAAGGGGACGGTCAGGGAACTGGCTGAAAAATATAACATGGATGTTATGACCATGGTCGGTTTTCTGGACGGCATCAATGACAGCCTGAAGGAGGCGAATCCGATCGAGACCATGGAGGAGGATACAGAGGTCAGCCTGGCCTTCGACAAGGAGAAGCTGTATAAGAATATGGTGGACGCAAGGGCGGACTGGCTCTATGAGCTGCCCCAGTGGAATGACATCTATGATGAAGAGACGAGAAAGCGTCTGTTCCTGGAGCAGAGAAAGTCCGGAACCATCCGCAAGGAAAAGAAGATCGGCCGGAATGACCCGTGTCCCTGCGGAAGCGGTAAAAAATACAAAAAGTGCTGCGGAAGAAATGTTTAAAAACAGCCGAATGATCATGATATACAAAGAATATAACACAGAAAAACGGGCATAATGATACTGACTTTTATAATAAAGGAGGAATCATGATGCCGGAATTAAAATGTACCGTACAGACATGCAGGCACAATAAGAATTTCCTGTGTGACCTGGACCGGATCCAGGTCGGCGGGAGCGATGCCAAGCAGGCCAGGGAGACCTGCTGCGACAGCTTCCAGGAAAGATCGGGAGATACGTATTCCAATGTGACAGGAGAAGCTTCTGCTTCCACGAATATCCACTGCGAGGCGAAGGATTGTATGTACAATGAAAAGTGCGAATGCCATGCCGGGAAGATCAGCGTGGAGGGAAGCAATGCCTGCCGCTGCGAATCCACGGAATGCGCGACTTTTGACTGTAAAGGCTGAACGTAGTGACCGGAAGCGTTTTTGGGCTGTGAAGAACAGCGCTGCGGGAAAATCCAGGAGAAACTCCGGATTTTCCCGTATTTTTTCCGGCTGTATAAAAGGGATAGGAAGTTACAATATGAATCAGGATATGGATCAAAAAAATGAAAACGGCGAGGCAGCGGAGCAAAAAAGCGGATATTACATAAACCGCCCCAGCTTCGGCAGCAAGGAAAAGTCCAAGCTGCGGCAGCATCTTACGCGGGAGAAGTCATTGTTTATCGTGATCGTGCTGGTGATCATCTTTTATTTTACAATGCTGCGGCTGGATGATATTTCAAAGCTTTTGTGGATGGTCGTCCGTACGATCAAGCCCATCATCTACGGACTAGCCATCGCTTATCTGCTGAATCCCATCATGAAGTTTGTGGAGCAGCATTTGAGTCAGTTTCTCAAAAAAAGATTTCCAAAATTTGAAAAGGTGCACCAGGTCAGCAGAAGCGTGGGGATCCTGGCGGCAGTCATGTTTCTGATCGCTGTGATCGTAGCGCTGTGCAACATGATGATTCCGGAGCTGTACCGGAGTATCCGGGATATGGCCGTGACGGTGCCGGGGCAGCTCAATGATGCCTTGGACTTCATTACGAAAACGCTGGCCGGGGATTCCACCCTGGAGCAGATCTTTACCCGGACGCTGCGGGAGGTGACGGATCTGCTGCAGAACTGGATGAAGACGGACATGCTGACCCAGGCCAATGTGGTCATGACAAATCTGACAGAGGGCGTTATCAATGTGGTCAGCGAGCTGTTCAATGCGATCATCGGAATTATCGTTTCGATTTATGTATTGTTCAGCAAGGAGACTTTTTCCATGCAGACAAAAAAGATCATCTATGCATTATTCCGTCCGTCCCAGGCGAACATGATCCTGCATCTGACGATCAAAAGCAACGAGATCTTCGGCGGCTTTATCATTGGAAAGATCATTGATTCCGCAATTATCGGGGTTCTGTGCTTTGTCAGTCTGTCCATACTGAAGATGCCGTATACGCTTTTGGTGAGCGTGATCGTCGGCGTGACCAATGTGATCCCCTTTTTCGGGCCTTATATCGGCGCCATACCGAGCGCCATACTGATCATGCTGTCCGACCCGAAGATGGGTATCTATTTTGCGATATTTATCCTGATCCTGCAGCAGCTGGACGGGAATATCATTGGACCCAAGATCCTGGGCAATTCCACTGGGTTATCCGCGTTCTGGGTGGTATTTTCCATCCTGCTGGGTGGCGGACTGTTCGGTTTTGTGGGGATGATCCTGGGAGTACCTACCTTTGCCGTGATCTATTATATTGTACGGATGCTGATCAACCACAGACTGGAGGAGAAGGCTCTCCCCATGGATACAAACTGCTATGATGAGTACAGCTACGTGGATTCGGACGGAACCTACGTACACTCCAATGAAAATGAACTGAGGAAAGACGAGGAAAAGAAAAATGCCGATCAGAGTGCAAAATGACCTGCCGATCAAAGAAGTCCTGGAACAGGAAAATATTTTTGTCATGGATGAATACCGGGCGGCCCATCAGGAGATCCGTCCCATCAGCATCGGGCTTTTGAACCTGATGCCTTTAAAAGAAGATACGGAGCTGCAGATCCTGCGCTCCCTGTCCAATACGCCCCTGCAGACGGATGTGACATTTGTGCGGGTGTCCAGCCATGTGTCCAAGAACACGTCCACCAGCCATATTTACAAGTTTTATGAGCCCTTTGAGGCAATCAAAAAACAAAGGTTTGACGGATTCATCATCACCGGGGCTCCGGTGGAGCAGATGCCTTTTGAGGAAGTGGATTACTGGGAGGAGTTAAAGGAGATCATGGATTGGACCGTGACCAATGTAACCTCCACCCTGCATCTGTGCTGGGGAGCTCAGGCGGGGATCTACTATCACTATGGGATCGACAAGGCTCCCCTGGCGGAAAAAAAATTCGGGATCTTCCCGCATCACGTGCGGAACCGCAAGATCCCTCTGGTGAGAGGCTTTGACGATGTGTTTTACGCGCCCCATTCCAGGCATACGGAGGTGCCCCAGGCGTTGCTGGAACAGGATGAGCGCATGATGATCCTGGCGGATTCCGAGGAGGCAGGGGTCTTTTTGTGCATGGCAAAGGAGGGACGGCAGATCTTTGTTATGGGGCATCCGGAGTATGACCGGATGACACTGGACAGCGAGTATAAACGGGATCTGGGGAAAGGGCTGGAGATTCAGATGCCGGTTAATTATTATCCGGGAAATGACCCGAACAACAAGCCGAACCTGATCTGGCGGTCGCACGCCAATAACCTGTATTCCAACTGGCTGAACTATTATGTATATCAGGTGACTCCGTATGACCTGTACGGAGCGCCGGATTTCAGCTGACTTTGCACCGTTTGAATTGTTTAGATACGGAGGAAAGGAGGAGAATAAAAATGGAGGTATTAAAGTGTATGACAGCAAAAGAGGTTCTGAATTTAATTGACTGGTTAAGAGCGCAGGGGTTCGACAATGATAAAATTGTGGATTGTATTGAGACAGTAGAAGGCAAAAGAAAAGAGCCGGAACAAAAAAAGTCGGAACAGCAGTAAGGTTCAAAAATTTTCACTGATTTTTTGTGAAATTTGCAGGTTGACGGAAATACGGATAAGTGATACACTGTTAAATACTAACCACTTTATCTAGTGGGAAGCTTGAAAATAAGTACTAAATATAGGGATTTGCAGGATTTAACAGGAGGCGCGGGGCATGATCAGTGTAGTGAAGAAGGACGGCACAAAAGAGGATTTTAATGTGCAGAAGGTTGTTGTGGCGGTGAATAAATCTGCTTACAGGGCTTTGGTCACATTTACGGACGAGGAACTGGATTTTATCTGCAGGTTTGTGGAGGACCGGGTGAAGAAGATGAATGTATCGGAGATCCGGATCGCGCAGATGCACAATGTGGTGGAGAGTGCCCTGGAGGCCGTCAATCCGGCAGTGGCGAAGAGCTACAAGGATTATCGGAATTACAAGCAGGATTTCGTACAGATGCTGGATGAGGTTTATAAAAAGAGCCAGTCTATCATGTATATCGGAGACAAGGAAAACAGCAATACGGACAGCGCGCTTGTATCCACCAAGCGCAGCCTGATTTTTAACGAACTGAATAAGGAATTATATAAAAAGTTCTTCCTGACGGTGGAGGAGATCCAGGCCATCCGGGACGGCTACATCTATATCCATGACATGTCCGCCCGGAGAGATACCATGAACTGCTGCCTGTTCGATGTGCAGAATGTCTTGAGCGGGGGCTTTGAGATGGGGAATCTCTGGTACAACGAGCCTAAGACACTGGATACGGCCTTCGACGTGATCGGAGATATCGTCTTGAGCGCGGCGAGCCAGCAGTACGGCGGCTTTACGGTGCCCAGCGTGGACGAGATCCTGGAGCCTTATGCAGAGAAGTCTCACAAGAAGCTGATCCAGAAGTACCGGGATCTGGGACTGGCAGAGGAGAAGGTCCAGGAGGTGGCATGGAAGGATCTGGAGAAGGAGATGGAGCAGGGCTTCCAGGGATGGGAGTACAAGTTCAATTCGGTTTCTTCCAGCCGGGGCGATTACCCCTTTATCACCGTGACGGCAGGCACCCGGACCAGCGAATACGGCAAGCTGGTGACTAAGACCATGCTGGAGGTGCGCAAAAAGGGACAGGGCAAGGCAGGTCATAAGAAGCCGGTGCTGTTCCCGAAGATCGTGTTCCTCTATGATGAGAAGCTGCACGGGCCGGGAGGTCCACTGGAGGACGTGTTTGAGGCCGGGATCGAATGCTCCAGCAAGACCATGTATCCCGACTGGCTGAGCCTCACCGGTGAAGGCTATGTGCCCAGCATGTACAAAAAGTACGGGAAGATCATCAGCCCCATGGGCTGCCGGGCATTTTTGTCCCCCTGGTACGAGCGGGGAGGCATGGAGCCGGCTGATGAAAAGGATACGCCGATCTTTGTGGGAAGGTTCAATATCGGCGCCATCAGCCTGCATCTTCCGATGATCTTGGCAAAGGCCAGACAGGAGAGCCGGGACTTCTTTGAGGAGCTGGACTATTATCTGAACCTGATCCGCAAGCTCCACCAGAGGACCTATGATTATCTGGGAGAGATGAAGGCCTCTACGAATCCGCTGGCTTACTGCGAAGGCGGTTTTTACGGAGGGCATCTGGGATTGTATGACAAGATCAAGCCGCTGCTGAGATCAGCCACCGCATCCTTTGGGATCACGGCCTTGAATGAGCTGCAGCAGCTTTACAATAAAAAATCTATTGCGGAGGACGGAGCCTTTGCGCTGGAAACCCTGCGGTATATCAATGAGAGGGTGACGGAGTTCAAGAAGGAGGACGGGCATCTTTATGCCATCTACGGAACTCCGGCAGAGAATCTGTGCGGCGTGCAGGTACACCAGTTCCGAAAGAAATACGGGATCATTGAAAATGTATCGGACCGGGAGTATGTGAGCAACAGCTTCCACTGCCATGTCAGCGAGGAACTTACCCCCATCGAGAAGCAGAATCTGGAGGGGCGCTTCTGGAACTTAAGCAACGGTGGCAAGATCCAGTATGTGAAGTATCCGGTCAGCTACAATAAAGAGGCCATCCGCGCCCTGGTCCGCAGAGCCATGAAGAAGGGCTATTACGAGGGTGTGAACCTGTCGCTGGCTTATTGCGATGACTGCGGCCATGAGGAGCTGGATATGGATGTCTGTCCGGTATGCGGCAGCAAAAACCTGACGAAGATCGACCGGATGAACGGCTATCTTTCTTATTCAAGGGTCAAAGGCGATACCCGCCTGAATGAGGCGAAGATGGCAGAGATTGCGGAAAGGAAAAGTATGTAACCATGCAGTACCATAATATTACAAAGGATGATATGCTGAACGGGGAAGGACTACGGGTCGTATTGTGGGTGGCCGGATGTCCCCATGCCTGTCCGGGCTGCCATAACCCGGTGACATGGGATCCACAGGGAGGTCTGGAATTTGACGATGCTGCCCGGCAGGAGCTTTTTGCTCAGTTGGATCACAGCTATATCAACGGGATCACCTACAGCGGAGGAGATCCGCTGTATGCGGGAAACCGGGAGGCGATCGCAGGTCTGGCAAAGGAGATCCGCGCAAAATATCCGGACAAGACCCAGTGGCTCTATACCGGGTACCAGTGGGAAGAGATCAAAGGGGAACGGGCAGTACCGTTTCTGGATGTGGTCGTGGATGGCAGATATATAGAAGCCCAGAAGGATTCCCTTCTGCCCTGGCGCGGAAGCAGAAACCAGAAGGTGATTGATGTACAAAAGAGTCTGAAGGCAGGAGAAACGATATGCAGAGAATAGCGAAATTTCATAAAGTCAGTGAGGAACAGTTTTTGAAGGACTGGGCGGATACCTTTCCGGAAAACAGCAGTGAGGACGCTCTTGCGGTCTATCAGGCCGTGAAGCTTCCGAGACGGGCGACGGCAGGCTCCGCGGGGTATGATTTTTATGCCCCGGTTCAGATTTTCCTGGCGCCCGGAGAGAACGTGAAGATCCCTACCGGGATCCGGGCGGAGATGGAGGCCGGCTGGGTGCTGAAATGCTACCCCAGGAGCGGACTGGGCTTCAAGTACCGGCTGCAGCTCAACAACACGGTGGGCATCATTGACAGCGATTATTTTTATTCCGATAATGAAGGGCATATTTTTGCAAAGCTGACCAATGATTCCAAAGAGGGGAAGACTGTGGAGATTGCCCCGGGGGAAGGATTCATGCAGGGGATCTTTGTGGAATACGGAATCACAACCGATGATGACGTGACCGACGTGCGCAACGGAGGCTTTGGAAGCACGACAAAGTAGAAAGAGGACGGATTCCGCTCACAAAGGCAGACGGATCTGAGTGGAATCCGGCCTCTTTTATGCCTTGAAAAAAAGATGCGAAAAAAATCGAAAAAAGTGTTGACAAGTTGGTTCTCTTAATAGTATAATAGCAAAGCGGGTTCGGGAAAGAGGAACCCACAGAGAGTTATGGGGTCTTAGCTCAGCTGGGAGAGCATCTGCCTTACAAGCAGAGGGTCATAGGTTCGAGCCCTATAGGCCCCAGGATTTTCTCAAAAGTATATATGGCGGAATAGCTCAGTTGGCTAGAGCACACGGTTCATACCCGTGGTGTCGCTGGTTCAAATCCAGTTTCCGCTACTGTAAAAGAAGAGTTTCGTGGAAACTCTTCTTTTTCCTTTTCGGGAACTATTTTTCATGTTATAATGGTATAGCGATTTGTGGAAACATTGTACGGAGGATAAATTGTTGGGTCGAAGAATTGGTTTTGTTTTGAAGCTGCTGGCGGGAGCCTATCTTATATTTGTCGGAGTGACGCTGCTGAACACCATCCTGGAGATCCGCCCGGGGAATCAGGAAGTCATGTGCGGGATCGCAGCCGTATTTATCCTGGTCGGGGCAGTGTACCTGATCATCCTTGTGGGCGGTGTCATAAAAAGAGCGCTGGAGGAGCGGGCGGCGGAGTATCCGCTGGAGATGGACCCGCCTTATTCCGCAATGCCTGTCCGGGATCAGTCCATGTTCCGGACGGCTCCGATGGTCCTGTTGAATGAAGGACACCAGGCAGAAGGGGCAGAGGGATCTTCCCTGCCGGAACAGAAGCCGCGCGGGCAGACAGCGGCCAGCTCTGCAACGGTGCAGCTGCAGACAGTCGGACCGGACACGACGGTATGGAAAAAATGATTTAACTGTTTGGAATTGCGTATAAATATGTATGTAAGCTGCCATTCTGAACAGTAATAAAATACGTCCTTTCTGCGGGCGGATCAAAAAAGGAGACAGAATATGCGTGTAGGAATGGGTTATGACGTCCATCGATTGACGGAAGGAAGGGATCTGATACTCGGAGGAGTGAAGATTCCCTATGAAAAAGGGCTTTTGGGGCATTCGGATGCGGATGTGCTGGCCCATGCGGTGATGGATGCGCTTCTTGGGGCTGCGGCCCTGGGAGACATCGGAATGCATTTTCCGGATACGGACCCGAAGTACAAGGGAATCTCCAGTATCCGGCTTCTGGAACAGGTGGCAGCGCTTTTGGACGAGCAGAAGTATCTGATAGAAAATATTGATGCGACGATCATTGCGCAGAAGCCGAAGATGCTGCCCCATATCGAAACGATGAGAAAGAATATTGCGGAAGCGCTGAAGATATCCGTTGATCAGGTCAATATCAAAGCGACTACGGAGGAAGGGCTTGGATTTACCGGTACGGGAGAGGGAATCTCCGCCCAGGCGGTGTGCCTTCTGGAGAAGTTCATGAACTACAGCAGTGTGGACGTGACACCCGGAAGCGGGGCCTGTGAATCCTGTCCCGGCTGTCAGCGGCTTTCTGCGGATAGGGAGTGACAGAGTGTCGGCCAGAAAAGGAAACAAAAACAGGATGGAGCTTCGGAAGCTGGAACCAGGTGAACACCGGAACACAAGAGAGCTGTGGGAAACTGTGTTTTCAGAGGATTCCAAAGAATTCTTGGATTATTATTATTATTTTAAGACAAAGGATAATGAGATTTTTGTGATTGAGGAGGACGGCGGGATCCGCTCCATGCTTCAGCTCAATCCCTATACCCTGTGGATCGAGGAGGATTCCCGGCCCTGTCATTATATTGTCGGAGTCGCCACGGAATGCGCCTACCGGAAGCGGGGCTATATGGGAGCGCTTTTGCGCCGTGCCATGGAGGAGATGTACGGCAGGAAGGAGCCCTTTACGTTCCTGATGCCGGCCGCGGAAAGGATCTATACACCCTATGATTTCCGGTTTGTATATGACCAGAGCCAGACGGAGGAGGGCGGGGCGGATCCAGGCTGCTTTGAGCAGCAGGATATGCTGTGTTTCGGACATCTCTCCTGCAAGACGGTGACTTTTGAGGATGCGTCGATGGGGGACGCAGGGGAGATCTGTGCATTTGTGGAAGCGCATTTCACAGAAAAATGGCAGGTCTATGCGGAACGAAATGAGGAATATTATCATACACTGATTTTTGAACAGCAGAGTGAACACGGCGGGATCCGGCTGATCCGGGCGGAGGGAAGGCTTGCGGGCTTTTTTCTCTACGCAGACGAAGACGGGCTGGAGATCCGGGAACCGCTGTATCTTCCGGAATATGAGGCGGCGTTTGCGCAGGCCGTGCTCGCGTTGACGGAGGGCAGAGGAGACCGTGTGAAGCTCTATGCATGGGAAAAAGGGACAAAAAGGATCCCCATGATCATGGCCCGGATCCTTCATCTGGAGAGCATGCTTTCCTGCATGAAAGTCCGGGAAGGCCAGGAGATGGACTGCTCCTTTGCGGTGCTGGATCCTTTTCTGCCGCAGAACAGCCGGGTTTGGCGGATTCAGGGCGGAGAGACCGACGGCGGTAAGGTCCGGGTGCGGGAGACAGAGGATTCGGAAGGCGTACTGACCATCGGCGCTCTGACGAGCCTGTTGTTTGGTTACCGGACGATCGAAGAGGCGGCACAGGAAGAGGACGTGATCATGACAGAGCATTTGAAGGCGGAGATGAAAAAGCTGAAGGTGCTCAAAAATGTCTGGCTGAATGAGATCGTATAGAGGAAGCAAGCGGCCGCGCGCTGTCATCAGAGCTTTTGCCTGACGACAGGGGCCGCGGACGCGGGGAGGTTGTAAATGGGAATCATATCTTATATCAAAGAGGAAATCCAGGTGATCCGGGAGCGGGATCCGGCGATCAAGTCCAATATGGAGGTACTTCTGTATCCCAGCTTTAAGGTGATCTTAAGCTACCGTGTGGCTCATAAGCTGTATCGGAGGAAGCACTATTTCCTGGCCCGGTGGATTTCCCAGAGGGCGACAAGGAAGACTGGGATTGAGATCCACCCGGGAGCGCGGATCGGAAAGGGGCTGTTCATTGACCACGGAAGCGGCGTGATCATTGGAGAGACCACCATTATCGGCGACAATGTGACGCTCTACCAGGGTGTGACGCTGGGAGGGACCGGGAAGGAAAAGGGAAAACGGCATCCGACTTTGAAGGACAATGTTATGGTCAGCGCCGGAGCCAAGATCCTGGGTTCCTTTACCATCGGGGAAAATTCCAAGATCGGGGCGGGCTCCGTGGTGCTCGAGGAGGTACCTCCCAACTGTACCGTAGTGGGCGTTCCGGGGCGTGTGGTCCGGATGGGCAACCAGAAGGTGCCCCGCACGGAGATGGATCATGTGCATCTGCCGGATCCGGTGCTGAATGATATCCGGGCGCTGCAGCAGGAGAATCAGCAGTTGAAAAAGCAGATGTCAGAGATGGAGAAGCGGATGGGTTCCTGGCAGCATAAGCATTGATGCCGCAGAAACGGCGCAGAATAGCCGCGGCTGGAAAAAACAGACGGGAGCTGTCTGGCGGCAAACGGCATGAGGCCGGCAGTTCTCTTACGAAACAGATCAGGAAGAGAGGAAGAGCGTGATGAAATTATATAATACGATGTCAAAGAAAAAAGAGGAGTTCGTGCCTTTAGAACAGGATAAGGTCAAGATGTATGTCTGCGGTCCCACAGTCTACAATTTTATCCACATCGGAAATGCAAGGCCGATGATCGTGTTTGATACGGTCCGCAGATATTTTGAATACAAGGGATATGAGGTGAATTTTGTGTCCAATTTTACAGATGTGGACGACAAGATCATCAAAAAGGCGATCGAGGAAGGCGTTACGGCAGATGAGATTTCCAAACGCTATATTGCGGAATGCAAGAAGGACATGGAGGGTATGAATGTAAAGCCGGCCACCACGCATCCCCTTGCGACGGAGGAGATCGGCGGCATGATCGAGTTGATCCGGACGCTGATCGACAAGGGCTTTGCCTATGAGAAAAACGGTACCGTATATTACCGTACCAGAAAATTTGCGGATTATGGGAAACTGTCCCATAAGAATCTGGATGACCTGCGTTCCGGAAACCGTTCCCTTCTTGTGACCGGGGAGGACGAAAAAGAGGATCCCCTGGATTTTGTGCTCTGGAAGCCGAAAAAGGAAGGGGAGCCCGCATGGGAGTCGCCCTGGAGCGAGGGACGGCCTGGCTGGCATATCGAGTGCTCGGAGATGTCGAAAAAATATCTGGGAGAGCAGATTGATATCCATGCAGGCGGAGAGGACCTGATCTTCCCGCACCATGAGAACGAGATTGCCCAGAGTGAGGCGGCAAACGGAAAGGAATTTGCAAAATACTGGCTCCACAATGGATTTTTGAATATCGACAATCGGAAAATGTCCAAATCTCTCGGAAATTTCTTTACGGTTCGTGAGATCAGTGAGAAATATGACCTCCAGGTCCTGCGGTTCTTTATGCTCAGCGCTCATTACCGCAGCCCGCTGAATTTCAGCGCAGAGCTGATGGAGTCAGCGAAAAACGGACTGGAGCGGATCGTGACGGCGGCGGAGAACCTGAGATTTTTGATGAAAAACGCACAGGCGGAGGCCATGAACGAATCCGAGAAGGAAGCATTTGCGAAGACTCGGGAGTATGTGGAGGGCTTCGAGAAAGCGATGGACGATGATTTTAATACGGCGGACGCGGTGGCGGCTGTATTTGAGCTGGTGAAGTATGCCAATACGACGGCGGACGGGGACAGCTCGAAAGAATACCTGCAGGGAATCCTGGATGTGCTCGGGAAGCTGACGGATGTGCTGGGGATCATCGTGGAGAAAAAGGAAGAGCTGCTGGACGCGGATATTGAGGCATTGATCGAGGAACGGCAGGCGGCAAGGAAGGAAAAGAATTTTGCAAGGGCTGACGAGATCCGGGATGAGCTGCTTGCGAGAGGGATCATTTTGAAGGACACACGAGAAGGAGTGCAATGGAAAAGGGCATAACATTTGAGTTTTATGATCAGATCCGGGAGGTGCTGGGGCTTCCGGAGACGGATGTGGACAGCTATTCTCCCCTTGTCCTGGCCTATATGGGGGACTGTGTCTATGACCTGATCATCAAGAGCATGGTGGTCAGCAGGGGAAATAAGCAGGTTCACAGGCTGCATGAAGAAACCAGCAGCTATGTGCAGGCTTCCGCCCAGTCACGGATGATGCGTGCCATGCAGCCTCATCTGACGGAGGAGGAGCATGCCATTTACCGCAGGGGACGCAATACCAGGTCCGTATCCGCGGCAAAAAACCAGACCATCACGGATTACCGCAGGGCCACCGGATTTGAGGCGCTGGTGGGATATCTGTTTCTGAAAAAAAGGTATGCCCGTCTGATGGAGCTGGTCAAGATCGGGCTGGATAGCCTGGAAGAGAAGGAATGAAAACAGGAGTATATCATATATGGATAAGACAGAAAAAAGGACGGGGAGCCGGGCTTTTGGGAACGAAAAGGAGCAGCAGGAGCAGTCTCTGGTGATCGAAGGACGAAATGCCGTTCTGGAAGCGTTTCGCTCAGGAAAACCGGTGGACAAGCTGTTTGTACTGGACGGATGCCAGGACGGTCCGATCCGTACCATCGTCCGGGAGGCAAAGAAGCACGATGTGATCCTGAATTTTGTGGGAAAGGAACGGCTGAACCAGATTTCCGCGACCGGAAAGCACCAGGGGGTCATTGCCTACGGAGCGGCCTATGAATATGCCCGGGTGGAGGACATGTTGGAGCTGGCAGAGAAAAAGGGGGAGGATCCTTTTTTGATCCTGCTGGACAATATTGAAGATCCCCATAACCTTGGGGCAATCATCCGGACAGCCAATGTGATGGGGGCCCACGGGGTGATCATTCCGAAGCGCCGGGCCTCGGGCCTGACCTCTACGGTGGCCAAGACATCCGCCGGGGCGCTGAATTATACCCCGGTGGCCAAGGTCACCAATCTGGCAAAGACCATCGAAGAGCTGAAGGAAAAGGGGCTCTGGTTCGTCTGCGCGGACATGGACGGAAAGGTTCCCTGTGAGATGAATCTGACAGGACCCATCGGCCTGGTCATCGGCAATGAAGGGGAAGGCGTGGGGCGGCTGGTCAGAGAGCGATGTGATTTTCTGGCGGGGATCCCGATGAAGGGGGAGATCGATTCCCTCAATGCATCGGTGGCAGCCGGGATGCTGTCCTATGAGATCGCGCGGCAGCGGATGCTTAAGAACGTCTGACGGCCTGAGTTACAGCGCGCGCCTGGTGAGGGTGTGGCCTGTAACGCTTCGCATGAGTCAAAAAGTAAGGGCTTTCGGGTCTGGAGGAAAAAACTTGGGAATATATGATACGATGACAGATGAAGAGCTTCTGTCCAGGCTTCGGGCAGGGGAGCGGGATATCATGGATTATCTGATGGTGAAATATAAATCTATGGTGCGCCGTAAGGCAAGGGAGATGTTCCTGATCGGCGGGGAGAATGACGATCTGATCCAGGAGGGGATGATCGGACTGATGAAAGCCGTGCAGAATTTTGATCCGGAGCAGGGGAACAGCTTCCAGAGCTTTGCAGAATTGTGCGTATCCCGCCAGATGTACAGCGCCATCGAAGCTTCCAGGCGGAAAAAGCATTTGCCGCTGAATTCCTATGTGTCTCTGTATGAGGTGGAAGCTGATGATGACGAGAGCAAGGAGATCCCGCTGATCGACAAGATCCGGTCTGAGGTAGACAACAATCCGGAGGTGCTGTATTTCGGAAAAGAGTATGTGGAAGTTTTTGTGGAGAATCTGAAAGGGGCTTTGAGCGCGCTGGAAAACCATGTGCTCTACCTGCATCTGATGGGGACCGATTACCGGACCATTGCGGAAATTCTGAATAAAAGCCCCAAGACGATCGACAATGCGCTGCAGCGGATCAAGACGAAGGCTGGGAAGCTTTTGGAAAGGACAGGAGTACAATTATGAGATTTGTAATACAGAGGGTCACGCAGTCCAGCGTATCCGTAGACGGAACTGTAATCGGAAAGATTGGGAAGGGACTCCTGGTATTGATCGGGGTTGCCGAGGAGGATACCGAGGAAACCGCGGACAAGCTGGTAAGGAAGCTGACCGGGCTTCGCATCTTTGAGGATGAAAACGGAAAGACGAATCTGTCCCTGGCGGATGTGAAAGGGGAGCTGCTCCTGATCTCCCAGTTTACGCTGTACGCCAATTGTAAAAAGGGAAACCGCCCCAGCTTTACGGAGGCAGGTTCTTCCCAAAAGGCGAATGCGCTTTATGAGTATATCATCGCAAAATGCCGTGAAAACGTACCGATTGTGGAGACTGGCAGCTTCGGAGCGGAAATGAAGGTCAGTCTGGTCAATGATGGGCCGTTTACGGTTCTGCTCGATTCTGAAAAAATAGTTACTATTCACAGTCGATTTAAAATTATAAACACCAGTAGACCAAGGGATTTGAAATAGTCTCTTGGTTTGCTGGTATTATGAACTGACAGTTTATGCAAAGATTTCTTCAACAGTGTAAGGAGCTCCGGCACATAATCTTGAAAGTGCCTCCATTTCGTTTATGTGATTCTTTCTGCACGTTTCCACATAGGTCTTCACTGTCGCATAATACTTTGCGGTTTTTTCGCTGTCAAATTGTCCTGAGATCTTCATATGGGATTTGATTCCGCGCAGCCCTCGCTCGCTTAAATTANATTCCTTTCAAGATCAGATCCTTACGCTTCTTTATTGTCGATGATATCAGTCCTTTCATACCAATTGCCCATTTATGGGTCGGATTATCATCCGCTATCTTTTGAAGGTCTCTTTCCAGATGCTGGTTGCACTCAATGTTCTGAAAACAAAAAAGTTCGTTATAGTTCACCCTGTTATGGTCATGCATAACCGTTGTTTCCGGAGTGAGCGCTGTAAGGATCTGGTCATCAAGCATGCCCTCCAGGTCCTTATGCTCATGGGCGGTATAGTACGAGATTGTTTCGTCTCCATAAAAACGCATACAGGCTCTTTTCGTCTGTATCATGACCACAGTGTCATCCCAGTAAAGGAGTGCCCTTGTAATCAATACCCTTTTCAGGTCAGACATAAATTCCTGAAGATTCCCCGAGGCCCTTTTATACAGCTTGCAGATAAAGCCTTCACTT
>CAJSZT010000036.1:0-58859 GCA_910573785.1 Lachnospiraceae bacterium | reverse complement strand
TTATCCACCTATTCGGTGAGCACCATATCTTAGCCGATATATATCAAGATATTGAATTTTAGAAGCATGCCAAAGTATTACTTTAAACGAAGTTCACGGATTCAGGTATTAATCAAAAAGCAGTGGCAACTGCATTAGGACACGCGAAGTCTATTATTACTGTAGATACCTATACAGATATGCAGGCGATTATAGAGGACTGTGTTGACGAATTGCATGAATTTATTTCAGAAGTTCATCCATATGATTATGCTGACAAAACCTTATTATGGGAGATGTTTCAGGAAGTAATTGAGATTCAGGGAGAGGGAAAAGAAGAAGTTGAGAGGATGGAGGGAAGAAAAAAGGAGGAAGCACAGACACCGATTGTGTACGATTACTCGGATATAACAGAACTGACAGATATAAATGAATGGTTTGCAGGAGAGGGGTAGCGGAAAACTACCTCTCTTTTTTGACCTTGAAAGCGGGGGAAGAAATTTCTTCAGATAGACTAAGAGTTTCTATTGCATTTACAGGAGGTTTCTGCTACAATGAATCAGAACAAATGTTCATGGTAAAATTAAGTCTGAGGCTTTTCTGTTATGAAGAATTATGCTATCCTGTGGTACGTAATGTTCAGATATTTTGTTTTGTGTTGCGTAGTTAGAAAATTCAGTTTTAGTGACTTTATTCGTGTAATTGGCCTTTTCGCCCACTTAGAAGTTCCTATTACACGAATTTACGGGCCAATAGGCATGATAGTAAGGAGGTATGTCTGTGGAAACAGGACAAAAAAATTTTAAATTAGTTTCGGAATACAAGCCTACCGGAGACCAGCCGGAAGCAATTGCGGCACTGGTAAAGGGATTCAAGGAGGGCAATCAATTCCAGACTTTACTAGGGGTTACGGGGTCTGGGAAGACATTTACGATGGCGAATGTGATACAGGAACTGAATAAGCCAACCCTTATCATAGCGCACAATAAGACGCTTGCTGCTCAGTTGTACGGAGAATTCCGTGAATATTTCCCGGAAAACGCGGTGGAATATTTTGTGTCCTACTACGACTACTACCAGCCCGAAGCCTATGTCCCTTCTTCGGACACCTACATCGCCAAAGATTCCGCCATCAACGACGAGATCGACAAACTCCGTCTCTCCGCCACCATGGCCCTTGCCGAGCGGCGCGACGTGGTCATTGTGGCCAGTGTGTCCTGCATCTACGGCCTGGGAAGCCCGGTAGACTACCAGAACATGGTGATCTCCCTGCGCCCCGGCATGACAAAGGAGCGGGACGAGCTGATGGCGAAGCTGATCGAGATCCAGTACGACCGCAATGACATGGATTTCCACCGCGGGACCTTCCGGGTTCGGGGGGACGTGCTGGAGGTGATTCCTGCTTACGAATCCGACACGGCTGTCCGGGTAGAGTTCTTCGGGGACGAGATCGACCGGATCACGGAGATCGACATCCTGACCGGGGAGATCCGGGATGAACTGAAGCACGTAGCCATCTTCCCAGCATCCCACTATGTAGTAGATAAGGACAATATTAAGCGCGCCGTACAGGATATAGAAAAAGAACTGGAAGAGCGGGTCAGGGAATTTAAGCGCCAGGACAAGCTTCTGGAGGCGCAGCGGATCGCGGAGCGGACCAACTTCGATATCGAGATGCTCAAGGAGACCGGGTTTTGCTCCGGAATCGAGAACTATTCCCGGCATCTGGCAGGGCTGGCCCCGGGACAGGCGCCCTACACGTTGATCGACTATTTTCCTGATGATTTTATCATCATGATCGACGAGTCCCACAAGACGGTGCCACAGATCGGCGGGATGTACAATGGGGACCAGTCCAGAAAATCGACGCTGGTAGACTATGGATTCCGTCTGCCCTCAGCAAAGGACAACCGCCCCTTGAACTTTGAAGAATTTGAAAGTAAAATAAACCAGATGCTTTTCGTTTCCGCTACTCCGGGCGTCTATGAAGAAGAGCATGAGCTTCTCCGCGCCGAGCAGGTCTTAAGGCCAACAGGGCTTTTAGATCCGGAGGTGGAGGTGCGTCCGGTGGAGGGCCAGATCGACGACCTGATCAGCGAAGTGAACAAAGAAGTGGCAAAGAAAAACAAAGTGCTGGTGACCACGCTGACCAAGCGGATGGCCGAGGATCTGACGGATTATATGCGGGAGGTGGGCATCCGGGTCAAGTATCTGCATTCCGATGTGGATACCCTGGAGCGGACGGAGATCATCCGGGATATGCGTCTGGACGTCTTTGACGTACTGGTGGGGATCAACCTGCTCCGTGAAGGGCTGGACATTCCGGAGATCACGCTTGTGGCCATTCTGGACGCAGACAAGGAAGGCTTCCTGCGTTCTGAAACCTCCCTGATTCAGACTATCGGCCGTGCGGCCCGCAATTCCGAAGGACATGTGATCATGTATGCGGATAAGATGACCGACTCTATGCAGATGGCCATTGACGAGACCATGCGCCGCCGGGAGATCCAGATGGCATACAACCAGGAACATGGGATCACGCCGCAGACGATTCAGAAAGCGGTACGCGACCTGATCAGCATTTCTCAGAAGGTAGATACAGGGGAAATGCTGATGGAGAAGGACGTGGAGTCCATGAGCCGGGAAGAACTGGAGAAGATGGTGGGAAAGGTGACGAAGCAGATGAAGAAAGCGGCGGCGGAACTGAACTTCGAGGCGGCGGCCGAGCTGCGTGACCAGCTGATCGAACTGAAAAAGGCACTGAATGATATGGAATCATGATGTCAGAACAGAGGTAGCCTCGGACAGAAACAGTGCAGGCAGCGGATCGATGGTCATTTGTGCGGCAGACGGCCAGCACGTGAAGCGTTCGAAAATTAGACAACAGGGGAAATCAGCCGATAAAGGCGGTGAAACCTCTTTGGCAGGCAGATCATTAATTTGAGAAAAGACAGGAGACACAATATGGGAGTAAAGATAGACGCCAGAAAATATATCAAAATACGCGGCGCAAATGAAAACAATCTGAAAAATATTGATGTGGACATTCCACGGAACGAGCTGGTAGTTCTGACCGGGCTGAGCGGTTCGGGCAAATCCTCGCTTGCCTTTGATACCATTTATGCGGAGGGGCAGCGCAGATATATGGAGTCTCTGTCTTCCTATGCCCGTCAGTTCCTGGGGCAGATGGAGAAGCCGGATGTGGAGAGCATCGAGGGTCTGTCCCCGGCCATCTCCATTGACCAGAAGTCCACCAACCACAATCCCCGCTCTACTGTGGGGACTGTGACGGAGATCTACGATTATTTTCGCCTGCTCTATGCACGGGTGGGGATTCCACACTGCCCGAAGTGCGGAAAGGAGATCAAAAAGCAGTCCGTAGACGAGATGGCGGATCAGGTCATGGCAATGCCGGAGGGCGCCAGGATCCAGCTTCTGGCCCCGGTTGTACGGGGGCGGAAGGGGACGCACGCCAAGCTGCTGGATCGCGCCAAGCGGAGCGGATATGTCAGGGTGCGTGTGGACGGCAACCTGTATGAATTGTCCGAGGAGATTGCGCTGGATAAAAATATCAAGCATAATATTGAGATTATTGTGGACCGTCTGATCGTAAAGCCGGGGATTGAGAAGCGTCTGGCGGATTCCATTGAAAGCGTGCTGAACCTGGCGGAGGGACTCCTGATCGTGGATGTGATCGGAGGGGAACCCATGAATTTCAGCCAGAGCTTTTCCTGCCCGGACTGCGGGATCAGTATTGAAGAGATCGAACCACGGAGTTTTTCGTTCAACAACCCCTTCGGGGCCTGTCCGTCCTGCTTTGGACTAGGCTATAAGATGGAATTTTCAGAGGAACTGATGATTCCCAATCCTTCTCTGAGCATCAATGAGGGCGCTATTGCGGTGCTGGGATGGCAGTCCTGCTCGGATAAGAGCAGCTTTACCAATGCGATCCTGACGGCCCTATGCGAGGAATACGGATTTGGTCTGGATACGCCCTTCGAGGAATATCCGAAGAAGATCCATGATATTCTGGTCTATGGAACAAATGGGAAATCGGTCAAAGTCCACTATAAGGGACAGCGGGGCGAAGGCGTGTACGATGTGGTCTTTGAGGGGCTGATCCGAAGTGTGGAACGGCGTTACCGCGAGACCCATTCAGAGTCCTCCAAGGCAGAATACGAGACCTTCATGAATATCACTCCCTGCTCCGAGTGTAAAGGACAGAGATTGAAGCAGACCTCCCTTGCGGTGACGGTGGGAGAAAAAAATATTGCGGAGGTTACCGCGTTTTCCATCGACAGGCTTCAGGAATTCCTGCAGAATCTGGAGCTGACAAAGACCCAGCAGATGATCGGGAATCAGATCTTAAAGGAGATTCGGGCAAGGATCCAGTTTTTGATGGATGTAGGGCTTGATTACCTGACCCTGTCCCGGGCCACTGGCTCTCTCTCCGGGGGGGAAGCGCAGCGGATCCGCCTGGCAACCCAGATCGGCTCCGGCCTGGTAGGAGTAGCCTATATCCTGGACGAGCCCAGCATCGGTCTGCACCAGCGGGATAATGATAAGCTGTTGGCCACCTTGAAGCGACTCCGTGACCTGGGAAATTCCCTGATCGTGGTGGAGCATGACGAGGATACCATGCTGGCTGCGGACTGCGTGGTAGACATCGGACCCGGCGCAGGCGAGCACGGCGGCAGGGTGATCGCTGTCGGTACTGCACAGGAGATCATGGCCTGCGAAGCTTCTGTTACAGGAGATTATCTTAGCGGCAGAAAGCAGATTCCGGTGCCTGAGACAAGGAAGCCGTTTTCAGGTTTTCTGAAGGTTGTGGGGGCACAGGAAAATAATCTGAAAAATATCACGGTCAATTTCCCTCTGGGAGTGATGACATGCGTGACCGGCGTATCCGGCTCCGGCAAAAGCTCTCTGGTAAATGAGATCTTATATAAAAAGCTGGCCAAGGAGTTGAACCGGGCCAGGACAATCCCGGGAAAGCACCGGCGCATTGAGGGACTGGATCAAGTAGACAAGGTTATCAGCATCGACCAGTCACCCATTGGAAGGACGCCCCGGTCCAATCCGGCCACCTACACAGGGGTTTTTGACCTGATCCGGGATTTGTTCGCGGCCACCCCGGATGCCAAGGCGAGGGGGTATAAAAAGGGCAGGTTCAGCTTTAATGTAAAAGGTGGACGTTGTGAAGCCTGCTCCGGAGACGGGATCATCAAGATTGAGATGCATTTCCTGCCGGACGTATATGTGCCCTGCGAGGTATGCGGCGGTAAGCGGTATAACCGGGAGACGCTGGAGGTCAAGTATAAGGGCAAGAGTATCTACGACGTCCTGGATATGACAGTGGAGGAAGCGGTCACATTTTTTGAAAATGTCCCCAGCATCAGCCGAAAGATGCAGACCCTTTATGATGTGGGACTTTCCTATATTAAGCTGGGACAACCCTCCACGGAGCTCTCCGGCGGCGAGGCGCAGCGGATCAAGCTGGCTGCGGAGCTGAGCAAGCGCAGCACAGGGAAGACCGTATACATTCTGGATGAGCCGACCACTGGCCTGCATTTTGCAGATGTACACAAGCTGACGGAAATCTTGCGCAGACTGGCGGATGACGGCAATACGGTGATCGTCATTGAACATAACCTGGATGTGATCAAGACTGCGGACTATATCATCGATATCGGACCGGAAGGCGGAGATAAAGGCGGCACCGTTGTGGCGGAAGGAACGCCGGAGGAAGTGGCTAAAAATAAAAAATCTTATACCGGGAAGTATATTGCCTCGATGCTTAACAAAAAATAACAGAAGTATATTTTTACGGAAAGCTCAAATTTGAAGAAAATCGATCCAGTTTCATAATAAATGAATAAAAAATGGAAAATCTGAAAAAAGGGCTTTCCAATTTGGTAAAAATTGATTATACTAGTGAATGGTCATAACTGGTTGCAGGTTGCGCCTTGGCCAGACGTGTTTGACAACATCAGATAAACAGACTATAAAAAACGAAGGATGAGATGTATGAAACTGTGAACAATTGTCATCGCCTTATGGGCGGATCATAGATTCACGGTTTCCGGTCAAGGAATCTCTTGGGAGAAGGATTTGTTTTAGAAGGGAGAGTTTTATATGTCTGTTGATATCGGAATAGATCTGGGGACAGCCAGTGTGCTTGTGTATGTGAGGGGCAAGGGAGTGATATTGAAGGAACCTTCCGTCGTTGCATTTGACAGGGATACCAACGTGATTAAGGCCATCGGTGAGGAAGCGCGCCTGATGCTGGGCAGGACTCCGGGGAATATCATCGCTGTGCGTCCTCTGCGGCAAGGGGTCATCTCGGATTACACCGTGACGGAGAAGATGATCAAGTATTTTGTGCAGAAGGCGGTGGGACGGCGGATGTTCAAGAAGCCGCGGATTAGCATCTGTGTACCAAGCGGTGTGACGGAGGTGGAGAAGAAAGCTGTGGAGGAAGCGACCTTTGCGGCAGGGGCCAGAGAAGTGCATCTGATCGAAGAGCCGGTAGCAGCGGCGATTGGAGCAGGGATTGATATATCCAAGCCCTGTGGAAATATGATCGTAGATGTGGGCGGCGGCACTTCAGATATTGCCGTGATCTCCCTTGGCGGCGCGGTAGTGAACACATCCATCAAGCTGGCCGGAGATGATTTTGATGAAGCAATCGTGCGGTATATGCGGAAAAAGCATAATCTGCTGATCGGGGATATGACGGCGGAAGACATTAAGATTAAGATCGGTACAACCTATCCGCTGGTAGAGGAAGAACGCCTGGAGGTGCGGGGAAGGAATCTGGTGACAGGCCTTCCGAAGACCGTGACTGTGACATCGACAGAGACCGAGGAAGCGCTGAGGGAGACTACCAGCCAGATCGTGGAGGCGGTGATCGCAGTATTAGAACAGACCCCGCCGGAGCTTTCTGCGGATATACTGGATCGGGGGATCGTTCTGACAGGAGGAGGCTCTATGCTCCGCGGGCTGGAAGAACTGATCGAAGAACGGACCGGGATTCATACTATGACAGCGGAGGATCCGCTGAAGGTCGTAGCGATCGGGACCGGACAGTTTGTGGAATTCATGAGCGGGCGAAAGGATTTTTGATCGGCCTGTGACCGTGCGATCCTTAAAGGAAATAGACAGGCTTCACCGGATGCCTGTCTTTTTGGAGTGAAAGGTAAGGAGTTGTGATTCTGCGTCATCTGTAACAGTTGTTTTCACAGTTCCTGATCAAAAGACGAAAGAGGTAGGGTATTTTGGAGACAGTAACAGGATATGTGGATCATGTCGTGTTTCGGAATGAGGAAAACGGATATACGGTATTCAACATGGAAAGTGACGATGGAGAGGTGACCTGTGTGGGCAGCTTTCACTATATTACGGAGGGTGAGCTTCTGGAGTTGGAAGGGGAATACGTGAACCACAGCGTATACGGAACACAGCTTAAAGTACTCACCCATAAGGTCAAGGAGCCGGAAGATCTGGTGTCCATTGAGCGCTACCTGGGTTCCGGAGCGATAAAGGGGATCGGCGCGTCTCTTGCAGGACGCATTGTGCGCAGGTTTAAGGAGGATACGTTTCGGATTATGGAGGAGGAGCCGGAGCGTCTGGCCGAAATTAAGGGGATCAGCAAACGGAAGGCCCAGGAGATTGCGGTGCAGGTGGAAGAAAAAAGGGACATGCGGAAGGCCATGATCTTTCTGCAGAAGTATGGAATTTCTACCGCGCTTGCAGTGAAAATTTATGAATATTACGGATCCAGACTCTATGAAGTGCTGCAGGAGAATCCCTACCAGCTTGCGGACAACATTTCCGGGGTGGGGTTTAAGACAGCGGATGAGATCGCTTCCAGAATCGGGATCCATAAGGACTCCGATTTCCGGATCCGCAGCGGTCTGGTCTATGTACTGCAGCAGGCGGCTGTGGAAGGACACATTTACCTGCCCCAGGAGGTGCTTGCTTCACGGGCGGAACAGATTCTAAGCGTGCAGCTTCCGGAGATTGAGAAGTACATTATGGATCTCTGCATCGACCGGAAGACGGTCCGGAAGGAAGAAAACGGGCAGATCCGGATTTATCCGTCTCATTATTATTATCTGGAGCTGAATACGGCCCGTATGCTCTATGACCTGGACATTGACTGCGAGATGCCCGAGGAGATGATGGAACAGCGGCTGCGCAAGGTGGAAGAGCGTGAGCAGCTCCAGCTGGATCCCATGCAGCACCGCGCGGTGGTGGAATCCATCCGCCACGGGCTTCTGGTATTGACCGGAGGACCGGGGACCGGCAAGACAACCACCATCAATACCATGATACGGTTTTTTGAAAGCGAAGGTATGAGTATTTTGCTTGCCGCTCCCACGGGACGCGCCGCAAAGCGGATGACAGAAGCGACCGGATATGACTCTCAGACCATTCACCGCCTTCTGGAGGTGAATGGAAATCCGGAGGAAGAGGGGAGCGTCAGCGGATTTCAGCGCAATCGGGATAATCCCCTGGAAACAGACATCCTGATCATTGATGAGATGTCCATGGTGGATATCTCTTTGATGCATGCGCTTCTGTCCGCGGTCGTGCCGGGTACCCGCCTGATTCTGGTAGGGGATGTGAACCAGCTTCCTTCCGTAGGACCGGGCAGTGTATTGAAGGATATCATTTTGTCCGGGCGTTTTCCGGTGGTCACATTGACCCGGATCTTCCGCCAGGCAGGAGAGAGTGATATTGTGGTAAATGCACATAAGATCAATGCGGGGGAGACCGTGGTGCTGGACAATAAGAGCAGAGATTTCTTTTTCCTGAGAAGGCAGGAGGCCGATGTGATCATCGGTGTGGTCATTATGCTGATCCAGAAAAAGCTTCCCAAATATGTGGGCGCCCCTCCGTCGGAGATCCAGGTGATGACGCCTACCAGAAAAGGGCTTCTCGGTGTGGAACGTCTGAATTCCATACTGCAGCGCTACCTGAATCCGCCGGACCCGGGAAAGGAAGAAAAGGAGATCAACGGCAGGATCTTCCGCAAGGGAGATAAGGTGATGCAGATTAAAAACAACTACCAGATCGCCTGGGAAGTGCGTACAAAATACGGAGTGGCCGTAGACCAGGGGATGGGCGTGTTCAATGGGGACATGGGATGCATTACGGAGGTCGACCTGTACGGCGGGACGCTGGAGGTCGAATATGATGAACACCGAAAGGTGACCTATCCCTTTGAATCCACGGACGAACTGGAACTGGCCTATGCCATAACGGTACATAAATCCCAGGGAAGCGAGTATCCGGCTGTCATTCTTCCTCTGCTACCGGGACCACGGCTTTTGTACAACCGCAACCTGCTCTATACAGCCGTGACCAGAGCGAAAAAATGTCTGACAATTGTGGGGAGTGAAAGCGTATTTCAGGAAATGATCAGAAACAAAAGCGAACAAAACAGATATACCAGCTTGGCAGAGCGCATTCAGGAGTTTTAAGGCTCCTGGAGCTTCTGTATCCTCCGGTCTGTCCGTTCTGCGGTGAGGTGCAGAAGCACGGGATCGGAATCTGTGACGCGTGCAGGGAGAAACTTCCTATTATAAATGAACCCAGATGCATGATATGCGGGAAACCGGTCAAAACGGAGGAGCAGGAATACTGCCGTGACTGTGGGAAGCGAGCCTATGCCTTTGACCAGGGCCGGAGCCTGTGGCTGCATGTCCCGCCAGTGACGCGGGCGATCTATCAATTGAAGTTTCACAATAAACGGTATTATGCGGATATATTTGCGGAAGAAATGGCACACTGGTACGGGGACTGGATTCGTGCCCGCGGGATAGAGGAGATCATTCCTGTGCCGCTCCATAAGTCCCGTCTGCGTGCCAGGGGCTTTAATCAGGCTGCGTTGCTGGCGGAACGACTGTCAGAAGAACTGCAGATTCCGATGGGGAGACATGCAGTATACCGGATCCGCAGAACCAGACCGCAGAAACTGCTGGATGACCGGGAGAGGGAGAAAAATTTAAAACAGGCCTTCGGCGTATCTAAACAGTGGAAGGCACCGCGCAATGTGCTACTTGTAGATGATATTTACACGACGGGCAGTACGATCCACCGTATTTCAAAAGTATTGAAAAAGGCAGGGGTGCAAAAAGTTTATTTTTTGACCATTAGCATTGGACAAGGGCTCTGAGTATATGCTATACTATAAAGTAATGGTTATAAGTATTCGGGCTTTTCAGATACTTTCGGCAGTATTCATCTGCCGTGAATATAAAATTTAATACAATTCTGGAGGAAGCATATGCTGGATGTGAAGAGAATCAGGCTGATGGCGAGAATGGCTCAGTATGAGAAGAATGACATCAGAAATGATATGAAGATCAGCACCTATTATAAGAAGGACTATGTCAGTCTGAATACGCTGATCACGGTCCTGTGGATGACGGTAGGCTACGGGATCTTGGCGGCGTTGTTTGCGGTCTGCTATATGGATGAGATCCTGGAGAACCTGACCATCTCAAAAATTACATTTTTGGGCGGGGCAGCAGTGGCCGGTTATGTGGCGATGCTGATCGTCTATGTGATCGGAGCGGGCATTTTCTACAGGGGGCGGCATAACAGGGCGAAGCAGCGTGTGAAAAAGTACTATAGAGATCTATCCCGGCTGGGTAAGATGGAAGTGAAGGAGAAAAAGAAAGTATGAGCACATTACTTGTCTGGAGAGAGCAACTGCAGATATTCTATGCAAAGTATTCCATATTTATCAGAATCGGGCTTCAATTTGCGCTGGGGTTTCTGGTATTTCACCAGATTAATTCCAATATCGGGTTTATGAAAGCCGCATCCTCAACAGCATGTACGGCTGGGTTGGCAGCAGCCTGCGCCATATTGCCGATGATCGTTATGGTGATGGCGGCGACGGCTCTGGTGCTGCTGCATTTTTATACGCTGTCTCTGCCGGTAGCCATCGTGGCGGCACTGCTGTTCCTTTTGATGTACATTTTTTATTTCCGGTTTTCCACCGGAAAGTCATGGCTGGTTTTGCTGATGGCCTGCTCCCTGGCAATGGATGTTCCGTTTGTGCTTCCGATTGCGGCGGGACTCCTTGGAACGCCTGCCTGTGCGATTCCCGTTGCATGCGGTACGTTCTCCTATTATCTGATCCATCTGGTCAAAGGGTCCTCCAGTACCTTTAAGGCAGGAGATGGGGTGGAACTGGTGGAGACGCTGATCAGTTTTACCAAGCAGTCCCTGATGAATCAGGAGATGTGGATTATGGTTGCCGCAGCCGCAATCTGTATCCTCTTTGTATATTCAATCCGCATCCGTTCCGTGGATCATGCATGGAAGATCGCTTCTGCGGCCGGTGCAGTGATGGCGGTGGTGATTGCGGCGGCAGGAAATATAACCCTGAATCTGCATATCTCACTGACACCGCTGGTTGTCAGCGGGATCATCGGGGTCTTAGCAGGGCTTTTGCTGGAGGTGGTGTTCCTTTCCGTGGATTATGCCAGGACGGAGTATCTGGAGTTTGAGGATGACGAATACCATTATTACGTAAAGGCTGTTCCGAAGATCGGTGTTACGGCTCCTCAAAAGAGCGTAAAGCATATCAATGAGAGACAGAACACAGGGAATGTTGGAAATAAAAAAAACTGGGTTGACAACAGTACACAGACACCTGCGTCTGCAGGGACAGGCTATCTGGACAGACCGAAAAGCGCGGATGAGATCCTGCTGGAGAGAAGCCTGAGCAAAGAACTGGGACTGGACGGAAAAGGCAAAAAATGACAGATATGACAGTAAGGTCTCCGGGCGCGGCGACTCGCTTTATCCGGAGTGGGAGGTGAGCTGATGCGGCAAGAATTACAACAGATTTTTCATAGATTTATCGGCGATCCGTATATTCCCGAGCTGCGTATCACGGATATTGTGGAGATCCTGATCATTGCGGTGGTTGTATATGAGATCATGCTGTGGATCAAGAACACAAAGGCATGGATGCTGCTGAGAGGGCTGCTGATGCTGGGGGTGTTCATTCTGGTGGCGTATGTATTCAAGATGCATGCCATCCTGTATCTCGCAAGAGAATCCATCAGTATCCTGGCATTTGCGGCACTGGTCGTATTTCAGCCGGAGCTGCGCCGCGCGCTGGAGAAGCTGGGAGAGAAGAATCTGTTCAGTAGCTTTTCTCTGTTTGACAGAGGAAGGGAAAACCTGCGTTTTTCAGACAGGACAAGGGATGCGCTTGTAGCGGCCTGTTTCAGTATGGGCAGTGTAAAAACCGGCGCCCTGATCGTGGTGGAGCGGGCCATCCATTTGACCGAATATGAGATGACGGGAATTGAGCTGGACTGTATCGTATCGGAGCAGGTACTTCTCAATATTTTTGAACACAATACACCGCTTCATGACGGCGCAGTGATCATACGCGGAGACAGGATCACATCCGCCACCTGCTATCTGCCTCTGTCAGACAATATGCAGATCAGTAAATCATTGGGGACAAGACATCGTGCCGCCCTCGGCATGAGCGAGGTCAGTGACGCGATGATCCTTGTCGTATCAGAGGAGACCGGTTACGTATCTATGGCCATGGACGGACAGCTTGTGCGGAATATGACTCCGGAGTATTTGAAGGAAAAACTGGGGCAGATCCAGAATCGTCTTTCCGATGGAAAGAAATTTGCGATGCGGAAAGGACGGAAGAAACATGAAATTTAAAATAACGCGGAATCTGGGCCTGAAAGTGGCGGCTTTGATCTTTTCTGTTTTTTTCTGGCTGATCGTGATTAATGTCAACGATCCGGTCACCACTGCGACGTATGCCAACATTCCGGTGGATTTCGTCAATGAAGAGGTTGTCAGGAATATGGGCAAGGTCTATGACTTGGTGGGGGATCCCCAGACTGTGCGTGTGACGGTTTCAGGAAAGAGATCCGTCCTGGCCAGAGTCAGGACCAGCAATATTTCAGCCATAGCGGATTTGAGTCAGATGGAGGTGAGCACATATCTGGTGCCGATCACTGCGGAGGTGAAAGGACTTGAGGGGGAAACGGTGACAACACAGGTCAACCCGGTGAATCTGCAGATCAAGATCGAAGATATGAAGAGCAATACCTATCCAATTTCCGCAAGTACGACGAATTTGGTTCCAAGAGATGGTTTTGTAGTGGGCGAGGCATCCGTGAGTCCGGAAAAGATCACCATTCGGGGGACGGAATCCAAGATCAATAATATCCATCGGGTTGTGGCAAAGGCGCGTGACTCAGCTGATTTATCCGGTCTGTCGGAGGATACGACGCTGGATGCGGAGCTGATCATTTTTGACGGCAACGACAACGTTATGGATCAGAGTCAGCTGACCAACAACCTGGGAGAACGGGGGCTCAGCCTGAATGTGCAGATACTTCGGGAAAAGAATGTACCGGTGATCCTGAACGGGGTATCCGGAAATCCAGCGAACGGATTTGTTTATACCGGCTCTACTTTGGAGCCGTCCATGGTAAAGATATGCGGTACAAAAGAGGCATTGGACTCCGTCAGCTCAATTGAGATTCCGGAATCAGCGGTCAATATTCAGGGAAAGCAGGGCAGAGAGGAAGTGACGGTAGATATCCTGCCTTATCTTCCGGATGGGATCAGCCTGTCGAAGGATGTGTCCAATAATGTCATTGTGACCGTCATGATCGAGCAGGAGGGGACAAAGACAATCCAGCTCCCGGTGGGGGCGATCCAGATCAAAAATCTGAAGGAAGACCTGAAGCTGGAATTTGAGTCGGATATGGATATCGAACTGCAGTTTACAGGTAGAGAGGAGGCTTTGGAGGTACTGGATATCCGGTATGCGGCTTCCATGGATCTAAAGAACTATAAGACGGCCGGAACATATGAAATAGCAGTAAATATCGAGACACCCTCCGGCGTGGAATTAACGAAAAACCCGACTGTCAGGATCATACTGACAGAAAAAGACGGGGGATAGGATGATTGGATATGGTAAGAGAAAGCGTGATTATTAAAAATCCCACCGGCCTTCATCTGAGGCCGGCGGGGCTGTTCTGCAAGACGGCGATGCAGTTTGGCTGTAAGATCACCATCGAGAAGACAGCCAGACCCGGCATGGTTTCCGCCAATGCGAAAAGTGTGCTCAGCGTCCTTGGGGCATGCATCAAGAGCGGGGATGAGATTACCATAGTCTGTGACGGGGAAGACGAGGAAGATGCATTAAAAGAAATGGTCCAGATCGTGAAGGATGGACTTGGCGAGTAAGGAACTGCAGAAAAAACGGATACAGATCGTGCAGGAATATCTTTGGATGTGCAGATCAAGATGTGTCAGTTATTTTTCTGCAGATTCTAAGCAAGGAGGAATTTGATATGAGCAGGGCAGCGTTGGTGGTAATGGCGGCCGGACTGGGAAGCCGATTCGGAGGGGGAATCAAGCAGCTGGAACCTGTCGGCCCAAACCGGGAGATCATTATGGAGTATTCCATCTATGATGCTGTGGAGGCTGGATTTGACAAGGTAGTATTTGTGATCCGACGCGATATCGAGGCAGATTTCAGAGAGGCTGTCGGAAAAAAGATTGAGCAGATCGTGGATGTGGCCTATGTATACCAGGAGGTGGAAGACATTCCGCCAGTACATAGGGAGCGTTTTACAGGAAGGACAAAGCCATGGGGGACAGGACAGGCGATCCTCTGTTGCAGGAATGCGGTGGATAGTCCGTTCCTGGTGATCAATGCGGATGATTTTTATGGAAAACAGGCTTATAAGGAAGCGTACGGCTACCTGACCCGTAATTCGGAGCATTCTGAACGGGAGCTCTGTATGGTGGGTTTTATCCTGAAAAATACCCTCAGCGAAAATGGAGCCGTCACCCGCGGATTGTGTCAGGCAGGTCCGGACGGCATGCTGGAGAAGGTCGTAGAGACAAGGAATATCGAAAAAACGGAAGGCAGTGCCGTTGTGCGCAGTGAAGACGGGGACATGACTCTGGATGCAGACTGCCTGGTTTCCATGAATATGTGGGGGATGCAGCCAGGATTCTTCTCCATTTTGGAATCCGGATTTTTAGAGTTCCTGGACAAGCTGGAGGACGGGGAGCCAAAAGCAGAATATCTGCTTCCCACAATTATTGGGGGACTGCTGGAGGAAGGCAGGGTGACTGTAAAGGTGCTGCAGTCTTCGGATCAGTGGTTTGGAGTGACGTATAAGGAAGATAAGGAAAGTGTGGCCGCTTCGGTTCGGAAGCTGGTTGAGGATGGGGTGTATCCGGAGAAACTGTTTTAAGTCTGGGATTTGTGAAGCAAGAGCCGTGCGGACGGCTGTTCTGAACGGTTACGATTTGCAATATTTGAGGAACATACAGGGAATCTGTGCGGAGAGATCTGCGGCAGGTTCCCTGTTTCTACTTCATTGAATGCAAAAAAGCCTGCCAGTGTCAGAAGATCAGTATACGAATGAATTAGATGTGCTGTTCCATGAAGAACTGTAAAAATAAAAAAAACATAACATTTTGTAAAAAAAACGTAAAATAATTGAATCAATTGTAATGATTTGCCAGGTAAGAAAAAATTTATTTTTTTTTAAGAAATATATTTAGAAAGAAAAATACCACAAGATAATGTGTGAAAATAGGAAATAAATACCTATATTTAGGGGGGATTGCAATCTTAAAAACTGTCGGTTTTCGGAAACAAAATAGTTTACAAAAGAGGGTTTTGTCGAACAATAGGAAATTTCTGCCTTGAAAGTAAGGGGGGATTGATGTATAATATGAACGATGCTTGTACAAATACATAAAATATGAGGTGGACGTTATGAAGAAAGGGAAAAGCAAGAAACTTGTAGCATGGCTGCTTGCGTTTGCTATCCTGATGAGTCCCTCTACAGGCTTCCGTGCATTTGCGGAAGAAGGGGATGGGACAGATCAGGAACCTGTCGTAACTACGACTGCAGATGATACGATTGCAGACGACGGGGCAGCCACAACAGACGGTCAGGATAATGCTGATGGCAGCGTGGATTCGGTAACGGATCCGGATGATACAGCAGATCAGAATGACCCGGCGGCAGGGGGAGAGCCGCAGGCACCAGTAGATGGTAATGATCCGGTAGCCGCGGGAGATTCGGTATCCGAAGGAGACCAGACCAATCCGGAAGGTGAACCGGCAGCAGAAGAAGCGACACCGGAAGAGGAGACACCTGCAGAAGAGCCGGCTGAGCCGGAATATGAAGATGGCGGATTGATCAATCATCTGATTATTGAAGAACAGGCAATACAAGCACCAGGAGAATTAAATGCCATCCTTTCATTCGGAGAAGGCGAAGAGCAGCTGGAATCCGTAAAGCTGATCCTTACAGGAGATGACGGCAGGCAGAGTGAGATTCCGCTTACACAGAAGGTACTGCATTACTATCAATTTAATAAGACCTATGAGAGTCAGGAAGCAGGAACTTATCGTGTGACTGCTTTTATATACGAATCCGAAGGACATAAAAAGCGTATTGATCTCAAAAATGTCGGGCTTTCCGCACAGTTTACCGTAAGCAACGGAGAAGAAGGCGATTGTGCAGAGGAAACGGGTATTTCGGTTACGGCCCTTACATCGGATGATATCTCAACGGAAATGACGAATGAGATTGAAAATACCATTCAGGAAGCTGCGCAGGAAGTTGCAGACAATGTGGATGATGGGGCGGCATCTTTAGGTTCTTCCAGCACAGAACAGTCTTATGGCCGTGCGGTGGTCAGTGCGGAATTGACAGCGGCAACAGATCGAGCGGTGGCATTGGGGTCATACAGTGCACCGAAGGCATATACGAATACGCCCAAAACTATGGTAATTGTTCTTGATCCGGGGCATGGCGGCGATGATGAAGGAAGCAGCAAAAAAGAGTACGGATTGATAGAAAGAGACTTAAATTTAGAAGTTGCCAAATACTGTAAACAAGCACTGGAGTCTCAAGATTCCAGCATAAAAGTAGAAATGACCCGAACGGATAACAAGGCGAACCCAGGGTTGCAAGAGAGAGTAAGTATTGCAAAGGGGTATGGAGCAACCTTGTTTGTGAGTATCCATATGAATTCTGCTACTACAGAAACGGCAAAGGGAGCTGAAGTATATTATCCGAATGCAAATGGAGGAAATATTAGAGTACCAAATGCAAATGGAGGATATGAGGAAGTTTCTAGTTCAGATATTCACCAAGATGGCAAGGAAGTAGCTCAGAATATTTTAGATGAATTAGTGAAGCTCGGCTTGGTTGATCGTGGTGTGAAAACTAAAGATTCAAGTTATGATAAAGATGATTTGTATGGATGCCAATATGATGATGGTAAGCCTTCGGATTATTATAGTGTCATTCGGAATAGCAAGAGAAATGGTTTCCCAGGTATTATTGTAGAGCATGCATTTTTATCAAATCCAAACGATGCGGCGAATCTGAGCAAACCAGAGAATCTAAAGCTACTTGGAGAAGCGGATGCGAGAGGAATTCTGAAATATTGTGCTACAAAGGCTACAGATTATAGTGCGGTATTTAATTATGAATATTATAAGGATAGTTATGGAGAATTCTTTGAGAAGAACAAGATAGACGTTTCCACTAAGGAAAAGGCTTTGGAGTATTTTATTGATTCTGGTATGAAAAAAGGCCATCAGGCAAGCGCAGAGTTTAATGTCCTTGCTTACAGGAAGCGATATCAGGATCTTAGGAATGCATTTGGGGATGATTTTGAAAAATATTACATTCATTACATTAATTATGGTAAAGCTGAGGGAAGAAACGGAAGAGAAGAGGGGGATAAGGATCCAAGTAAAACCCCTAATGTTGATGCAGATGCAATCTTTGATGGTGTAAATTATGCGGATGTTTATGATTTTGATTATTATATAGAGCATTACCCAGATTTGAAGGCTGCATTTGGCAATAATCGGGTTGGCGCACTGGAGCATTTTGTAGTATATGGTATGTCAGAAGGAAGGCAGGCAAGAGGCACATTTAACGTAGCCAGCTATAAGAATCGTTACACAGATTTGCAGAAAGCGTTCGGAAGTTCTTTAAAATCTTACTACTTACATTATATCGAATATGGTAAGAAAGAAGGAAGAATTGCAGTAGATGATGGATACTCAGAAGTAGATGATCCGAATAATAAACCTGTAGGTGTGACAAAATATCGAGGAGTAGAGTTCAAGCCAATATATAATTTCAGCTATTATATTGATAAGTACCCAGATATTAAGCAGGTATATGGAAATGATTCCGAGAAAGCGCTGGAGCATTTTGTAAAGTATGGTATGAAAGAAGGAAGATCTGGCAATGCGGACTTTAACGTACATGCTTATAGGAATAACTATAGTGACCTTAGGGCTGCGTTTGGAAATGATTTAAAGAAATATTATCTCCATTATCTTGAGCATGGTATTGAAGAAGGGCGGGACTGTGCGTTAGTTGCCGTTACTACATATCGAGGAGTAGATTATTCTGCGGTATATAGCTTTGAGTATTATATTGGAAAATACCCGGACTTGAATGCGGCATTTGCAAATGATCCTGCCGGAGCTTTGCAGCACTTTTTGACTTATGGAATCAAGGAAGGCCGTCAGGCTCATGAAAATTTCAATATACTTGCTTATAAAAACAATTATAATGATTTGAGGCAGGCCTTTGGAGATAATAATAAGGCATATGTAGACCATTATATTGGTTATGGTATATCAGAAGGAAGATCTGCCAAGGACTTTAATTATCATCGGATTTCAAAACTCGAGATTGACGGTGTTCATAATCTTAATACGACAGTAGGTCAGATGGTAACATATTTCCTTGCAAATTCTTCATATCCGACATATTATGCGAATAATACCAACGTACGTACTATAGGAGAATTTTGTAAGATATATATGGAAGAATGTGAAGCGGAAAAAATCGATCCGGCGGTTGCGTTCTGTCAGGCAATGAAGGAGACAAAGTTCCTCAAGTTTACCGGTGATGTAAAGATTACACAGTTCAATTTTGCGGGACTTGGTGCAACTGGAAACGGAAATTCAGGTTTAAGCTTTTCTGATATCAGGACAGGTATTAGGGCACATGTGCAGCACTTGAAAGCATATGCAACTAAAGATGGATTGGCGAATCCTTGCGTAGATCCTAGATTTAATTATGTACAGAGAGGATGTGCTCCATATGTAGAGTGGCTGGGAATTCAGGAAAATCCGATTCCAGGTTGCGGCTGGGCAGCAGATCCAGGATATGGAACCAGTATCATCAATGATTATATGAATGTATTATCAACGTATTCAAATAATCAGTATGATTAAAGACTTAATTAGAATGTCAGTGGCAATGGACAAATGTTCAGATGCCACTGGCATTTTTCTTTACTGCATGATTCTGATGTGGATATGGATTATATTTCGAAAATATTACAAAACAATTAAAATTAGTTTTAATTTCACAGATTAAATTCATGTTTAGGCTTGTTCTTTTTTAGAAAATATTATATGATAATACACGGATTGGAAAAAATTGTCGGAGATATTTGGAAGAAGGAAAATAAGCAGTGATAAAAGAAAATCAAAAACTTTTAAATCGACTTCAGGTCGTACTGGACGGACTTGTAATTATTGTTTCCTATGTACTGGCCTGGTATATTCGTTTTGAGACCGGTATTTTTGACCAGGATCCATGGGCCCTCTCGTTGGGATATTATATGCTGCTCCTGATCGGAATCGTTCCCGGCTTTTTGCTTTTGTATTATGTGTTTCATCTGTATGCTCCGAAAAGAGTGCTGGGAAGAAGACTGGAAGCCTGGCGCGTGATACAGGCAAATGTACTTGGGGTAATGGCTCTCATCCTGCTCTTATATTTGGTCAGGCAGTTTGATATTTCCAGAACAATGCTGTTTGTATTTGCCTGTATAGATATTTTCAGTGAGGTACTGGAACGCAATATCGTCCGGTATATCCTCCGGCGTATCAGGAAGAACGGACATAATCTGAAGCATATTATTCTGGTAGGATACAGCCGGGCTGCGGAGCAGTATATAGATCGGATCCTTGTAAATCCGGAATGGGGATATTATGTCAGAGGAATTTTGGATGACTCTATGCCGCACGGTGCGGAATACCGAGGAATCAAGGTTCTGGGAGCGATTGACAATCTGACGATCATTCTTCCCCAGAACAGGCTGGATGAAATTGTGATTACTCTTGGACTAAGTGAATATAACAAATTGGAACGGATCGTAGGCATGTGTGAGAAGTCGGGCGTGCATACAAAGTTCATTCCGGATTATAATAATATCATTCCGACAAAGCCTTATACTGAAGACATTCAGGGGTTGCCGGTGATTAATATCCGGCATGTTCCGCTGAATAATATGCTGAATCGGGTTGTAAAAAGGACGATGGATATATTCGGGTCTTTGTTTGCGATTATTTTGTTTTCGCCGGTCATGCTTGGAGTAGTGCTGATTATCAAGTTTACGGATCCGGGACCGCTTATTTTCAAGCAGGAGCGTATCGGACTGAAAAACAAGCCATTTTATATGTACAAGTTCCGATCCATGATCATGCAGAAGGAATCCGATGAGGAGAAGGGATGGACTAGAAAGGACGACCCGCGGGTTACGCCGATCGGTCATTTTATCCGGCGGACCAGTATTGACGAGCTGCCACAGCTGTTCAATATACTGAAAGGGGATATGAGCCTGGTCGGCCCAAGGCCGGAGAGGCCCCAGTTTGTGGACAAGTTCAAAGAAGAGATTCCTCGATATATGATTAAGCACCAGGTTCGGCCGGGATTGACCGGATGGGCGCAGATCAATGGCTTCCGTGGTGATACATCTATTCGGAAGCGGATAGAGTGCGACTTGTATTATATAGAAAACTGGACATTGGGGTTGGATATGAAGATCATTATCCTGACATTTTTAAAAGGGTTTATTAATAAAAATGCCTATTAATATGATAGGCAGCATTGGCTTTGACGAGCCGGGAAGGAAAGATATTATGCTGCATACACAGAGAAAAGCAGAGTATATTTCTTACTGTGCCAGCTATATGCTGGCTTTTCTTTTTTCAAAGACAGGGGCCGTATATCTGGCAGGAAGTGTACTGATGCTGGAAGCACTGTTTTTATATATTCAAAATTTCAGACGAACCGGAAATCTTGTGGATTTGCGGGGCCTCTTTTCATTATCCTGGATAGGAGGAGAAGGAATAGCCTGCCTGAAGCTGAGCAGGCTTTGCAGCCCATGGGAGACGGTTACATGGCTCTGCTTTTTTCTGGCATATCTTTGTTTTATGCTGGGATATGATTTTTGGGCAGAAAAGGATATTTCTCAATATCGCTTGTTTAAGAAGAATGCCTCATGGACAAAGTTTTCCGCGGACACAGGCTGTGAGAAGTATGATTCCAGCAAAAAGGGAGGAACAAAAAATCTGGTTCAGGCACAAAGGCTTATGTTCTGCATTATTTTCCTGGGTGCTGCGTCTCTGGGCTGTTTCCTTCTGGAGGCGGTGGTATTGGGATTTATTCCGCTATTTTCGCCGGAGCCTCATGCATATTCATATTTTCACATTTCCGGGGTACATTATTTTACAGTGAGTTGTATTCTGATTCCTGCGCTGAGCGTGTTGTATGTGAAACTGACAGAGAGATGGACTGTCATGCGGATTACTGTGCTGGCACTGGGGAATTTTCTGGCAGCGGCTATCCCCATTTTGTGTGTGTCGAGATTTCAGCTTTTATTTGCAGTAGGATTTGCGGCGGTCGTGTACCTGATGCTCTATCGGCATATCACCTGGAAGATGGTGGTGACGGCTATTGTGATTCTGATTCCGGTATATGTGCTTCTGACCGTTGCACGGAGACATGATATACCATATTTAAACGGTATTTTTGAGATGAAATACAGTAAAATGCCGATCTTTATTACACAGCCGTATATGTATGTGGCGAACAATTACGAGAATTTTAACTGCATGGTTCGTGAACTCCCGGAATTTACAATGGGAATCCGGATGCTATTCCCGGTCTTTGCGCTCACTGGATTAAAATTTGTATTTCCGCAGGTGGCTGCATATCCATTGTACATTACGAAGGAAGAATTGACGACATTGACTGTATTTTATGATGCGTATTATGATTTTGGCATTTTTGGAGTGATTCTGCTGGCGTTCGTTCTTGGCAGTGCTGCAGTGTGGCTGACCAGGTGGGCGGAAAAAAAGAAAAATCCGGTTTCCTGTTTATTTTACGGGCAATTTGCAATCTATCTGGGGCTCTCTTTTTTTACAACCTGGTTCAGCAATCCAACGACCTGGTTCTGGCTGGTTCTGACGTTTGCGATGTATCTGCTGATTGGGTATGAAAGAAAAGAAAAATAAAAATTTTTTAGCGCATGATTGTGTGCTATGTATGAGGGACAGAAATAAAAATAACTCTTGCATAAACGAATTAAAAAGAATATAATAATGCATGCATGAATTTTGGGGAACAGAGGATTATAATAATGAAGAAAAACAGAGATTTTAAAAGTATTTTAACTTATTGTCTATTTTTTTTGGAGGCACTCCTCGCAATTTTTGTGAGTACATTTTCTGTTCTGCTAAGTGGTGCTGTTAATTGGATGTTTGATACATGGAGCAACCTGACGATGGATGAATTGATGTATCAGTTGAATGCACCGTTTGATGGTACGAATTCAGATATGGTTATGGATTTTGTGTATCATTGTGTTCCACCAGCGTTACTGGTGCTAATTCTCGTTATTGTTTTGCTGATTTATTTTCGTAAAAATGTAAAAATATATCATTCACTTGTAGTGTTATTTTTAGTCGGGTTTCTTTCACTTATGGGAATTCAGATTTATTTGGCGTTGCAGCGTCTTGATGTGGAAAATTATTCTAAGAGTCAGGATGAATATACGGAATATGTTAATGATAATTATATTGATGCAGGTGATGTAAATATTGTATTCCCGGAGCAGAAGAGGAATCTCATTTATATTTTCCTGGAATCTATGGAGATAACATATGCAGATCAGAAAAATGGCGGAGCTTTTGATCAGAACTATATCCCGGAATTGACAATGCTGGCTCAGGAGAACGAGGATTTTTCGGGAACCGATGTGGCATTGAACGGAGGCTATTCCATGCCGTCTACAACATGGACGATGGGGGGGATGTTTGCGCAGACATCAGGATTTCCATTAAGTATTTCTCAGGAAGATACGGAGGGGATGAGTGAAGAGGACGCTTTTATGCCTGACATTATAGCTATTGGAGATATTTTGGAGAAAGAGGGCTACTCTCAGGTCTTGCATATTGGATCGGATGCAAATTTTGGAGGCAGGAAGGCATACTTTACCGGGCATGGTGGTTATGCAATGAAGGATTATTATTATGCCAGGGACAAGGGAAGGTTTCCGAAGGATTATCATGTTTGGTGGGGATATGAGGATGCCCGCCTGTTTGAGTATGCCAAAAAAGAACTTCTGGAGTTGGCAGATGATAAGGAGCCATTTAACTTTACTATGCTGACGGTAGATACACATTTTGAAGATGGATATGTATGCAAAGATTGTTCGAATAAGTATGGGGAAAATCAATATGCCAATGTTTTGGCATGTTCAAGTAAAAAGGTTTCTGAGTTTGTAAAATGGATTCAGCGACAGGATTTTTATGAGAATACTTCAATTGTGATTTCAGGGGATCACCCTACTATGGACACAGATTTTTGTGAGAATATCAATAAAGAATATGTAAGGAAAGTATATACGACCTATATAAACTCAGCCGTTGAACCTGCAAACGGAGAGGTAAGACGGGATTATACGACATTCGATAATTTTCCGACAACTCTGGCAAGCCTGGGGGTGTCTATTGAAGGAGACCGGCTGGGACTGGGAACTAACCTGTTTTCCGGCAGACAAACGTTGACAGAACAGTATGGGAGGGGAACATTGGAAGGTCAGTTAGAAGACAAGCTGCCAAAGGCTAAAGTGATAGTAGAAAGCTATGATGCGGAGCAGAATGCGTTTGTTGTCTCGATTTCTGATTTTCACAACGTGAGAAATGGGGTTAACGATGTCAGGATTGCGGTCTGGTCACAGGAAGATCAAAGTGATATGAAATGGATTCCGGCAGAACAGAAAAGCATAGACCGGTATGAGATTGTAGTTCCGATGTCCTTCTTTGAATACAGGACTGGAAATTATACAATACATGCATATCTGTCTGATCAGGAAGGGCGGCCATGGATGCTAGGAAGTACGAATTATCAGATAGACCATATTGAGCATATAGAAGAACCCGAAGATGAAAATTTAGAAAATGCAGAGTATATAGAGTATACGTATGATTCATATTATTCGGATTATTCCGAAGGAACAGGAAGTACGGGATATGTAGACAATACGATGAATGAGGAAATACTGGATAATATCGAAAATACGGATAATATGGAAGGAGTGGGAGCAGATCCATCGCAAGTAGAAGATAACGGATATCAGGACGGAATCGTGAATCCGGAAGATACAGGACAAATGGGAATCGGGGAAGGGACAGGAGAACTATCTGGGACGGAACAAACTGAATCAACAGATGAGGGACAGAATTTACAGTATTAAAAAAGATAGATGTGTTCTTAAAATCAAAGGGGCTAAAGAATGCATGTGGAGGAAAAAAGAAACGTGAAAGATCAAAAGCTTTATATTGTAATACCGGCATATAATGAACAGGAAAATATTGGGAATGTTATCGAAGACTGGTATCCAATAGTAGAAAAGTATAACGGAAATCAGGGTTCTAGACTTTTGATTATTGATGATGGCAGTAAGGACAGTACCTTTACCATAATGCAGGAATATGCCAGGACAAGACCTTTGTTTCAGCCAATGACAAAAAGGAACGGCGGACATGGGGCTACGGTATTATATGGATATCACTGTGCTCTGAAGCAAGGTGCGGATTATGTTTTTCAAACGGATTCGGATGGGCAGACACTGCCATCCGAGTTTTCGCAATTTTGGGAACAGAGAAAAAAATATGATATGATTATCGGTTATCGGAATAATAGGGAGGATGGTTTTTCCAGAGTTTTCGTAACAAAGGTTCTTAAGCTAGTGATTAGAATTTCCTTCGGTACTGTAGTGACAGATGCTAATACTCCATTTAGGCTTATGAGCAGAAAAAGTTTGTTGGAAAATATAGAATACGTTCCAGATGACTTTAATTTGTCAAATGTTATTTTGTCAGTGGTTTATGCAAAAAGAGGACAAAAAGTGCGTTATATCCCTATTACTTTCCGCTGTCGGCAGGGAGGAGAGAATTCGATAAATTTAAAGAGAATTTCTAAAATTGGTCTGCAGGCGTTGAAAGACTTCAGAGTTATAAATAAGATTCTGAAGGATAAGCTGTCGGGAACATCGGAGAGGAACGAGGTATGAATAAGAATAGGATTTTTATTACAATAAGTGTGACAATATTCATTTTGATATCTATAATATGGCTGGCCGGACTTCAGCATGCTTTTCAGCAGCCAGCCTATAAGGATAGTTATAGTATCTCAGAATCTAATGGATATCTTTGCACAGTCAATAATCTGAACCAAAAAATAGAACAAGAATTTGAAGTACCATGTGATGACAAATTGGAAAGTCTGCAGCTTCAAATCGGAACTTTTTCCGGAGACAGCCGTTCTCTGTGGAAAGCAGAGATTTTTGAAGTGGGGACGGGAAAGCAAATCTACAAGGGGACCTTTGAGGCTAGTGATATCAAAGATAATCAGTATTATAATATTCTAAATAAGCCTGTCGAAGTAGTAAAGGACAGAAAATATAATCTGGTCATAGTGCCTGTCCGTTTTGAGAATGAATTGGGGCTTGCTTTTTATGCTAATAGTACAGGACAACAAGGGACTTTTACAGACGGACAGATGGAAATCTCTTTTGATCTGGCAATGAAGATATGTGGTACTGTTGATAAAAGTGGCTATTGGGCAGGTATTTGCATAGCTGACAGGAATGGCTTCTGGGCAGGAATTTATATTGCAGTGTATCTATATGTATTGTTTATTTTTATTCGGATTTGGATGCTGTGTAAAAAACGGATTCCATGGTATAAAGACAGGATTGTTCAGACCATGGCTGTTATGCTCGTTTATTATTTTTTGCAGCAGGGCATCTTAAATATTCATACATTTATAGATGAAAATGACAATATTCGAGGGGGAATGATGATTGCAAAGGGAAATGTGCTCTATCGGGATTACATTACTCAGCATATGCCTTTTATGTACTATTTGTGCGGAGTATTTGCGTTATTAGGAGCTGGATCCGTTCCGCAATTCCGCCTGCTGTATTATATATTTTGTTCGGGGATTGCAGGATTTATCTATCTGCGCAATGGAGAAAAATTTGGAAAGTGTAGGATAAGTCTTTTTTTGCTCCTGCAACCTTTTGTCCTATATACACTTCATGGTCATTTCAGCCTTCGAATCCTGAGTGATAATATTGTAGCAATGGCCATGGTAGTTTTGCTTTTGGAATATCTGGATTATAGAAGAACTTTTGAGATTGATATCAAGCGTTCTTTTATCGTGGCATCAGCTATTTTTGTAGGCTTCGGATGTGCATTTCTAAGCGTATATCCAATTTTTATTATTGCAGTGGGGGTAAGCGTCAGTGAAGTAATGCGGTACAAAAAAAGTGGACAGCCTGTTTCATTTTATCTGAAAAGGTATCGTGGGCTGTTTTTATCCTGTATGATTCCGTTTGTCCTGTCATTAGTGTATTTTTTGATGAACAGATCCCTTTCATTGGCATATGAGCTGGGGTATCAATTTAATATGGAAGTATATTCTAAATACAGTGGAATGGGCAGCGCGAAATTACAACCTTTTTTTCACAGTATAAAGAATTATTTTTCAACGATTAGTGGGACTATTATGAAAATTTCGGTACAGTTTACTGCCGCCTCTGCTGTAGAACTGTTCCTTTTGCTGATGGTAGTGGTCTGTATTGTAATGGAATTGAAGAAAGGAAAGTATTTTACAGGTGTGTCTGTGTTTCTATTTTTATGTATGTGTTTTACAAGAAGAGAGAGCATGGATAATTTTCATGCAGCTCCATTCTGGAATGTAGCATTGTTAATTGTATTTTTGAGCATAGGGTTCACAGATGACTGTAAGATTGCAGAGAGGCAGGTATTAGTTGCGGCAATGGTGTTGGGAGTGGTGACATTTATGCCGTATGCAGCCGAACTGAAGGAAAATATTTTTTCTGACCATGCGGTGGAAATCAGTGATTGGGAACGGTTTGTGGTGGATCATACAGAGAAGGAGGATACGGTTCTTATAGACCTATATCGATATGAATCCCTGTATTTGGAGTATAAGGGCAGGAAGACAGCAAACAGACTTCCTTATTTCCTTCCATGGTACATGGAATGGTATCAGGACGATACGATTCAGGATCTGAAAACGAAACGGCCTGCATTAGTGCTTTACGATCCACAGTCGGAAGTGTGGAATTTTACGGGATTTATGGGAGACCTGCAGGAACAGGTAGAAAAGGATTATATACTTGATAAAAAGTCAGGGGTTTATGTCAGAAAATGGGAGTCATATAATTGAAAGTACTAAACCGCCAGCTATGCTGGGGAGAATAGTGTAAGTGGAAACGGTGAGGATATCAAGAAAAAGCCTCCTATGATACAATGAGTATGGTGTCGCAAGCCAACTCAAAGAATAGGAGGCGGTCCAAATGGACAATAAAAGCATATCACATACTCGCTGGAAATGCCAGTACCATATAGTTTTCATTCCAAAGTATAGGAAGAAAACCCTGTATGGGAAAGTGAGGGAGGATGTTAGAGAAATAATTACAACATTGTGTAAATACAAGGATGTAGAAGTAATTGCAGGTGCAGTCTGTATGGATCATGTGCATCTTAGTGTAGCAATACCACCCAAATTAAGCATCTCAAGTTTCATGGGCTACTTGAAAGGAAAGAGTACATTGATGATTTATGATAGACATCCGGAATTGCAAAGTAAATGGAATAAAGCATTTTGGGCACGGGGTTATTATGTAGAAACAATTGGTAATATAACTGATGAAGCTGTACAGAAGTATATAAAAGAGCAAGCAGAAGAATCAAGAAAAGAAGATTCTAGTAGTACCGCTTTATAGCGGACCAGTAAAAGTGCTTGCGACATCGCCCTGTGGGGCGAGCAGTAACATAGCCCTTTGGAGGGCTAAAATCAAACCACCAGTTGAACTGGTGGTTGGTGACTTAGAAAAATAAATTGCTGAATATCAATTTTGCCAGACTATTATAAAAATCTTGTGGGAGGGTTGATATGGCTGGAAGAGATAGAAATTGCTGAATATATCATTTAAATAAATGATATGAGAATGGGAGATAAAGAATATGGACAAGATTGCAGTATTAATTCCATGTTACAATGAATGCAAGACAATCCAAAAAGTAGTACAGGATTTCCAAAATGTTCTGCCGGAAGCGGTCATATATGTATATGACAATAATTCTACAGATTCTTCTGCCGAACTAGCGGAACTCGCCGGTGCGGTGGTTCGTTATGAATACCAACAGGGAAAGGGAAATGTAATTAGGAGGATGTTCAGGGAAATAGATGCAGAATGCTATCTGATGGCGGATGGGGATGATACCTATCCAGCGGAAGCCTCCGTTGAAATGGCAAATAAGGTGCTTTATGAAAAAGCAGATATGGTAGTAGGAGACCGCCTGTCGTCAAATTACAGTAGTGAAAATAAACGTCCTTTTCACAATTTCGGGAATTTTTTCGTGCGAAAAACCATCAATCTTTTATTTCATAATGATATCAAAGATATTATGACTGGATACCGGGCATTTAGTTATGAATTTGTAAAGACATTTCCGGTTTTATCGAAAGGGTTTGAAATTGAAACAGAGATGAGCATTCATGCATCTGATAAAAATATGCATATTGAGAATGTAGTGATAGATTACAAAGATCGGCCGGACGGAAGTTTTTCAAAACTGAATACGTATTCGGATGGAATGAAAGTTCTACGTATGATTATGCGTATGTACCGAATCTATAAGCCTATGGGGTTTTTTGGCGGGATTGCGCTGGTTCTGACAATTTTAGCTGCAATTTTTTTTGTTCCAGTAATGGTTACGTATTTAAAAACTGGCTTGGTGCCTCAATATCCTACTTTGATTGTATGTGGTTTTACTATGATTGCAGCAATACAGGCCTTTTTTGCCGGCCTGATGCTGCAAACGATTGTTCAGAAAAATCGCCAGGATTTTGAAATTGAGTTTATAAAGACAGAGTTTTGGAGAAAGCTTATTACAAAGAATGATTTCTGAGTGATTAGCCCTCTATATTATATTTCACCCGGAATATACGGTAATTGTGAGCAGATGCAATCTGTTCAAATGTAATATTCCGGGTTCCAAACTCCGTGAGATCTCTGTTGGAAGCAACATAGGACACCTGAAGCTTCTTCAGATCTTTCATATTTAATGACAGAGTAAATGAATCCTGGGTCTGTCCGATATCCATCCTAGTAGGTATATCGTCCTTTTGAAGTATGGTTGTAATATGCGCATACCGGTTATAGATTTCCTTATAATATCCATTGGGATCCAGGAGCTCCCAGCGCTCTATTACAGGATATGTGTTGATGGAATCAATTGTTCGAGCGCCGCCCATTATAAAGTAATTGTTCATTGGATATCCTATACTGTCGCAGATCCATAATCCCTCGGGATCTTCGGTTACGATCCTCCTCACTTCTTTCATCAGATCCGTTTCATAAACAATATCAAAACCATGCTGAATCGGATTTACCAACCCTCCGCTTATAAACAGCAAAATAGAAATGTAGAGTGCCGTAGGCACTTTTAAATGCGTTTCTTTGCAATGCAGAAACAAAAAGTAACCTAAAAATAAAATAATAGTGAGCACATAGAGTTTATGTGATGATAAATATGTTCCATATATGGTACGATTAACAAATATAATTCCGATCGTGGTTACTATACTGATGATAGCAGAAAGGAAAGGATGGAACCGTGTTTTCAGCAGGGTTAAAGCCCTGAAAAGCATAAGGATATCAATAATTCCGATTACCTCTGTGATTCTTCTGGGCATGGTTCTGCTCAACAGCGTGATTTGTGCCAGTGTAGAAGGATACCGAAAGATCATAAAAGAATGAAGAAATACATTAACTGCAAGTAGACTTATTAACAGCAGGTCTGCCTTTTTTTCTTTCAGCAATATAAACAGAGTTAAGATTAATCCCAATGGGGCAAAGCTGATAAAAACCGATAACTCACATTGATTGCCCGGAAGGTTTGCTGGAAGCGTGTCTGGAAGAAAAGGGAAAAAAAGGGTTCCTGCATAGCGGAGCGTCTGGAATACCTCGCCGCCTCCGCAGTCGATACGATTTCCAGGATAGGCCGTATTTAAAACGGCATTGACTGCATCGAAAGATTTGAGGAAAATATAAGCCATTCCACCTCCAAGCAGAAGGAGACAGGCCGCTGCAAGGGGAATATCTTTTCGGAGCTGAAAATGAAATTCTTTCCAGGATTCCAGGATTACCCAGACAAGCAAGCCGAGTGTAATATAGGCCAAGGGCACCTGCCAGGCGGGATAAAATACAAGAATAAAGCCACCGGCACAGATTACAAGCAGGAGACCGCATAGAATACGTATTTTATAGTTCTCTGTATGCATATATCTATATAGAAGCAGAACAGAAAGCAGGGAGAATACCATCATTTCTACCAGTCCGTTTACTCCAATCCACCATTGTACGGTAGGAGACAGCGTTAGCAAAAGTGCTGTCATAAATGCATACAGCTTATTATTCTTGGTAATCAGTAATCCAAATTCAAAGCTCACGACTGCCAGTGCAATGATTCTGCCACACCAGTAGAAAGAAAATCCATATTCCGCACCAAGAAACAGGAAACCCCAGTGAAACGGACGGAACAAAATCGCAATATCTTTTACCGGAAGTCCATATACAATAAAAGTATCCGTGGCAGTTCCGCGCAGGATTTGACTGAAATAAGGATATGCGCCGTTTGACCCATATTGCTGGGATAACATCATAGGGGTATAAGTTGCCCATTCATCCGCACGGATTCCGCGGTTGACGCCTAAAACCAGACCCCTGGCATTCAGATCTGTTGCGAAAAAATTCCCCCAGCTTGCCATTGAAGTGCTATTTATTTTAAACACGATACAAAGAATCCAAAGGGTGGCAGCAATAAGAAAACGGTATTGATACAAAATCCTGCCAATTACAGTACCATGTTCATTCCAGAGTAGAAAGGCAAAAAAAAGTAAAAGTACGCCGAAAAAATATAAACTGGTTGGAAAACGCAGCGACAGAAGGAGAACGTCTTTGAGTTTTGCTTCGTTAATATATTTCAGCAAATACCAAAGCTTTACGAGCACACATAATACAGCAGAACCGAAAAGGGAAGCAAGGAATGCTTGTAAAATCTGAAAAGTTCGTTTTGACTTTGTGTAATTTGGTAAATTCATCTTAGACACCTCTGTTTTTTTGATTTTATATCTGTGAAAATATGAACAGATATATTAAGTTTACTCTATTTTCATATAGATATCAACAAAAAGTGAAGAATGATTGTATTTGCCGGTAGATTGTAAAGAGAATTAAAGACTACAACGGTTGATTTTGTGGAACACTAATGCTATAATTGGAAAATAGTCACAGGAAAATAATTTATATATGGAGGAAAAAGCATGCGCACATACCTTGTAACCGGCGGGGCTGGTTTTATTGGTTCTAATTATATACATTATATGTTTCGGAAGTATGGGGATGAGATTCAGATCATCAATGTGGATAAGCTGACCTATGCGGGCAATCTGGAGAATCTGAAGAGCATCGAGAGCCGCGGCAACTACACATTTATCAAGGCGGATATCTGTGATTCTGCCGCGATCAGACAGATCTTTCAGGAGAATGACATTGACCGGGTAGTCCATTTTGCGGCAGAGAGCCATGTGGACAGAAGCATCAAGGATCCGGAGGTGTTCGTGAGAACCAATGTGCTGGGAACCCTGGTCATGCTCAATGCGGCGAAGGAGGCCTGGGAGCTGCCGGATGGGACATTCCAGGAAGGCAAAAAGTTCCTGCACGTATCCACGGATGAGGTGTACGGATCTCTGGAGGATGAGAATGCATATTTCTACGAGACGACTCCCTATGATCCTCACAGCCCTTATTCCGCAAGTAAAGCTTCTTCGGACATGTTGGTAAAGTCCTATATAGATACCTATAGATTTCCGGCGAATATTACGAACTGCAGCAATAACTATGGCCCATACCAGTTCCCGGAAAAGCTGATCCCGCTGATTATCAACAATGCGCTGCAGGGCAAGAAGCTTCCGGTATACGGCGACGGAAAAAATGTCCGGGACTGGCTGTATGTGGAAGATCACGCGAAGGGCATTGACATGGTGCAGGAAAAGGGCCGCTTATTTGAGACTTATAATATCGGCGGCCACAATGAAAAGCAGAATATCCAGATCATCCACATCATTTTGGATACCCTGCAGGAGATGCTTCCGGAGGGCGATCCGAGAAGAAAACTGGTGAGTGAGAACCTGATTACCTATGTGGAAGACCGGAAAGGCCATGACAGACGCTACGCGATCGCTCCGGATAAGATAAAGGAAGAGATTGGGTGGTATCCGGAGACCCGTTTTGAAGACGGAATCCGGCTCACGATCAAGTGGTTTTTTGAACACGAGGAATGGATGAAGAATGTCACAAGCGGAGATTACCAGAGATATTATGAAGAAATGTACCATGAAGGATGAGCAGCCGAGGGTATCGGTGCTTCTTTCCGTTCATAACCATGAGGATTATGTGGGAGCTGCAATTGAGAGTGTACTCAGGCAGACATATCAGGAGTGGGAGCTCATCATTATCGATGACTGTTCCGAGGATGGTTCCGCTGATGTGATCAGGAAATATCAGGATGACAGGATTCAGTTCTACCAGGCAGAAGAAAACCAGGGCGCGATCCTGATCTTCAATGAATTGCTGAAAAAAGCAGGCGGAGAATATATTGCGTCTATAGACTCGGACGATATCTGGTATGACAATAAGCTGGAAGAGCAGATTGCATATCTGGAGCAGCACAGAGAAATGGCCGCATGCTTTTCGTGGGCGGAGTTTATCGATCAGGGGGGGGACTTATACTCCATTACACATAAGGAATGCGATTGCGATATTCGATTGTTTATGCATGAAAACCGTACTCAGGGGCAATGCTTCCGCTATTTTTTTGATAATGACAACTATTTATGTCGGTCCAGCGTAGTCCTCCGTTCTAATGCAGTGGAGGAGATCGGAGGATTTGATCCGAGATTTCGGGTACTGCATGATTACGAATATTGGGTAAGGCTGATTCAGAAGTATCCGATTTATTTGATTCAAAAGCCGTTAGTTCGATATCGACGGGTCAGTGTGGACAACAATAGTCTCAGTGCCGTGAATCGAAAAAATGTGATCCGGGTGATCAATGAACACCAGATGATCGTTTATAATATGATAAAAGAGATGGACAGGACGATCTTTTGCGACGCGTTTTATGATTTGCTCAAAAAAGAAGTGACAAGTGAAGCGCATCTGATCTGTGAAAAGTATTTCGTGCTGCTCAGATGGACCATGCTTGGAGTCAACAACCGTCAGGTGGCGCTGCGTTACTTTCATGACTGTATGGATGCGGAGGCAATGGAGTGCCTGAAGCAGGAATATGGATATTCCTGGCGGGATTATTATATCGAGATGGAAGATACATGGCAGTTGTATCCGCTGGATTTCTATAAAGATTACCAGACATTGGAAGAGATACATGCAAATACGGATAAAGCATATACGAATCTGCTGGGGGCATTTCAGGAACAGGGAAGAGAAATGAGCAGGCTGACCGGAGAAATTCATAAAATGAGCCGGACGTTTTCCTGGCGGATCACGAAGCCGCTGCGTGCAGCCAGGCGGGTTTTTTGCAGAAAGAAACATGGCAGATAGAAGTTGGGAGGTTTCTTGATGAAAGGAATTATATTAGCGGGAGGATCAGGAACAAGGCTGTTTCCCTTAACGCAGGTGACAAGCAAACAGCTCTTGCCAATCTACGACAAGCCGATGATTTATTATCCTCTTAGTATTCTGATGGAAGCAGGGATTCGGGAGATTCTGATCATATCCACACCCGAGGATACCCCGCGGTTTGAAGAGCTTTTAGGAGATGGAAACCAGTTCGGGATCCATCTGAATTATAAGGTACAGCCGTCTCCAGACGGCCTGGCGCAGGCATTTCTGTTAGGGGAAGAGTTTATTGCCGGAGACAGCTGCGCGATGATCCTTGGCGATAATATTTTCCATGGACATGGGCTGCGCAAAAGGCTGAAAGCCGCAGCAGGAAAGGAAGAGGGCGCCACCATATTCGGTTACTATGTGGACGATCCGGAGCGCTTCGGTGTGGTGGAATTTGACCAGGAGGGAAAAGCAGTTTCTCTGGAGGAGAAACCTGCATCACCAAAATCCAATTACGCTGTCACTGGTCTGTATTTTTATGACAAATGTGTGGTAGAGTATGCCAAGCAGATACGGCCAAGCGCCAGAGGAGAGCTGGAGATCACGGATCTGAACCGGATCTATCTGGAAAACGGCAATCTGGATGTGACGCTGCTGGGACAGGGCTTTACATGGCTGGATACGGGAACGCATGAATCGCTGGTAGACGCGACGAATTTTGTGAAGACCGTGGAGACACACCAGAATCGGAAGATCGCGTGTCTGGAAGAGATTGCGTACAACAACGGATGGATTGATGAGGCGAAGCTTGGCGAAGCCTGCAAGCTGTATCAGAAAAATCAGTACGGCAGATATTTGAAGGATGTTCTGGACGGGAAATATATCGACCAGGTTTAGGTGGATCACGAGTAATGGAATGGAGAGGGATATATCATGGGAAAAATCACAGTAGAGACATGCGGGATTGAAGGATTAAAGATCATCACTCCGGCGGTATTTGGAGACGAGCGCGGGTATTTTACGGAGACCTACAATCAGAAGGACTATGAAGACGCAGGTATTGACATGGAATTTGTGCAGGATAACCAGTCAGGCTCCAAGAGAGGCGTACTGCGGGGACTGCATTTCCAGATCAACTACCCTCAGGATAAGCTCGTTCGGGTGATCAACGGGGAAGTTTTTGACGTAGCGGTAGACCTCAGAAAGGGTTCTCCCACCTATGGACAATGGCATGGAGTCATCCTTTCCGCAGAGAATAAAAAGCAGTTTTTTATTCCAAAGAATTTTGCGCATGGATTTCTGGTATTGTCTGAATTTGCGGAATTTGCGTACAAATGTACAGATTTCTATCATCCCAATGATGAAGGCGGACTGTTCTGGAAGGATCCGGAGATTGGAATTGACTGGCCGATTCCGGAGGGAATGGAACTGACAATCTCGGAAAAGGACCAGCATTGGAGCGGAATTAAGGACCTATAAAATTTTTCGGAGGCAATTGTGTCAAACTATATTAAAAATTTTTTGAAATTTCAGCCTTTGTTGTCCGAGCTGGTAGCGAGAGACGTGAAGATTAAATACAGGCGTTCGGTTTTGGGGGTTTTGTGGACCCTGCTGAATCCGCTCTGTATGATGATCATCCTTTCGGTGGTGTTTTCGAATATCTTCAAATTTGACATCGAAAATTTTCCATTATATGTTCTGAGCGGCCAGGTCATATTTAATTTTTTTAATGATGCAACCACAAGCTCTATGACTGCCATTATCAATAATGCGGCTCTGCTGAAAAAAATTTATGTTCCAAAGTATCTGTTTGTTCTTGCCAGGATCTTTTCCAGCTTTATCAACCTGATGGCTTCCTTCACGGCATTATTGCTTGTGATGGTAGCGGTCAGGGCCGAGCTGCACTGGACGTTGTTTTTATCATGGTTTCCGCTTTTGATGGTGGTGGTATTTTCGTTGGGCGTCGGAATGCTCCTGGCGGCATTGACCGTCCGATTCCGGGATATTATGCATCTTTATTCGGTATTTACGACAGGGCTGATGTATCTGACCCCGGTGATCTATCCGATGTCTATGCTGCCTGACAGGATTCGGTCTATTGTGCTTCTGAATCCGCTGACGAATTATCTGGAGATGTTTCGGAACCTGGCATTTTACAATACGCTGCCGTCTTTCAGCTCTGTGGTGGTCGGGGGGCTGGAAGGCGCGGCGGCCATCGTATTAGGGGTTTATGTATTCTACAAGAATCAGGATGAATTTATATTAAATATATAGGAGCAATGATCAGATGGGAAATGATGCGATCGTGACGGTTGACCATGTGTCGATGAAGTTCAACCTGTCTTCGGAAAAATTTGACAGCTTCAAGGAATATGTCATAAAAAGCATTAAAAGACAGGTTTCTTATGATGAGTTCTGGGCATTGCAGGACATTTCCTTTGAAGTCAGGCGTGGAGAGTCCCTTGGACTGATCGGACTGAACGGAAGCGGGAAGAGTACCATGCTCAAGATTATAGCCGGTGTATTGAAGCCCACCAAGGGAACCGTGACGGTCCGGGGGAATATGGCTCCTTTGATTGAGCTGGGCGCCGGTTTTGACATGGATCTGACGGCCAGGGAAAATGTGTTTCTAAATGGCGCGCTTCTGGGGTATAATCGTTCTCAGATGGACGCACAATATGAAGATATCGTAAGTTTTTCGGAACTGGGAGAATTTATGAACGTACCAGTTAAGAATTTTTCTTCCGGTATGGTTTCCAGGCTTGCATTTGCGATTGCGACCATCGGAGTACCGGATATTCTGATCTGTGATGAGGTACTGTCGGTAGGGGATTTCCGATTTCAGGAAAAATGTGAGGAGCGGATCGGAAATATGCAGGAGAAAGGGACAACCATACTTTTTGTATCCCACAGCTTGGCACAGGTGGAGAAGATCTGTGACAAGATCGTCTGGCTTGAGAAAGGACATTTAAAAATGTTCGGTGACGCAAAGAAGGTCTGCAAAATTTATTCGGAATCTTAGTCATTTGCGCAGCATCGTCGGAATAACTGTCAGAATAGAGGGTTTGCAGGATATGAAAAAAAAATGGAGTATCATCATACTGGGCATTGCAGTCATTGCGGCTGCATACCTATATGCCCATATTGATAAAAATACGTATCTGTATGATCGGAATACAGATTCCGCTGAACTGATCGGAACCGGGATACCGGGGAATACGGAGGAGATCACACAGTCATTTACTAGTATTGAAGATTCTATAGATGGGATCAATCTGAAGGCTACAGTCTTTGGAGAGGCGGATCATGTGGATGTAGAATATTCACTGATCGATCAGGAGAGCGGTGAAGTAGTCCGTACAGAAAGTGTACGGGGATCGGAGATCAACAACAATCATTTTAATGTTTTGAGATTTCAGCCATTGAGCGGGACGAAAGGGAAGCGCTATACATTGCGGCTTACGGAATCCGGAACCGGTGACAGTACTGGGGTCAGCTTTTACCTGAGTGAAAGGGAAGGAAGTGAGGGGCTGTTAAAGGTGAAGGGACAGGAGATAAATGGACATCTTGCGGTCCGGATTCTGACCCATCGGTTTGATTCGGAGACTTTTGTGGTTTTTTTGGGAATCGCAGCGTTTATTGCAGGATTTATGAATATCCTTTATAGAATGTTTAAGTAAAGGTTTTACAATGAGGAGAAAGAGTACATCATGGAGAATCAATTTTGTGTGACAATATGCCGGTTCCATACGAAAGCAGAGAATAAACTTCTGATCATTGGCTGGTTTTCTCAGAATGGGATCAATGAGAACAAGCTTTTGGTATGTCTGGATAAGAAAAAGATTCTGTTCACAATGGAAAAGGTAGACCTGACAAGAAGCCTTCTCAGGACACGGGAGGGGATTCTGATCACAAGACAATATTATCTGTGGATCGACCTGCCCAGGAGCTGGCGGGACTGCAAACGTCTTGAGGTCAAGAATTTTTATCAGGGAGCCGGAAAAACAGCATATTATACAGATGTATCAAAGCTGAGAAAGGCTGAGAAGGAAGTACAGCGGAATATTGATAAGAGCACTGTTGTGGAGGATGGCTTTCAGATATTGGGATGGTATATAGATCAGGGAGATGTAAAGCTCCGGTTTTCTGATAAATCCGGCAGGAAATATCCTGCCGAGATCATAAGAAAAGACCGGGAAGACGTAAGAAAGGTATTTCCGGAGAATGCCGGAGATGAGGTCGTAGGATTCCTGGCTTACTACAAAGGCAGTGTACCGAAGCAGATCACGGTCAGCTTCGAAGGTGCAGGCAGGTATGCGGAAGAAACGCTCACCCTGGTGCAGACGCCTGTACAAAAGGGGATCAGCTCTGCGGCGACGCTTTACAAAAAGGCGGCGGCGTATTACCGGCAGTTTGGAATCAGTGCCACGGCACTGCGCGCTCTGGACAAACTGACCGGCCGTGAGGAGATTGCTTATCGGGCATGGCTGAAACGGCATACCCCTTCCGGCCAGGTTTTGAGGATGCAGCGGGAACACAAATTTGAGTTTTCTCCGAAGATATCTATTGTCGTGCCGTTATATAAAACGCCTGAGAAATATCTCGCCGAAATGATCGAGTCAGTACGGAGCCAGACATACGGAAACTGGGAGCTTTGCCTGTCAGACGGGAGCGGCGAAAATTCTCCGATCGAACAGGTTTTGAAGCAATATGAGGAGAAGGATCACAGGATTAGGGTTGTATATAACAAGGAACCTCTTCAGATCTCAGATAATACGAACGAAGCGCTCAAGATCACGACAGGAGACTATATTGCGTTTGCGGACCATGATGATATGCTGGCGCCGGATGCTCTGTATGAGTGTGTTAAGGTATTAAATCAAGATTCGGATACAGAGATCATTTATACAGATGAAGATAAAGTGGATATGAACGGCAGAGATAACTTTATGCCGAATTTTAAATCGGACTTCAATCTGGATATGCTGCGCTGTACGAACTATATCTGCCATTTGTTTGTGGTAAAAAGGAATATATATGAAGCCGCAGGTATGCTCAATTCAGAGTATGACGGAGCGCAGGATTATGATTTTGTACTGCGCTGTATCGAAAGATCTTCCAGGATAAAACATATTCCAAAGATTTTATACCACTGGCGGGCTCACAAGGATTCTACGGCGGAGAATCCGGAGAGTAAAAACTATGCCTATGCTGCGGGAAGAAAAGCCATCCAGGCGCATTATGACCGGACAGGAATCCAGGCAGACGCGTATGAGACAGAGTATAAAGGATTTTATCGTTCGAAATACAGGATAACGGAACAGCCGCTGATATCAGTGATCATTCCAAATAAAGACCATATTGCCGATCTGGAGAAATGTATTGCGTCTCTGGAAGAAAGAAATACGTATAAAAATCTGGAACTGGTCATTGTTGAGAACAACAGCGAGCAGGAAGAAACCTTTGCCTATTATAAGAAACTGGAAGAGAAAAATCCAAAGGTAAAGGTGGTATACTGGGAAGGAAAAGAATTTAACTACTCATCCATCAATAACTTCGGTGTGGAGCAGGCGTCCGGTGAATATCTGCTGTTTCTGAACAACGATACGGAGCTTGTAAATATGGATTGCATTGAGGAACTGCTGGGATACTGTCAGCGAAGCGATGTGGGGGCGGTCGGAGCCAGGATGTACTATGAAGACGGTACGATTCAGCACGCGGGAGTGATCATTGGTCTGGGAGGAGTTGCAGGGCACGCATTTTCCAGGGCATCCCATGAGGATCCGGGATATTTTGGAAGGATCATTATAGCGCAGAATTACAATGCGGTGACCGCTGCCTGCATGCTCACCAAAAAGTCTGTATTCCGTGAGGTTGGAGGCTTTGATGAAAAGTTCGCGGTGGCATTTAATGATGTGGATTTATGCCTGCGGATCCGGAAAGCAGGGTATCTGATCGTATATAATCCGTATGCGGAGTTAAACCATTATGAATCGAAATCCAGGGGCTACGAGGATACGCCGGAGAAAGTGAAGCGTTTTAATTCAGAAATCGGCCTATTTGAGAGAAGATGGAAAAATATTCTGAATAACGGGGATCCATATTATAATCCGAATCTGACCTTAGAGGAAGGAAACTTTGGATTAAACCCCCATGCTAATTAAAAGTAGAGGGAAATAAAGCCGACTCTAGAGGTATGGCACTGTTTCTCTCCGTGATACAAGAGGAAGGGAGGAGATACTATGCGCATATTGGTAACGGGAGTAAAAGGCCAGCTTGGCCACGATGTGGTCAATGAACTGGCGAAGCGGGGCCATACTCCCATTGGTGTGGATGTGGAGGAGATGGATATCACAGATGCCTCCGCAGTGGAAAAGGAGATGAAGAAGGAGCCGCTGGATGCGGTCATCCACTGTGCCGCCTATACGGCAGTGGATGCCGCGGAAGACAACCGGGAGATCTGTATGCGGGTGAATGCGGAAGGAACGAGAAATATTGCCCGTGTCTGCAGAGAGCTGGACCTGAAGATGGTCTATATCAGTACGGATTATGTGTTTGACGGAGAAGGGGAGAGACCCTGGGAGCCGGACGATCCGAGGGATCCGCTGAATGTCTACGGGGAGAGCAAATACCAGGGAGAGCTTGCGGTAGAGGAATATCTGGAAAAGTATTTCACCGTGAGGATCGCATGGGTATTCGGTGTAAACGGCAAAAACTTTATCAAGACCATGCTCCGGCTTGCGGAAAGCCAGAAGGAGATCAATGTGGTAAATGACCAGATCGGCTCTCCGACCTACACGTACGATCTGGCGGTCCTGCTGGTAGATATGGTGGAGACAGAAAAATACGGAAGGTACCATGCGACCAATGAGGGTCTGTGTACCTGGTATGAATTTGCGAAGGAGATCTTTCGGCAGGCGGAGGTGGATATCAGGGTGAATCCGGTATCCAGCGATGAGTTTCCGGCGAAGGCAAAGCGACCGCACAACAGCCGGATGGATAAGAGGAAGCTTGTGCGGAATGGGTTCCGGCCGCTGCCGCCCTGGCAGGACGCGCTGAAACGGTATCTGGAGATTATCAGGTCATAGTCGGATTGGGGAGCCTGTGACCTGGAACTGTCTGCTGCCGCAGGGGCAGTATCTGTGTCAGCGGACGCGTTATACTGCGCACCAGATAAATCTGCCGCGCAGCATAACATGATGCGCACAGCCGCATGGGGAATTATACCGCTTCGCGGCTGCGGCTGGCGCAATACTCACGGCAGATTTCATCGGCCGTGAGTATAATTTGCTCAGAATAGATTGGAGGAGATGGAGTATGAAGAATACGAAGAAGATCATTGCAGGAGTGGCCCTTATGGCAATGCTGGCAGGAATCTCTGCCTGCTCGAAGGAAGAGGTTCCGCCTCCGGCTGAGGCTGAGGGAACCACTACGGTGACGACGGAAGCAGAGCAGAAGGAGGAACCGGGGCAGGTCACGGCAGAGACCGGATCACAGGATGCCGCGGCACAGCAGGAGGAAAGCGGGGCGGTTGAAATTACGCTTTACAAAAGCAACGATGATGCCACGGCGCTGGTGCAGGAGACGGTCCAGGTGGATCAGCTGACACCGGAGAATGTGCTGGCGGTATTGATCGAGCGTGGAGGTTTACAGGCGGATATCAGGATCCTGAGCTTGGAACAGGCGGAGGATAACGGTAAGAAAGTTCTGAATATTGACTTTTCGCAGGAATTCGGAAATTATGTAGGAAGCATGGGTACGGCAGGAGAGTATATGATTATGGGAAGTGTCTGCAATACATTTTTAAATGCCTATGGCTGTGAAAGGGTAAAGATCACAGTAGAAGGCGGAGTACTTGCGACAGGGCATAAGGAATATACGGGATATAACGGCTACTATGAATAGAGTGCTAAAAGAGGGGGCCGCAATGCGTTTTTCCGCATTGCGGCCCCCTCTGTGCCTTAACGCTTCCACAGCTTCCGGTTGAACCAGTCTCCTGCATAGTCGGCCGTATAGTGGATCAGATCCGCTTCTATCTTTAGATAAGAAAAGAGATGCCGGAACCGGAACGGAACCCTGCGGCAGTATTTCAGGCCCTGGAAGCCCTCACGCAGGCCGCGGAGATAATCCTTTCCAAAACCGATCTTACAGAAAAACATCGTCTTTAATGCATAACCGGCTGCCAGGGGAAGGCAGTTTAGAACAATCTGCGGCAGCGGCATATTTTTCCAGACCAGCCATATACTGTTCCGGGCCGACAGGCTGACCTTGAAGCTGTTATACTTGGAGCCGCTTGTCCCGCTGCCGACATGGCGGACAATGGCCGAAGGACAGTACCAGTTCTGATAACCGTAGATTCTGGACCGGTAGCCGATATCCATGTCTTCTAGATAGGCAAAATGGGATTCGTCAAAATATCCGATCCTCTGGAATATGCTCCGGCGGTAGATCGCGGCTCCCGCACAGGCAGAAAAAATCTCATCGGGCTTTGTATAATTGCGAACAGGCCGCCCGGTACCGCGGCAGATCCCCCATCCGGCCAGGGTATACAGATCCCCTGCGCTGTCTATGAGATCGGGATGATGCATCTGGACCATCTTGCTGCTGACAGAAAAAATCTTCGGCGAACGGCGGACCGCGCCCAGCAGCTCTTCCACAAAATGAGGGTCTGCAATGGTGTCATTGTTGAGCAGGATGACATAAGGCGAGGCGGATGCGCGGATCCCCGCGTTTACCGCTGCGCTGAAGCCCCGGTTTTTATCCAGGGCGATGATCCTGACATCAGGATACTGTTCGGCCAGAAATTCGACGCTGCCGTCCGAAGAATGGTTGTCTGCTACCAGGATCTCAAAATTCTGGCAGCTCTGTTCCGAGAGAGAGTCCAGGCAAGGGCCAAGAAAATGTTTTCCGTTATAATTAGGAATAATGATCGTAACTTTCATAAATGTCCTCGATTCTTTTACTGATACAGCCATTATAATATGTGACCAACTTTCACCAGAAAATGGATGACCTGCTTGCGCCTCAGCGCAATTCCTATTATACCAGATAAAAAAAGGACTTTCTACCCTTTATCTGTTTATCTTGCAATGGCTGTGCCCTTATGCTAAACTGTAAAAGTATTTTTATACCATTTTTGATATCAGGAAGTCTTAAGGGAGGCAGGAAGCAGCGTGATGAACCGGACGAAGCAGGAAGACAATTTTTCTAACAATGTGATCTGGTATAATTATATATTGTGCATTCTGGTGATTTTCATTCATGCCCGCAATGACGGTATCTTTACGGTTCCGGTGTGGATATCGGGTATCCCTGTTTTCAATGAACTGGAAGCCTTTCTGGCATCGGACGTTGCGGGAGCGGCTGTAGGAGGCTTTTATCTGAGTTCCGGATATCTTTTTTTCCGCAGCTACTCATGGAAGCGGGTATTTTCCAAATATAAAAGCCGTATGCAAAGCCTGGTAATCCCTTACATATTGTGGACATTGCTTTATTTTTTTATCCATGCGGCCATTTCGCGTATCTCGGCTTTGGCAGCCATGTTTCAGGAGCCTGAGATTGAGATTACCTGGAGGACGATGCTGGATGCGGTGCTCAATTACCGCTACTGCGCCTTTTTATGGTTTCTGCAGTTTTTGATCCTGTACGTGGCGGGCTCGCCTGCCATCTATTTTCTGATCCGCAATCGGTATTCAGGGGCGGCCGCCATTCTGCTGGTATTTTTTACAGCCTGTACGAATATAATAAAAAATGAACAGGCGGCGGCAGTGACAAACTGGCTGGTATTGTATATGCTGGGCGGCTTTATCGGCATTCATCTGAAAGGCGTGGTCGAGGCCGGAAAAACCAGCTTCAGGATGCTAGCAGGGACACTGCTTCTGGCGGCAGGCGCATTCTGGATCTATAAAGCACATCCGTCGGTATTTGGCGTCCTGTTTTATTCGTTTTCCTTTTCCATGGCCCTGTGGTGTCTGCTCTCATGGGAAAAAGAGGGGGGCGGGGAAGAGACTATGCCGCATGCGCGTGACTGGCAGAAGAATACATTTGCGGTATACATGACCCATTTTATGATCGTGCAGGGGGTCAACGCACTCGCCGGCAGATATCTCTCCCAGTCCATGGGGGTCGGTTTTGTTCTGTTTTTGTTCCTTCCGGCTGTCTGCTTCGGCGCGGTACAGCTTGCGAAAAAGATCTGCGGAAACGGGAAATGGATCCTCTGGAAGGTGTGGATGGGAAGCCGTTCGTGAGAAGCGTTGTATTGTTACGAAAGAATCACGAAAATATGAATTAAATTTAATAAAATTGTGTAAAGTTTATGTTTTTGCTTGTCCTTTACGGTAAGATATTGTATGATATTAGAACAAAAAAGCGTAATGGAATGATGAATGAAGTGGGAGTTGGATCTATGGCAGAATTTAAAATTGTTGACGTGATCATTCCGGTGTGCATGCCGGATGAAAGGACTGTTCAGTCTGTGAAGCGTCTTTTGAAGCAGACGTATCCGTTGAATCGCATTTATCTGATCCATACGGAGAAGGGTATGTTTCCAAAAGAATTGGAGACATTATCAGAGAAGATCCACATCACGCATATCCGGCCGGAGCAGTTCGATCATGGAGGCACCAGGCATCAGGGCGCCATGATGTCCCATGCGGATTTCCTGCTCTATATGACGCAGGATGCGCTTCCTGTAGGGGAGAAGCTTGTAGAAAACCTGATGACGGCATTTGAGGATGAGAAGGTAGGAGCCGCTTATGCAAGACAGCTTCCGGCAGCGGACGGCAGCAATATTGAACGTTTTACCAGGACCTTCAACTATCCGCCTGAGAGCCGGGTGAAGTCAGAGACAGACCTTCCCGGCCTGGGAATTAAAACGTATTTTTGCTCCAATGTATGTGCGGCCTACCGCAAGTCCGTGTATATGTCGCTGGGCGGCTTTGAATCCAAAGTGATCTTCAACGAGGATATGATCATGGCAGGACGGATCATACAATCGGGTTATAAGGTTGCGTATATTGCCGCTGCGCAGGTCATCCATTCTCACCATGATAAGTGCCTGCGGCTGTTTAAGCGGAATTTTGATCTGGCAGTATCTCAGGTAGAGCATCCGGAGATCTTTGAGGGCATCCGTTCAGAGTCGGAGGGCCTCCGGCTGGTGAAGCAGACGGCACGGTATCTCTTGAAGTCGGGCAGGCCATGGGAGATCGTGATATTGCTGCTGCAGAGCGGATTTAAGTATGCCGGATACCGGCTGGGCAGGAATTACCGGCGGCTTCCCAGATGTGTGATCATGTGGTGTACGCTGAATCCGGGCTACTGGTCAGGCAAAAAAGAAAAAATAGATTGATGTTTTGTTTAAAATATTGTACTATAAGTAATAGCGGTTAAATTAGAGATTTATTTTGATTCTAAGTTTTGATTCTAAGTTTTGATTCTAAGTTTTGATTCTAAGATACAGTGGATAAGATACAAGGAAAGGATAGAATATGGCAAATAAAGCACCACGAACCGCTACAATGGGCAGGGCACAGAGGCAGCCGGCGATGAGGGCTTCCTCCGGCGGCAATGTAAAGAGGAACAGGAGCGCGGGGAAGCGGCCGCCCTCTGGAAAGGGGCCTGCCAGGGCGAGAAAAAAGAAGAAGAGCGGCATGTCCTTACTGGGGAAGATCGCGATTGCTCTGTGTGTGTTCCTTCTTCTGATTGTTTTCGCGGCTATCGCGGTTGTATATGCGAAGATGAACAAGCTGGACTTTGTTCCGCTGGATCCGGATAAACTCAGCATTAATGACGGATATGAATATGATGAGACGGGATATCTGAATGTAGCCCTGTTCGGCCTGGATACCCGTGAGAATGACGAAGAGATGGGAAGCAGGAGCGATACGATCATCATCGCCAGCCTGAATCGGGAGACAAAAGAGGTGAAGATGTCTTCTGTATATAGGGATACCTACCTGCAGATGGATGACAGGAGTTATAATAAGGCGAACGCGGCCTATTCATTCGGTGAAGAGGAAGAAGCAGTCGCCATGCTGAACCGGAATCTGGATATGGATATCGATCACTACATTACAGTTGACTTTTCGGCGTTGGTGGATGTGATTGATGCGCTGGACGGAATTGATGTGGAGGTCACGGAAGAAGAGATTCCATATTTGAATAACTATTCTGTCGAGATCATCAAGAATACCGGTGTAGATACCTGGGCGGTGACCGAACCGGGATATCAGCATCTGACCGGGGTACAGGCTACTGCGTATGCGCGGATCCGTTATACAGAGGGAGACGACTTCCGGCGCACGGAGCGGCAGAGGCTGGTGATCGAAAAGATTGCGGAGAAGGCGCAGGCGGCAAGCCTGGGGACGCTCAATAATATCATTGACCGTGTTCTGCCGAAGGTACGGACCAACTTTACGCTTCCGGAGATTCTGGCCTATGCAAAGGATGTGAAAAAGTATCAGATCGGTGAATCCAAAGGATTTCCGTTTAATCTGGAGACCATGGTGCTGAATGTGGGAGACTCCGTCATTCCTGCCAACCTGGAGGAGAATGTAAAGGAACTGCACAACTTCCTGTTTGGCGAGAATGGATTTACGCCTTCTAAAAAAGTATGTGATATCAGTGATGAGATCACGTTTTTGACCGGTGTGGTAGGGAACGGTTCTTATGACAGCGGAGATGTTACCAACAGCTATGGAGGCCAGGACAGCGGCTATAGCGGGGACAACGGCTACGGGGATGGTACAGGCAACGGAGACGGCAGCGTTTCTTCCGGCGATCCTGGCAGTAATGGCTATGAAGACGGAAGCTACAATTACGGCAATGGAAATTACGGCAGCGAAGATTATGGAACCGGGGATGGAATCTATGATCCCGGTTATGAAGATTCCGGCACGGGAGATTATGGTACCGTCGGAGGAGATGGAACGAATACCTCCGGGGACTATCAGGATACCTATTATTAAGTATGAATATTGCATGTGCTTGTCCCGCATGATCCGGGTCGGCAAAAAATGTATGTACAAATACAGGAGAAGAGGGTAAGAATATGAAGAAACGAGTGACCAGATGGGTCGTAATGATTGCTGCGGTATGCAGCTTGATGCTGTTTCCGGCGCTTACTGGATATGCTGCGGATGGAACACTGATGCTTTCAGATCCTACGGGAAGTGTGGGAGCTGAGATCCCGGTGACTGTCCGGATTGATGCAGGCGGCCAGCCGATCGGAGATGCCAATGTAACCCTGTCCTATGATCCGGCCATGCTGGAATTTGTCAGCGGGACCAACGCCCAGGGAGGCGAAGGGACGGTTACGCTGGCAGCCTCCGGTACGGGGACCGAGACGGAGCTGGCATTTGAGCTGACCTTCAAAGGCGTGGCAGAGGGAACAGCGGCAATTCAGGTGACAGAATCTACGGCATACCTGTTTTCGGATGAGACACTGAATCTGACAGCGGGAGAAGCGGCTGTAACGATCGGACCCGGGGACGGTACTGCGGCTGCATCCGAGTCAACAGAGCGTGTACTTGGAACAGAGAGTATTGAGATCGGCGGCATGTATTATAACATCTATGAAAACTTTTCGGATGCACTGATCCCGGCAGGCTTCAGCAGAAGTACAGTACAGTATGCAGGCGCGGAGCATGCCGCGATTCGGCAGGATACCTCCGGAAAGGTATTCCTGTTCATGATATCCGGAGACGGGGATCCCATTATGGTGCTGTACAATGAGAGCGACAGCACGTTTGTATTGGCCGAACGGGTAGATGTATCGGAGTCCTTTTATATTCTGATCCTGGCGTCAGGAGACGGAAGTACGCTTCCGGAGGCATTTGTGGAGACCTCACTGTCTCTGCATGATATGAGCTTTCCGGCATGGCAGAATATGGACTCCATGGAGTTTTATCTGATGTATGCGCTGAGCAGTTCTGGAGTGGAAGGCTTTTATCAGTATGATTCCATTGACGGGACCTATCAGAGATATGTAGCCCAGACGCCTGTCAGCAGCGAACCGGAGGAGGAAGAGGATGATTCCGCATTGGGTAAGGTGGAGAAGATCATCACCGATAATCTGCTGATCCTTGCTATTGCGGTTGCGGTCATCGTAGTGATCCTGTTCATTATCATTCTTGTTCTGTCCATCAAGCTCGGGCGGCGCAACGCGGAGCTGGAGGATATGTACGTGGGAGATGAGGAGGAGAACAAACCCAATGTGAAAAAGAAATCTCGGCAGCAATTTGTGGGATACGATGACGAGGACGACGAAGAGGAGGATTATCTGGAGGATGACTTCGACGACTCCGATTATGACGATGAATTTACGGATTCGGAGGACAATTATGACGATGAGTTCGACGATGACGATGAGTACTATGATGACGACTACGAGGATGAAGAGGACGTTAAGGAGTATACTCCCGGGAAAGGGGACTCAGCCGGGAAGAAGGAATCCTACGAGGATATTGACTTTATAGACGTATAACAGACAATTTTTATACCGGGGCAGCAGAGAGTAATGACTTTGCTGTCCGGGCTTTTTTTGGTAAAAGGAGAAGTTTTATGTGCGGAATAGTTGGATATGTAGGGGAGAGACAGGCAGCACCGATCTTGCTGGACGGATTGGGGAAGTTGGAGTACCGGGGATATGATTCCGCCGGGATTGCGGTATATGACGGAGAAAAGATCAGGATGAAAAAGGCAAAGGGGCGGCTCAAGGTGCTCAGCGAACTGACCCATGACGGGGAGATCTTTCCCGGGCAAACGGGGATTGGCCATACCCGCTGGGCGACACATGGAGAGCCTTCGGATGTGAATGCGCATCCTCATTTCAATGCGGATAACAGTATTGTCGTGGTACACAACGGGATCATTGAAAATTATCTGAAGCTGAAGAAAAAGCTGACAGAGAAGGGATATGAGTTTGTGTCGGATACGGACACGGAGGTCATTGCCCATCTCCTGGATCACTATTATCGGGGGAACCCTCTTCAGGCGATCATCAAGATCATGCACCGCATGGAAGGCTCCTATGCCCTAGGGATCATGTTCAGGGATCATCCGGAGGAACTCTATGCGGTACGTAAGGACAGTCCGTTGATCGTAGGCCATACAAAGGACGGATGTATCATTGCGTCGGATGTGCCTGCTGTTTTAAAGTATACCAGGGATGTCTATTTCATTGAAAATGAAGAGATTGTACGGATGAAGCAGGATTCCATGGAGTTCTTTAACGTAGATGAGGAGTCCATGGAAAAGGAATCCACACATATCGACTGGGATGTGGATGCGGCGGAAAAAGGCGGCTATGAGCATTTCATGCTCAAAGAAATGTATGAGCAGCCCAAAGCAATCTCAGACACCTTTTCCCCCCGCTTAAAAGGAAAGGAGATCGTTATTGAAGAGCTGGGGATGTCAGATGAGGATATACTCAGCGTGAAGAAGATGATGATCGTGGCTTGCGGTTCGGCCTACCACGCAGGAGTAACAGGGAAATATGTTCTGGAAGGAATGGCCCGGATTCCTGTGGAGGTGGATCTGGCCTCAGAATACCGGTATCGGGATCCATTAATTGAGGAAGGAACACTCATCATCATTATCAGTCAGTCCGGGGAAACCGCTGATTCCCTCGCTGCCCTGCGGGATTCAAGAAGCAGAGGCGCGAAGGTGCTGGGGATTGTGAATGTCGTAGGAAGCTCGATCGCAAGAGAAGCGGATAATGTGATGTATACCTGGGCAGGCCCGGAGATTGCCGTGGCAACGACCAAAGCATATTCCTGCCAGCTGATCGCCCTGTACCTGCTGGCTATGAAATTTGCGCATGTGCGGGGGACGATTACAGACGGGGAATTGGAACAGTACTTAGAGGACCTGAAACGGATTCCGGATCAGGTGGAGATGCTGCTGAATAACAAGAACCGCATCCAGAAGTTTGCGAACCGATATCTGGCTGCCAGGGACGTTTTTTTCATCGGCCGCGGGATTGATTACGCCATTTCTCTGGAGGGATCCTTAAAGCTCAAGGAGATTTCCTATATTCATTCTGAGGCTTATGCCGCAGGAGAGCTGAAGCATGGTACGATCTCTCTGATCGAGGAGGGAACCCTTGTAGCGGCGGTCCTGACTCAGGAAAAGCTGTATAAGAAGATGATCAGCAATATGGTAGAGGTCAGGACAAGAGGAGCATTTGTGCTGGCAGTGACCAATGAGGGAAACGGAGATGTAAAGCGGGCGGCGGATTATGTGATCTATATTCCGGAAACGAATCAATATTTTACCAATTCACTTGCTATCATACCATTGCAGTTGTTTGGGTATTATATATCCGTAGGGAAGGGATGCGATGTGGATAAGCCGAGGAATCTGGCCAAATCCGTAACGGTGGAGTAAGCATTTAGGAATGAGGACAGCAGACTGCATATACGTCTGCTGTTTGTGAATCATATTTTTTACAGAAAAGCTGCAGGAGGAAGACTTTCTGTATCATCAGGAAATACAAATGGACAGAAATTGAGAGAAAAGATGAATGCGAAAAGTGTGTTTGTGAAAACGATAAAAGGGATCTTACTTGTTTTAGAAGCAGTGATCGTCGTCGTGCTGGGATTTGTTTCTGCTTTACTGAGCAACAGCATTCGGTGGATGTTCGAGACGTGGAGCTACCTGACCATGGATGAGGTGGCATACCTTCTGAATTCTCCGATGGAAGGAACCAGTGAAGAGATTATTATGGAATATGTGGGATACTGTGTTCCGGCATCGATATTGGCTCTGCTGCTTATTTTTATTTTGATGATCGTTCTGCGGAAAAGAAGATGGATGTATCATACGGCTATGGCAGGGATCCTGGTATGTTCCGTAGCACTTGCAGGCTATTATCTGAATATGGCATGGGTTCGACTGGACATTGCAAATTATTCGAAAAATAAGAGCACATATTCCACATTTATTGAAGATAATTATGTGAATGCGGATGATGTGTCGATCCGTTTTCCGGAACAAAAGAGGAATCTGATCTATATTTTTCTTGAATCTATGGAGACGACCTATGCGGATGTGGAGAACGGTGGTGCTTTTGACATCAGCTATATTCCGGAATTGACAGAGATTGCCCAGCAAAATGAAGATTTTTCCGGATCGGGGACTGCGCTGAACGGCGGATATTCCATGCCTCAGACAACCTGGACGGTCGCGGCAATGTTTGCACAGTCAGCAGGACTGCCTCTGTCAATTCCGCTGGAGAACAATCAGATGAATACCCAGGATGCTTTCTTTGAAGGAACGAACGCGTTGGGGGATATTCTGCAGCAGGCCGGATACTCACAGACATTGCTGATCGGGTCGGATGCTACCTTTGGAGGCCGCAGGCTCTTGTTTTCCGGCCATGGTGACTTTACGATCCATGATTATAATTATGCAGCTAGGGAAGGACTGATTCCGGAAGGATACAGGGTCTGGTGGGGCTATGAGGATAAGCGGCTGTTTCAGTTTGCAAAAAGGGAGCTGCGCAGCCTGTCTCAGCAGGATGAACCTTTTAACCTTACGCTCCTCACAGTGGATACCCATAAAGAAGACGGGTATGTCTGTGGAGATTGCGGAAACAAGTTCGGGGACGATCAATATGGCAATGTGATTGCCTGCTCCAGCCAGAAGGTTGCGGAGTTCATTCGATGGGTCCAGAGGCAGGATTTTTACGAAAATACAACGATTGTCATTGCAGGAGATCATCTGACGATGGACAGCGACTTCTGCAGAGATGTGCCCTTGGATTATACCCGGAAGGTGTATACTGCCTATATCAACTCTGCCGTGGAACCGGAAAAACCGGATCTTTACAGGGACTATACGACCTTTGATCATTTTCCGACCACATTGGCCAGCTTAGGAGCAGAGATTGAAGGCAACCGACTTGGTCTGGGTACCAATCTGTTTTCCAGTGAATGGACTTTGACAGAGAAGTATCAGCGAGACCGAATGGCGCTGGAGCTTAACAGAAAGTCCAAGTTTATGGAGGAACTTACCTCTTATATCAATCTGGATCTTCCGGAAGCAGAAATCATTCTGCAGGATTATGATCCGGTTACAGGTATACAGCCGATCGTGATCACAGATATCAAAAATGTCCAGGGAAACATCAGGGCCCTGAATATTGCCGTATGGACACTGGATGGGCAGACAGATCTTCAATGGATGCAGGCCGTACAGAATCCGGATGGCGATTATACGATGGATATTAATATTTCCAGTTTCGGCAGCAGGATGGAGAACTATAATATTCATGTGTATACTGTCTTGGAAAATGGCAGTACAAAGTTTCTGACCAGCACGATTACAGAAATTAAGCAGATCGATGCGGAGCAAAGAGAAATGGGTCAAATGGGAACGGAGCAAACAGAAGCCGGCCAGATGGAAAATAACCAAATGGAACCCGGCCAGGTGGAAAATGACCAAATGGAACCCGGTCAGATAGACAATAATCAAATGGAAACTGGTCAGATGGAAAATAATCAAATGGAACCCGGCCAGATAGACAATAATCAAATGGAAACCGGTCAGATAGGGACTGATCAAATGCAACCCGGTCAATTCGAGACCCAGTGAATATAGTAAGTTTTGTTAAAATGTGAACAAATATTGACAAAACTATTGCATAAAGGTTAAAATGGTTTTTAGCGACAATACAATATATTGAGTACAGGATGCATCTATGCATTTGAAATTTACAAAATATGGAGACTGATTATGAAGTATGATTATCTGATCGTGGGTGCCGGACTGTATGGCGCAGTCATGGCACATGAGCTGCATAAGCGGGGGAAGCGCTGCCTGGTCATTGACCGGCGGGATCATATTGCGGGAAATATTTATTGTGAGGAGATAGAGGGAATCCATGTGCACAAATACGGTGCGCACATTTTCCATACCTCCAACAGGCAGATCTGGGAGTACATGAACCAGTTCGCGGAGTTCAACCATTATGTGAATTCGCCCGTTGCGGTTTATAAGGACGAATTGTACAACCTGCCGTTCAATATGAATACCTTCAGCAAAATGTGGGGGATCCGTACCCCCTGGGAGGCGAAGGAGATGATTGCGAAGCAGGTTCAGGAGGCGGGCATTACGGATCCGAAGAATCTGGAGGAACAGTGCCTGTCCCTGGTGGGCAGGGATGTATTCGAGAAGCTGGTAAAGGGCTACACGGAGAAGCAGTGGGGCAGAGACTGCAGGGAACTGCCGGCCTTTATCATCCGCCGCCTGCCGGTCCGGTTCACGTATGACAATAATTATTTCAACGACCGATATCAGGGAATCCCCATCGGCGGATATACAGCGATTGCGGAACGGATGCTGGAAGGGACGGAAGTCCGGACGAATACGGATTATTTCGCATTTCGGAAGGAGAACCCGGACATTGCGGATCAGACGATCTTTACAGGGATGATCGATGAATATTTCGGCTATCGGCTGGGCGCTCTGGAGTACCGCTCGGTCCGGTTCGAGACAGAGGTACTGGACTGCGACAATTACCAGGGCAATGCGGTAGTGAATTATACGGAAAAGGAAATTCCATATACCCGGATCATTGAGCATAAGCATTTTGAATTTGGGACCCAGGAAAAGACGGTCATTTCCAGAGAATATTCTTCTGAGTGGAAGGTGGGGATGGAGCCCTATTATCCGGTCAATGATGAGAGGAACAGCCGGTTATACGCAGAGTACAGGAAGCTGGCAGATGCGGAGAATAATGTGATCTTCGGCGGAAGGCTCGGAAGCTACCGGTATTATGACATGGACAAGGTTGTAGAGGCAGCCCTCCAGGCAGTCAGGGAAATCGGGTGATCATGATGAAAAAGCTTTTGGAACATTTGCTGGTGCAATACAAAGAGTTGATTATATATGGATTCTGCGGCGTATTGACGACGGTGGTAAATTATGCCGTCTATTTCGCCTGTACGAAATTGTTTTCCATCCACTATCTGGTCAGCAATGTCATAGCATGGGTCATCTCAGTGATGTTTGCGTATCTGGTGAATAAGATTTTTGTTTTTGTCTCTTTGGACTGGAGCCGGGAGAAGCTCTGGAAGGAAATCTCGCAGTTTGTGGCTGCGCGGGTCTTTTCCGGCGCTGGAGAGACGCTCATGCTTCTTGTGTTGGTGGACATGATGGGATATCCGGACTCAATCATTAAGATTATTGCCGGAATTTTAGTGATCATTGTGAACTATCTGTTCAGCAAATGGATCATTTTTAAAAAGGCATAAGGGAGGTACATGCTCATGAAGCGTATAGTAGAAGAGGTGAAGGAGAAACAGCTGTTTTCCTTTTTATCCAAGCTGTTTTTCGTGGCGCTGGATATTGCGTGTATTAATCTGAGTTCTTATATTGCGCTCTGGCTCAGGTTTAATGATCTGTCAAATGTAGATTTTCCATATTTGAATTCCATAGTGGATATGATTCCGCTCAATACCGTGGTCACTGTGGTGATCTTTGCGGGGGTTCGTCTCTATTCGAGCTTGTGGAGGTTTGCCAGCATGAAGGAGCTGGTGTATGTGCTGGAGGGCTGTCTGGCTTCCACGACATTTAACGCGCTTTACTACTTTTTTACCTATAAGAAGATTTTCAGGAGCTATTTCCTGCTGTATGGGACCGCATTGTTCCTCCTGATCTGTGCCACCCGTTTTTCCTACCGGCTGATCAAGCTTTTGTACCGGGGGCAGGTCCATGGGAGCCACATGCGCAATACGATGATCATCGGTGCCGGGGAGGCATGTAACGTAGTCATGCGTGAGCTGGAGATGAGCGAGGAATTGGATGCAAATATTTGCTGCATCATTGATGATGATCCCAGAAAGCAAGGGACCTATATTCACGGCATCCGGGTCGTGGGAGGCCGGGACCGTATTCTTGACTATGCTCAAAAATACGCAATCAACGAGATCATCATGGCAATCCCCAGTGCAAGCAAGAAGGAGCAAAGGAAGATTCTATCCATCTGCCAGAACGTGCCGAACTGTGAATTTAAGATCCTGCCCGGAGTATATCAGCTTGTGAAGGGCGAGGTGAGCGTATCCAAGCTGCGCAATGTAGAGATTGAAGACCTGCTGGGCCGGGAGCCTATCCGGGTCATGACGAAAAAGATCGGCCGCTATGTATCGGACAAGGTGGTGCTGGTGACCGGGGGAGGCGGCAGTATCGGAAGCGAGCTCTGCCGTCAGATTGCGGCAAACGGCCCGCGACAGCTGATTATATTTGACATCTATGAGAATAATGCATACGACATCCAGCAGGAGCTCAAAAGGAAATATCCCTATCTGGATCTGGTGGTGCTGATCGGTTCCGTGCGCAATGGGCGTAAGGTGAACAGCGTGTTTTCAAGATACAGGCCGGATATTGTATACCATGCGGCGGCGCATAAGCATGTGCCTCTGATGGAGGACAGTCCCAATGAAGCAATCAAGAACAATGTATTCGGTACATACAAGGTTGCACTTGCCGCAGATCGATATAATACGAAGAAGTTTGTGCTGATCTCCACAGATAAGGCGGTCAATCCGACCAATATCATGGGTGCTTCCAAGCGGATCTGCGAGATGATCATTCAGGTATTCAACAACCGCTCCGATACGGAATATGTTGCGGTCCGTTTTGGAAATGTGCTGGGGAGCAACGGAAGTGTGATCCCGCTTTTCAAGAAGCAGATCGCGGCAGGCGGTCCGGTTACTGTGACACATCCGGATATTGTCCGGTATTTCATGACGATCCCAGAGGCGGTTTCTCTCGTACTCCAGGCCGGCGCCAGTGCGGAGGGCGGTGAGATTTTTGTACTGGATATGGGACAGCCTGTGAAGATTGCGGACCTGGCAAAGAATCTGATCCAACTGTCCGGTTTCGAAGCAGGGGTGGATATCGAGATCAAATATACTGGTCTTCGGCCGGGCGAAAAGCTGTATGAAGAGTTGCTTATGGAAGAAGAGGGGCTGCGCAGTACGGAGAATGAACGGATCCATATCGGGCGTCCGATTGAAATGAACGAGGAGGAATTTCTCAAAGACCTGGAGGAACTGTATCAGTCTGCCTATGCAGAGACAGATCATATGAAGAAGATTGTGAAGAAGCTTGTACCTACGTATAATCTTCGGAAGGCAGATATTATCCGGGATCAGAAGATTCAGTCTGAGTGGAAAAAGGATTTTCAGGATACCAGTTCGAACCTGCCGGATGCGTTTTTGAATCGGGGGATTGCGGATGTGGACGTGAATGAGAACCAGTCCGGCCAGTCTGAGAATGCCCACCGCCAGGTCTATATGATTGATGATGTAAAAAAAGCAGAACCTAAGCGGAGAATGCAGGCGGTTGGAAAGTAAGGAGTTGTTAAGAAAAACTTGCAAAGGAATGTTGCATTGAATTGCGGCATTCCTTTTTTTGGGTGTACAATAAGAAGGTTAGTGGAAGTTGTCGATTTGTGGAAAGGGACAGGTGAACAATTGATGGAGGAAATGATTAGGACAGAATCCTGGAGAGCTGGAGGGATGTTTTCAAAACAGGCGTTAGAAGGGGTTCTAATTCTTCTGCTTGGGATTGCTTTGATGCTGAGTCAGGTGTTTTCAGGAATGGGAGACGGTGTTGCGGAGGAAGAACAGATTGCATATGTGGATATTGCCGGAGGCAAAATTGCCGCTGTGAATCCGGACGGGAAGAGCGGGTTTATGGGAGATGAGGAATATCTGATCTTGAAAAAAATGCTTTTGGAGGAGCGACCGGCCTGGGAACCGCAGCTGGCAGATTCAGTGATGCCTGAGCAGACATTGATATTACCGGATGTGACAGACGGGAATGTGTGGGAGGCTCTGCACGGGGATATGGCCGCAGAAGAGGTAGGGAAAACAGGATCAGAGTGGAATGGGGCGGTTGTGGAGTCGGCCATTCCTGGAGATTCTATTGAAAGTGGAAACGCAGAGGTTCCTGTGGTATCTGGGAACTTGTCTGAGATCGGGAATCCGGACAGAGGAGATACGGTGTTGGATCCGGTAGTGCCTGAGAATCCGTCTGGTATTGTAGGGGGAATCGTGACAGATCCGGTAGTGCCTGAGAATCCGTTTGGTACTGGAGTGGGAGTCGTGACAGATCCGGTAGTGCCTGAGAATCCGTCTGGTACTGGAGTGGGAGGCGTGACAGATCCGTCAGTGCCCGGCAACCCATCCGGTATTGTAGGGGGAATCGTGACAGATCCGTCAGTGCCTGGGAATCCGTCCGATATTGTAGAGGAAATCGTGACAGATCCGTCAGTGCCCGGGAATCCGTCCGGTATTGTAGGGGGAATCGTGACAGATCCGTCAGTGCCCGGGAATCCGTCCGGTATTGTAGGGGGAATCGTGACAGATCCTGCAGTGCCTGAGAATCCGTCCGGAAGCGGAACCGTAGTGGACCCGACGGTGCCCGGGGATCCATCCGGAGACGGAACCGTAGTGGATCCTGCAGTGCCGGAATACCCGGCCGGCGGAATTGTAGTGGATCCGGTGATACCGGTGAATCCATCCGAAGGCGGGGAGGCGGCAGATCCCGCAGTACCGGATACAGGGGATGAGGAAAACGGAGAGCAGCCGTCTGTTTCCTGCTTCTTACTTGATGAAATAGGGATGCTCTATGGATTTCTTCCGGAATATGCGGAGATACCGGATGGATGTCTGACATTACCGGCAGAATGTACCGGAATCCGGAGAGGCGCATTTTCCGGGTGCGGGGCAGGAATCCTGGAATTATATATCCCGGCGGGAGCTGTTACGATTGAAGAAGGAGCCCTTGCGGATCTGCTATCTCTGGAGTGGATCGACGTGGAAAACGGAAATTCCGGATGCGTGAGTGACAGCGGTGTCCTGTTTGACAGCACGATGTCGGTGCTGCTGGCATTTCCGGCCGCATGGATGGATATTTATTCGGTTCCATCTTATGTCACCAGAATTGCGGACCGGGCATTTGACGGGACGTCTATCTACAGGCTGGATCTCCGGGAATGCAGTACTCTTTCTTTTGGAGAAAATGTATTCGGCAGCTCTGGGGGAAGTGGGATCGAGGTTGCGGTGCGGGAGCCGGAGCTGGCGATGTATGCGGAAATTTTGGCGGGGTATGCGGTGACACTTACAAAATAAAAAATGGCGTGAATTAGTTACCGTTCATACGGTGTCGTGCACTCGCTGCACGGCAACCGGCCAATACAGTGATGGAGCGGGCACCCGGCTTCTTGCCGTCAGGCGACTTTCTAATGAGCCGGATGGTTACTTGAGCGCCCGGCCAGGGGGGAACAGTAACGTGAATTGTTACAGGTCACACCTTGACCAGGCGTGCCCTGTAACTCAGGCCGTCATTTTAAATTGCCTACGGCAATGGACGGCCTGAATACCAGCTCTTATGTGCATCCTCCCGACCAATCAGCGTGGTGATTGGTCGGGGTGTGACATGTAACCGTGAATTATAACCCAAAATGTCAAATGCTGAAATGTCTTGACAAATCTGCCGGGACAGAGTATTTTATAATATGTGAATGCATAAAATAAAAATTCTAAAGCTTTCAAATCGTCGCTTCGCCGCGTTTGGAAGTTTCAGTTGTGATATTGCGTGTGTTAGTCTGCCTGTATAGAGACAGAATGGCGAAGCACGCATTTTTTTGTTCTATTAGGGTGCGCCCAGCTAAGGGCTTGGAATTCGGTGGGTGAAAGTCCTACGGTGTAAGGTACAAGCTATACCGCACCAAGCGAGTCTTGGGTAGACAGCAGAGATGT